>CP073746.1:617500-1235000 GCA_024397995.1 bacterium SCSIO 12827 | reverse complement strand
ACGTGACGGAGCGGAAATCCCGGCGATAAAGCACCAGCAGAACCCAGACCGTCGTGCCGAACAGCATCAGCGGATGAATGAACCAGGGCAGCAGCGCCAAGGCGAAATAATAAGATCGGAGGCCCCGATTGAAGTTGTCCTGGGCGCGCGACAGGATCGTCGCCGCGCGGGGCGGGAACTGGGCCGTGATCGCGGCATCGCATTGTCCCGCTTGGGGGGCCGCCCCGATCATCACCAGGGTGTAATTGAACTGGCGCAGACACCAAGCGAACTTGAAGAAGGCATAAACGAACACCAGCACCAGGATGAACACGCGGAATTCCATCAGCCGCCGGGATGCCGGCTGGGCCATGGACACGTCATGGATGATGACCCGCAGATCCTCGATCTGGCCCAACAAGGCCACGATCCCGGCCAATACCAGCAACGTGGTGGAAATGAACAGACTACCCGATCGGATGTAGGAATTGACGATCTGCACGTCGGCCATGCGGTTGTCGCGCTCCAGCATGCGTTCCATCCAGCGCAGGCGATAATCGTGCAGCACGACCGCCATCGGCCGCTTGCCCCAGGCAATCTGGTCGGCAAGCATTGTATAAAGCATCGCCCCGGCGAAAAACCAGGCAAGCGCCAGGGCATCCAGCAGCGGAATGGACGTGTTTAACAACATGGTCTCGCTTAGCGACATGAAACCCCCTCATCAACTGGAACGTCGACCTGCACTATCGGTCTATGTCATTCGGTCTGCAAATAGGTTACACACGAATTTCGCCCTAAGCAGGTCTAAGAGGCCGGGATGCCGGGGAAGAAAGAGCCGCGAAGCCTAACGGAAAGCGCATTGATCGCCAGGGTCGAGGCTCTGGAGGCCGAGCTTGCGCAGCTGCGCGCCCATGCCCGTTCGCAAAACATCCCGTTGCCGACCGCGAGGGGCCCTGCCGCGCAGACCGCCCCCGCCCTGATCGGCGCCCTGGAACGGGTCGATGACGGTGTCGTGGTCTACGATGCCGAGGACCGCCTGGTTTTCGTCAACAAGGCCTACCTGCGATACCTACCCGAAGACCTGAAGGCGATCTATGTCCCGGGTGCCGTGTTCGAAGACCTTGTCCGCGCCCATACGGACCGCGGCCTGATCGACCAGGCAGTCGGCCGCGAGGAGGAATTCATCCGCATCCGCCTGGACCGTCACCGTAATGCCATGGGCCTGCCGGCACACCGGTTCGCCAACGGCATCTGGTACGAACTCATGGAATACCGCCTGCAGGACGGCGGTATCCTGACCATCCGCCGCGACGTCAGCGAATGGATCGCCGTCACCACGGCCCTGCGTGAGAACGAGGAACGGTTCCGTGATTTCGCCGAAGCCTCCCAGGACTGGCTGTGGGAAATGGACGAGAATCTGCGCTTCTCCTATTTCTCCGACCGCTTCTACTGGGCATCGGGCGTGCGTCCGGAACAGCTATTGGGCCGGTCGCGCCGGGAATCCCTGTGGGACAATCCGGACGAAGAACCCTGGAAAAGCCATATCGCCGACCTGGAGGCACATCGTTCGTTCCGCGATTTCATCCATTCCCGCGTCCGTCCCGACGGAGAAATCAACTATCTGTCCATCAGCGGCAAGCCCGTCTACGACAAGGACGGTGCCTTCATGGGCTATCGCGGCACGGGGCGCAACATCACCAAGCAATGGCGCGCGGAACGGGACCTAGCCCAAGCCAAGGAAGCAGCCGAACGCGCCAACCGCGCCAAGACCGAATTCCTCGCCAACATGAGCCATGAATTCCGTACGCCGCTGAATTCGATCATCGGATATTCGGAACTCATCGGCATGGGCACCCTCGGCCCCCTGGGCAACGAGAAATATGCCGAATATATCGCCAACATCAAACACTCGGGACGTCACCTGCTGGAACTCATCAGTGACGTATTGGACATTTCCCTGATCGAGGCCGGAGAGATTCAGTTTCAGGAGGAAGTATTCGACATCGGCGCTGCGGTCGAGGCCTGCGTCATCTTGATGGAGGAAGAGGCCAAACAGGCAAACATCACCTTGGAAGCCCACTTGGCAACAATGCCTCCGTTCATGGGAGACGAGCGGCGGTTGCGTCAGATCGTCATCAACCTGATGTCGAACGCGATCAAATTCACGCCCGACAACGGCACCGTGCGGGTCGACCTTGAAAAAACCGCCGAAGGCGGCCTGCTGATCCGTGTCTCTGATACCGGCATCGGCATCGCCGAAAAGGATTGGGAAAAAGTCCTCAGCCCCTTCGGCCAGGCCGAAGGCCCCCTTGCACGGCGTTTCAAGGGTGTCGGCCTGGGGTTGCCGCTGGTCAAGAACCTGGCGGAAATGCACGACGGTACGTTGGAACTGGACAGCAAACCCGGCAAAGGCACGGCGGTCACCGTCCGCTTCCCAGCGGCGCGGCTTCGGGTCATGGAAAGCGGCTGACGGTCAATCCCGCTCGTCAAGCCAGGCCATCTGAATGGCCTCCAGAACCTTTTCGTTGGATTTCTGTGGGTCGTCGTCGAAGCCAGGCAGTTCCTGGACCCATTTCCACAGGTCCGTGAATCGCAGGTTGACCACATCCGCGTCGGGATGGGCCTCTTCCAGCTCGATGGCGATGTCGATGGTGTCGGTCCAGCGCAGTCCCATCGGAACCTCCCTTAATCCGGGTCAGACCTTGCGGTCGACCATCATGTTGCGGGTCGCCTTCGGCAAGGTCACCTTGAGGCCGTCCAGGTCCTCGCTCATGACGATCTGGCAGCCGAGGCGCGAGGTATGGGTCAGCCCGAATGCAAGGTCGAGCATGTCCTCTTCGTTCTCGCTCGCCTCATCCAGCTTGGCGTAAAAATCCGGATCGACAACCACATGGCAAGTCGAACAGGCAAGCGAGCCTTCGCAGGCGCCTTCCAGGTCGATACCGTTGCGGTGCGCGACCTCAAGGACGGACAGGCCTTCCGGTGCGTCGACTTCCTTGGGCGTGCCGTCGGGCAGCACGAAGGTCATTTTGAACATCTTTGTCATGATTTTTTTCGTTCCTCGTTCCGTCAGTCGCCGACGTCGGCGGACTTGCGCGCATGGTTGTAATCGCGCACGACATCGTCCCGTTCGTGGGCGGCCTCATCCAGGCGGTCGACCTCGACACCGCGCAGGGCCGCGCGGATACCGCGGTCCATGCGTTTTTCGGCGAAGGATCGCGTGCCTTCTTCCAATTTCTCGACCGCGCCGTTGATGGCGTCACGGTCGTCGCCGGCGATCGCCGCCTCCGTCATCGCCAAAAGTGCAGTGATTTCCGTGCGCTCGCCATCGTCCAACAGATCGCCGTCGATCTCCATCGCGGCCTTGACCGCGCCCAGGGCACGGCCGGCCTCGACCCGTGCCTCGGCGATCAGACGCTGCGTCATGTCTTCCTTGGCATTCTTCATGCTGTCGTAAAGCATCTGCGACATCTCGTCCTCGGACAGCCCATAGGACGGCTTGACCTCGATGCTCTGCTCCGTGCCGGTGATTTCCTCGCGGGCACTGACGGTCATCAAGCCGTCGGCATCCACCGCATAGGTCACGCGGATGCGCGCCGCACCCGCGACCATGGGCGGAATGCCGCGCAAGGTGAAGCGCGCCAGGGACCGGTTCTGGTCGACCATTTCCCGCTCGCCCTGAACCACATGCACGGCCATGGCGGTCTGGCCATCCTGATAGGTCGTGAACTCTTGCGCCTTGGCCACGGGGATCGGCGTATTGCGGGGGATGATCTTTTCCGTCAGCCCGCCCATGGTCTCGATCCCGAGGGACAGGGGCGTGACATCAAGCAGCAGGGTGTCCGAGCCCACCGTCAAGGCCTCGGCCTGCAATGCCGCACCCACGGCGACAACCTCGTCCGGATCAATATCGGCCAGCGGTTCACGGCCGAACAATTCCGCGACCTTGCGGCGGACCAGGGGGACGCGGGTCGAGCCACCGACCAGGACCACGCCCTTGACGTCGTCCGGTGTGACCTCAGCGTCGTCCAGAACGTCCTCACAGATGCTGAGCGTACGGGCAACCAGGGGTGCGATCAATTCCTCGAAGGCCGCGCGGTCGAGGGAGAACGATTGCTGTTCGTCTCCCATCTCCATCGCCCAGGAACCGCTTTCCGCATCGCTCAGATCTTCCTTGACCTGGCGGGCGATGGCGATGGCCTGTTTGACCGCGCCGGCACCCGGCGTTTCACCGGTCCAGTCCTTGAGGAAATGTTCGGCGATGGCGTGGTCGAAATCGTCACCGCCAAGTGCCGCGTCGCCGCTTGTCGCCAGAACCTGGAACACGCCCTTTTCCATGCGCAGTAGCGAGATGTCGAAAGTACCACCGCCCAGATCGTAAACGGCGTAAAGGCCTTCGGCCTCCTTATCCAGGCCATAGGCCAGCGCCGCCGCCGTCGGTTCGTTGACCAGGCGCAGAACCTCGAGCCCTGCCAGCCGGGCCGCATCCTTGGTCGCCGTGCGTGCCGCGTCGTCGAAATAGGCGGGCACGGTGATGACGGCGCGGGTCACCTCGCGGTCAAGCACGCCTTCGGCCCGTTCCTTCAGCGCCGTAAGGATATGTCCGGAAATCTCCACCGGGGTCAATTTGTGGCCGCCGACGTTGATGCGCACCATGGCGGTGCCGTCTTCCGACGGTTCGACCTGAAACGGCAGATGGCCGGCCACCGCCTTGATGTCGCCGATGCCGCGGCCCATCAGGCGTTTGATGGAGCTGACGACGCTGTCCGGGCGCATGGCGATCAGACTTTTCGCCAACCCGCCGACGATGGGGGAACCGTCAGGCGCATAGGCGACGACGGAAGGCACCAGGGCTTGTCCGTCTTCGTCACGCAGCACTTCCGCCTTGCCGTCGACGACAACGGCAGTCACGCAATTGGTGGTGCCCAGGTCAATGCCGACGGCGACATTGGCGTCACCTTCATGGGGGGCCGGGGTTTCGCCCGGCTCGTGAATCTGCAACAGCGCCATGGCTCAGCCCCTTCCGCGCAACTCGGCACGGCGGGCACGCGTGTCATCGGCCAGCTTGCGCAGGTATTTCAGGCGCGTGATCAGGGACGCAGCCTGCTCAAGGTCGGCCGCGGCGAAGGCATCGGACAGTTCGTTTTCACAGTCCGTGATCTCGCCCTGGGCGCGCTTGGTCACAGCAGCCACGTCCTCGGCGGTTTCCGCCTCGGCCAGCGCTTCGCGCATTTCCATCGCTTCCATCAGGATCATCGGGTCGACCGGCGCATTGCCGTCTTCCTTCAACACGTCCCGGCCCATCAGGTTGGCCAGGTAGGCGGCGCGCGCCAACGGGTCTTTCAAGGTTTCATAGGCATCGTTAAGGCTGGTTGCCTGTTGCTGGCTCAGGGTCTTCTCCTTGGGCGTGCGGGTGGCGAAACGATCGGGGTGCAGAAGGCGCTGCATTTGGAAATAAGATTTTTCAAGCATTGCGGTATCGATTTCGAACCCACGCGGCAGGCCCAAACGCTGGAAATGATCGGCCTGCCCCGGCGGCTGCACGGCCTTGCAGCTTGAGCAGAAGGGTTCGCCCAGCGCCACCGGTCCCTGACAGGACCAACAGGCTTGGACGATCCGGTCCTCGGGGGCCTCTTTGGGATCACGTCGGGCCGCGCCGTCTGCTCTCGCTTGCACCAGCGTCACTTTCCTTTTCGCCGAATATTCAGAAGTTGCATTCATGCGCCGGGATTACCCCCGGTCGGGTGATCACACGTGGAACGACTCGCCGCAGCCGCAGCGCCCCTTTTCGTTCGGGTTCTCGAAGGTAAAGCCGGATTCCAGCTTGTCCTCCACGAAGTCCATTTGGGTCCCGATGATGAACATGGTGGCTTTCGGGTCGATGAAGACACGCACGCCCTTGTCCTCCACGACTTCGTCGAACTCGTTCTTATCGTCCGCGAATTCAAGGGTATAGGACATGCCCGAACAGCCCTTCGTCCGGATGCCGATGCGCACACCGGCGGACGGTTTGCCACGGCTGGCCAAAAGCGCTTTGACGCGCTCTGCGGCCTGATCCGTGATGGTCATCATTTGTGGTCGTTCAGTCATGGTCGCCTACTTCTGTTCTGGGCCTTTGCTTAACCCCGCCGGCGTGCAGGAGGCAAGCACCCCCTGCCGTTCCGGCGGATCGGATCAAGCGCCCTTCTTGGCCTTGTAGTCTGAGATCGCTGCCTTGATGGCGTCTTCCGCCAGCACGGAGCAATGGATCTTGACCGGCGGCAGCGCCAGTTCCTCGGCAATCTGAGTGTTCTTGATCGAGCCGGCTTCCTCGATGGTCTTGCCCTTCACCCACTCGGTGATGAGCGACGACGAGGCGATGGCCGAACCGCAACCGAAGGTCTTGAACTTGGCATCTTCGATGATGCCCTCCTCCGAGACCTTGATCTGCAGCTTCATGACGTCGCCGCAGGCGGGCGCGCCCACCAAACCGGTGCCGACGCTGGTGTCGTTCTTGTCCAGCGTTCCAACGTTGCGCGGCTTTTCGTAATGGTCGATGACTTTTTCGCTGTAGGCCATTTTAGTCTCCTGTTCCTAAGAACTTATTGTATTTGGTTATTGTGGTCGTTTGGAGGCGGATCAGTGTTCCGCCCATTCGATGGAGGAGATGTCGATCCCCTCGTTGTGCATGTCCCAAAGCGGGCTCATTTCGCGCAGGCGCTCGACCTCGCGGATGATGCATTCCACGGCCTCGTCGACCTCTTCCTCCGTCGTGAAGCGGCCGAAGCCGATGCGCAGGGAGGTATGGGCCATTTCGACCTCGACGCCGAGCGCGCGCAGCACGTAGCTGGGCTCCAGCGAGGCCGAGGTACAGGCCGAACCCGACGATACGGCCAGATCCTTGATCCCCATCATCAGGCCCTCTCCCTCGACGAAGGCGAAGGAGATGTTCAGGTTGCCCGGGATGCGCTGATCCATGTCGCCGTTCAGGTAGACTTCCGGCAAGCGGCCGACGATCGACTGATACATGCGGTCACGCAGACGGCGCAGGCGTTCGTTCTCCGCCCCCATTTCCTTTTCCGCGATGGCGCAGGCTTCACCCAGACCGACACAAAGCGGCGTCGGCAAAGTGCCGGACCGCATGCCGCGTTCCTGGCCACCGCCATTGATCATCGGCACCAGGCGGACCCGCGGGCGGCGGCGCACGTAAAGGGCGCCGATGCCCATGGGGCCATAAATCTTGTGGCCCGAGATCGACATCAGGTCGATGTTCATGTCTTCCACGTTGAGCGGAATCTTGCCCACCGCCTGGGCGCAGTCGGTGTGGAAGAAGGCCCCTTTCTCGCGGCAGATGGCGCCGATTTCCTTCAAGGGCTGGATCACGCCGATTTCATTGTTAACCCCCATCACGGACACGATGGAGGTCTTGTCGGTGACCGTCTCGCGCAGCACGTCCAGGTCGATCAAACCGTTCTCCTTGACCGGCAGATAGGTGACCTCGAAGCCTTCCTGTTCCAGGTGGCGGCAGCTGTCGAGCACGCATTTATGCTCGGTCACCACGGTCACGATATGATTGCGCTTTTCCTTGTAGAAATGCGCAACGCCCTTGATCGCCAGGTTGTTGGATTCCGTCGCACCTGAGGTGAAGATCACTTCCTTCGGGTTGGCACCGATGATCGAGGCGACCTGTTCGCGGGCGATCTCGACCGCGTCTTCCGCTTCCCAACCAAAGAAATGGCTGCGCGAGTGCGGATTGCCGAACTGTTCAGAGAAGAACGGCAGCATCTTTTCCACCACCCGCGGATCGGTTGGCGTGGTCGCCTGGTAATCCAGATAGATGGGCGCTTTCCGATTCTTCAGCGTGTGCGGAAGTTCGTTCTTTTCTTGTGTTGTCATGGCGCTCATTGCGTCAATTCCTTCCAGGTGTCGTCGTCTAGTTACTGCGTCAGGCAGCCAGGCTGCCTCCGCCGATACGGGCATGAAGGCCCGTCCAGGCGGCGGTGAATGTGTCGATGTCGTCTGCGGTCGTGGTCCATCCCAGGCTGACCCGGATGGCGGATTTCAAATCGTCTTCGTCCGCGCCCATCGCCGCCAGCACATGGCTGGGCGCGACCTTGCCGGACGAACAGGCCGCCCCGGCGCTGACGGCAATGCCCGCCAGGTCGAAGGCCATGACCTGGGTCTCCGACGACACACCCGGCATGGTCAGGCAGCTTGTCGTCGCAAGGCGGTCACGATCCTTGGCAAAAATCTTGGCGTCCGGTACGGCGGCCGTGATTTCGGCCTCCATACGGTCGCGCAGAACGATCAGACCCTGCAAGCGGTCGACGTCGGCCTTGGCCGCCTCGGCCGCACGGCCGAAACCGGCGATGCCCGGCACGTTTTCCGTACCGCCCCGGCGTGAGCGTTCCTGCCCGCCGCCGCGGATTGCCGCGGTTGCCTGATGGCCGGGGGCGACGATCAAGGCGCCGACGCCCGGCGGCCCCCCGATCTTATGCGCCGATAGAGTCATCATATGGGCGCCCAGGGTAGGGAAGTCGATGGCCAGCTTGCCCGCCGCCTGAACCGCGTCACAATGGAACACGGCGTCGTATTCCGCCGCCAGTTCGGCAATCCGCGCGATGGGCTGGATCACGCCGGTCTCGTTATTGGCAAGCATCACCGACACCAGGGCACGGCCGCCCTCGACCCGATTCAGCGCATCCTTCAGGCAGACACCCAGTTCCGCCAGATCGACCACGCCATCGGCGTCGACAGGCACCTGAATGACGTTATCGGCACCGTCCAGAACCGACACATGCTCAACCGCCGAGGCGAACACGGGCCCTTCGGCCCCGCCCTGCGGTGCGTTGGCCAGGGCCAGGTTATTGGCCTCGGTTCCGCCCGAGGTGAAGATCACATCCTCGGCCCGGGCACCGACCAGCGCCGCGACCTGTTCGCGCGCATCCTCAACCAGCATGCGCGCCCGGCGGCCGGCGCCGTGCACCGACGACGGATTGCCCGTCGCGGTCAGCGCCGCGGCCACGGCCTCGGCCGCTTCGGGCCGGACCGGCGTGGTCGCGTTATGGTCAAGATAGACGGTCATCGGGGTCTCGGTTTTGCCTCGAACTCTCTATTGCGCCGCGACGGTCGCGGCGTTGTTGCGGTCTTGTTCCTGCTGGTACAGGCGGCCGGAGGTGCCCAGCACCTTCTTCTCGACAACGTCTTCCAGCGATACGGACGACAGGTACAGGTAGATCTGGTTGCCCAGTTCCTCCCACAGGTCGTGGGTCAGGCAGCGCGCCCGGTCGGCCTGGCAGCCCGTGGGCTGCCCCGGCGTGCAACGCGTGGTCTTGATGGGCTCGTCCACGGCCATGATGATGTCGGCGACGCGGGTGTCGGCGGCGCCGTAGGCCAGCAGATAACCGCCGCCCGGGCCGCGCACGCTCTTGACCAGGCCGGCCTTGCGCAGCTTGCCGAACAGCTGTTCCAGGTAGGACAGGGAAATGTCCTGCCGGTCGGCCACATCGGCCAGCGCCACGGGCTTCGCCGATGCATTCGCGGCGAGATCAACCATGGCCATCACGGCATATCGGCCTTTTGTACTAAGTTTCACGTTCCGTCTCCTTCAAAGATCGCACCATGTACGGCGTATCCGTGCGCGGCATCGATCATATTCCCCGCTACTTGTCCCCGGCGGCGGCCTTGGGGCGCATGCCCCGGGTTGGTTCGCTGTCTTCTTTGTCGTCTTCCGCGGCTTTTTCGTGGTCTTCCAATTCGGCGACCCGGTTCATCAGCACGTTCAACTGTGAACGCAGGTTTTCGATGGTCTGCATGACCGGGTCCTGGCCGTCGGTCGGCGTGCCATAGGCCTGGAACGCCTTCGCCCGCTCTTTGTCCTTGGGCAGAACCACCTGGGCCGGGTTGCCGACGGCGGTGACGCCCGGCGGCACATCCTTTGTGACCACTGCGTTGGCGCCGACCCGCGATTGCCGGCCGACGGTGATCGGCCCCAGGATCGCCGCGCCGCAGCCGATGATGACGCCGTCGGCGACCGTCGGATGGCGTTTCTGGCCGC
The DNA here is from genome assembly GCA_024397995.1 of bacterium SCSIO 12827. Taxonomy (NCBI): domain Bacteria; species bacterium SCSIO 12827. The sequence continues at coordinate 1,224,985 of CP073746.1, read as the reverse complement.
GCTGGCTGTCCGCATCCACGGAAGGAGCCACACCGCCCAAGGTAACCTGGTGATAGATCGTCACATCGTCACCGACCACGGCGGTTTCACCGATCACCACACCGCCGCCATGGTCGATGACCAGACGTCGACCGATCTGGGCCCCCGGGTGGATTTCGATCAGGGTGACCCAGCGCGCGAAATTGGAAACCAGACGCGCGACGAAGAACAGTTTATGGCCCCACAGCCAGTGCGCAACGCGGTGCCAGACGACCGCGTGGAAGCCCGGATAGGTAAAGAAGATGGCAAGCGGCCCCTTGGCCGCCGGGTCGCGCTCCTGAAAGGCGCGGATATCTTCTTGAATACTCTTGAAAATCATGGGCTTCACACTATGTTATCGGGGCTTTCCGCAAGGCGCGTCTGCGCGCCCCTGGGTGGCCCAGGCGTCGTTACCCGGAATATAAGATGCCCGACTAATCCTATCAAGTATTTCCAGGCAATCGGCGGCTTAATTAAGCCCGTACGCATATTAAGCCATAGCTTTCCACTCGGATATTAACCGGAAGAACCCGTTTCAAGGACCTATAACACCCATGCCAGAAGTCATTTTCAACGGGCCTGAAGGCCGCATCGAAGGCCGTTATCACCACGCCAATGACCCGAATGCGCCGGTCGCCCTGTTGCTCCACCCCCACCCGGAATACGGCGGGACCATGAACAACCGGGTCGTCTATGCCATGTATCAGGCCTTTGTGAAGCGCGGATTCTCGACCCTGCGCTTCAATTTCCGCGGTGTCGGACGGTCCCAGGGCAAATTCGACAACGGCCAGGGCGAATTGAGCGACGCCGCCACGGCGCTCGACTGGATGCAGGGGCATAATCCCAATGCCTCGACCTGCTGGATCGCCGGATTCTCCTTCGGTGCCTGGATCTCCATGCAGTTGATGATGCGCCGGCCGGAAATCTCCGGTTTCATTTCGGCCTCGCCGCCGGCTTCGATCTACGATTTCTCGTTCCTCGCCCCCTGCCCGGCCTCGGGCCTGCTGATTCACGGCAAGTCTGACGAAGTCGTGCCCGTGGGCTCGGTCGACAAGTTGGTGGAAAAGCTGTCGTCACAGAAGAACATCGAGATCGACTACCGCACCATCGACAAGTGCGACCACTATTTCTCGGAGCATCTGGACAACATGCTGAAGCATGTCGAGGACTATCTGGACAAGCGTCTGGTGGAGCAAGCGGCCTAGCCCCCAGGCCGGCCCCTTATCCCTGAGCAGGATACAGGCGGCCGCCTGACAGCGGCTCGCCAACCCCCGTGGTACCCGGATAGGTCAGCGCCAATCCCTTCAGTGCGCGCACGGCCAGGAAGGCGAAGGCCTCGGCTTCCAGCGTATCACCGCTCCATCCCGCGTCCTCGACCGGCTGGACCTCAGCCCCCAATGCCCGGCGCAGGCCCTGCATCAGGGCCGCGTTATGCCGCCCACCACCGGTGACCAGCCAGCGTTTCGCGGGCTGCGGGAAGAACTGCGCGGCACGGGCCACGGAGGCAACCGTGAAAGCGGCCAGCGTCGCCGCCCCGGCATCCGTCGAAAGCCCCTGAACAGGGGCCAGGTCGAACGCGTTCCGATCCAAGGACTTGGGCGGCAGCATTTCGAAATAATCGTGGGTCATCAAACGCTTAAGAACGCTCTGGTCGACCGTTCCCTGGGCCGACACGGCGCCGTCCCGGTCCATGGGTTCTCCGGTCTTTTCCTGCATCCAGTCATCCAGCAGCGCGTTGCCCGGCCCCGTATCGAAAGCCAGAAGCGTACCGCCGTTGCCGATCTCGTCAGGGCCGATCCAGGTCACGTTGCCGACCCCACCCAGGTTGAGAACGGCAAGCGGCCTTTCCAGGCCCCGCGCCAGCGCACGGTGATAGACAGGCGCCAGCGGCGCTCCCTCGCCCCCCGACGCGACATCGTTCAGCCTCAGGTCGCCGGCCACATCGATCCCCGTTTCCCGCGCCAGCCGCCCCGCGTCGCCGATCTGCCGCGTCACCCCCAATTCGGGACGGTGCAGCACCGTATGGCCATGGAAGCCGATGACGCGGATGTCGCCGGGCGATTTTCCTGCCGCAGCCAACAGTGCCCGAACGGCATCGCGGTGACGGTCCGTCAGGCGGCCGATCAGGTCGTTTTCCGGCACCCGGATCAAGGGATCATGCCCAAGGGCGGCGCGCAGGTCGCGGCGGAAATCGGCGTCATAGGGATGGGTCAGGGCCGGGCCGCGCCAAACGACGGCCTCGCCGTCCGTTTCGATCAGCGCCGCATCAATGCCGTCCATGGACGTGCCGCTCATCAGGCCGACGGCAAGGCAGGTGTCTTCAGGCATGGGTTCCCCCCGGAAAAGATGCGCCGGATTGTGTCGGCCTGTTCCCGCCCGGGCAAGGCCAGAATGCGCCGCCGTGACGACGGGAATATTGCCCAACCCGCGCGGGCGCGGTAAAAGCCGCCATGACCAAGCTGAAATCCCAATTTCTGAACGACGCCCAGGCGCGCGGTTTCATCCATCAGTGCACGGACATGGACGCCCTGGACGCCCTGGCGGCCACGAAAACGATCACCGCCTACATCGGATTCGACTGCACGGCGCCGTCTCTGCACGCCGGTCACATGATGTCGATCATGACCCTGCGCCTGCTGCAAAAGTCCGGGCATAAACCCATCGTCCTGATGGGCGGCGGCACGACCAAGGTCGGCGATCCGTCCGGCAAGGACGAAATGCGCAAGGCCCTGACCGACGACGACATCGCCGCCAACATGGCCGGCATCAAACAGGTGTTCGCCAAGTTCCTGACGTTCGGTGACGGGCCGACCGACGCGGTCATGGTCAACAACGCCGACTGGCTGGATCATCTCAACTACCTGGGGTTTCTGCGCGACGTCGGCCGGCACTTCTCCATCAACCGCATGCTGACCTTTGATTCGGTCAAGCTGCGGCTGGAGCGGGAACAGCCGCTGACCTTCCTGGAATTCAATTACATGATCCTCCAGGCCTATGATTTCCTGGAACTGTCGCGCCGTCACGATTGCACCCTGCAGATGGGCGGGTCGGACCAGTGGGGCAATATCATCAACGGGGTCGAACTGGCGCGCCGGGTCGACAACCGGGGCCTGTTCGGCCTGACCACGCCGCTGCTGACCACGTCGTCGGGCGCCAAGATGGGCAAGACCGCCGCCGGGGCCGTGTGGCTGAACGAAGACATGCTGAGCGCCTACGATTACTGGCAGTACTGGCGCAACACGGAGGACGCCGACGTCGGCAAATTCCTGCGCCTGTTCACCGACATGCCCCTGGACGAGGTCGCCCGCCTGGAAGCCCTTGAAGGGGCCGAGTTGAACGAGGCCAAGAAGATCCTGGCAACGGAAATCACGCGCCTTTGCCACGGCAGCGACGCCGCCGAAAGGGCGGCGGAAACGGCACGCAAGACCTTTGAGCAAGGGGCGCTTGGCGATGATCTTCCGACCATCGACGTGCCGGCCGCCCGCCTGGACGCCGGCGTGCCCCTGTTCGAATTGCTCCGCGAGGCCGGCCTGGCCGCGTCGAACGGCGAGGCCCGGCGCCTGATCAAAGGCGGTGGGGCGCGCCTGAACGACGAAAAAATTGCCTCTGAAACGGCGACTGCCGGGACCGGTGACCTCAAGGACGGGGTATTCAAGCTCAGCGCCGGCAAGAAACGCCACGCCCTGGTACGGGCGGTCTGACAGGCTCGATGGCGGAAAGCGCATCGCGTCTGTCCCGCCTGCTCGACCGCAACTTAGCGATCCTGACCGACCAGCCGGGCCCGCCCCTGGTGGTCGGCGCGATCATCCTGGCCATGGCGCTGATCCGCGCCACCCTGTTTCCCGGCACCGGCGGTGACGACGGCGAACAGCTGATCTTCTCTCAATTCTTCGCCTGGGGCTATCAGGTCCGCAACCCGCCGCTCTACACCTGGCTGGTCATGGCCGTGTCCCAGGTCACGGGCCCTGGCCTGTGGGCCGTCAACATCGTCAAGTTCAGCCTGCTTTACGCCATGTATCTGTTTCTGTGGCGGGCGGCGTTGCGTCTGTTCGCCACACGGGCCCTGGCCGGGCTGGCCGCCCTGGCGCCGGTGCTGTTCTATTTCGTGGCCTGGGAAGTCGTCACCGGGTTCAGCCATACGGTCCTGACAGCCTGCCTCTATGCGGCGGTACTCTGGATACTGCTGCGCCTGCGCGATGCCCCGCATGGCCGCCTGGCGGATTACGCCCTTTTGGGCGTCGCCATCGGCCTGGGCGGTCTCGCCAAGTACGCCTTCTGGATATTTCTCGTCTGCCTTCTCGCGGCGGCATTGACGGACCGCGATCTGCGCCGCCGAATTTTATCGCCCTGGCTGGTCCTGTCGCTCGCCGTGGCGGCGGCGGTTCTGGCGCCTCATTACCTGTGGCTGGCCGACCGTCTGGACGTCCTGGCCGCACAGGCCGGCGACACGGCCGCCGCTCATGGCGGATTCTCCCTGACCGGTCTGGGTCACGGCGTGAAGGCGGCGGCGGGGTTTCTGTCGCCGTACTGGCTGATCGCCCTGATCTATTTTCCCATGGCGTTCCGCCCGCTCAAAGCACCCGCCCACCCCATGGTCCGTGTTCTCGGCACCTACATGATCCTGGTCCTGGCCGTAACCGCCGTCGGCACCTTGATCCAGCCCGACTTCCGCATCCGCACCCATTACATGTTCGTGCTGCTGTTTGCGCCGTTCTGGGTACTTCTACGGGCCGAGACCGCGGGCATCCCGGTGTCCCGCCAACGGACGCTCGCCGCCCTGATCACCCTGGTGCTATGGGCTCAGCCCTCGGCCCTGATCGCCAAATATCTGTTCGAACCCCTGTCCTGTGGGCGCTGCCAGCACCACATTCCCTACGCTGACCTTGCCGCCAAGATAAAGGGCTTGGGTTTCGTTGGCGGTACCATCGTCGCTTACTGGCATCCGGACCCTCTGCCCGGCAACCTGCGCGCGGCCCTGCCCGGCACGCGGGTCATCAGCCTGAAGCATCCCGACATCATCCCGTCCTTGGCCCCCGAGGCCGCAGGTCAATGCCTGGTGGTCTGGTCCGCGGATGCCGCGCGGGACAACCGATCCACCGCCATCGCCGGCGCCAACAGTCTTCTCAACGCCGGCATCGCCCCGGACACGCCGCAGCGTCTGGTGATTTCACCGCTGGAGGGATTGCCGATGCTGACCAGCGGCAAGACGGCGGCCCTCGGCGTGATCCTGACCCCCGGCACGGGCGATTGCCGCTAAGCCCTGCCTAACGGCAGGTGCCCTCACCCTCCAGCACCACGAAAGACCAGGACAGACGTTTGTCCGGATTGCGCGGCAGGGGATGCGAGGTGCGGCGGAAGATCGTCTGCTTGGGCACGGGAATGCCACCCCGCAATTCCTCGATCAGCATCCGCCCCTCCCCACCGCCGGACGGCCCACCGGACCAGATCAGCGCGCATTTGCCGCCCACCCCCGCCTGCCCGGCAGCGTTCGGGGGGGGCATGTAATCGCGCCACCGGGTGCTGATTACGCGGGCGTGGGGAAAATAGCGGCGCAGATTTCCGGCAATCTGGTTCGGACGATCCACGGCGACGATGGTCCCGGCACTGAACCCGGCGACGACCAGACTGCGGGCAAGTTCCTCGTAAGGAATGAAGAAATTGCACTTGCGGCAGGTTTCCGGCCCCACAAGCCCCCGTCCGACAAGGCCCGCCGGCACGGCCAGCGCGACAACCACAAGGGCGGCCGTAAACCAATGCAGGCGGCGCTTTGCCCCGCCGTCATCGGTGAACACCTTGATCCGCAGCAACAGGTAAAGCGGCAGCGGGAACCACACCACCATCCAGTTGTTGCGCACGTCCGCCGCCCCCATGACCAGGATCGCCGTGACGCAAACCACCAATAGAACCAGCAGATAGGCTTCCAGAAACCGTCCCGAATTGATCAGCCGCGCCGACGGATGGGGCAACGGCGCCAAGGCGCCGGGAAACATCCCAAAGGCAAAAAGCAGGAACGGCGATACCAGGCCGAGGGTCGCCAAGACGAATTGCCAAAGCCCCCGGCCCGCCGCCGCCAGCCGGTCGTCGATCACGGGAAACAGGCGCCCGGCCCCGGCGGCGCCCGCCACGGCGTCGGCATCGGTCAGGAAATGGGCCAGAGGCAATGCCGCGACCCCCGCCGCCAGGATGAGCGCCGCCAAAAAGCGCAGGCAGAACACCCGAGGCCGCAACCCGGGGTGCCGCCACGCGGCAGCCAGCAGCGGCACAAGGAACAGGATGAAATTGTATTTCGCGAGCAGACCCGTGGCGATTGCCAAGGCGACCCACAAATAATCAGTCCAGCCGGATCGCGTTTCCAGGCGCAGGACCAGCCAGAACGCCGCCGCCATGGCCGCCAGCAGCAGGACCGTGTGGGAATAATTGACGACCGTTTCCCAGCCGATAAAATAACAAGCGAGCAGCGACAGCGGCGCCAGGGCGGCGAACAGATTGTCCGCGAACAGCCGCCGCGCGGCCTGATACACAAATACATAGAACGCGGCGAGCAGCACATATTTGACCCCGACCACCGCCCCCATGGTCGGGCCCATGACAGCCTCGGCCGCGCGGATCAGCCAAGCATAGAGTGGTGGCTGGCCGGTCTTATAGGCCAGCGCCCAGGACTGTGTGTAATAGAGGATTTCCGCGTCATCGTCGGAGCCTCCCGGAAACAGCGTCAAGCGCAGGACCAGCAAAACCGTCACATAGGTCGCCAACGCCACGGCCAACCGGCCCGGGCCGGCGGCAATGATCCGGCCGGTCAAAGCGTTCATTTCGGCGTCGGTACGGGGTTTAGGTCTTTGGGCGCCGCCGGTGAATCCCCGAATACGCCGAACAGGCGGCGCAGGAACCCGGGGGCAAGCGCCGACAACGGGTTGACGTCAACCTTTGGATCTTCCTGCGGACCGGTCATGCGGAAGTTGGCGGCGAACAAACCGCTGCCCTTCTCGCCGCCGGTGAAGATGTTGCCCAGGATCGGAATGCGCCCCAGGGCCGAGTTGATGGCATAGGCCGGCACCACCGTGCCTTCCAGATCGACAATGTCGGCATGGGTATAGACCGTGCCCGAGGCCGTGAAGCCCAGGGACGTCCCCGCCGCGCGGGCATCGGCGATTTCAACCACGCCCGAACGCATGGTGAAGGGAATGTCGAGCACGGCAAAGCCCAGGCCATCACCCTGTAGCGCATCAAGGATGCCGGTCAACGCCATGATGCTGACCAGATGGGCCAAGGCCGGGGCCTTCAGCACGCGGTAATCGCGGATCAGCAAGCGGCCTTTCAGGGGATGATCGGGGTGGCTGTCATCAAAGGTGCCAGTCAATTGCAAGGCGCCGCCCTGCATGTTGTCGTAGAAGCCGAGCGTGCGCAGCACGACGCCCGCATCGGCGGTGCTGATATCAACCGTGCGGTTGGCGCCGTTCAGGCCCGGCTTGAGTTCCACGTTCAACGCCGTGGCGCCGTCGAGGATGGATTTCAGATAAACCGTACGCCAGATATTGCCTTCACGCTGGAACGTGCCGGATACGTCGCTCAGGGCCCGTTTGTCGTCGATCCAGACCTTGTCGAACTCGGCGGCGAGTACGAAGTCCCCCAACACCTCCCCGCCCTCGCTTTCGGTCAGGTCCTTCCACACCGGCGACAGATCGAGCCCGGCGCCATGGAACCCCAGATCCCAGGCGCCATCGGCGCGCCGGATCAGCGCCCCCTTCATGTCCGTGCGGCCATGGTTGATGCGGGTGAAATCGATGCGCTGAACGGACTTTCCGTCGTCCTCGAACGTCCCCCGCCCGGCGACGGCCAGGTCTTCGGCATAAAGCGCGAAATGGGTGATCTCGCGCGCCTTATCCTGCTTGAAGGTGACGTTCATTTCCGCCCGGCCGGCCGCCCCAAAGGGCTTCTTCCACTTCACCCGGTCGACGGCCAATTGTGCTTCGGCCAGGTCGGCGCGGACTTCGACCCGCGTTTCGTCATTGTTCAGCACCGTGAAGCGCAAGTTGGCGCCGACGGCGCCGCTGACGTATTCCTCGTTCAGAAGGCCGACGTTCAGGCCCAATTCGCGGATGCGCTCGACATCGGGAATACGCCCGGACAGGTCCAGGATCGTGCGGAAGGCGACCTTATCGCCGAAGTTTTCACGCCAGGAGATATCCGCCGGCATGCCGGCGACGATGCCGTTGCCCTTGACCTCCATCCCGCGCTTGTCGATGGACATGGTCAAGTCGGCGGCGTCCAGATCGAAACCGTGCAGGGCATGGGGGATCGCGGCCTCACGTAGGCGCGCGTCGGCGGCGATGTTCACGTCTTCCAGCTTTAGATCAAGGATCAGCGGAAACCCGATACGCAGACGAACCTTGGCTGCCCCCTTGGTGCCCTTGGGGTCGACCTCCATCTTGGTCGCATAGGCGAGCGGCGGATGGTCAATCAAGGCCAGGGCCTTGTCGAGCTGACCCGCGATCGTGGCCTGAATTTCCGCCTGTTCCTTGCCGGTCGACAGGCCGGTGATGAACAACTGCCCCTCGCTGAGCACCATCCCGCCCGATTTGCCCTGGCTGACAAAGACGTCAAAGCGTTTATGGGTGAAGGTCGATTTACCCGCCAGGTCCGTGATGTCCGGCATGCCGGGAAGGTAGGACAGGACCGTGTCCCGGAAATCCATGTCGCCAACCACCGAGGTCAGCGCCCAGCCGCCCGTCCCGCCGCTGGCACGGACCTTCATGTTGAGGGTCGGGACAACGCCGTCCTTAATGTTTTCCGTCCACCAGTTGTAGACATCGGGCGCCCATTCCGGCGCCCAGTACTTCCGGATGTCCTTCAGCGGGGTATTCCGCAGTGCCACGTCGAAGGCGCCCACGGCCGCACCCGTCGCGTCTTCCACGGTTCCGGCCAGCACGGCCTGGGGACCGCCCGTGTCGACGGCAAGCCGCGAAATTTCCAACCGGTCATCATCCATCCAGTATTTGCCGGAAAACTGCAGACCGGCGACCGGCAGGCGGTGCGCCGCCGAACCCGGAGAGCGCACACTCGCCCCGTCCTTCGTGGCAATGGTGAAATCGAAGATCTCCGCTGTTCGGGCACGGCCGTCATAACGGCCGGCCAGAACAAGGGATTTGACCGCAATCGCTTCCTGATACGGATCAGGGGTGCGGATTTCACCCTCACCGCCCGTGAAGCGGAACCCGATGTCCTCGGGCGGGCCGTTGACGGTCATGCCCAGGGCGACCGTGCCCTTAAGCGGAAGCTGGATGCTTTCGAAACGCTTGAGGGATTCGTGGAATCCGGCAAGCGCCTTCGGGTCAAGATCGGCGAAGGCGACGCTGACGGCCACGCGTCCCTCGTTGACGAGGTAGCTGCCCTTGGCCGTAACCTCGGAGCGGCGGCCGTTCAAATCCATCTGCAAGGCGACCTCGCCCTGGATACCCGCATCGTCGCGGACCAGTCGGATGTCGGCGACCGGTGCGGTCCATCGGCGGCCCAGGATTTCGTCGACGATCACCGTTTCCGCACCGATGATGTTCAGTCGCGACAGATAGGCCAATTGCGCACCCGCATCCGGACCCGCCCCGGCCTTGGCGATCAGAAGGTCGAGCAACCCACTGCCCAACCCCGTGCCGTCAGACAGACCTTGGCCGTCGGATCGGGCGTTGCCAAGATTGACCTCGAACGTACCGTCGGCGCCGCGCCGCAGGACCAAACGCGGGCCGAACAGCTCGACACTTTTCGGCACGATCGCGCCGCGCCGAATCAGGGCACGGCTGGACAGCGAAAACGAGACTTCGGGGATCGCGGCGACGATGGCCCCCAGATTATCGTACACCAGGACGTCGAGGACGCGGATATCGAGGGCCCGTTCCCACCCGGCCCAGGTCAGGATGGTGTCGCCCAGTTCGACCTGCATGTCGGGGCTGCGTTCGTTGAGCGCCTGTTCGATATAGGGCGTGAGGAAACTGAGGGAAATCGGCCCCTTTGACAACTGCCACGACAGCAGGCCCGCGACGATGGCCACGCCCGCCAGCAGGCCGCCAGCAAGATGCACGGCCCCCCGGCACCACCGCTTCAGATGGCCGCCCGTCCGATTCTCACCCTGACCGCCGTGTTGTTCGACGTTATCTGTCACCACGCCTCCGTTAGCGCGCTTGACCCCAGTTTTTGCTTACCGCAGTGTTCAGGCCCCCAAGGCCTGAGAAACAAGTGACTAGTATGCCTGAAAATTCGGCCTTCAACAGTAAACCCGATCTGCCAAGCCCGGGAAACCCCGAATCCCTGGCAGTTGCTTGGGAACATTGGGATTCCGCCGTTTCTCGCTGCGCCGATCCAAGCACCGAATCGGCGGCGGTGAAAATCGCCGACGGCGGCCCGGAAAAGGCTCTGCTGGATGCGGTGTTTGCCCATAGCCCGTTCCTCGGCCGCCTGGCTTCGGGCGATCCGGCGTTCACCCTGCGCATCTTATCCGACGGCCCCGACGCGGCCCTGGCCGGCATCCTGTCGGACATTGCCGCCCCCCCCGAGGGCGAGACCGAACCCGCCATCAAGACGCGTCTGCGCATCGCCAAGAAACGCGCGGCATTGACCATCGCCATGGCGGATATAAGCGGCGATTGGTCCCTTGAACAGGTCACCAGCGGGCTCAGCGATGTCGCCGAAGCCTGCCTTAAGGCCGCCTGCGATTTCTGTCTCGGGGAAATGGCGCGGCGCGGCGCCCTGGAATTGGCCGATCCCGCATCACCGTCGCAAGGATCGGGTCTGGTCGTTCTCGGCATGGGCAAGCTGGGTGCACGGGAACTGAATTATTCCTCGGATATCGACATCATCGTGCTGTTCGACCCCGAGGTCATCCGCACGACCAAGCCCGATGATCTACAGCCGGCCATGGTCCGTCTGGTCCGCCAAATGCTGCGGATCATGGACGAGCGCACGGCCGATGGTTACGTGTTCCGCACGGACCTGCGCCTGCGCCCGGACCCCAGCGCCACGCCGTTGGCGATTTCGGTCCTGGCTGCCGAAAGCTATTACGAAAGCCTGGGCCAGAACTGGGAACGGGCCGCCATGATCAAGGCCCGCGCCGTGGCCGGCGACCTGGAGGCCGGCACACGCTTCCTGGAATGGCTGCGCCCGTTCATCTGGCGCAAGCACCTGGACTTCGCGGCGATCCAGGACATTCATTCGATCAAACGCCAGATCAACGCCCATCGCGGCATCGGCGCGATCAAGGCGCTTGGCCATAACGTCAAGCTGGGCGGCGGCGGCATCCGCGAGATCGAATTCTTCGCCCAGACCCAACAGCTGATCTGGGGCGGGCGTATTCCGGAACTGCGCCTGTCCGGCACCAAGGCCGCCATCGACTGCCTGGTCAGCCTGGAACAGGTCACGCCCGAGGCCGCCGCGGACATGAAGGCCGCCTATGATTTCCTGCGCCAAGTCGAACACCGCCTGCAGATGGTCAATGACGAACAGACCCATACCCTGCCGGACGAACAGGAGGCCTTCGACGCCTTCGCGGGCTTCTTGGGTTATGCCACGGGTAACGCCTTCGCCGAGGTCCTGACCGGCCACCTTGAGCGCGTGCAGACCCATTACGGGGCCCTGTTCGGCGACGCGCCGGCGCTTAGCGCCGAGGCGGACCAGGATGGTGCCGGCGGCAATCTTGTGTTCACGGGCGGCGAGGCCGATCCGGACACGCTGGCGACCATCCGTAAGATGGGGTTCGAGGAACCGGCCCGTGTCGATGCCCAGATAAGGGCCTGGCACCATGGGCGCTACCGGGCGATGCGGTCGACCCGGTCCCGCGAATTGCTGACCGAACTGATGCCCGTGCTGTTGCGCGCCATCGCCAAGACGCCGGAACCGGACAAGACCTTCCTGCGCTTCGACAGCTTCCTCAAGGTGCTGCCCGGCGGCGTGCAGTTGTTTTCCATGTTCCATTCCAACCCGCACCTGTTGTCCCTGGTGGTCGAGATCGCCGGCAAGGCGCCCAAGCTGGCGGAGCATATGGGCAACCATGCGTCGATCCTGGACAGCGTGCTGACCGCCGATTTCTTTGACCCGCCCCCGGACCTTTTGGGCCTGCACGACGAACTCGAAGCCCAGTTGAAAGCCTGCCGCGACCTGGAAGATGTGCTGATTACCTGCCGCCGTTGGGCCAACGACCGGCGCTTTCAGGTCGGTGTGCAGCGTCTGGACGCCCGGATCCATCCGTTGGATGCCTCGCGCGCCCTCTCGGACATCGCCGAAACGGCGTTGGGCGCGGTGCTGACCCGCGTCGCCGACGACTTCGCCGCCGGCCACGGCCGCATTTCCGGCGGCGAGATCGCCATTGTGGCGCTCGGCCGTTTGGGCAGCCGGGAAATGACTGCGGCCTCGGACCTGGACCTGATTTTCGTCTACGACACCGACGACGACGCCGAAGAATCGGACGGCGACCGGCCCCTTGCCCCGGCGCAGTATTTCGGCCGCCTGACCCAGCGCACCATCAATGCCGTCACGGCGATGATGGTGGAGGGGCCGCTGTACGAGGTCGACATGCGCCTGCGCCCGTCGGGCACCAAGGGTCCGCTGGCGACCTCGCTGACCGCGTTCCGTAAGTACCACGATGAATCGGCCTGGACGTGGGAGCGCATGGCCCTGGTCCGCGCCCGCGCCGTGGCCGGAACGGGCGACCTTCGCGGCCGGGTGGAGGACGCCATCGCCACCATCCTGGGCGATCCCGTCGACCCGGTGAAGCTGCTGCGCGACGCCGCCGACATGCGCCAACGCATCGCCCGGGAAAAGACGTCGGACTGTATCTGGGACGTCAAGAACCTGCGCGGCGGCCTGGTCGATATCGCCTTCATCGTGCAGTACCTGACCCTGCGCCATATCGGCGACCATCCTGATATCCGCGACGCCAATACGGCGGCCAGCCTGGACAAGCTGAAATCGGCGGGCGTGCTCGCCACCGCCCATTGGCAGACCCTGACGCGGGCCCAGGAACTTTGGATGGGCATCCTCGGCCTGCTGGCCGAAACCATCGAAGGCACCCTGACCAAGGAAAAGGAAAACCTGATTTCCGGCGCCCTGGCAGACGACCTGATGCGCGTCGCGGGGGCGGACGATTTCGCGGGCCTGAAACGCATGATGATGGAAACGGCCCAGGCCGTGTTCGATATATACCAGGACCTGATCGACGGCCCGGCGGGGGAACTGCCGCCCGCCGAGGACGCAACCGAATGAGACTACCACGCATAAGGAGACCCCGGATATGACCCTTTCCATCGGCGACAAGGCCCCCGATTTCACCCTGCCCGCGGACGGCGGCGGCATGCTTGCCCTGAAGGACCTAAAGGGCAAGAAGGTGGTGCTGTACTTCTATCCCAAGAACGACACGCCGGGCTGTACGACCGAAGCCCAGGGCTTCCGCGACGCGATCAAGAAGTTCGAAAAGGAAGGGACCGTGATCGTCGGCGCCTCCAAGGATTCGGTCGCCCGCCACGACAAGTTCAAGGCCAAGTACGACCTGCCCTTTCATCTGGTGTCCGACGAGGACGGCACGCTCTGCGACAGCTATGGCGTGTGGGTCGAGAAGAACATGTACGGTCGCAAGTACATGGGCATTCAACGCGCCACCTTTTTGATCGACGAAAAGGGCGTGATCCGCAACATCTGGCCCAAGGTGAAGGTTAAGGAACACGCCGACGAGGTGCTGACGGCGGTCAAGGCGCTCTAGATCCCTCCGCGTTGATTGGCCGCGCCCTCGACCATTGGATGGTTTTGACGGCGCTGATTTTGCGCTAGTCTCCGCCCGCGATAAAATCGCGTCAGGCCCGCTGCACCATCGGGTCGGCGTCCTCTGGGGAAATATCGATGGCCGACAAGACCGAAGAAATCGAAGACGACGACGAACTCGAAGACGGCGAGGAATACGAGGACGACGACGAACTCGAGGACGGCGAGGAGTGGGAAGACGACGACGAAGAGTGGGAGGACGACGAAGACGCTGAACCCACCGAGGAAGAGCTTGCGGCTGCCAAGAAGAAAAAGACCCTCAAGATCGCGGCCATCGCCGGGATCCTGCTTCTCCTGATCGGCGGCGGCCTGGCGGCCCATATGATGGGCGCGACCGAAGTCGTGTTCGGCAAGCCCGCCATCACCGAAGTGACCCTGGAAATCGGCAAGCCGGTCATTCACCAGTTGCCGGAAATCCGCACCGACCTGAAGAAGATCGGCAGGCGCAATCATTTCATAAAGCTGAACCTGATCGTGCAGGTCGATGAACACGACCTACCCGCCCTTCAGGACGAGGCGAAAATGGCGCTGGTGGTGGACAACATCAAAACCCAGCTGCGCGACCTGGAATACAAGGACGTGATCGGCAAGGAAGGCTCGGAGCGCCTGCGCTTCGAGTTGCTGAACGTCATCAATTTCGCGATCGCCCCGGTCAAGGCCCATACGGTCCTGTTCAAGGACCTGATCATCCAGTAACCCGCCCTCGGGCTAGCCCGCCGCCGCGTCCGATCCCTTGACCCGCTGGGCCAGGGCAGCGGCCATGAATTCGTCGAGGTCGCCGTCGAGCACCGCCTGGGTGTTGGACGTTTCCACGTTGGTGCGCAGGTCCTTGACCATCTGGTAGGGCTGCAGGACGTAGGAGCGGATCTGGTGTCCCCAGCCGATGTCGGTCTTGGCGTCCGCCTGGGCCTGGGCCTCTTCCTCACGCTTGCGCAGTTCATGCTCGTACAGCCGCGCCTTCAGCATGGCGAAGGCCTGGGCGCGGTTCTTATGCTGCGAGCGGTCGTTCTGGCACTGCACGACGATATTGGTCGGCAAGTGGGTAATGCGGATGGCGCTGTCGGTCTTGTTGACGTGCTGGCCGCCCGCACCCGACGCCCGGTAGGTGTCAATGCGCAGGTCCTTGTCCTCGATCACGACCTCGATGGTGTCATCAACCACCGGATAGACCCAGGCCGAGGAAAAACTGGTATGGCGGCGGGCACTTGAATCGTAGGGCGAGATACGGACCAGCCGGTGTACGCCGCTTTCGGTCTTGAGCCAGCCATAGGCGTTGTGACCGGAAATCTTCAGGGTCGCCGACTTAATGCCCGCTTCTTCACCGGGGCTTTCTTCCAGCCATTCGACCTTGTGGCCATGGGACTCGGCCCAGCGCGCGTACATGCGGAGCAGCATTTCGGCCCAGTCCTGGGCCTCGGTGCCGCCGGCCCCAGCGTGGACTTCAAGATAGGCGTCGTTGGCGTCGGCCTCGCCTGACAGGAGCGTTTCCAGCTCCGCCGCGTCGGCGCGGACCTTCAGCGCCGTCAGCGCCGCTTCGGCTTCGGCGACGATGGCGTCGTCGCCCTCGGTCTCGCCCATTTCGATCAGCTCGACACTGTCGGTCAGTTCACGCTCGACCGCGTCAATGTCCTTGATCCCGGCTTCCAGGCGGTTGCGCTCGCGCATCAGGGCCTGGGCTTTTTCCGGGTTGTTCCACAGTTCGGGGTTTTCCGCCTGGGCGTTCAGTTCCTGGAGTTTAAGAACGGCATCGTCGTAGTCAAAGATGCCTCCTCAGCAGTTCCAATGACTGCTCGATGTCCTGAACGATGCTGGTGATTTCGGCGCGCATGGCGGGGCTCTGTGGCTTCCGTTGTTGGGTCGGCAGGGGGTTGTAGCGGACACGGGCCGCCGGATCAATATGGGTGCAAAGGCAGGATCAGTACAGCCCGCCCGTGCCGCCGAAGGGTTGCTGGGTGGCGTCGCCGCCGCCCGACATGCCCTGGCCGGCAGAAATGACTTCCGTGTCCTCCTTCGGCACGGTGCCGGGCTTGAAGCTTTCCCAGATCACATCCTCGGTCTGGCCGATCAAAGCCGGCAGGCCGGTCTGCGCGTCGACCCGCACCAGGCGGATGCCGGGCGGAATTCGGAACGGGATGGCGGGCGTGTTCTTAAGCGCCTGTTTCATGAACTGGGCGAAGATGGGCGCGGCCACGGACGATCCGGTTTCCCGGCGGCCCAGGGTTTCCGGGGTATCGTAGCCGACGAACACGCCGACCGTCAGATCGGGCGAGAACCCCATGAACCAGGCATCGCGGTTCTTGTTTGTGGTGCCGGTCTTGCCGGCCAGGGTCTTGTTTACCTCGCGGCCGATACGCACCCCCGTGCCGCGTTTGACCACGCCTTCCAGCATGGACACCATCTGATAGGCGCTGGCCGGGTCGGCGACCTGTTCGCGGATATCGGGCACGTCGGGCACCCGTTCCGCCCCCGTCCAGGCCCCCGTGCGGCAGTGCGGGCAGGGCCGGTCGTCATGGCGGAACACGGTGCGTCCCTTGCGATCCTGGATGCGGTCGATCAGGGTCGGCTCGATTCGCTTGCCGCCGTTGACCAGCATGGCGTAGGCCGTGGTCAGGCGTAGCAGCGTCGTCTCCCCGGCGCCCAGGGCCATGGACAGGGCCCGCGGCAGATGGTCGACGATGCCGAACGATTCGACGTAGCTGCACACTTTCTCCATGCCGATGGTCTGGGCCAGGCGCACGGTCATCAGGTTGCGCGATTTCTCGATGCCCAGCCGCATGGTCGACGGCCCGTAGAATTTGTTGGTGTAGTTGCCGGGCCGCCACTTGGGCAGGCCGGGGCCCTGGTCGACCACGAAGGGCGCGTCGAGGATGCGCGTCGACGGCGTGTAGCCGGCATCCAACCCGGCCAGATAGACGAACGGCTTGACCGCCGAGCCGGGCTGCCGCCAGGCCTGCGTCACCCGGTTGAACTGGTTGATCTGGAAGGAATAGCCCCCGACCATGGCCAGCACGCGGCCCGTATGCGGGTCCATGGCGACGATGCCGCCCTGGACTTCCGGCAACTGGCGCAGCGCGTAGCTGCCTTGCGGCACGGGCTTGCCGTCTTCGTCCTCGGTCTCGGCGCTGACGGCGATGATGTCGCCCGGCACCACGACATCCGCCGGGCGCTTGGGCCGGGGCGCCCAGGTATCCTCGTCGATCCGCCGCCGCGCCCAGGACATCAGGGACATCGGCATCCGCCCGACCGTGCCGTCGGCCAGCCCCAGATGGGCCGCCTCGCCGTCGACGGCGGTAACGATGGCGATCTTATGATGCTCAAGCCCCTTGGGCGCCTTGTAGGCCGCCAGGATGGAGCGCCATTCCGGCGCGCCGCCGAAACTGACCCCGTCGGGCACCCGGGCCAGCGGCCCGCGCCAGGCGCGGACCCGGCGGTCGAAGTTCTCCAGGCCGTCGCGCAGCGCTTTCTCGGCGATCCGCTGCAGGCGCGGGTCCAGGGTGGTGCGCACCGACAGGCCGCCGTTGTAAAGTTGGTCTTCGCCGTATTGGTCAAGCAGTTCGCGGCGCACTTCCTCGGCGAAATAATCGGCCTCGACGAATTCCGTATCAATGCGCTGGCTGACGCGCAGCGGCTCAGTCCAGGCGTGCTTGGCTTCTTCATCGGTGATCAGGCCGTCTTCGAGCATGCGATTGACGACCCAATCACGGCGCGCTTGCGCCGCCTGAAGATGGCGGATCGGATGATAGTTATTGGGTGCCTTCGGCAGGGCCGCCAGGTAGGCGGCCTCGGCCACGGTCAGTTCGTCCATGGACTTGTTAAAATAGTTGAGCGCCGCCGCCGCGACCCCGTAGGACCCTTGCCCCAGATAGATCTCGTTCAGGTAAAGTTCGAGGATCCGGTCCTTGGAGAACGCACGCTCGATGCGGAACGCCAGGATCGCTTCCTTGATCTTGCGCTCAATCGAGACCTCGTTGGTCAAAAGGAAGTTCTTGGCGACCTGCTGGGTGATGGTCGACGCCCCCTGGGGCCGGCGGTCGGAGCCGATGTTCTTCAAATTGCGCAGCGCCGCCGCCATCACACCCGGAATGTCGATACCCGGATGTTCGTAGAACGTCTTGTCCTCGGCCGACAGGAAGGCCTTGATGACCCGCTTTGGGATCGCCTCGATCGGCACGAACACGCGTTTCTGGCGGGCGAATTCGGCCAACAGACGCCCGTCGCCCGCATGCACCCGTGTCATCACCGGCGGCTCGTAATTGGCAAGCTGCCGGTAGTCAGGCAGATCTTGGCCATAGATGTACAGCACATAGAGCAGCCCCGCCCCGCCGACCACGGCGCCGATGACGATCAATCCGACAATCGAGGACAACAGGCGGAGCATGCTAACGCTGCACTTTCGTTTTACCGGGCAATCGCCCGAGAAACCGCCCCCGGACAGGACCGGCGGGCGGGTTCATTGCACATTTCCAGGGGTTTATGAACAAATTATGGCGCCACGGCTACGGCTGACGAACCTTGGCTTGCTCGACGGCGCCGAAATATCGGTCGATCGCGGCGACGATCGCGGACGCCAACTGCCGGCGGTAGGACTTGCTGGTCAGGCGGCGCTCGTCGTCGCGGTTCGACAGGAACCCGGTTTCCAGCAGCACCGACGGCAGGTCGGGCGCCTTCAACACGGCGAACCCGGCAAAGCGGTGCGGCCGCGCCAGAACCTCGGTCTTGTTGCCCAGTTCGCTGACCAGATATCCCGCGAAGCGCGCCGACTGGTTCATGGATTCACGCTGCGCCAGATCAATCAGGATGTTGGCGACATCGGCGCTTTCGTGGCTCAGGTCCATGCCGGCGATCAGGTCGGCCTTGTTTTCCCGCTCGGCCAGTTCGGCCGCTTCCTTATCCGACGCCTTTTCCGACAGGGTATAGACCGAGGGTCCGGAAACCTTGGAATTTCGGATGGAATCCGCATGCACGGAAATGAAGATATCGGCCCCCTTCTTGCGCGCGATGGCGACCCGGTCACGCAGGCGGATGAACACATCGCGGTCGCGGGTCAGTTCCGCCCGGTAGCGGCCCGAGGCACGCAGTTGGCGGGTGATTTCCCGGCTCAGCGCCAAGACCACATGCTTTTCGTAAATGCCGTGGCGGCTCTGCGCGCCGGGATCGACGCCACCATGACCCGGGTCGATGACCACCATCGGACGATGGGCGGACGGGCGCCCACCCGGCCGGCGCGGCGGCATGGGCAGGTAATTGGCGACTTGGGCTTGCCCCCCGGCAGGGACCGGGGCCGCCTTCGCGGGCGTGACCAGGGCGGCGGTGCGCCGCGCAACGGATTCCAGCCGGCTGGACGCGGCAGCGGTCGGCGGCTTGACCGCCCCACGCGGGCGTAGGCCCGCGATCTCGCGGGGCGGCATGGCGACGGACGCCGCAAAGATGTCGTCGGTGGTGCGCTGGGCGTCGATTACCAGTTCGAAAGCAGTGCTGCCCGTCCCCGGGGTGACGTAAGCGTCCGCCACCTGCACCGGGTGTTGAAATTCAAATACAATTCTTGAATTGCCCGGCCGGAACAAGCCATAGCGCAAGCCGTTGAACACGCCCTGTTTGCCCGGCAACGGCTTGGCCGGCAGTTGCCAGCCGACTTCCGGCAGATCGATCACGACACGGTAAGGGTTGGTCAAGGTGAACAGGCGGAACGCGACCCGGCGGTCCAGATGCAGGGCGAATCGGGCCCCGTTCCCGCTGATCCCGCTTTGCAGATCGGTGACCACGGCGTCCGCCGCGCGAACCTGGCCCGCGGCCAAGGCCCCAAGGCATAAAGCACTGAAAATCGTGGCATAACGGCGGATTCGCTCGCCAATCCCCACGGCCCGATAAAGGGGCCGCGTGCTCACGCCCCCCCGTGCCGCGACGTCGATGGTTCGGTTCGCTGTCATGCCGCCGGCATTTTAGGATAATCCTTTGATTCCGTCCGCTTTTTTATCGCAGTTGCGGCATTCTTCGGGGCCGCCCGGAATTCCCGAGCAATCCCAGTCTCCTATCGTCGCGCCGGGCATAAACAGCGTTGTGGAACAGGCGGTCACTGTCTATGTTAGTAAGCGAAGAATTCCACCGGCCCGCCTCTCCCCGATCGTAGGGGAAACGGGCGAGGAATGGCTCCGTCGTAGCCGGAACCGTCTGGGCATGGGTCTCCCCCTCTGTCCATGGCGATGTCGAGGCGATTTTCGCCGGAGCCCACGAGTGTCCGAACGAGGTTTACCTCACCTAAGGAACAATGATGCTGGCAACGGCCGTGCAGTCTCCGGAAAGAGTTTTGGCGTATTCGCTTGCGAACGCCCGGATGTCTGCGCGCGCGGCCAGTTTAACATCACAGAAATGTGCCCCGCGGCGGAACGACTTCCTGCCGGAACCGGCGAATGTGCGCGCCGCCGGGCACTGGAGAACACCTTTTTATGCCAACCACGAGAATGCTCATCGATGCGTCGCATCCGGAAGAGACCCGGGTCGTGATCGCAAACGGCAGCCGCCTGGAAGAATTTGACGTCGAGTCAGAGTCACGGAAGCAGCTTAAGGGAAACATCTATCTGGCCAAAGTAACGCGGGTTGAACCCTCGTTGCAGGCCTGTTTCGTCGACTACGGCGGAAACCGTCACGGCTTCTTGGCCTTCAGCGAAATCCATCCCGATTACTACCAAATTCCGATCGCCGACCGGGAAGCCTTGGTCGCCGAGCATCAGGAACAGGAAGCCAAGGCGCACGAGGACGGCGACGAGGACGACGGCGAAGGCGTCGAGGTTCTCGGTGGGGAGGACGAGGAAATCCCCGTTCGCCGGCCGGTCAACCTGCGCCGCCAGTACAAAATTCAAGAAGTCGTCAAGCGGCGCCAGATCCTGCTGATCCAGGTCGTCAAGGAAGAGCGCGGCAACAAGGGCGCGGCGCTGACCACCTATCTGTCGCTGGCCGGACGTTATTGCGTGCTGATGCCGAACACGGCACGCGGCGGCGGCATTTCGCGCAAGATCGCGCAATCGGGCGACCGTAAGAAGCTCAAGCAGATTCTCGGCGAACTGGATATCCCCCAGGGTATGGCGGTAATCGTGCGCACGGCGGGATCGAAGCGGACCAAGGCGGAAATCCGCCGTGATTACGATTATCTGCTGCGCCTGTGGGGCGAGGTTCGGGAAAAGACCCTGAAATCCATCGCCCCGGCCCTGGTGCATGAGGAAAGCGACATCGTCAAACGCGCGATCCGCGACCTCTATACCAAGGACATCGACGAAATCATCGTCCAGGGCAACGAGGCCTACCGCGCGGCCAAAGACTTTATGAAGCTGCTGATTCCCAGCCATGCGAAAAAGGTCCAGCCTCACGAAGAAGGCGCGATCCCGCTGTTCCAGCAGTTCCAGGTCGAAAGCCAGATGGACGCCATGCACGAGCCCGAAGTTCAGCTTCGCTCGGGCGGCTACATCGTCATCAACCCGACGGAAGCCCTGGTCTCCATCGACGTAAACTCGGGCCGCGCGACGAAAGAGCGCAACATCGAGGAAACGGCGCTCAAGACCAACATGGAAGCGGCCGAGGAAATCGCCCGGCAATTGCGCCTGCGCGACCTTGCCGGCCTGATCGTCATCGACTTCATCGACATGGAGGTCAGCCGCAACCAGGCCAAGGTCGAACGCTGCCTGAAGGACGCCATGCGCAACGACCGCGCTCGCATCCAGATCGGCCGCATCAGCCCCTTCGGCCTGTTGGAGCTGTCGCGCCAGCGCCTGCGACCGGCCCTTCATGAAACCAGCTTCGAGCCCTGTGCCCACTGCGGCGGTTCGGGCATCCGCCGGTCGACGGAATCGACCGCGCTGCAAATGCTTCGCGTGTTGGGTGAGGAAGGTCAGAAGGGCCGCTCATCGCAGCTGACCCTGATCACGCCGACGGCGGTGGCGCTTTATCTGTTCAACAACAAGCGCCATGCCATCACCGACATGGAGCAGCGGTTCGACCTGACCATCCGCATCGAAGCCGACGATACCCTGATCCCGCCCGACCACCGGCTTGAGCGCATCAAGTCCGACGGTGCCGTGGAAACAGTGACGAAAGCCCCCGCCGCGGCAACCCCGGCAGCAGCGACAACGACAACCGCCGATGGCGACGGCGACGGCGAAAAGTCCGAGGAAGAAGGCGGTCGGCGGCGCCGGCGGCGCTCACGGCGGCGCAAGCGTGGTGGCGAGGGCGATGCCCACGACACGCAGGAGACGCGGACGGACGGTGACGCCAACGAGCCCACCGAAGCCGGCGAGGAAACCGACAGCGACGGCGAGCCGCGCGAGACGCGGGAAGGCGCAGGCGAACAATCGGAAGACGGCGCGCCCAAGCGACGCCGACGCGGACGCCGCGGCGGACGCCGGCGGCGGAGGCCGGAGGAAAACCGTTCGGAAGATGGCCAGACCGAGGTCGCAGCGGGCGCCGGTGGCGAGCCCCAGGCCGATGATGCGGCCTCCGATACTCCCACACCCGACACCCCTGCATCCGATGGTGTGGCTGCCGATGCCGATGGTGATGGCGATGCCCCTGCAGTAAATGCAGAAGCTGGCGACGCGTCGGTGGCAGAATCCGGCGACGCGCCGGTGGCGGAAGCTGCCGACGCAGAGGCAGGCGAAACACCCCCCGAGGTCGTGGACGAGGTCGTGGAAAAGCCGAAGCGGACCCGTACACGGCGCGCCCCGAAAGCGGCCGAGGACGGCAACGGCGAGGACAAGCCCGCCAAGCCGCGCCGACGGCGGACGACCAAGAAAGCCGCCGAGGACACGCCTGCCGAGACGCAGGCCGCGGAAACGGCGGACGCCCCCGTCGCGGACCAGCCCGAGGCTGCGCCGGAACCGGCCCCGGAGCCCGCTCCTCAGCCTGAACCCGCCGCTGCTCCGGCCGTGGCGACGGCGGCCGAACCCGAACCGGCCGAGCCGGAAGCAGACAGCGCCAAGACCATAGTGATCGAAGTCGGGGCTGACACGCCTCCGCCCAATCCCCGCCGTGGCTGGTGGAACCGACTGGTCGATTAGATCTGAACGGTAAGTGACGTTAAGAAAACGCCGGCGGGTGCCTCACTCGCCGGCGTTTTTCGTTAGCGTTTCCAACTCACAAGACGATCGGCGGCCTGCGATACCTCGTCCTCGCCGCCGGCGAAGGAAAACCGCACGAAATGGTCGCCTCGGGTCGGGTCGAAATCAACGCCCGGCGTCGCCGCGACGCCGACCTCGGCCAGCATGCGGCGGCAGAATTCCGTGGAATCGTTGGTTAGGTCCGAGACGTCGGCGTAGATGTAGAACGCCCCCTCGGCCGGCGCCAGACGCGTGAACCCCGCCTTCGGCAGCTTGTCCAACAACAGCGCCCGGTTGCGGGCATAATGGCGGACGTTGGCTTCCAGTTCCTCGGTACAATCGAAGGCGGCCATGCCCGCGTGCTGGGAAATGCCGGGCGGCGAGATGAACAGGTTCTGCGCCAGGCATTCGATGGCCCGATGCAGATCCTTGGGCACGACCATCCAGCCCAGCCGCCAGCCGGTCATGGAATAGTATTTCGAGAAACTGTTGATGACCACGGCATCCCGCGTATGGGCCAGCGCCGTCACCCCCGGCACGCCATAGGTGATGCCGTGATAGATCTCATCGGAAATCAGACGAATGCCGCGTTCCCGGCAATGATCGACCAAGGCCTTGAACTCCGCCGGAGCGATCATGGTCCCCGCCGGGTTTGACGGGCTGGCGACGATCAGGCCATCGGGGTCTTGGTCGAGTGCCTTGAGCCGCGCCACTGTCGGCTGGAAATTATCCTCAAGCGTCGTCGGCAGATCGATCACCTCGACCCCCAGGCCGGTCAGGATATTGCGGTAGGCCGGGTATCCCGGCGACGCCAGAGCGACCCGGTCGCCGGGGTCGAAGGCGGCCATGAAGGACAGCACGAACCCGCCGGACGAGCCGGTCGTCACCACCACGTCCTCGGCATCCACGGCAACGCCGTAGGCCCGGCCGTAATGGCGGGCGATGGCCTCGCGCAGCCCCCACATACCAAGTGCGTTGGTATAGCCGATGCGTTCTTGGTCGAGGGCCTGGCGGGCCGCTTCGATCACCTTGGAAGGGGCACTGGTGCCAGGCTGGCCGACTTCCAGGTGAAGAATCTTTTCACCGGCGCGTTCGCGTTCCTCGGCGGCGCGCATGACGTCCATGACGATGAACGGCGGCACCTGGCCGCGATTGGATGATTTCAACGCCATATGCCTGCGGCCGATCCCCGGCCTAGCGGTCGCCGACCGCGCCGAGCCCGAAGCCACGCGGATCGGCAAAGGCGGCACAGGCCTGGTTTTCATTCGGCACGCCGCTGTCGCAATAGATGGCATTGATGCGCACGCCCGAGGCACCGGGATGCAAGGTATGGCCCCGTTCGCGCAGCGCCGCCTGCTGGTCCTTGGGCAGGCCGGGTTCGATGACCAAGGCATCCGTGCCTTCGGCATAATAGAGGCGTGGGCCCGCAAGCACCGATTCCAGGCCCTGTCCGCCACCGGACACCCGAAGGGCCAGATCGGCAAGGGCCTCCGTGGCACCGGGCCCACCGGTCACCGTTGCGGCCATGAACACACGTTCCTCGTCTTTCTTGACGCGCGCCTCACCAACCAACAACAGCGGCGTCGCCGTCACCGGCGGCAGGCTGTCCTTGCCCGACGGCCGGGCCAAAAGAAACCCAAGCGAGGGGGCAACCTTGCCGGAGCCGAAAGCCCCGTTCATGGATACGGTGCAGGCGACGGCCGAACCAAATTGATCGATCGCAACAATACCCGTTGCGTCGGCCCCCGGCGGCAGCGGAATCGCCGCGTCCCCGGCGGGCGGACGCTGAGCGTGGCGATCTTCATCAAGCGCGCGGGCGATCAAGGCATGGCGTTCGGCATCGGCAAGATAATAGGCCGGCTGCGTCACAAGACCGTCCCGCCGAAGCCAATCCGTGCGCCGCGCCTGTGCCGCCAGGGCCGCTTCGGCGAACACATGCGTGCGGGCCGCGCCGTCCAGTTCGAAATATTTGGACTGGGCAAGAATGCCCGTCAGCTCCGCCGCCAAGGCACCGCCCAGAACGGGGGGCGAGGGAAACAGGAATTGCGTGCGTTCGATATAAGGCAGCGTGATCGCGGGCCGAACCTCGGGCAGGTAGGCCCGCATGTCTTCGATGGTCAGCGCCCCGCCCTGGCTGTTGGCGTCGTCGACGAAATCACGCGCCAGCTGGCCCTGATAAAAATCGCCGACCCCGCGCACCCGCAAACGGCCAAGCACGCCCGCGATGCGCAGGCGGTCCATGCGGTCGCCTTCCTTGGCCAGGTTCGGCGTCCCGGCCTTGCGGAACAGGGCCACCGCGTCGGGCAGTCCCGCCAGGCGCCCGGCCTGCTGGCGCAAATCCGTGGCGAAGGCACGCGACACGATGCCGCCGAACCGCGCCAGGTTTTCCGCCGGCTGCACCACCTGCCCCCACTTCAGACTGCCGAGGCGCGCATGCAGCACCGCGAACCCTCTGGGATTGCCCGGCACGGGCACCTTGCCCCGGTCGGCACCGCCGGCGCCCTGGGGAACCAGCGCCGGAAAGGACAGAACGTCGTTGCGCTTATTGACGTTATCGCGAATGACGCAGACACCGCCGCCGCCCAGGCCTGCGTGGGCCGGCTTGGTCACCGCCAGGGTAAAGTACATGGCCGTCACCGCATCCGCCGCGGACCCGCCGGCCGACAGGATGTCACGCCCAACGAGGGCCGCCTGCGGATCGTCGGCGACGATACCGCCCAGGAAACCGCGCACGAAGCCGGTTTCGCCCAACTGCTTGGTGTTTTCTTCCTTCTTACTTCCGCCGAACGGATTGGGAATGCCCCCCGAACAGCCGGCGACAAGCCCGGCGCAAAGTGCAACGGTCACTATCGGCATGGTGAATTGACGGGGCCCCGGACCGTGACTACGTTTACCGGGCCCGGAAACAGAAGGGAACGCGTCCCAACCGGCGCTGATTGCTTTGAAAAGCCGCATCTTTAAACCGTTGTTTTTAATCATTATTTTTGGCATCGGCCTATGCTATTGGTCGACGGCTTCCCTTGCCCAGCGTTTATCGATGATTCGGGACGTCGAGATCGAAAATATCATCCAGGAATACGCGACGCCAGTTTTCGAGGCCGCGGGCCTGAATCCCAAGTCCATCAAGACCTACCTCGTAAACGACCACCGACTCAACGCCTTTGTCGCGGGCGGCCAAAACATGTTCCTCAATACGGGGCTATTGCTGCAGGCCGACACCCCCGGGCAGGTGATCGGCGTGATTGCCCACGAAACGGGCCATATTGCAGGCGGCCACTTGGCACGGACCCACGAGGCCCTGTCACGCACGGCGGCCGCCCAAATCCTGTCCATGATCCTGGGCGGCGCCGCGGTCATCGCCGGCGCCCCCGATGCGGGTGCGGCGATCCTGGGCGGCGGGCAGAGCATGTTGCAACGTTCGTTTCTGGCCTACAACCGCGGCCATGAAGCGGCCGCCGATCAGGCCGCCATGACCTACCTGGACCGCACAAAACAATCGACCAAGGGCCTGTTGGACTTCATGGGCAAATTGGAATCCAACGAACTTCTGATCAGCGCCAGCCGCGACCCCTATTTGCTGACCCACCCGTTGACCCGCGAACGTATCGACGCGCTGGAAGCGCATCTGGCGCGGTCCCCCTATTCCAAGGTCCAGGATGACCCGAAGTTGGTCGCCCGGCATGCGCGGATGCAGGCCAAGCTGCTTGCCTTTCTCACGCCGGGGCAGGCGTTGCGCAAGTTCAAGAGCGACGACACCAGCGTGCCGGCCCGATATGCCCGGGCCATCGCCTATTTCCGCACCGCGCGGGTCGACGAGTTCCTGAAGGCCATCGACGGTCTGATCGCCGAGTATCCCGATGATCCCTATTTTCACGAGATCAGGGGCCAGGGCCTGTATGAAAACGGCAATGCCAAGGACGCCATGCCGTCCTACGCCACAGCCGTGAAATTGAAGCCGGAATCGGACCTGCTGCGTCTGGAACTGGCCCGCATCGAACTGGCGACCGGCGACGATACGGTTCTTGACGACGCCATCGAGAATCTGAAGTTCGCGGCCCATTACGAACGGTTTTCACCATCCATCTACCAGCTGCTCGGCAATGCCTATTACAAAAAAGGCGACGAGCCGCGGGCCCGCCTTTACCACGCCGACGCCGCATTCCTTCGGGGCGAAATGGAAAAGGCGATCTACAACGGCGAGGTCGCCGCCCGTTCATTCCCCGAAGGCAGCCCTGAATGGGTGCGCGCCAAGGACATCATCAACGCCGCCGAAATCCAGCAGCAGAAGCGGAAGGAACAATAGGCGTGGCCCCCCGGCGGCACCCCGTGGCCGTGCGGATGATTGTCGCGGCAGCGGTGCTGAGTGCGGCATTGACCGGCTGCATGGCCGGCCAGCACGGCGGCGACCGCCTTGCTCCCGGCCAATCGCCCAGCGACATCCAGAACATCATGGCGACCCTGGGCCCCTCGCCCCTTTTCGCGGGCCTGGACCCGGGGGACCGCTGGCTGATCGTCGGCGATCCCTTGGGTGGGCGCGCGCGCATGGCGATGGATGAGGGCCTGCCGGTTGTCCACCTGTCGGCGGGGCCGGACGACCTGATCTTGGGTCGTCGCATCGACCAGCACCTTCTGGCCGCCCCCTTTCTGACCTGGAACTGGAAGATGTCTCCCCATGCCCCGCCCTATCATCCGGTCCGGGTGATCGTCGGTTTCACCGACACGTCCCGCCCGCTCGACCCCGAGGACGTAACCCTGCGCCGCCTGCCGGACGATGTGCGGGTATTGGAATTGGTGTGGAACGACAAGGCGCTGCGCCGCGGGACCATGGACATGCCCAAGGACGGCACCCCCGCGCGCTA
Organism: bacterium SCSIO 12827; assembly: GCA_024397995.1. Lineage (NCBI taxonomy): Bacteria > bacterium SCSIO 12827. The sequence continues at coordinate 1,197,231 of CP073746.1, read as the reverse complement.
TACAGTGCGCGGCGGCGAGGAAGCGTTGGGCAAGCGCTGGCAGGAAGGCATCGACCTGATCTCCCTGCACGACACGGCCTGGCCGGGCCTGTCGACCAGCCATACGCGGATCGTGTTCGTCGCCGTGCGCGTGGCCGCCGCGCCGCCAACCCGGCCCGGCACATCCGTTCCAGCGGCCCTGATTTCCGACATTCGCCTGCTGCGCTGACGGGATCGTGACATGACGGCCTGCGCACCCGCTTGCCCCTTGCCGCGGTCTGGACCAATATGCGCCCACCATTTGGATAAGGAATGACCATGACCTTTCGGTTTGCCGCCTTGCCGGGCGTCTCGCTCATCGCCACCGCTCTTGTCGGAGGGATTCTGCTCATCGCGCCGGCCGCACAGGCCCAGGACAAGACGTCCGTCATGGACCCACAGCAGCGCGGCGCCATCGAGACCGTTGTTCGCGAATATCTCCTCGCCAATCCCGAGGTCATCGTCGACGCCATCCGCATCTACCGTGAGCGCGAACAGCAGGCCCAGGCGGACCAGGCTAAAATGGCGCTGTCGGCGCATAAGGACAGCCTGATCAACGACCCCAACGCCCCCGTCGCCGGAAACCCCAAGGGTGACGTCACGGTGGTCGAATTTTTCGATTACCACTGCGGCTACTGTAAGCGGGTGTTTCCAGTGCTGCGCGAACTTCTGGATTCGGACAAGAACCTGCGCTGGGTGTTCAAGGAATTCCCCATCCTGGGCCCGGAATCGGTGACCGCGTCGCGCGCCGCGCTGGCCGCCTGGAAGCTTGATCCGGCCAAATACCTGGCCTTCCACGCCGCCCTGATGGCGACCTCGGGCGGCCTGCCCGAAGACCGCATCCTGAAGATCGCCAAAACCGCCGGATACGACGCTGATAAGCTCAAGAAAGAGATGGCGTCCGATTCCGTCACCGCCGAGATCAACCGCAATCACCAGATCGCCGAAACCCTCGGCATTCGCGGCACACCGGCCTTCATCGTCGGCGATGAACTGGTGCCCGGCGCGGTCGATGTCGACACCCTGCGCCAACTGATCGCCAAGGCCCGCAAGGGCTGACGCCTCCGCGGCTTGCCGCTGGCCGCACGTTAGCCACAGCTGGGTTCCGGCAGCGGATGGATTTCCTTGAGCGCCTGAATGACGACGAACCCGCCCAGGTCCATCTCCATGCGGCGCGGCACGCCATTGTCCAGCAACTCCATGGTGAACTGGAAACTGGGCGTCGATTGCGGCTGTGCGCCCGTGATTTCGAAATAGGCTGACGACACCTGCCAACCGGGCCCGGTGCCCAGAGGGCCCCAGGCCGTCTGCAGACCCTTGCCCTCACCCGCCTTGAAGCGGCCGGTAATCACGCTGGACATCAATTGAGGGCCGATATCCTCGGTCCCGTCGAAAACGTGAAACCGCACCTGTTTCTCCCCGCCCCGGGCGGCGGCCAAAAGCTTGCGGACTTGCCCGACCGGCAGATAGGTGTCCTCGGGGATTTTCACCTTTTTGCCGTCCGGCGCTGCATAGACCGCTTCGCCACCACCCCCTTCGCCGGCGACCTCCAAACGGCCATTCAGCTTGATATCCTCATCGCCTGCCTTGCTTTTGATCGTCGCGGCAAAACGATAGCGCGTGCCGTCCGTCGATTCCCAACTGGTGAAGCGGATTTCCCTGTCAATCACCCCACCCACCCGGGTCAGGATATGCATGACCATGTGCTCGGCGACGATCCAGCCGTCGCAGGTCCGCTCGACCGAACGGGTGACCAGGCCCTCGACCCCGTCATAGGGCACCTGTCCGGAAATAGGGCCGGGCAGAAGGTGATAGACCGCCTTGTGCGACACCAGACTGTCTGCCGCAACGGGGCTCGACATCATCGTTATGGCGGTTATCCCGGCCACGGCCAGCGCTGGGGCCATTCTGACTGTCATGGTCGTCTCCACCCGGTGGTTTGCGCCGGGGATACATGTCCCCGCCTTACCGGCGACCTTAGAGCCTTAAACGCCGGGCCGTAAAGGTAGCGACCTGCACGGAACGCTGGATCGTCACCCCTAAAATAGGTACATTGTATACAATAATGGACCCAAAACGGGTCAGGGCGCCCCGACGCCACGCACGACTTGGGAGGACATTCGACCGTGAAAATCACGCCCCTTCATCCGGTTCTGGCCGCAGAGGTCACGGACATCGACCTTGCCGCCGAATTGACCGCAGACCAGGTATCCGACATCCGTGCCGCCATGGACACCTACGGGGTTCTGGCATTTCGCGGCCAGTCCCTGGACGACGCGCAACAACGGCGGTTTTCGGAAAACTTCGGCCCCCTGGAAACCAGCCGCAAGCTGCATCGCAAGGGATATGTCCCGCGGCTTGATCCGAAGATGAGCGACATTTCCAACCTGGACGAAAGCGGCAAGCCGCTGCCGAAGGACGATTTCCGCCTGCTCAACATGTACGCCAACCGGTTGTGGCACACGGATTCGTCGTTCAAACCCATTCCCGCCCGTTATTCCATCCTGGCGGCCCATGTCCTGCCCAAGAGCGGCGGCGGCAACACGGAATTCGCCGACATGCGCGCGGCCTACGACGACCTGGACGATGCCACCAAGGCCCGCATCGAACATTACGTCTGCATCCATTCCATCATGAATTCCCGGGAACGTCTGGGATATACCGATTTCGACGAGGGCGAACGCACGGGCCTGCCGCCTGTCCGCCAGGTCCTGGTACGCACCCATCCGGGGTCGGGACGCAAGAGCCTTTATCTGGCGTCCCACGCCGGCAGCATCGAGGGCCTGCCCGTGCCCGAAGGCCGCATCATCCTGATGGACCTTATGGAGCACGCGACGCAGCCCAAATATGTCTACAGCCATGTCTGGCAACCCGGAGACGTGGTCATGTGGGACAATCGCTGCACCATGCACCGGGGCCGCTGGCACGACCCGGCGGACGTCCGCGACATGCGCCGAACCACCATTTCCGACGAAGTTCCGACCATCCCCCAGGAAGCGCCCCGCCAGGCGGGATAACACCTCGCGTTCCGTCAATTAATTACGTTTTATTAATGTAGCTGCGTGATCCTGTCCGCCGTATTGGACAGGTCCGCCGTTCGGGCCGCCGCCAGGGAAAATTCTCATGCACGTCGCGGCCAACAACCACGTCGCCCGCCCGACCCGCCATCCCTATCACCAGCCCGCCCACGGCCGGTACGGTAACCGTGCCTTCCACGGCTCTGTGAAAAACGTCTCCGCCACGGGGGCCGCGATCGCCCTTGGCGAGGCCGGGGTGACGGTCGACAACGGCACCTTCGTCGACATGCATGTCGAGGGCCTGGGACATCTTTCCGGCCATGTCGCGCGGACCTACGATGGCGGTTTCGCGGTTCAGTTCGACGCCGACGGCTCAGACCTGGATGCCGTCGCCGAGGCCATTGGCCGGCTCGACCGTCATGCCTGATACCGCCGCTTCACCCGCGCATCACATACATTAGAATTCCCCAAAATATAGACCAAAGTCAGGGTTACCCCCGCAGGGTTGGGCGCTGTAGTCTTGTCTAATAAACCGACATTCTCCCCAATTCGTCGGAAGATCGAGACCACGGTGATATGAAAATCCTGCCTCCCATCGTGCTGGACGGCCAGATGCCACCTGTCGTAAGTACGGTTGCGATTGAACCGGAAACGGTCGACGATCCGCACATCCAGGCCTGCATGGCGTACTGGACCGACGTGAAGGGCGATGCCTTCGCGCCCTGTTGGGCGAACTTCCACCTGCATGAACTGCCGGCACGGGTTTTACCTTATGCGCTGGTACTCGACGTCACGGGCGATCCGGCGGAATTCACCTACCGCTACTGGGGATCCGGCCATACCCACTATCATCGGCGCGATTACACCGGGAAGAAATTGACCGACATGGCCGACGCCTGGTCCACGACCTTGCTGACGCGGCAATACATGGCCGTATTCGAAGCCCGCCGCCCCCTGGTCTTTCTCAATACCTACGAAGGGGTGGAAGAACCCTTGCGGTCGCTGCGCATGCCGCTGTCGGAAGACGGTCACACCATTACCCAGATGTTCGCCTTCGTCGGCCGGCGAGGCGTCACTGAAACTCTGAAAAATCTGTTCACCCCATCGTCGGATTATAGCGGCTAACCGCCCTGTGTTATCCACCTTCCCGTCGCGTCCGCTTGCCAGCCTCCGCCACCTTGCGTAGGGTCGTGGCATCGACATCCGGGAGGAACACCATTCATGACTGAACGAAAGCGCGCGGCCCTGGTCACAGGGTCGGGGAAGAATATCGGCCGGGCCTGTGTCTTGGCCTTGGCGCGGGACGGCTTCAATGTCGTCATCAACGGCTCCAGCGACCGGGCGTCCTGCGACGCCACCGCGGACGCCGCGCGGGCCTTGGGCGCGGACGCCCTGGTCATCATGGCCGACGTCGGCGACAAGGCCGCCTGTGACGCCATGGCGGCCGAGGCAATCGGCCATTTCGGCGGCATCGACGTGCTGATCAACAATGCCGCAATCCGCCCCAGCCACAGCTTTCTCGACATCACCGACGAGACCTGGGAACGGGTGCTGGACGTCAACATGAACGCCGCCTTCCGGCTGGCCCGCGCATGCCTGCCGGGCATGGTCGACCGGGGCTGGGGGCGCATCGTCAATTTCGCCGGCATGAACGCCATCCACGGCTACAACGGGCGGGCGCATGTCAGCGTATCCAAGCACGGCTCCTGGGGGTTGACCAAGGCCCTGGGCAAGGAGTTCGGGCCCAAGGGCATCACCACCAACATCATCTCGTCCGGCCCCATCGCCGGCGATCACGCCGACCCGGCCATGGCCGAGCACATTGCCTCCATGAAGGCACGGGTGCCGGTGGGCCGCCTGGGCACGCCCGAGGAAATCGCCGGCATGATCGCCTATCTAGTGTCCGATCAGGGCGGATTCATGAACGGCCAGCTGATCCAGATCAACGGCGGCACGGAAACCTGAACGAACGGTTGCCCCCGGACTGGCCCGGATGGCGTTTCCTCTGGTTTTTTGCTAAGTATTTTCGGTACTTGGCGGAAACGAGGCAGCGATGCGGCTGATCCGGGGGGCGTCCCTATTCGTAATGGCCTGGGCGGCGACGGCGGCCCAGGCCGCACACGCGCAAACGCCTGACTGCATGGACGCAGCCCTTCCTGCCGCCATGCGTGTTTTCGCCTGCACGCAGGCCATCACGCAGGGCGAAACCGATCCCGAGAAATTCGCCGACCTGTTCATCAACCGGGCCGACGCGTTGATCGACGAAGGCTTTCCCGACAAGGCGCTGAGCGACCTCAACAGCGCCGTGCGCCTGACGCCCCGGCGCAAACGCGTGCACTTCCTGCGTGCCCGCATCAATCATGCCGCCGGACGCGACATGGTGGCGCTCGCCGATGCCGATGCGGGCTTGGCGCTCGACCCCCGCAATGCCGATGCTTTGGCGCTCCGCGCGCGTATCCTGATCGCCCTTGGCCGATATGGCGACGCGGCTGAAAGCGCCGCCAGGGCGCTCGATGCCTCCCCTCACCATGTCGGCGCCTTGACCCAACGGGGCGCTGCCCATCTGGCGCAGGGCCACCACCAGCTCGCGCGGGCCGATCTCAACGCCGCCGTCACCCTGGCCCCGAATAACGGCGAGGCATTGCAGGTGCGCGGTGCCCTGTTGCGCCGCATGGGCCTGCACCGCTTGGCCATCGCCGACCTGGACCTGTCGATCCGCCAACTGCGCCGCCCCCTTGAAAGCTACCGCGAGCGTGGCCTTGTGCACATGGCAACCGAGGAGTTTGAGCTGGCCGTCGCCGACTTCGGCGAGGCCCTGGACATGGCCCCCATGGACGCGGCACTTCTGCGACTTCGCGGACAAGCTCATCTCGCCAACGGAAGTCTGGCCGCCGCCCGCGCCGATCTTTCAGCCTCGCTTGAAGCCGACCCCACGGCACCGGAAACCTGGACCGCCCGCGCCGAAGCCTTCCTGAAGATGGAGCAGTTGCAGCTGGCCCTCGACGACGTCGATCAGGCGATTGCCCTCGCCCCGAAGGACAGCCGCCACCACATGCTGCGCGCCCGCATCCACCTGCGCCAGGACGAAACCGGCTTGGCCCTGGAAGACCTGGATGCCGCCATCGTTGCCGATCCCGACAATGCAACCGCCCGATTCATGCGTGCGGAGCAATTGTTCCAGCTTGAAACTTTCGCCGGCGTAATCGCCGACATGAACGCGGTCCTGCGCCGGGACCCGACCCATACGGCGGCCCTGGTCCTGCGCGGCCGCGCCTATTACCGGCGGGGCGATCCACAGCATGCGGTGCAGTCGATGACCGCCGCCCTTGCCCTGGCGCCGGACAACACTGTCGCCCGGCTGATCCGCGGGTCCGCCTACCGCGACATCGGGGAAACGGAGCGCGCCCTCACAGACCTCGACCATCTGTTGCTGGACGACCCGGCCAATCTGGCCGCGCTCGACCTTCGCGCCGCCCTGCACGCCACGGCCGCCCGACCGGCCAGCGCCCACCGCGACCTGACCCGCATCCTCGAAGCCCGCCCGGATGCCATGGACCTGCGCCGCCAGCGCGCCGCCGCCGCCCAGGACATGGGTGATTACGCCGGCGCCATTGCCGATCTGAACCAGGTTCTCACTGCCCATCCCGGTGATGCGGCGGCCCTGCTGGCGCGCGGCGAGGCGCAATTGTCGGCCGGGCACGCGGATGCCGCCGTCGACGACGCCACGGCTGCCATTTCGGAAGGGACGCGCGGCGGCAATACGGACGTCGCCGCCCTGATCCTGCGCGGCCGCGCCTACCGGCGCCTCAACCAGACGGAGGCTGCCGTCGCCGACCTGGACATGGCCCAGCGCATGCAGCCCTATCAAGCCCACGCACTGCGGGAAAAAGCTCGCGCGCTCCTGTTCGGCGGGCGCTGGGGCGAGGCCTCGGCCGCCTACGAGCGACTGGTTCCCTTAGGACCCGGCGACGCGGAACCACATGGCGTGCTTGCGTTCCTGCGGCTTCGCACGGACGACCTTGCGGGGGCCGGGGCGGACATCACGCGCGGACTGGCCACAGTGCCGGGCGATCCCTGGCTGCGCACCCTGCAGGCGGAATTGACACGCCGCCAAGGTAAGCCGGATCAAGCGGCCATTGCCGCCTCCGCCCTGATCGCCGAAGGCAAACCGACATCCCTGTTGCTGCGCATTCGCGGGTTTTCCCGCCTGGCGCTGAACCTTATCGACGACGCGCTTGCCGATTTCACCAAGGCGACCGAAATCAATCCGGGCGACGCGGCGGCCTGGGCCGGCCAAGCCGAAGCGGAGAAAATCCTGCGCCGTTACGGCGACGCGGTGCAACACTTCACCCGCGCCCTTGATATCGACGGCAGCTTCGCGGGTGCGTATCTCGGCCGCGCCAATGTGCACGCGGCGCGCACCGACGCCGGGGCCGCCGCGCAAGACCGTGCCGCGGCATTACGCATTGACCCGGACCTTGCCCCGGACGTAGACAAGCCCGGTGGCTGGCGGCTGGACAATCGACTGACCCTGGCCGACCTGCCCTTTTCGTCGTAATTCCCGCGACCGACCCACCGCTTACAGACCGGAACATGGACGCAGAACAGCAATTCCAAGCCGCCGCCCAGATGTATCAATCGGGCGATTTCCCCGGCGCCGAGGCGGGGCTGACGGCGCTGGCGCTGGTTTTGCCGAACAATCCCAATGTCTTGCATCTCCTCTCCCTGACCCAGCTTCGCCAGGACAAGGCGGATGCCGCGGCGGACAACCTGAAGAAACTGACCGATCTGGCCCCCGGTTCGGCCGAGGCCCATGACCTGCTCGGTTGCGCGCTGCGCCAGTCGGGGCGGGTCAATGCCGCGATCCGGCACTTCCGCAAGGCCTTGGACATCGCGCCGGATGCCGCGAACATCCATTACAACCTGGGAAATGCCTATCGTGACGACCGCCAAATTCCCCTCGCGGCGAAACATTACAAGCAGGCCGCCGACCTTGAACCGGACAATCTGAACGCATTGTTCAATCTGGGTCAGTGCCACTACAACCTGGAAAATTTCGATCAGGCGGCGGCGATCCTGCAACGCGTGGTCGACCGCGCGCCAAACGACCTTGAGGCCCGCGTCCTGCTGGCCCGGACCTATTACCTGAGCAAACGCCACGCCCTGACCCGTAAGACCCTCGAAGGCGCGTTGACGCTGTCACAGGACGATCCAGAGATTTTGGGCTTTTATGCCGAAGTCACGGCAATGATGGGCGATTTTCGGACTGCGGTTGAATACTACGACCTGCTGTTGGCGAAGCGGCCCGGAGATTCCGTGGTTCTGCGTGCGAAGGCGGCGGCGTTACGCGCCATGGGGGATGTCGAGGGTGCCTTGGACCATTTCCGCAAGGCGGTCCAGGCCGCGCCCAACGACCCGGCAAACCGCGTGGCCCTCGGCACCCTTCTGGAACGGATGAACCGGCCGGACGATGCCTGGGCCGAAATCACGCCGGCTCTGGATCAGCATCCCGGCGACCCGGCCCTCAATCTTGTCGCGGCGCGCCTGGAGCAGCGGGCGGGTGACCATGGCAAGGCCCTGGCCCGCCTGAACGGGCTTGATCCGGCGATGCGGGATGCGTCACCTGCCTTGGGAGACATCCGCTTTGAAATGGGTATGCTTTATGAACGCCTGAACCGCCCCGGCGACGCAGTCGAGAATTTTGAATTGGGCAACGCCTTTCTCGCCCGCGATGTGCAGGCCGTGGCCATGTTCCGCACCCGCTCGGCAGAATACCTGGAACGCCTGAAGCGGGCCTATGATGGCCCGGCGGCCCAACCTGCCGGCAACAGCGTCCCGGGGGACGATGGGACGCCCGTATTCCTGGTCGGGTTTCCCCGATCGGGCGAGGCCCTCCTGGAGCAGATGATGGACGCTCATCCGGGAATTCAGGTGCTGAAGGAACAGGCGGCCCTGTCCGTGGTCCGCGATCATCTTCTTGCACGCGGAGACGATTTTCCGGCCAACCTGTTTGACATTTCCGACGCGGATATGACCGCATTGCGGGAAATTTATTTCCAAGCCGTCGACCGCGCCGTTACGCGCGGGCCCGACACGGTGCTGGTCGACACGCTGCCGCTCAATATCCTGGACGCTGGCCTGATCCATCGCCTGTTTCCGGACGCCAAGTTCATTCTGGCGCAACGCCATCCCTGCGACATCTGTCTGGACTGCTTCACGCATCCTTTTGCAATGAACGACGGTACGGTCCATTTCACGCGCCTGGACGACGCCGTCGGCTTCTACGAACAGGTCATGGCCCTGTGGCAAACGCAGCGCGAGACCCTGGCGCTGAAGGTCCATGAAGTCCGCCATGAAGACCTGATTTCCGGGCATGAACAGACCGCGCGGAAGCTTTTGGAATTCCTGGATGTTTCCTGGAACGCCGGGGTTTTGGCGCCGCTGGCCGCCGAAGACGAGGGATCAATGCCTGCCGGCCGCTGGCGCACTTTCGAAATTCACATGGCGCCTTATCTGCCGCGCCTGCGGCCGTTCATCAAGGGGTTCAGCTACGCCGATGGCGGGGCCTGACCGGCGGGACCGTGAAATCCTGGTATTTCCCCGGGCCTTCCCCCATTTTAAGATAAGTTCATCGCTTCATCGTCCTTTTTCCCATCGGCACCGGCGCCGACATTGGATGGATGGTGACTCGACGACCAAACCATGACTTGGGGATCAGACGAACAATGCGAAAGTACCTGACCATCGACCTTGCCACCCGCGACATCAAAAGCGAGGAGCTTTCCGGCGAAGCCCTGGCCCGCGCCGGACGCTATCTGATCGCCAAGACCTTGGTCGACCGCGACCTGGCAAACATCGACCCTCTGGGACCAGAAAACCCGCTGATCTTTTCTGCCGGCCCGTTTGCAGGAACCAACTTCTCCAACGCCAACCGCATCAGCGTCGGCTGTAAAAGCCCGCTGACCGGCGGGGTCAAGGAATCCAACGGCGGCGGCACCATGGCCTTCGCCATGGGCCAGATCGGTATCGCCGGGATCACCCTGGAAAACCAATCCGACGACTGGGTCGTCATCCGCATCCCCCTGGAAGGCGACATCACGTTCGAGGACGCAACCCCCTATCTGGGCAAAGGCGTTTTCGAAACCGCCGACATGCTGTTTGAAAAATACGGTGACAAGGTCAGCTTGGGCATCTGCAGCCCGGTCGGCGAATACGGCGGCCTGATTTCCGGCATCGTGTTCACCGACCCCGAAGGCCGCCCGACGCGCATTTCCGCACGCGGCGGCGTGGGGGCGGTCATGGGCTCGAAAAAGGTCAAGGCCATCGTCTGCGACAAGCACAAGATGCCCGACTTCCACGAACGCAAGAAGCTGATGCAATCGATCAAGACCTACGGCGGCATGATCAAGGACGATCCGGCGACCCAGAACTTAGGCGCCCGCGGCACGGCGCTGGTCGCCGACGTGATCAACCACCTGGGCGGCCTGCCGGTGCGCAACTTCTCGTCCGGGCAGCTGGTCGACACGGCCAAGGAACGCCTGAAGATGGGCGGCGACTACATCCGCGAACAGAACCTGGAACGCGGCGGCGAAACCACCCATGCCTGCATGCCCGGCTGCATGATCAAGTGCTCCAACGTCTACGCCGATGAAAACGGCAACGAATTGGTGGCACCACTTGAGTACGAGACCATCGGCCTGCTCGGCACCAACTGCGGGCTAACGCATCCGGACCAGGTGGCCCGCCTCAACGCGGTCGCCAACGATCTGGCCATCGACACCATCGAAACGGGTGCTCTTCTCGGCGCCTTGATGGACGCGGGGCACGGCGAATATGGCGACGAAAACTTCATGCTGGAAGCCCTGGCCGACATCCGCGAAGGCAACGAACGGGGGCGGATCCTGGCGCAGGGCACGGCCCGAGTCGGTGAACATTACGGCATCAAGCGCCTGCCGGTTATCAAGAAGCAGGCGCTCAGCGCCTACGACCCCCGCGTCATCGAGGTCACGGGCATTTCCATGATGCTGACGGCCCAAGGGGCCGATCACACGACCGGCAACCTGCCGACCTTCGAATGCGCCGGCAAGTCGACGGAGGAATTGGCCCTGGAAAGCCTGAAGATCCAGGCCAAATGCGCCGCTGTCGATTCCCTTGGTATCTGCGTGTTCGGGCGGTCCGTTACCAATGTCAATCCGGACCTGATCGTCACCGCCCTCAACGACGCCGTCGGCACGACCTTCGAGACCGAATTCTTCGACCGCCTGGGTAAGGAAACCCTGGTTCTTGAAGAAAAGTTCAACAAGGCCGCCGGATTTACCAGCGCGGATGACGAATTGCCCGACTTCTTCTATCAGGAGCCCCTGGCCCCGACCATGAAGATGGCGCGCCACCATTTCGACGAAGTAAACCGCATCCGCGACCGCTGGCTTGCCGAATAAAGGTGACAGGGACATGAGTTGGCAGCCCGCCGACGATCCGCAATGCAAGGGCGCGCCGGACGACGGTGTGATCGCCCTGGTCGTCACGCCCAAGGAACATGATATCGGCGGGCTGATCGTGCGCCGGTCGCTGCCGTCGTCCCAGCGGCGCAGCATCGGCCCCTTCGTGTTCCTGGACCAGATGGGTCCGGCCGTGTTCAAACCGGGACAGGGTATCGACGTGCGCCCGCATCCGCACATCGGGCTCGCCACCATCACCTATCTGTACGACGGCGTGATCGGGCACAAGGACAGCCTGGGTTTCGATCAGGCGATCCGGCCCGGCGAGATCAATTGGATGACCGCCGGGCGCGGCATCGTCCATTCAGAACGCACCCCAGTGGACGTGCGGGCGGCAGGCGGCCCGCTGTTCGGCCTGCAAGCTTGGGTGGCGCTGCCCATCGCGGATGAAGAAACGGCCCCGTCCTTTGTTCACTATCCGGCGGACGCCCTGCCCCGCTGGCGGGACGGCGGCGCGGAGGTTGCCCTGATCGCCGGCACCATGGCCGGGCGAACGTCGCCGGTGGAATTTTTCTCACCCATTTTTTACGCCGATCTACGCCTTGCCGCAGGGTCGGCCTTCACCCTGCCACCCGACCATGCGGAGCGTGCGGCCCATGTCGCCGAGGGCCAAGTGGTGATCGACGGCCAGACCTTCCAGGCCGGACAGACCGTGATCTTCCGCGAAGGCCTGGATGTGGTCATTACCGGCCAAACAGCAGCCAAGGTCATGGTTCTGGGCGGCGCACCGCTCGACACCGTGCCGGGCGCGCGGCCGAATCAGCCCCGTTTCATGTTCTGGAATTTCGTGTCCCATTCGTCGGACCGTATCGAGCAGGCCAAAGACGATTGGAAAAATGGCCGGTTCGCCAAGGTGCCCGGCGAGACGGAGTTCATCCCTCTGCCCGAGTAGCGCCCCAATCCGGCGAAAGACCAAGCCCTAGTCCTCGATGCAGAATGTCCGGTAACGCGCGCCGATCAATCGTCATCGCGTCCCATCGATGTTGCCTGTGCCATCGAATCGGTTACCCGGTCGAGGGCCTCATCCAAGGAATTCAGATTCCCCTGAAGGTGCTTCATCTGCTCCCGCTGCTCGGCGAGGGCTTCGGCCAAATCACGGCCTGCACCTTTAAGGCGCTGATATGCTTTTATTTTTTCCGGAGAATGCGGACCACGAACGACGAAACGGGTATCCATCATATTACCTTCCCTCTATTGCCTGTCCCCAAGCGCAACCGTACAAACGACATAGGTCAGTGACGCTTCCATATATTGAGCAAAGCCAATGTCACGGGATGTGATCTCAGTCACTGGAATAAGAATAATTTGCAAATAATGCTGAAATCACCGGTGCCGCGAACATCGCGGGCGGGGCAGATGCATACCACGCGCCTCTAGGCGCGCTTGCGTTCGCCCAGAATGTTGAGGAAATTTCCGGCAAAGATCACGGCGGCGCCCCCCAGGACCCAGGGGTCCAGGGGCTCCCCGTAGAACAGCAACCCGGCAACAGCGATCAGCGGCAGGCGCAGGAATTCCATGGGCACGACAACGATCGCGTCGGCTTCCGCGAAGGCGCGGGCAAGGCAGTAATGGGCACTGAGCCCGGTAACGCTGACCGCCAGGATCCAGGGCCACATGGCGGCCGACGGATTGACCCAATCGAACAGTGACGGGATCAGGCCAAGCGGCAACTGCACCAGACACATGTAGAACACGATGGCGAGCGCCGTATCCGTGCGCGTCAGTTTCTTGGTCAGGGTATAGGCGAAAGCGTATCCGACAGCCGCCATCAGCACGGCCAGGGCGGCCGGGCTGATCGTCACCAGACCTGGCCGCACGACGATCAAAATACCGGCAAAGCCGATGGCCACGACCAGGGCTCGTCTGGGCGTGATCTGTTCCTTCAGCAGCAGCGGAGCCAACAGCGTCGCCCAGACCGGCATGGTGAACTCAAGCGCGAACACCTGGGCCAGCGGCAATAATGAAATGCCGTAGAACCAGCCGAATTGTCCAATGTAATGGGCGACGTTGCGCAGGACCTGCAGACCAGGCTGAAGGGTCGCCAAGTGATGTCGTCCCGCCCGCCAGATCACGGCCAGGATGATCAGCAGGCCGATGGCGCTGCGGAAGAACAGGATTTGCAGGGTCGACAGTTCAGCCGACAATTCGCGCCCAGCGATGGCCATGAGCGCCAGGGACGTGAGCGTCCCCAGCATCCATAGTGCTGCCTTCAGGACCGGCGGCATGATGGGCTGCCTCCTCCGGCCGGGTCTAGAAGTGCAACGTCAGGTCGCGCGGGTTGGCCATGCAGGAAGCCACGTCGAGGGCCTGTTCCTTGGACAGTTTCGGTTGCAGACGCAGGCCGATGTTCATACGGATCGCCTGTTCATATTCGGCAAGCCCCGCGCTGAGCTCCGCCGCCGCCTTCTTGCGCCAGGCGATGTCCTTGTCGTACGCCGCCTGGGCATCGGCCAGGGCCTTCAGTGATTTCTCCACATCGGGCTTGTCGCCGCGCATGGCACGACGGGCATCCGCCAATGGCTTCTGGATCTCGCGGGTGCCCGGCACCTCGCGCATGACCTTCTCAACCGCATTGACGGCGTCCATGGCCTTTTCAGGATCGGCCGCGCCACTGACGGCGGCGGGCAAGCCCGCCAGGTCCTTGCCAAGCGCCGCCAGGGTATCCGCCCCGGCGATCACCTTGGTGACCTCCTGGAGCGGCTCGTAGGCCCCGTCCACGTTGCGTTCATACAGCCGGATGGCCAGCGTCTCCGCCTTCTGTAATTTGGCGAAAGCCGCGTGGTCCGCCCGCCAGTTGTCGGGGACCTTGGCATCGTAGGTTTTGATCTCCGCCCGAAGTTCCTCGATCTTTGCCTCCAGCTTGCTCTTCCGCGCCTCACCCCGTTCATTCCGAGGCAGTTGGCGGATCGTCGACTGCAGGTATTTGATTTCTTCCTTCAGGCGGCGGGCCTGGCGCTGGGTTTCACGCACCTCCACATGCAGCGGCAGGTAGCCCGGCGTGGCCTCGTCGATGATCTTTTGCGTCGCCCGAATTTTGGCGACCAGATCGAATGTCTTATCAGCCTTGTCGAAACTTCCCTTCAGGTCGCCACGAAGTTCGCCGGGAAGCGACGACAAATCCAGTGTCCTCGCCTTGGCGATGGCCGCACGCAGGTCGTCACCCTTGGCGTCGTAAACCTTGAACAGATGGTCCTGCACGCAGGACGACAGCGCCGGGTTGCGCGGCGGTGGCGCCGTTTCCGATGTCAGGCTCACGCGCTGCGGCAGATAGTTCACCAACTGCGGCGTCAGGCCGACGATGACAAGCGCGACCAGTTGCAGGCAGATGAACGGCACCACGCCCTTGTACATCTGGATGGTCGCCACGCTGGGCGGGGCGACGCCGCGCAGATAGAACAGGGCGAAGCCGAAGGGCGGGGTCAGGAACGAGGTTTGAATGTTCAGACCAATCATTACCCCCAACCACACGGCGGTGATGTTAGCCGAGGGGTCCATCAGCAGGATCGGCGCCACGATGGGCACCACCACGACGGCGATTTCGATGAAGTCCAGGAAGAACCCCATGATGAAGATGACCAGCATGACGATGGTGAACTGAGCCCAGAAACCGCCGGGCATGCCGGTCAGGAATTCACGCACCAGTTCCTCGCCGCCGAACGCACGGAACGCGGCCGTCAACATTGCGGCGCCAATCAGGATGATGAACACCAGGGCCGTGGTCTTGGCGGTTTCAACCATCACGCCTTGCAGGGTGTCTTCGATCTTCCACGCCCGCCAACCGCTCCAGCCGACGGAAAAGACCAGCGTCGCCGTGAAAAACAGACCGAGAACCAGACCGACCCTGTCGAAGTCGCTGTTGATCGATTTGATGTTGATCTTGAAATACGTACTGATAACCGCGAGCGCAACCAGGGACACCAGGGCGATGATCGCCGGGTAATAGGCGTTCCGATGGCCGTCGCGCAGGCGATACCCCCCCATGATCAGCGCCCCCGCCGCACCGATGGCGCCGGCCTGGTTGACCGTCGCGACACCGGTGATGATGGAGCCAAGAACCAGAAAGATCAGAGTAAGCGGCGGCACCAGGGTGACGAACACCTTGACCATGAACGCGCGGTCAAGAGCACCCTCGCGGTGCACGGCAGGCGCCATTTTCGGTTTGAAAAAGGCCAAAATCAGGACATAGCCCATGTACAGGCCGACCAAAACCAGGCCCGGCACAAAGGCGCCCAGGAACATTTCACCGGCGCTGGTCGAGGTCACGTCGAAGCTTGACGGCATCAGCAGATTGCCTGTCGATTCCTTATACAGCTCCTTACGTGTGGTCGATGCCTGATCGACGGCGCTGGCAAGCTGGTCCGCCAGGATGATCAGCACGATGGACGGCGGGATGATCTGACCCAGAGTACCCGACGCCGCGATGGTGCCGGTCGACAGCGAATTGGCGTATTTGTTGCGCATCATCGCCGGCAACGAGATCAGGCCCATGGCGACGACGGTGGCGCCGACGATACCCGTCGTCGCGGCCAGAAGGGCGCCGACGAAAATCACCGAAATGCCAAGGCCGCCCGGCACCGGCCCGAACAGTTGCGCCATGGTGACCAGCAGATCTTCGGCCAGTTTCGAGCGCTGCAGCATGATGCCCATGAAGATGAACAACGGAATGGCGATCAGGGTATCGCGCTCAGCCTCCCAATAGACGCCGCGGAAATTGGTTACCCCGGCGCTGAGCCATTGCCAGGCCCCGCCCTGGGCAAAGTAGGCATCGACATTGCCCGCAAACAGCCAACCACAAAGGGCGGCCAGGGAAATGGTGATGATGGCTGATCCCGGCAGTGCAAAAGCGACGGGAAATCCGACACCCAGCGCATAGGCCATGGTGATCATGAGAATGACGAGGAAGACGAGTTCCATTGACTAGCGGCCCCTGTCGCTTACTGGATCGTGTGACTTGAATGGTCGCGGCCGCCGGGCTCTCCCCTGGCGTCGGCGACACCGTCCAGCATGTAGCTGACGAATTGAATCATCATGGATATGGCGAAGACGGCGAGAAAACCGGCCATCATGTATTTAACGTACATGGAAAATCCGGTCTGAGTCGTTTCCCAGGCCAAGACCGGTGAATTGATCACCGCGTTCTTTCCGCCCATGCCGACGATCAGGATCACCCAACAGAGGGTGATACCGAGGAAGATGGAGCCGAAGGCATTGACCAATCCCTTACGGCGGGAATCGAAGGCGGCATAGAACACATCGACCCGCACATGTCCTTCCTCCAGCAGGGTATAGGCGCTGGCGAACAGGAACAGGGCCGCGTACCAGAACCGCACGAGATCGCCCATGAACACCTGTTCGTAGGAAAAGATGAAGCGGGTGATGACGATCAGCAATTCGGCGATGACGATCAGCAGCGCGAGCCAGGTAAAGCCCAGCGTGCGCGAGAAAAACGCCGTGATTATGGCCGCCGCGGTCAGCGGCAGGTGCACATAGGGGCCGCGGAATTGTGATTTGCCGAGCTCAAGCGCGAGCGCGTCACCGAACACGGCGGGCAACAGGCCCTCAACCCGCATGAACGACAGGATCGCGTCGACCACACCGATGTAGAGAACGGCAAAAAAAGCCATGCGGATGAGAAGCGCGTTGAAATCGGACATCCGCTTGCTGTCCTGACGCAGCGTGCGCGAGCAGCTTTTCACCGTATAGATCGCCGCGGCGGCAATGCCGGCGACGTAAGCAAGCAACTGCACCCAGGCGAGCGGCGACGATTGGGTTGCGGCACCGTGCAGGCCAAGCTGCAGCGCGGCCCCCTCGCCCGGCCAGCCATGCCAGAAGGTAAGGTAGTTATTGATCAAGAAAACAAGCAGCGCAGACAGCACCGCCCAACCGAAGAACCGGACGGCAATGGTCGTGCGTGGCGACACCTCGGGCGAAATATCCCCGCCGGTCGCGTCAATTGTCATTTGTTCGGCGGCCATGAACAGGCAATCCCTTGTCCCGATTCCCCACAAGAACAAGCCCAGGCGGATAAGGATGGGACGGGGCTATGCCCCGTCCCACCTTAATACCCAGTTATGCGGGCAATTAGACTTTGATGCCCAGAACGCGGTTGCGCTGGTTGATGTAGCCGGAGTCGGCCAGGATCATCCAACGGCCGAGGTCGGCACGCGAGGTCAAGAAGCTGTCGTGGATCTTCTTGGCCAACGGGCTGTGCGCCTGCACTTCGGCGAAGACTTCTTCGGCGGCCCTGCCGAAGGCGTCATACACGTCATCGTTGAAGGCACGCACCTTGACGCCGTGATCATTGATCAGCTTGTTCAGATACGTACCGTTGTTGGCGTTGGTTTCCGCCATCTGATGCGAGTTTTCCTCGGCACAGGCGGCTTCAATGATGGCTTGGTCGGTCTTCGACAGGCTGTCCCACCACTTCTTGTTCATGCCCATGTGCAGCTGGGAAGCCGGCTCGTGCATGCCCGGATAGTAGTAGTACTTGGCCGCTTCATAAAACTTCATGAAGTAGTCGTTGTAGGGACCGACCCACTCCGTCGCCTGGATGGAACCGGAAACCAGGTTTTCATAAATCTGACTGCCCGGTAGGGACACGGTCGAGGCGCCCAGCTTGGCCAGCACGTCGCCGCCCAGCCCCGGGATACGCATCTTCAGGCCCTTGAAGTCGGCGGCGGAGTTGATTTCCTTGTTGAACCAGCCGCCCATCTGGCAGCCTGTGTTACCGCAGGGGAAGCCCTTGAGGCCGAAGCCGGCCGCCAGTTCGTCATGCAGCTGCTGACCGCCGCCGTACTTCATCCAGGCGTCCATTTCCGCATAGGCGAAGCCGAACGGAACGGCGGTGAAGTAGGCCCAGCCCGGGTGCTTGCCTTTCCAGTAGTAATCGGCGCCGATGTAGGCCTGGGAATTGCCCGAGGCCACTTCGTCGAAGGAATCGAAGGCGCCGACGCGTTCGCCGGAAGCGAAATATTTGACCTGGATACGACCGTCCGTCAGGACCGGAATGCGGGCGGCAAGGCGCTGCGCGCTGAGGCCGAGACCCGGGAAGTCGCGCGGCCAAGTGGAGACGATGATCATCTCCTTGCGGCCCTGCGAAATCGCAGGTTTGGCAAGCGTTACAGCGGCCGCACCAGCGACACCGGCGACTGCGGATTTTTTAAGAAACTCACGTCTTTTCATGAAAATTCTCCCTGTTGGCGTGGTAGGCGTAGTAGGCAAATTTATTTATTGAGTGCGATTTTGCACAGCCGCATACCCGTTGGCTACATCCAATTGACAAAAATGCGTCAGATTCATGCAGGCTGACGGGATGCCGCGAATTTGGTTACAATTTAGGCAGAGTACGGGCGGATGCCGTCGGCAATCCGCCAATTCCAGAGAAATTTTGCACCCTTTGATTTATGCGCCATGTCAAGGCGGCATCAGCAGATGCCGTTGGCAGAGCACCGGGATTTCGTTCTGGTGTCGATAACACGATAATGATAATCAATTGCAATAAATTCGCGGGCCGACTCGCGGTCCCCCCCCATCCCACTTCTGAGGACGACATGGCGACGGACAGCCAACGTGATCTTCTGACGCAGATATTCCAGGCCCAGCGGCGCGCGCTGGTCGGCACGCTGTACCGCATGGTTGGTTGCTTGCACACCGCAGAAGATCTTGCCCACGACGCCTATCTGCGTGTCGCCAAGGCGGCCCGCGAGCGCCCGGTGACGCACTTGCAGGCGTTCCTGTACCAGACCGCGCGCAATCTCGCCCTTGACCACCTGCGTCGCGAGCGCCTGCGCGGCACCTTCATGTCCGCAGCCCCCGACGGCACCACCGATGCCGTCGCCGCACCGCAGCCAACCCAGGAAACGGCGGTAATGGACGCCCAGAACCTGACCCAAGTCGAGGGCGCCCTGGCGACCCTGCCGGATCGCGCGCGCCGGGCGCTGATGTTGTCGCGTCTGGAAGGCCTGACCTATCCCGAGATCGCCCGCCGCCTGGGCGTGTCCGAAAACACGGTCTACAACGACATCCGCGGCGCCCTGGCCCGCTGTCTTGCCGCCATGGATGACGGAGACATAACGTGAGTCTTCGCAAGAATCTTTTGGGAGAATCCGCGCCCTCATCCGTCTCGTCTATATCCGCGGCGTCATCTGCGGATGGCCACCGACGACGCATCACCATGACCCATGACGATGAAAACCCCAATCACGACACGGCAATGGCCGAGGCCCTCGATTGGTTCACGCGCCATCAATCGGGGACGATGACGGCGGGCGAGAAGCGCACCTTCGCCGCCTGGCACGCCGCCCACCCGGACAATGCCCGCGCCTATAAGCGCGTAGCCGGGCTTTGGGCCTCGCCGGAATTCACCCGCGCCGTGGAAACCCAAGCACCCGCAACCATGCCCCCGCCCCGCCCCGCCCGCCCGCGCGCCGCGTTGCGCCCGATGCTGGCCCTGGCCGCCGCCCTGGTTCTGGCCGTCGGCCTGGGCCATCTGCTCGGCGGCAATCCGTTCCAACCATCTGCCGACCATGGGACAGAAACGGGACAACGCGCCGAAGTCTCCCTGCCCGACGGGTCAGTGGTGGTGCTGAACGCGGAAAGTGCCATGAATGTTTCCTTCGATGCCGACAGGCGCCGGGTGGAACTGGTCCGAGGGGAGGCCTTCTTCGATGTGCGCCCCGACCCTGAACGGCCGTTCGAGGTCGCCGCCGGGCGGTCCCTGACCCGCGTCGTCGGCACGGCTTTTTCCGTCACGCTGCAAGACGGGAATACCGAAGTCCGCGTGAAACGCGGACATGTGCGAGTCGCGGGCGACGATCGCGGCACGCCGGTGGACCTGACCCCCGGCGAGGGCGTGACTGTCACCGCCGGCCATTTGGGCGATGCGGCGGCATTTGTGCCTCAAACAACCTTCGCCTGGATCGACGGTCGCTTGGTGTTCCACGACCGGCCACTGGCCGAAGTCATGACGCAGCTCGCCCGCCACCACAAGGACCCGGTGGTCCTGGCGACGGACCGCCTGCGTAGGCTTCGGGTCAGTGGTAACTACCGCCTGAACGACCCTGCCGCCGTGGTCGCCGCTCTGGCCGATGTGGCCGGGGCCGACGTCATCCGCCTTCCCGGCTTGCTGACCGTCCTGCACTAGCAAATTTTTGGATTTTTTGTTGGGAGACGACTGCCCCTCGTTCGTCTCGGCTTCATAAATGCGAATGCGTCGCAAATTCAAATACGCGCCGCCGCGAAGACCATAAGGGCCAATAAGGGGAATAACGCGCCATGACCACCACCCGCACCCGCCGCTTCACGGCGGCCTTGATGACCTGCACGGCCGTTGGCCTGTCCGCTGCCTATGCTTTGACAACGCCGGGCACGGCACATGCCGTGGAAGTCGCCGAAGACTCACGGGTTACCTTCGACATCGCCGCCCAGCCGCTCGGCGCCGCCATCGACGCCTTCATCGCCGCCACGGGCTGGCAGGTCGGATATGCGGCCGAGGTCACCCGCGACCGCAAGTCACCGGGAGTAACCGGCAGCCTGACACCGACGGCGGCGCTCACGCGCCTGCTCACCGGTACGGGCGTCACCTTCCGCCTGACCGGCGCACGCACGGTCGCCCTCGGCGGGCCGCAGGCAAGCGGCGACCGCCTCACGCTGGGCACCGTTTCCGTCGAAGGCCGGATCGTTCCCACCCAAGCGGAGATCGGCACGTTGCCTGCAGAATTTGCCGGCGGTCAAATCGCGCGCGGTGCGCGGGCCGGTGTCCTCGGGAACCAGGACATGATGGAAGTCCCCTTCACCATGACAGCCCATACGGAAACCGCCATTCGCAACCAACAAGCGGAAACGATCGGCGATATCCTGGACAACGACCCGGCCATTCGCAGCACCTATGGCTACGGCAACTTTTCGGAACTCTTCGTTGTCCGTGGCTTTCCCCTATACAACGACGACCTGTCCGTTGACGGTCTTTACGGCACGTCGCCCCGGCAAATCTCGTCGACCGACATGTTCGAACGTATCGAGGTCTTCAAAGGCGCCAACGCTTTTCTGAATGGTGCGGCTCCGGGCGCTACGGGCATTGGCGGCGGCATAAACCTGGTCCCCAAACGCGCAGGTGACGAACCGTTGACTCGGGTGACCGCGAACTACGGCCAGACCCTGCGGGCCGGGGTCCATGCCGACATGGGGCGTCGCTTCGGCCCCGATAATGCCTTCGGCGTGCGGATCAACAGCGCCCTGCGCGCCGGAGAGACCGCCGTTGAAAACGAAGAGCGCTACATGCACATGGCTTCCGGCGCCTTCGATTACCGGGGGGACAAACTCCGCGCGACGTTGGATATCGCAACCCAACGCCAACGAGTCGACCAAGGTCGGCCGACCGTTTTCGTCACGGGAAGCCAGGTGCCCAATGCGCCGGACGCCAGCCACAACTACGCGGCAACCTATTCCTATAGCGACCTGGAGGATTCCTTTGCTCAGACACGGATTGAATACGACCTGCTTCAGAACCTGACCCTGCAGGCCGCCTTCGGCGTGCATACCCTGCGCGAGGACGGCGACTATGCCTCGATCCGGGTGAGCAGCAACGACGGCACCGCGACGGCCCGGCGCCTGACCGTGCCGCGCGAGGATCTGAGCCTCACCGGCCAGGCCGGAATCAAAGGCAACCTTGATACAGGGCCGTTGCGGCACAAGATGAATGCCGGCATGTCCGCCCTGAAAAGCGCCAACCGTAACGCCTACGAATTCGGCACCACCGAAAACACCAACATTTATGACCCCATCGAACTGGCACGCGGTGCGACAACGTCGAGCGGAGGTGATTTCGAACGCCTACCCCTGGTCAGCAAGGTCCTGCTGCGCAGCTACTATGCGTCCGACACGATCTCTGATCTGGACGAGCGGGTCCTGCTGACGGTAGGTGTCCGCTACCAGCAGATTCAAAGCCTGAACTTCAACCGGACAAGCAACCTGGAGACCAGCAACTTTAATGATACGGCCATCAGCCCGGTGGTCGGCTTGGTCTATAAACCGGCGGAAAGCGTCTCGCTTTACGTCAATCGCATCGAGGGTCTCCAACCGGGCGGTTCAGCACCATCCAGCGCCGCAAACTCGGGCGAAGTGCTGGCCCCTTATACGTCGGTTCAATATGAAGTGGGCGGCAAGGTCGACTTGGGCAACCTGGGCGCCGCCCTGGCCCTGTTCCAAACGACCCAGCCCAGCGCGGTAACCGACCCGACAACGAACATCTATTCCGCCGACGGCGAACAGCGGAACCGGGGAATCGAGATTTCCGTATTCGGTGAACCGGTCCCCGGCCTGCGCCTGTTGGGCGGAACGTCCGTCACCGACGCCAAGCTGACCGAAACCGCAGGCGGCACAAACGACGGCAACGTCGCGGTCGGCGTGCCCCTGTACCAACTGAATGCGAGCGTGGAATGGGATTGCCCCTGTCTCGACGGCCTGACCCTAAGCGCGCGGGCCCTGCATACCGGCCGGCAATACATCGACACTGGCAATTCCCAGGAAATCGGATCCTGGACCCGGTTCGACATGGGGGCCCGCTTGGTCCGGAATATTGCCGGACGCGAAGCGAACTTTCTGTTGAATGTGGAAAACATCGCAAACAGCGGGTACTGGGCCTCGTCCCAGGGCGGCTATCTGGTGCAAGGTGCGCCGTTCACCGTCAAACTATCCATGTCCATGGATTTCTAATAACCGGGGCCCTATTCCGGCACCTCAAGCTGCATCAGCGGCACGTGCTGCTGAGCGCCGTAGACGTCCGTGTCGCCGGGGGAGCCCGAGCGCACGCGACGCGGCACGGTGATCTTGATGGCGCGGGCGACGTCGAAGGGAATGATCGCGACCTCGTTGTCGGTGACACCGTAAAGGGGCGCCAGGGCGCGCGGGCTCAGCACCCCGCAGTCGCGCACCCGGCGGTAGGTCGCATCGTCGTCGAACATGACGTCGAGGGTCAGGTAAAGCGCGCCTGCGTTCTTGCCGCGGACCACCCGCGCGATGTCTCTCAGTTTGGCCATGAATGTATCGTCCTTATCTTTCGTGTCTCGCGCGTCAATCCAGCTTGGCGGGTGCCGGTCCGCCGACGGGGATTTCCATCAGGTCCTCGCCGAAGAACAGGTTGCCGGAATACCGCGCGCCCATTTCCCGCAGGATGCGTTCGCGCACGCCGGGGCGGTCCATCTGTTCCGTCACGTGGCTGACCACCAGGTTCTTGACCCCGGCGGCGGCACCCAGGTCGGCCAGTTCCAGATGCCCCATGCAGCCTTCGGCGAATTCCTTGCCCAGTTCCGTGCCGCTTAGGTAATGGCACATGTTGACCAGCACGTCCGCGTCCTGGGCCAGTTTCTCGATGGCCTTGCAGGGACCCGTGTCGCCGGAATAGACGAACACGCCGTCGTCCGTTTCCAGGCGGTAGCCGTAGCAGTGCAGGAACGGCTGCACGTGCCGCACACTGGCGCAGGTCAGTTTCCAATGGTCGGTCTCGATCACGTCGCCGCTTTTCAGCTCCGGCACCTGAGGGTTCGGCTTGGCCCTGGCCCCCTCGCCGCCCCGCGCGTTGTAGATCACGGTCGACAGCGGATGTTCCGTGCGCGCCTTCAGGTCCGGTCCCCAGATGCCGTCGTCACCGAACAGCAGTTCCGTCATGCGCGCCGTGAAGGGCGGGCCGTAGACCTGCAATTCCGGCAGTTTGCCCACGCCCTGGTCCCAATGGGTCAGGACCAGGCGGCCGTAATCCAGGCAGTGGTCGTAATGCAGGTGGCTGAAGAAGACGTGGGTGACGTCCGTCGCCCGCTTGCCCGCTTCCAACATGCGATGGTGGGCGCCGGGACCGTGGTCGAACAGCATCACGTCGCCCGCGACCTCGACCAGATAGCCCGAACTCATGCGTTTCAGCGACGGCGTCGGCGTGCCCGTGCCCAGCAGGGTGATCTTCATGGGTATTACCTCTTTTTTCTTTTCGCAAATGCGTCGTCGCGGGCCTGAATTCGGCCCGCTCAGGATTTGCGATTAGACCTCCAGCCATTCCATGCGGACCGGCTCCATGGGATCGCATTCCATGACGTGCCAGACGTTGAATTCGTAGACCGGCCCGACGTGCATGTCCGACGGCGAGAACGGGATCGCCAGGTTGCCGGAAATGCACATGCGCCCGGGAAAGTCCGTGTGCAGGAAGGCATAGCGCGACTTGGCGAGGACGGCGCGGCTGATGTCCTCGGTCTTGCCCAACACGTCGAGCAGCAGGCCGATCTCGTGAATCGGCTGATCGGCCTCAGGCTCCAACGATCCCATCACCGCGTTCTTGCCGTACAGATGGACGGACAAGGTGTAGTCCTCGGCATTGATGCCGAGCGTACCGACATCGCGCGCGATGCGCCCGCGGCAGGCCTCGACGAAGTCGTCGATGATGTCGATCAGGATGGGGTCCCGGATGCCGGCGATGAACACGGTGCGATAACCGAGCGGGCGGGCCCCCTCCAGCTTCACCGTGTACTTTTCCGAGGGCTCATAGCGGCTGCCCGAAACTTTGACCGTACGATCATCCAACTGCTCGAATGTGCAGCGGTCGGTGACCAGGGTGCCGTCCGGCTCCTTCAAGCGGTAGGGCTCCGGGTTCTCATACAAGGTATGGGCCGAGACTCGCGTCACCGTGGCGCGGCGGATCGGCGAGCCCGGCTCGACCGTGAAATGGTCGTCATAGATGGTGCCGATGACGCAGTCCTGACCTTCGCGCGGCTCCACCACCTGGGCGCCGCATTCGATGATCTTAGCCAGATGCCAGGCCAGGCCCGGGTCGGCGCCCTTCATCAGGGGCAAGGCCGCGAACAGGGCGGCGTCCGTGCCGCGCCCGGCGATCACCACGTCGGCGCCGTCAGCCAGGGCCTGCTGATAGGCTTCCGGGCCCATCATGGCGACGATGCGGGATGATTGATCGACGTCGTCCTCGGTCAGGTCGGCGATGGGGCCCAGCGGCGTGACCTTGCCGGCCCGGACCTTGGCCTTGATCGCATCCTTGGTCTGTTCCGTGCGGATCACCCGGACCTTGGGCTTCAGGCCCTTTTCGGCGCAGATTTCCTTGAGGATTTCCAGCGTCCAGTCGACCTGGGCGTCGCTGCCGCTGCCGCCGGCGGAGCCGATCATCACCGGAATGCCATGTTCCATCCCGGCGCCGACCATCAGGCCCAGGTCCCGCTTGGCCGCCGCACGCGATACGAAGGCCGTGCCCGAACCCAGGTAATGAGGCCCGGGATCGGATGATCCGGCGTCACAGGCAATAAGGTCGGGCTTCATGGCGATGCCCGTGTTGAAGGCTTCCTCGGTAAAGCCATAACCGAGGATGCCCGTAGTAGCCATCAGTCTGATGGGAGACATGTCCCCTCCCGTCCGGGTTCGTGCCCGGACTTGTTGAAAGCGCCCCGCCTTCTTGAAACCATCCTGCGGGATTTTTTCGCCGCCGCCAAGGCCCACCGTTACTGCGCAGCCTTGACCGGCAATAAACATCATTATATAACTCAGAAGTTCTATAACTATGTGGTTATATTATGATCTCCACTGACCGTCTCGACGCGACCTTCGCCGCCCTGGCCGATCCGACCCGGCGCGCCATTCTCCAACGTCTGGCTTTGGGCGAGGCCTCGGTCGCCGAACTGGCCGACCCGTTCGACATGAGCCAACCGGCCGTGTCCAAGCACCTGCGCGTGTTGGAGACCGCGGGTTTGATCTCGCGCCACCGCGATGCCCAGCGCCGGCCCTGCCGGCTGGAGGCAGCCCCCCTGGCCGAAGCCGTCGACTGGCTGGAAGCCTATCGCGAATTCTGGGAAGCCCGCTTCCAGCGCCTGGATGCATTGCTCGCCGACCTGCAGGCCCCCGCAGATAACGAAAATACGCCGAAGGATGATACCCAATGAACCCGCGCATTCCCCTCACCGCCACCCTGCCCTCCGACCGCGAATTGCGGGTCAGCCGCGAATTCGATGCCCCACGTAGCCTGGTATTCAAGGCCTATACGGATCCGGCCCTCGTCCAACGCTGGCTGTGGGGCCCCGACGACTGGCCCATGGCGGAATGCGAAATCGACTGCCGAGTAGGCGGCGCCTATCGCTATGTCTGGCGCAACCCGCAGCTGGGCGACATGGGCATGGGCGGCAGGTTTCTTGAAATCGTCCCGCCGGAACGTCTGGTCGTCACCGAACTGTTCGACCAGGACTGGACCGAGGGCGAAACCGTCTGCACCACGACCTTCGAGGATCTGGACGGCGGCACCCGCACGCGGATCACCACCACGGTGCTGTATTCGTCCCAGAACGCCCGCGACAACGCTATGAAGACGCCCATGCTGGAAGGTTGGGGGGTCTGCTTTGACCGCCTGGACGATCTGTTTCCGGCAATCGCGGTCTAACGCTTTCCCTGGCGCCAGTCCCAGGGGGCGACGAAGCCGCCTGCCCATAACCCCGCACGTTCGGCCCGGGCCGCATCCTCCGCCGCCATATAGGCCGGGATGCGATAGGCCCGGTCATAGAGCGCCCAACCCTGGCGGATCATCTTCTCACCCACGTCGTAACGACCACCCAGGAAACAGGTCATGGTATGGCGCCCGTCGCGCCCGGTGCCGTTGTCGCGGCACTGCACCCATTGATAGGCGGTCATGAAGCCGAGCGCATTGGCCGCCTGGAAGCCGCAAGGATAGCGCTCACCATCCTTGTCGCAGGTCTGATCGCTTTCCGGCGCGTCGATGCCGTGCAGGTTGAAGGTGACCCCGGCGATGGACAGGCTGTCGCCGTCAATCACGGCCGGCTGGCCTTCCATGTCGGCCAGGGCCGGCCCGGTGCTCAGAATAAAAATCGCGATGAAGACGAAGGCCCGCATAGCCGACGGATGCTCCTATGCCGGCGGCGGGGCCGCCCGGCTGTTCCGTCGTTTATACCGCCCCCCACAGACAGAGGAAAGACCGCTTCCTTATACCGGGCGGTCGCCCTCGAGCGTGACACGCTGCATGGTGCGCCCGACGCCGGAAAAGTCGTTGATCGCATAATGCATGGTGCAGCGATTGTCCCACATGGCGACCGAGCCGTTCTTCCAGCGGAATCGGCAGGTGACTTCCGGCCCCGTCGCGTGGGCGACCAGGGTGTCGAACAGGGGCTTGGATTCCTCGGGCGTCATTCCTTCGAAGCGTGAAAAATGGATCGGGCTCAGATACAGGCCCTTACGTCCCGTTTCCGGATGGGTGCGGACCACCGGATGGGCGACTTCCTTCACCGCCGCCGGCTGCACGCTCATCGCCTTGGACACACCGGTCTTGAAGCGTTCGGCGTCCTTTCCATAGGTATTCGCGTTGGTATAGACCGCCTTCACATTCACCAGCATCGCCTTCATGCCGTCGGTCAGAGAGTCATAGGCCGCATACTGGCTGGCGAACATGGTATCGCCGCCGGCCTCAGGCACGTCGACGCCGTACAGAATCGTGCCGAGCGCCGGGGTTTCCGTATAGGCAAGATCCGTATGCCAGCCGCTGCCGAAGTGATGCTTGTCCGTCGGCTCCTTGACGATGCGGAACACCTCCGGATAGCCGTCCATGGGCTTCACATAAGGATGGCGGTTCAACACCCCGAAGCGCCGCCCGAACGCCGCCTGGGCATCCGGCGTGAAATCCTGTCCGTGGAAGAATACGACGCTATAGCGCAGCAGAGCTTCGCGAATCTCGGCCACGGTCTCGTCATCAAGGTTGTTCAGATCGACGCCGGAAATTTCGGCGCCGAACACACCCGTGAACGGGACCACGGTGATACGGCGGAAAGGATCATTCCTCAGTTCAGCGGCTTGCATGTCTTGTCTCCAAAGGTCGGGGTATCGACAGCCTCAAGCTACCATTCCACGACAAATACGAAAAGATTTTTCTATATTGCGGAACAAATCAAATGCTGAACAACCCCTAAAATCGGCGATTAAAAGGACCATTACGCCGTAAAGTCGAATATTGTTCCGCAATACGGAACAGCGTCTATTCCCCGTCGACCGGCCGGTAATTCAGCGCCCGGGAAATCTCGGCCGCCGTCCGCGCCACCTGGGTCGAACAGCGTGCGATCAGGGCCGCATCCATGCGGAACGCCGGCACGCCAAGCCCCAGCGCCGCGACAACCCGCCCCGTGTGATCGCGGATGGGGGCGGCGATGCCGCCCATCTCCGGGTTGTTCTCGCTCTTGGTGACGGCGATCCCCTCGCCCGCCGCCTGGTCGATGAGGCGGCGCAGCTGCGCCGGGTCGGTCACCGTGTCGGGGGTCAGCTTGGCCATGGGACCGGCCAGCACGCTGTCGCGCAGCACCGCGTCATGGGCCAGCAATATGCGCCCCGTGGACGTGCACCAGGATGGCGTGACCCGCCCGACCTGTGTCTGCACGCGGATTGAACGCGGACTTTCCACCTTGGACAGATAGACCACGCCGCCGCCGGGCTCCAGCACCGCCAGATGGATCGTCTCGTCCGTGGCCCGGCACAGGTCTTCCAGGAACGGAAAGGCGACCTGGACCAAGTCGACCTCGGCCAGCGCCAGGCTGCCGATCCGCCACAGCTTGAGCGTCAGGCAGTAGAGCCCCTGCTCGTTCTGCTCCAGCACCCCGGCATGAACCAGGGTTGACAGCACCCGATGCAGAGAACTTTTCGGCTGTCCCGTTTCGCGCGCCAGTTCGGTGACGCCGAGGGGCCGCCATTTGCGCTCGAACACCTCAAGCACCTCGAACGCCTTCAAGACCGATCCCATGACCCCCGCTGGACGGCGGGTGGCGGGCGGCTTGGGGCTTTTTCCCGTCGGCGTGGTCGCCATGGCGTGCGTTCACCGTTCCCAAATGATCCGGGGCCAGATTAGCACCCCCGGCACAAAAAAGGCCCCCGTCGAAGGGGACCCTTTTTATAAATTGGCGGACAGGGAGGGATTCGAACCCTCGAGGCCCTTATGGGGGCCTAACTCCTTAGCAGGGAGCCCGCTTCAGCCACTCGCGCACCTGTCCCCAAGGCCGCATGGCACCGGAAACGAGACATCCGGACACCTGCGGAACCGCAGTCATAACGAAGCCGCCGCCCGCTTTCAACAAGCCTGTTCGGAATTCTGCCGATTGCCGAAACCGCCCCACGACGGCGGCGGCGCCGTCGTGGGGGTTCGGTCACCATATTGGGCGTCAGGCGCGCACGCCTGCCAGGAAGCGGTCGACCTGGGACTGCAGCGTCGCCGCCAGTTCTGAAAGCCCGTTGGCCGCGGTCTTGACCTGATCCGCCGACCGGCCGGTTTCTTCCGAGGACTGGCGCACGTTGGCGATGTTCTCCGTCACCTGGTCCGTTCCGGCAGAGGCTTCGTGCACGCTGCGCGAGATTTCCTGGGTCGCAACGCCCTGTTCCTCGATGGCGGCGGCAATGGTCGCCGAGATCGTATTGATCTCGTCAATAGTGGCGCCGATATTGCCGATCGCCCCCACGGACGAATTGGTCGCCTGCTGGATGCCCGCAATCTGCTGCGAGATTTCCTCGGTCGCCTTGGCCGTCTGGCTGGCCAAGTTCTTGACCTCGCTGGCGACCACGGCGAAGCCCTTGCCGGCGTCGCCGGCGCGGGCCGCCTCGATGGTCGCGTTGAGGGCCAGAAGGTTGGTCTGTTCGGCGATGTCGGTGATCAAGGTCACGACCTGACCAACCTTGCCGACCGCGTCGGCCAGCCCGCTGACCTTTTCGTTGGCCATCTGGGATTCGCCGACCGCCTGATTGGCGACCTCGGACGCCTTCTGAACCTGGCGGGCGATTTCCTCGATGGAGGACGACAGTTCCTCCGTCGCCGAGGCAACCGAGGCCGTGTTGCGGCTGGCCTGTTCGGCCGCCGCCGCGACACCGATCGCCTGTTCCGTCGCCTGGTTGGCGGCAGTGCTCATCAGGGTCGCGGTGGTGTCCATTTCGCCGGCCGAATTGCCGACCGCCTTGACGATCTCGCCGACCGAGGCGTCGAATTCCTCGGCCAGTTTCAGGGTCGCCCGGCGGCGGTCCTCCTCAGCCTTCTTCTCAAGCTGAACCTTCTCTTCCTCAAGCTTCCTGTTGCGTTCAAGCTCCGTGCGGAAAATCTTCACCGAGCCGATCATCTCGTCGACTTCGCGGACGAAGCTGGAGATGTCCAACGCGACATCCAGCTTGCCATCGGCCAGTTCGCTCATGCGTGACGACAGGGTCCGCAAAGCCTTGGACACGCTGCGGCCGACGAGCGAGCCGAACGCAACGATCACCGTGATGATCGCCAGGCCGATCCCGCCAAGCTGTAGAAAACGCTTTTGATAGGCGTCGTTGATGTCGTCGAAATAGGCGCCGGTGCCGATGTACATGTTCATCTCGGGCACGGGATGGATGTAGGACACCTTGTCGAAGGTATCGCCCTGGAAGCCCGGTTTCGGCCCCTTGTAGCGGCTGAACCCGCCGCCGTTCTTGGCAAGCTCGTTGAATACTTCGCGGCGCGGCAGCTTTTTGCATTTGCCCATCTTCGTCGGATCGACGTGGGCCAGAGTGCAGAAATCGTAGGTGATGGCGAAGATGTAGTTGTCGCCGTCAAAACGGACGCTCCGGATCACGCTCAAGATGCGTTCCCGGGTGGCTTCCGGTGTTTGTTCGTTACTTTTCTGTTTGGCCAGTTCGTGCCGGACAATGGTGTTAACGCCCAGAATGATCTGTTTAACCTTGTCCTGCCGATCGTTCAGCATGGTGTCGCGCATGGTCGTGGCGCTGATACCCGACAGGGTCGCGACCCCGATCAGGGCGATCAGGGCAAGCAGAAGAAATACATGGAACAGGGAAAGCTTGAATTTCATGACATCACCGTGGTCTCGATAGTCCGCAGACATCATGAGCTGCCAGCCGGAAACAGCCGCATCGTCTCGGATCGTTGTTTTTGAACCGTCCAGGGTCTCCTCCCCCCCAATCCGGGCGAAGCCACGCAACGGGCCCGCTATGCGCGAGCGACGGAGAGATTAGGAGGAATCAGTGACGGCGGACACCTGTCCACAAGTATTGGTTTTTTAATTTAAATGATGGATTACTAATTATGCGCTTTGAGCATTAAATATTCGGCGCAGATAATATTTATTCAGCCTTCATGAATGTACGGCTGCGCTGGAAGCGCGGCATTTCGACCGCGTCGGGGTCGATGGCTTCCGCGATGTTATAAGACACGATCCCGCCGGTCAGGCGTTTCAGTTCATCGAAACTGACGGGAAACAGGCAATGGGGATGCCCGGCGGCGGCGAATAATTGGTCGAAACGGCGCAGGCTGGCGTCGATGGCGATCGGCATCTCATTGACCAGGCCCACGGGCGACACGCCCCCGATGGTGAAACCGGTGACATCCTTGACCCGCTGGGCCTGCGGCTTCGTGACCTTGCCTTCCAGGTTGAGAACCCGGGGCAATGCCGCCGAGTTGCAGGTATGGTCGCCGGCGATCAGCGCCAACACCGGCTGATCGCCGATGCGGAAGGTCAGCGACTTGACGATCTGGCCCAACTTGGCATCGACGGCGCGGGCCGCGTCCTCGGCGGTCTTGGCCGTTGCGGTCAGTTCAATCACCCGGTCACCCAGGCCCGCGGCCTTGAGCGCCGTGACGACCCGTTGCACCGATTTCTTGGTCTTGAACGCCATGGCCGCCCGCTCCCGTCTATAGCCGAAGGCGCGTCAGTTCGCGAACGGCACCGCCATGCCCTTCTGAACTGCCTCGCGCGCCGAGATTGTATCAAACCAGCGCTTCACGTTGGGGAATTCGTTGAGGTCGACCTGATGGCGCTCGTGGCGCGACACCCAGGGATACACCGCGATGTCGGCGATGGAATAGAAATCGCCGGCAAGGTATTCGGTTTCGTTCAGGCGGCGGTCGTTCATCACCATGTACAGGCGTTTGGTCTCGTCGTGGTAACGCTTCTGGCCGTAGGGCACGACTTCCGAGGGGTTGAACAGGAAGTGGTGGGCCTGACCGAACATCGGCCCGACACCGCCCATCTGCCACATCAGCCATTCGAAGGTGGCGACACGCTCGCGGCCCGCGCGCGGCAACAATTCACTGCCGGTCTTTTCCGCCAGATAGACCAGGATGGCCCCTGTCTCGAACACCGAGATCGGCTTGCCGTCGGGACCGTCGGGGTCGACGATCGCCGGAATGCGGTTGTTCGGTGAAATCTTCAGGAATTCAGGGGCGTGCTGTTCGCCCTTGGAGATGTTGACCTGGTGGGTGGTGTATTCCAAGCCGACTTCTTCCAGCATGATGGACGCCTTGCGCCCGTTGGGCGTGGCCCAAGTATATAGGTCGATCATCGGGGGTCCTCCTCCGTCATCGGTATTTGATCATTGCGCGCCAGCATAAGCGAACGCCGGGCACGGGCAAGGCTTTGCTTATCGTGCCGGGCCCCTCAATTCGGGGATGGCGGCAGGGTGCCGCTGTTCTCTTCGGTTACGGGCGACCATTCCTCGACGAAGGCCTCGATCGCCGCGATCGCCGGCTTGGCCGGGTCGCCGATCTTACCCGCGCGCATGTAAATAATGGCCAGGGTCAGGGACGTCAGGGCGCGTTGGTCGTGGCGTTTGCGGGCTTCGTTGTGCATGCGGCTCAGGTTGTCGAGGCCCCGCTTGAAACCATAGGTCTCATCCTTTCGGATGAAGGTCTCAATCGTGTAGTCGATGTCCTTACGCAGGTCGGTGGCGACATCCTTGGCGATGGGGCCGTAATGCTCCTCGTTCAGGGCGTGCACGATATAGGTCACGTCGCGGTTAAGACGCTTGGCCTCAGCCTCGGGGCCGTAAAACATATTCCAGAGTCGCTTGATCACGGACGGGCGTTCACTTTTCAATATCAAAAGGTTTGCAATGGCAGACGCCGGGACAATACTCCCGACCGGCCCCGCAAAACAACCGGCAGCCGCATTCTCGGCCCACGGCTTCACCGCGGGACGCTTCGGTGTCCGTCGAAACGTTTTCAACCGGACGCCTCGGGATATTATG
The DNA here is from genome assembly GCA_024397995.1 of bacterium SCSIO 12827. NCBI lineage: Bacteria > bacterium SCSIO 12827. Next base: position 1,163,681 of record CP073746.1, on the reverse strand, counting down.
CTATCAGTGCCGTCCCGCAGATCATCCCGCCATCGCCACCCCCAGGATCCCGCACAGCGCCATGCCAGAACCCCAAATTCTCGCCCTTGTCGGTGTCATTTTCCTGATTGCGGGCGGCGTGAAGGGTGTCGTCGGCGTCGGCCTGCCGACCGTCGCCATGGGGTTGATGACCGCTGTCATCGGTCTGCACGAAGCGGTGCAACTGGTCGTCGTTCCGGCCCTGGTGACCAACATCTGGCAAGGGGCCGTGGGCGGCAATTTCACCGTCCTGATCCGCCGCTTGTGGCCGCTGCTGGCGGCGGCCTGCGTCGGCACATGGTTCGGCGCGTCTCTGCTGGTGATCGTCGACGCCCATCTGCTATCGGGCTCTTTGGGGATTTTGCTGGCGGTCTATTCGTTGTATTCCCTGATGACGCCGCAGATCCCGCCGCCCGGGCGCTGGGAAAAGCCGCTGGCCCCCATCATCGGCTTCCTGGCCGGCGTGGCGACCGGCAGCGTCGCCTCGTTCACCATGCCGGGTGCGCTCTATCTTCAGGCACTCGGCCTGACCCGTGATGAACTGGTCCAGGCCATGGGCATCGCCTTCACCATCGCAACGGCGGCCCAGGCCGTCAGCCTGACCGGTCACGGCATCATGACCACGGAATTGGGCCTGACCTCGGCCGCGGCTCTGGTCCCGGCGGCGGTCGGAATGGTCGGCGGGCAAATGATCCGCCGACGCATTCCCGCCGAGACCTTCCGCCGGGTGTTCTTTTTCGGGCTATTGCTGCTGGGGGCCTATCTGGCCCTGCGGGCCTTCGCCTGACGGCAGCGAATTACGGCGCCGCACCGCCTGAAAAACGCCATCGCGTTATCCACCCTTTTCTAACATTTAACTTTCCGGACCTAGAAAGACTGTGGCACAGTTGTATGCAAGAGGATCCGGGGACTTAGACGCTGGCGCGCGGGGGCGCGCCGTTTGGAGATCTGATCATGGATAAAACCCACCTTTCTGACGGCTTCACCCGCCTTTCCGCCGCTGCGGCCGTGGCATTTCTGGTTGGTATGAGCACGATCCATGCTGCGGAACCTGCCCAGGAGCAGGCCAATACCCCGCCCGCGGAAATCAAGATGCAGTTCCACGCGCCCGAGGCCGAGGCCAAGGACGACGATCCGTTGGAATCCATCAACCGCGTGACCTCGGAATTCAATTCCATCTTCCGTGGCCTGATCCTTGATCCCCTGATCTCGGGCTACAAGGCGGTAACGCCGGACGGCATGCAGGAAGCCATCGCCAACGCCGCCAGCAATCTGTCGGAACCGGTCACCGCCGTGTCCTCGTTCCTGCAGGGCGACACGGACAACGCCGGCAACGCGACCAAGCGCTTCCTGGTGAATTCGACCATCGGCGTCGGCGGCCTGGGCGACCCGGCCACGGACATGGGCCTGCAGTCGCGCCAGGAAGACCTGGGACAGGCTTTCGGTGCGGGCGGCATGGCGCCGGGCCCGCACATCGTCCTGCCGATCCTGGGCCCCAGCAACCTGCGCGACGCCACGGGCGACATCCTGACGTCGATCGCCAACCCTTTGCCGCTCGTCGGCAAGGCAGCCCAGGGCACCGTGAACTATTCAGAGAACCAGGACGCGATCAAGGCGGCGACCGCCAATTCGCTTGATCCCTATACGACGGAAAAGGCGCTGTACGAACAGCACCGCCAGTGGGAGGTTTCCAACGGCGCCATCAGCGCACCGGCGGATGGCCCGACCCTGGCCGACGAAAGCCCGTCGCTCGCCACCAAGCCCACGCAGTAACGCCCTCCGGTCGGTCAGACCGGGACGTGCCCGATGCTGCCACCACCGCAGACGTATAATGTCTGCCCGGTGATGTAGGACGCGGCCGGTGACAGGAGAAACGCGATCGGTCCCGCGATCTCTTCCGGTACGCCGACGCGGTTGAGCGGTATGGACGCGAGAACATCCGCGAGTTCCTTCGAGTCGTCGGGGTGATTCCCCTTGAACAGCTTGGTCGCGACGGGCCCGGGCGCGATGCAATTCACGGTGATGCCGTCATGGGCCAAATCCAGGGCCCAGCTTCGCGTCAGCCCGACCAATGCCGCCTTGGTCGCCACATACGGCGTGCGCACAGCCCGGCCGACGACCACGCGGCTGGCGATATTTACGATCCGGCCATTACCGTTCGCCGCACGTAGCCGAGGCAACATGATTTGCGTGATCTGCACCAAGGCGCGCAGGTTGACGTCGTAATGGGCGTCCATGTCCTCCAGGGTGACCGTGTCGATGGAACGGGCCTGGGATATACCGGCATTATTGACCAGGCCGGTGACGGCGTGACGCTCGGCGATTTCCGCACCGACGGCCGCCAGATTGGCGGAATCGGCAAAATCCACTTCGTAAAAGGTTCCGGGGAAGTCTTCCGGCGCAGTTCTCCCCGTGCCCACAACCTCATGCCCCTGATCGGCCAGCAGTTGCGCGGTGGCCAGGCCGATGCCCCTGTTCGCCCCGGTGACGACTGTCGTCGCGTTCATTGATGCTCTCCCAAAATCGTACCGCTTAGCGGTATAGCGTACCGCATATTGACACTGCAATTTGATATGAAGTTTAATCCGGGAATGCAAACAAGAGTTCGATAAACGGACTCACCTTGGGGATTGGAAACTTCTGTGAGCGATCGCTCGAACCCGAGCGCGGGCAAAGACCGCGCTTTCGTGAACGGATTGGCGCGGGGACTTAAGGTCCTGGCGTCGTTCTCGCCGGATCGTATCCGGATGAGCCTTGGCGACCTGGCCAAGGCCACGGGCCTGCCGAAATCGACGATCGCCCGCTTGGTCCATACCCTGGTCGAAACCGGCTACATCTACGTCTGCCCCGATTCCGGCCGCTACAGCCTGCACCCCAAGGTGTTGACGCTGGGCTATCCGGTCATGGCGTCCATGGACAAGCGCCTGGTCGCGCTGCCCATGATGCAGGAACTGGCCGACTATTCGCGCGGCACGGTGTCACTCGGCATCCGCGACGGGCTGTCCATGATCCTAATCGAACGCTCGCGCGACCGCACCGTGCGCGCCTTGCCGCTCGACATCGGCTCGCGCATTCCCATGGAGACGACCTCCATGGGCCAAGCCTATTTCGCGGCGGCCGACACGGCGGAACAGGCCGCCATCCTGGAACAGTTCAAGACCCACGATCCGTCCCGGTTCAAGGACGTGGAACGGACCTTACGCGCCGCCGAAAAGGAATACGCGGAGAAAGGCTACTGCACGGCCGTCGGTATCTGGGAAGACGATGTGAACGCGGTCGGCGTCGCCGTCACGCTGTCGAACGACGTTCTGGCGGCCTTCAACTGCGGCGGCCCGGCGTCGCGCATCACCGAGGATTCCCTGCCGGACCTGGGGGTCCGGCTGACCGATCTGGCACGGCATTTCCAAACCGCCGACTGGGTCGGACAACTGCCGCCCCGGCCTTATCGCGGCGTACAGACCCCATAAATCCATCTCAACCACAAAACCACCACCAGGAGGAAACGACACATGCAAGACTATGGACGACGCGATTTCATCAAGATGGGCACCGGCCTGGCGCTAAGTTCAGCCCTGGTCCTGCCGGCTGCACTGGCCCGCAAGGCCCATGCGGCGGCGGCGGCCCCCGAATACCTGACCATGGTCGGCGGCGGTCAGGGCGGCGCCTGGTATCTGGGGGCTGCCGCCATCGCCGAGCTGAGCAAAAAGGTCTGGCCCGGCGCCGCGACCACCGTCACCCCGGGCGGCGGTATTTCCAACTTGAAAGGCGTCGGCGCCAAGAAGATCGAAGTCGGCTTCGCCTTCGCCATGGACGTCACCGCCGCCTACAAGGGCATGCTCAAGTTCGAAGGCAAGCCGGTTCAGAACCTGCGCGCCCTGATGTCGACCAACGGCGCCTACCTGTCGACGGTCGCCAAGCCGGACATCAAAAGCTACGCCGACCTGGCCGGCAAAAGCTCCGCCCCCGGCCGCGCCGGCATGACCGGCCTCGCCAGTTTCGAACGCATCATCGCCGAGATGGGCGTCGCCAAGGACGTGAAAATCGTCAACACCGGTTACGGCGAAATGTCCGCCCTGTTCCAGGACAACGTGGTGCAGTCCGCCACCGTCATCGGCTCCATCCCCCATCCGGTGGTCGATGAAATCCTGTCCGTGTCCGAAGGCCACCTGCTGCCCGTCGACGACGCCGTCGCCGACGCCCTGGGCAAGGCCTTCAACTATGAAAAGGTCACCATCCCGGCCGGCACCTTCAAGGGCCAGGACAAGGATGTCCCGACCATCGGTTCCGTCACCCAGGTGACGACCTATGCCGAAATGCCCGATGAATGGGCCTACAACATCGTCAAGACGACCTGGGAAAACCGCAAGCGGATGGTCCAGGCGCACAAGGCCTATGGCGAATTCGGTGAAGAGATCGCCGTCAAGGGCGTGCGCATCCCGTTCCATCCGGGTGCCGCCCAGTATTGGAAGGAAATCGGCCTGCTGAAGTAAGCAGCCGTCCGATCCTTATCTGTCAACCTGCACCCGCCTCCGCCCCGACCCGTCATGACGGGCGGCGGCGGGCGTAAGGAAAATGCGAAAACCGATGCAAGATCAAACAATCAAGACAAACGCTCCGGTCAACGAATTCGCCGCCGCGCGCCAGTTTTTCGCCGGCGCGGGCCGCAAGTGGTGGCAGGTTCTCGCGATCCTGACCGTGGCCATCGGCACCTTTGCCAGCCTGTACCATTTGTACGTTCCCATTGTCGGAGCCTATGACACCTTTGTCCTGCGCCCGCTGCACCTGCTGCTGATCAGCCTTGTCGGCCTGCTTTCCTTCAGCATTCGCGGCGGCAAGCGGGATTTCTCCAGGCCTGATTGGACCTGGGCGATTGATTTCGTGCTGGGCGTCGCCCTGACACTGTCCCTGGTCCATATCCTCATGGACCCGACCGGGCTGGAAGAACGCTTCGCCTATTCGGAAGCGACGACGTTGGACACCGTTGCCGCCGTCGCGCTGGTCGCGCTGGTGGTTGAACTGGCCCGGCGCTGCATTGGTCTGCCGATCGCCATTCTGATCGTCATCATCCTGGCCTACGGTATCTGGGGCGGTGACAGCTTTTCCATTTTCCGCCATCGGCCGATCCCGACGCCCGAAGTGTTCCAGGGTCTGTACATGACCACCTTCGGCATCTTCGGCAGCCCCGTGGCCGCCATGGCGACCTACGTGTTCCTGTTCATCATCTTCGGCGCCTATATCGAAAAATGTAAAACCGGCATGCTGATCCAGCGGGTCGGTCTGAAGGCCACCGGGAAATCCCCCGGCGGACCGGCCAAGGTCGCCGTCGTCACCAGTGCGTCATTCGGCACCATTTCGGGCAGCGCCCTCGCCAACGTCATGGCGACGGGGGCGGTTACCATCCCGCTGATGAAACGCATCGGCTTCCGCAAGGAAGACGCCGGCGGCATCGAAGCCGCCGCGTCGTCGGGCGGACAATTGACCCCGCCGATCATGGGGGCCGTCGCCTTCGTGATGTCGGACATCACCGGCATTCCCTATGCCGACATCATCGTCGCCGCCGCCGTGCCTGCCTTGCTGTTCTATGTGTCCTTGTTCGTCGCCATCGACCTGACGGCGCGGCGCGACAACATGCAGGGCGTGCCCGAGGAAATGATGCCCAAGCGGGGCGAGATCATGCAGCTCGCCCATATGGTGCTGCCCATCGTCACCCTGGTCGTCGCCCTGGTCTCCGGGTACTCGCCCATGATGTCCGCCCTGGTCGGCATCGCCACGGCCATCGTGGTGTCCAGCCTGCGGGCGGAAACCCGCCTGTCCCTGCCGGAAATTCTGGGCTGCCTGCACACGGCGGCCAAGACGACCGTGGTCGCGACGATTGCCTGCGCCGCCGCCGGGATCGTCGTCGGCGTATTGAACATGACTGGCTTCGGGTTGCGCCTGTCGAGCGAGCTGATCAACATCACCAACGGCCAGATGTTCCTGGCCCTGATCTTCGTCATGCTGACCTGTGTCGTGCTCGGCATGGGCATGCCGACGGTTGCCGCCTATATCATCACGATTGCGATCGGCGGGCCGGTCTTGATCGAACTCGGCGTGCCCGTGCTGGCCGCCCATATGTTCATCCTGTACTTCGCGGTGCTGTCCCTGATCACGCCACCGGTCATGGTCGCGAGTTTCGGGGCGGCGGCCCTTGCCGAAGGATCGGTCACCGGGACGGGGCTGGCGGCTATTCGCTATGCCGCCCTGGCCTTCGTGATCCCCTTCGTCTTCGTGTTCAACCCGGACCTGCTGATCATCGGCAGTGATTTCGCCTGGTATGCGATCCTCCTGTCGATCCTGACCGCCACAGTCGGCGCAATCCTGTTCGGCGTCGCGATCAGCGGCTACCCGGCCCGCACCATGGTGGAAAGAGCCCTCTACCTGTTCGCCGCCTATTGCCTGGTCGTTCCCGATCACGGGTTGGACCTGATCGGCATCGCCATCGTCATTTGCCACTTGGGAACCCGTTGGATCATGTCCAGACGGACACAACCGGAATAACTCTAGGAGACCTAAAATGCTGAACCCCGTGCCCACGCTGTCGAAAGTCCCCGAAGGATATCGACACATCGGCGTCACGCCCATCTGTGGTGCGTTGGGCGCCGAGATTGACGGCGTCGACCTGTCGACGGACGTTTCGGACGACGTTCTGGCGGAAATCCGCAAGGCATTGAACGAATACCTCGTCATCTTCTTCCGCGATCAGGACCTGACCCCGGACCAGCAAAAGGCCTTTGGCCTGCGCTTCGGTAGCCTCAACATCCACCCGGTGTACGAACCCCTGCCCGGTCATCCGGAAATCCTTCAGGTGGTCAAGGAAGCCGACGCCCTGAACAACATCGGCGACACCTGGCATTCGGACGCAACCTTCCTGCCCGAGCCGCCCATGGGATCAATCCTCTACGCCCGCGAAGTCCCGCCGTTCGGCGGCGACACCCTGTTCGCCAACCTGTACCTGGCTTATGAGATGCTAACCGACGGCATGCGCCGCATGCTGTCATCCCTGAACGCCGTGCACAGCGACGCCTTCCTGACCCAGGTCAATTCGGAACGCAACGCGACGCGCTCGACCAAGCTGCGGGGCGGACAGATGGAAACCAAGGAGACGATCCATCCCGTGGTCCGCACCCATCCGGAAACCGGTCGCAAATGCCTTTACGTGAACGAGCCCTTCACGATCCGCTTCGACGGCATGAGCGCCGAGGAAAGCCGGCCGATCCTCGATTACCTGCTGGCTCATATCAAGCGCCCGGAATTCACCTGCCGGTTCCGCTGGCAGGTCGGTTCCATGGCGTTCTGGGACAACCGCTGCACCCATCACTACGCGCTCAACGATTACCACGGCCATCGCCGGGAAATGCACCGCGTGACGGTGAACGGCGACCGCCCTTACTGACGCGCTAACCCGTCAGTTCAACAATCTTGTCGTAAAGCGCCCCCGGGATGGCCACGCCGTCCCGGGGCGTTTTTTCGCGGTTGGCGTATCGCCGGTCACCCGGCAGGCGCACGGCGCCGGGGGCGGCCCCCGTTTCCAGCATCTGCTGAAACAACCCCTCGCCCTGCCCCAGCCAGTCGGCCCCGCCGGACGTACGCGCCGGATCAATGGCCAGGATGAATTCGCCGCCCCGGGTCGGCCCGCCGTCGCGGTTGTCGGCCTGCCCGGCCTGGAACGAAAACACTTCGCCGATCAGCGCCCCCGCCAGCAGTTCGACCATCATGGAAATGGCCGATCCCTTGTAGCCGCCGAAGGGCAACATCACACCGCCCTCCAAAATCGCCTTGGGGTCGCGGGTCGGCTGGCCCTCGGCGTCCAGGCCGACGCCGAGCGGCACGTCGTGGCCTTCACGGGCGGCGATCATCACCTCGCCCCGCGCCATTGACGTGGTCGCCATGTCAAACACCACAGGGGAGCCGTCCTTGCGCGGCCAAGCGAAGGCCACGGGATCGGTCCCGAACAGGGGCTTGGCACCACCCGCCGGGGCCGCGAACGGCAGGGTCGAGGTACAGGCGAAGGCGACCAGGCCGTCACGGGCCAGGGCTTCGACCTCGGGCCACAATGCCGCGAAATGATGCACGCCGACCAATGCCAGGGCCGCGACGCCTTGGGTCCTCGCCTTGGCGACCAGGGGCTTGCGCCCGACCTCCAACGCCAGGGGCGCGAAACCGCCCAGGGCGTCGACCCGCACCACGCCGGGGGCCGCGTCCTCGATGCGGGGCTGCGCCTTACCGTCGGCCTTGCCGCTTTGCAGGGACGCGACATAGCCCGGCAGCCGGAACAGGCCGTGGGATTCCGACCGGTCCCGTTCCGCCGCCGTCAGGTTGTCGGCGATGGCTTGGGCATTGGCATCGTCGCAGCCGTTGGCGATCAGGCAATTGAAGGCAAGATCATGGACATCGCCCAGGCTCAGCTGTTTCAAGGTCGCGGACTCGGTCATCGGTGGCTCCCTAGGCCTTGGGCTTGATGTGATCGACGTAGACGGGAATCGAGTCTTCCATGGTGCGGTCGGGGTCGATGGTCTCCCGCGTCTCCTCGCCGAAGGGTGTGGCGTCCAGGATGCGGAAGATGTCGGCAGCCGCGTCGTGAAATCCGCCGGGCAGGCCCGCCTCGCGGTAGGTATCGGCGATTTCCTCCATCTCGCGGACCCAGCGGCCGGCATCGGCAGGCAGGCGCTGCACCCGCGCACGCATGTTCTTGAGCGCTGTCTGCTGGCTGTCTTCGAACTCGTCGATCAGCTCGTCGAACAGGTCCAGGCGCTGGGCCAACATAAGGACCGCCGTGTACAGCGCGTTCGTCCCCTTGGTCAGGCCCGCATAGGCCATCTTCAGGCCCGACGCCCGGCCGATCCCGTCACCCAGGTCGATCACCGTGATGCCTTGCCCGTCCAGCGCCGTCATCGGCGCCGTGTCCGGGCCGGAGACATAGAACTTGGTCGACCGCCCTGGCCCCGGGGCCAGGCCGATGATGCCGCAGTCGATGAAGGGAGCACCCACGCCTGCCAGGATCGCCGCCGTTTCCGCCGCCGTGCCCGGCGACACGGCGTTGCAGTCGACGTAGACCGCCGTCGTGTCCTGGGCCTTCATGGCCACCGCCATGTCTTTCGCCTGCTTGATGGCCCGGGCCGGCGGCAGGATGGACAGGATCATATCCGCCTGCGTGACCAGGGTTTCCAGGTCAGGCACATCGCGGAAATTTCCCTTGGCCGCCAGGCCTCGCGTGCGCTTGCTGCGCCCGGCCAGACAGGTAATGACATCATGTCCGTGATCGCCCAGGACCTTGCCCACGGCATGGCCCATGTCACCCGGCGCCATGACGGCGATGCAGGATGCGGTCATCGTATACGATCCTCTCTGTTTGCTCAGCTGCCGAAGGCGCGCAACACGCAGCCCGGCAACGGGTCGCCCTTCGCACCAACCGGGCCTTTGGCATCGGCCACGCGCACGCCGTTGACCCAGACGCCTTCCACACCGACGGCGTCCGTGGTCAGGCGAGGACCACCGCCGGGCAGGTCGTGAACTCGGCGCTTGGGCCCACGTCCCACGGTCTTGGGATCGAACAGCAACAGGTCGGCGTGATAGCCTTCCTTGATCTCGCCCCGCTCCGGGATGCGGTAGATGGCGGCGGGCTTGGCGGTCAGCTCATGGGTCGCCTGTTCCAGGGTCAGCTTGCCCAGGTCGCGGCTCCAATGGCCCATCAGATGCAGGCCGAAACCGGCGTCGCAGAAGAACGTCAAGTGTGCTCCCGCGTCGGACAGGGCGACGGAAGCGTTGGGGTCCTGCATCATGCGGCCCACGGCGTCCTCGTCCGTGTTCAGCAATTCGGCCATGAACAGCGTTTCCAGATCTTCCGAAATGGCCAGGTCGAGCATCCAGTCCAAGGGATGCTTGCTGGCGGCATCGGCCAGGTCCTTGACCTTCTTCTGATCAAACGCCTTGTTTTCCGGCCGCGCCGTTTCCGTGACCTCGATCTTGTCCCATTCGCCGTTGAACAGGCGCACGCCGGCCGGGCCGGCCAGTTCATCCTTCACCGCCTGGCGGAAGGCGTCGGAGGCATAGACGGCCTTGAGCGCCTCGCCCGAGGCCTCCATGGCCGGTTTCCAGGCCGCGAGCCCTTCCAGCGGGTAGGCGGATTTCAGTGAGAAATCCATGTACAGCGGACAGCAGGACACCTGCCCCCACAACTCCCGCCCGTTGGCACGGGCGGCGGCGACGGCGGCCAGGTCCTTGAAGGTGCCTTCCGGGTTGGTCGGGTTGTGCAGCAGGGCCGCGATCATCACCGGCCGGCCCGACTTGGCGGCGACGGTTTCCAGGTAGGGCACGTCGGTGGTGTTGCCCTTGGTCAGCATGAACACGCCGCGCCTGTCCTCGCCCATGGCGGTGACCAGAGTTTCCAATTCACGGGCGTCGGCCAGACGCGACGGCATGGGCACGCCGCCCCAGCCGTTGTGTTGCGGCGCTGTCGAGGTTGCGAAGCCGACGGCCCCGGCCTTCATGGCGGCGCGGACGATGTCCGCCATGGTCTTGATTTCGTCGTCGTTGGCGGCGCGTTCCGTCGCCGCATCGCCCATCACATAGGTGCGCAGGGACGAATGGCCCAGGAAGGCGCCGACGTTGAGCGCCGCGCCGCGCGCTTCCAGCATGTCCAGGTATTCGGGGAAGGTTTCAAAATCCCAGGCGATGCCCGAGCGCAGCACGTCCAGCGACATGCCTTCGACCTGTACCAGGTTCTTCATGATCAGGTCGCGGTCCGGCGCCTTGCAGGGCGCGATGGTGAACCCGCAATTGCCGATCAGCACGCTGGTCACGCCCAAGGCCGGCGACGGCGTGCACCAGGGGTCCCAGGTGATCTGCGCGTCGAAATGGGTATGGCTGTCGATGATCCCGGGCATCAGGGCCAAGCCCGAAGCGTCGATTTCCTCGGTACCTTCTACATCAACCGTGCCGACGGCGGCGATGCGCCCGTCCACGACGCCGACGTCGCCCTTGTACGGGGCGCCGCCCCGACCGTCATAGATGTCAGCACCTCGGATCACCAGATCCATGGATTGTCTCCTTCATGGTTTCTTCTTCACTGAACGGCCCGGACGGTAGCAACAAACGCCCCCTAGGTCCAAGCGGCGATGGCGCCGGGCAGGTCGGCGACGCTGGCGATCATGGCATCCGGCAGGGCGCGGCCCGCCGTACGCGGATCGTACTTTCCCGTCATGACCTGCACCGCCCGCAGGCCCGCCGCCTGGGCACCGGCGATGTCCGATTCCACGTCGTCCCCGATCATCAGGCCGGCGGTGGCGGAAATACCCATGTCGACCAGCACGCGGGCGAAGAAATCCGCCGACGGTTTACCCATAATCACGGCGTCCACCCCGGCGGCATACTCCAGCGCCGCCACATAGGCCCCCAGGTCGATGATCAGATCTCCGCCCGGCCGCGACAGGCGGTTCTTGTGGAGCGCCACCAGCACCGCCCCGTCGAGCAGCATGCCCGCCAAGTCGGACAGGTGGGCCCGATCGAACCCGGCATCCAGATCGCCCATGACGACGGCGTCGGGATCGACGTCGACCAGATCGAAGCCGGCGAAATCCTCGGCCAGGGCCGGTTCCGCCGCCAGATGCACCCGCCGCAGGCCGCGGTCGCGCAACAGCGACACCGCCGCCATGGCCGGGGTGACGATATCGTCCGCATCCACGGGCAGGTCCATGTCGCACAGCCGCCGCCATACTGCGGCGCGCGGACGCAAGGTGGTATTGGTGAGAAAACGGGTTTTCAGGCCCCGGCCCCGGGTCCACGCCAGGGTTTCGGCCGCACCAGGGATGGACGTCCCTCCCTGGTAAAGGACGCCTTCAAGGTCGAACAGGATCCCTTCAAGCGTCGTTGCCATGGGCCGATTATGCCATTTTTCGCCCGCCACGGGAACGGGGCAAGGTCACCCGCCTTCGGAATGCCCCAGTTCCTTGTCAGGCACCGCGATATCACGCACCCGCTGCTTCAAGACCTTGATCTCGGGAAAGCCGCCATCGCGCTTTCGGTCCCAAACGACGGTATCGCCGACGCGCACACTGAACCGCCCGCCCACGTCGTCGGGCACCAGGGTCACACCGCCCAGATCATTCTCGAACGTGGCAAGCAGTTCCTGCGCCATCCAGCCTGCCCGCAGCAGCCAGCGGCAGCGCGTGCAATAGGTGATCACGACAAGCGGTTTGGACATGGGTAGTTCCTATTTCGACAAGCTGCTGAGACGGTCCTTGATGAGGCCCCAGAATACCGGCGGATCAAGATCGCTTGTATAACGCCAGCCGAGATGGTCCCCACAACCCCGGCAATGGGCGAAGTTCCAGGCATGGCCGGCGAACCAGGTGAATTCCTCGGTCGGCGCGCCGAGATCGGTTGCTCCCGGCGCCTCCAGGAAACAGACGACCGTGAACATGCGGCCCGCCGGATTCGCGCAGATTCGCTCGTGCCCGCCGTCGGGTGCGAATGCCCAGCGGCGGCGCGTCACCAGATGCCCGCAGCGCGCGCAATAAAGGCCGTCATCGGGCTTTTCCGCGGACTTCGTCGCAGCTGCGGTATCCAGTTGGGCATCGAACACGGGCCCACTCCCTAAAATCCGGCTTTCATATTAGTCCCCCTTGTAAAATTATGCTCAATTTTGCACCCTATTTGATCAGCATTCCTTTCCAGGCCGGGCACGGTGCGCGGCTCTCTTCCACCGGATACGAGCCGGTGCCATTCTTCCAACAACGAACGCGGACCATGACAGGCGCAAAGGCGGCATACAGGGGCAACATGCGGACATCGCGTTGGCTGCTCGTTGCCGTGTTCGCGGCGGCTTTGTTCGTTGGCCTGGGGCGCCCAGCGCCAACATGGGCAGCCGAGGATGCCCCGCGCAAGCTGACCAAGGTCACCCTGCAGCTGAAATGGGCGCATCAGTTCCAGTTCGCCGGCTATTACGCGGCCAAGGCCAAGGGATATTACCGCGACCGGGGCTTGGATGTGACGATCCTGCCGGCAATGCCCGGCGACAAGCCGATGGAATCCGTAGCCCAAGGCAAGGCCGAGTTCGGCGTCGGCACCACCGACCTTTTGATGATGCGCGCCGCCGGCATTCCCGTGGTGGTGCTGGCCGTGATCTATCAGCATTCGCCGCTGACCCTGATGCTCGATGCCCGCAACGATATCCGCAACATTCATCAGCTCGCCCGCGGCAAGATCATGGTCGCCCCGCATGAGACGGAATTGAGCGCCTATTTCGCCGCCGAGGGACTCGACATCAGCCAGATGAATTTTGTCGACCATACCTTCGACGTCGAGGACCTGAAGTCCGGGCGCGTCGATGCCATGAGCATCTATTCCACGGATGAACCATATCAATACGCAAAGGAAGTCGGGCCGGTTCGCCTGTTCCGCCCCATCGACGGCGGTGTCGATTTCTACGGCGACAACCTGTTCACCACGGAAGGCCTGCTGGAAAAGGACCCCAAGATGGTCCAGGCCTTTCTCGATGCCTCGCTTGATGGCTGGCGCTATGCCATGAAACACCAGGAAGAGATCGTCGACCTTATCCTCGCCACCTACGGCAAGCGGAAGGCACGCGACAACCTGCTGTTCGAGGCGCGGCAATCCGCCAACCTGATCCTGGCCGATGTCGTCCCCGTGGGCTTCATCAACCCGGCACGCTGGGAGCGCATCGCTCAGCATTATGCCGGGCTGGGCCTGCTGCCCAAGGACATGTCGCTCGACGGGTTCATCTATGAGCAGGACGACAGACGCACGTTGCCCGCCTGGATGCCCAAGGCGCTTCTGGGTGCCACGATTGTCGCTCTGCTGGCCTTGCTGGCCGGGCTATGGCTGGCGGCGTTCAACCAGCGTCTGCGCCGGGAAATGGAAGAACGGGAACAGGCCCAGGGGGCGCTTGCCCAACGCACGGACGAGTTGGAGGAAAGCAACAGCCAGAAGGACGTCCTGCTGACCGTCATCGGCCATGACATCCGAAATCTATTCAATCCGCTGCTGATCTACGCCCAGCTGCTGGCCGATCCCAGCCGCAAGCTTGATCCCAAGACGGTGCAGGAATACGGTGAAAAGCTGTACGAGGCCGGGCGCAACGCATCCGAGGTTCTGGAAAACCTTCTGGAATGGGCCCTGGTGCGCACGGGCCAGCGCCAGACAAACCTGGAGGTCACGGACCTTGGCGCCCTGGCCCGGCAGACGGCGGGCGTCTATTCCGCCGACGCGACCCTGCGTGGCGTCACACTGCGGATCGAGGCGGGGCCGCCGGTCAAGGTCAGGATCGACCGTCATCAAATGTCGACGGTGATCCGCAATCTGGTGAACAACGCGCTCAAATTCACGCCCAAAGACGGGGAAGTGACCGTCCGCGTCTGTCACGACGGTAAGGACGCGAAGGTCGTGATCGCCGACACCGGCATCGGCATGGACCAGGACTTGGTCAGCCGCGTGCTGTCGGGCGCCAGCGCCGATCTGGCGACCGGGTCCAAGGGCGAAATCGGCACCGGCGTGGGTTTGGCGCTATGCCGCCAGTTGGTGCAGGTCAACGACGGCCGCCTGAACATCGAACAAAATCCCGGCGGCGGCACCGTGTTCACGGTCACGCTGGCCGTGGCGGAGGATGTTTCCGCAAGCGACGCCGCCGACTAAGGCTTCATTTCAAATCTCGGAAATTCAGACCAGCGGCTTGGCGAAGTAGTAACGCGTCAGGCCGGAGCCGACCGTGCGCTTGGTCTGAGTGGTGGACGCTTCCTCGCGTTCCAAATCGTAGCCGGAAACTTCATAAAGCGCCTTGGCCTGGGGCTGTAGGGCCGAAGTCGACAGTACGATGCGCGTGTAGCCCAGATCGCGGGCCCGGTCCTCGACAAAGGCCAGCAGCGTGCGGCCGAGCCCCTTGCGGCGGAATTCGGCGGCAACGTACATGCGCCGGACCTCGGCCTCGTTGTCGTTCAGGCGCTCCAGGCCGACCATGCCGGCGACGGTGCCGTCGATCTCCGCCACCCAAAAGCCGAAACCGGGCCGCCCGTAATATTCGGGAATGCAGTTGATCTCCTCATCCAGGGCAAGCTGGATATAGGACTCAAACAGATCCTCCATCCCCGGCTGGGTGATGTGGCGGTTCCAGTTGATGAAAATGTCGCGGACCCGGGCGTGGTCAGCCGGGGTGAAGGGTCGGATAAGCACCGCCGTCAGCCCTTCAGCTTCTCGCGCAGCAGCTGATTGACCTGCTGGGGGTTCGCCTTGCCTTGGGTCGCCTTCATGATCTGGCCGACGAACCAGCCGATGGCCTTGTCGTTGCCCTGGCGGATTTCATCGGCCTGTTCCGGGTTGTCGGCGATGACGGCATCCACCGCCGCCTCGATGGCGCCAGTGTCGGTGATCTGCTTGAGGCCCTTGTCCTCGACGATCTGTTCCGGATCGCCCGAGGTTTCCCACATGATCTCGAACACGTCCTTGGCGATCTTGCCGGAAATGGTGCCGTCGTCCATCAGGCCCAGCAGCTTGCTCAGATGGGCCGCCGAAATGGGGCTGTCGGCGATGGCAAGACCGGCCTTGTTGAGCGCCCCGAACAGGTCGTTCGTCACCCAATTGGCGGCCTTTTTCGGATCGCTTGCGGCGGCCACGGCCTCGAAATACTCGGCACTCTCCCGATCGGCGACCAGGGCCGATGCGTCCTTGGCCGACAGGCCCATGTCATCCATGAAGCGCTGCTTCTTGGCATCGGGCAGTTCGGGCAAAGTCTTGCGCAGGCCCTCAATGAACTCATCCGTCAGTTCGAGCGGCAGAAGGTCCGGGTCCGGGAAATAGCGGTAATCATGGGCGAATTCCTTGGCCCGCATGGACCGGGTTTCGCCCTTCACCGGATCCATCAGGCGGGTTTCCTGAACGATCTCGCCGCCGCTTTCATGGATGTCGACCTGACGTTCGGCCTCGATCTCGATCGCCTGCATGATGAAACGCACGCTGTTCACGTTCTTGATCTCGGCCCGCGTACGGTAGCCCTCTTCACCGACCTTGCGCACGGAAACGTTGACGTCGGCGCGCATGGAGCCCTGCTCCATGTTGCCGTCGCAGGTCCCGAGGTAGCGCAGGATGGAGCGCAGCTTGCGCACGAAGGCGCCTGCCTCTTCGGGGCTGCGGATATCCGGCTTGGTCACGATCTCCATCAAACACACGCCAGCCCGGTTGAGGTCGATGAACGACCGCTTGGGATCCTGGTCGTGCATGGACTTCCCGGCGTCCTGTTCCATGTGCAGGCGCTCGATCCCGATGTCGCGGGTCGTGCCGTCGGCCAGATCGACCGTGACGATGCCCTCTCCCACCACCGGGTGCAGGTACTGGGAAATCTGATAGCCCTGGGGCAGGTCGGCGTAGAAGTAGTTCTTGCGCTCGAACACGCTGGTCTTGTTGATCTTGGCATTCAGGCCCAGGCCCGTCTTCACCGCCTGTTCGATGCAATAGCCGTTGATCACCGGCAGCATGCCGGGCATGGCCGCGTCGATCAGCGAAACCTGGGAATTGGGCCCGGCGCCGAAGGCTGTGGGCGAGCCCGAAAACAGCTTGGCCTGGGACGACACCTGGGCATGGACCTCAAGCCCGATGACCACTTCCCAGTCACCTGTATCACCTTGGATGATGTAGCTCATCAGCCCTGCCCCCCGAGATATTTCGGCAGCGCGTCGAACCCGGCCGCATCCTCGATCGCCTTTGCCGCGCGCAGCACCGTTTCCTCGTCGAAGGGGCGGCCGACCAGCTGCAGGCCGAGCGGCAGGCCGTCCTTGTCCAGCCCTGCCGGCACGCTGATGCCGGGCAGGCCGGCCAGGTTGGCGGGCACGGTGAACACGTCGTTCAAATACATGGCGATGGGGTCGTCCATCTTGGCGCCGATGGCAAAGGCCGCATTGGGCGCCGTGGGCGTCAGCAGCACGTCCACGTCCTCAAAGGCCTTGGTGAAATCCTCCAGAATGCGGGTGCGGACCTTCTGCGCCTTCACGTAATAGGCATCGTAATAGCCCGCCGACAGCACGTAGGTGCCGATCAGCACGCGGCGGCGGACTTCCGCGCCGAAGCCTTCGCCACGGGTGTTGGCGTACATGTCGTCGAGCGTATCGCCATCAACCCGCAGCCCGTAGCGCACGCCGTCATAGCGTGCGAGGTTCGAGGACGCCTCGGCCGGGGCGACGATGTAATAGGCCGGCAGGGCGTATTTGGTATGCGGCAGAGAGACTTCTTTGATCTCCGCCCCCTGGGACTTGAGCCAGTCCGCCCCCCGGTCCCACAGGGTCTGAATTTCCGACGGCATGCCGTCCATGGTGTATTCGCGGGGAATGCCGACCTTGAGGCCCTTGACCCCGCCTTGAACCGCCGCCCGGAAATCGGGGACATCGTGGGGGGCCGAGGTCGAATCCTTGGGGTCATGGCCTGCCATGGCGCCCAGCAGGATGGCCGCGTCCTCCACCGTGCGGGCGAAGGGGCCGGCCTGATCGAGTGAGGAAGCAAAAGCGACGATGCCCCAACGCGAGCAGCGGCCATAGGTCGGCTTCATGCCGACGATGCCACACAGCGATGCCGGCTGTCGGATCGAACCACCCGTGTCCGTGCCCAATGAGCCGGGGCAAATGCGCGCCGCGACCGCCGTGGCCGGGCCCCCGGACGAGCCGCCGGGCACCAGGTCTTCGCCGCCGGGGCCGGTCCACGGGTTCTTCACCGGGCCGTAGTAGCTGGTCATGTTGGACGAGCCCATGGCGAATTCGTCCAGGTTGGTCTTGCCGATCATCACGGCACCGGCGTCGATCAAGTTGCGGCCGACGGTCGATTCATAGGTCGGCACGAAACCGTCCAGAATGTGCGATGCCGCCGTGGTCGGCACCCCTTCGGTGCAGAACAGATCCTTGACCGCGACGGGCACACCGTCGAGCGCCCCCAGGGCGCCGCCCTTGGCGCGCCTGGCGTCCGACGCCGCGGCACGGTCCCGCGCAACCTCGGGTGTCAGGGTAATGAAGGCGTTCAGACCTTTGGCCGCCTCGGCCGCGGCCAGCGAGGCCTCGGCCAGATCGACGGCGGAAAATTCGCCCTTATCCAGGCCGTCGGCGGCCTGGGCGATGCTCAATTCGTTCAGCTTGGACATTAGTCGACCACCTTGGGCACGGTGTAGAAATCACCCACCCGGTCCGGCGCGTTGCTTAAGACCTTTTCCGGGTCACCCCCGTCGGTCACCACGTCGTCGCGCCGCGTCATAACCATGCCGGTGGCGCCGGTCATCGGCGCGACTCCGTCCGTATCGACCTCGGCCAATTGCTCGACCCAGCCGATGATGTTGTTCAGGTCCTGGGCGACGGGTTCCAGGTCGGCCTCGTCGACCTTGATCCGGGCCAGAAAGGCGACCCTGCGGACGTCGTTTTTATCTAGAGACATGGCGGATCCAGACTTGAAAGGCGGTCGGTGTGCAGGGCATTTCGAGGGCCCGGCTGCGGGCGCGGAAATTACCATCGACATCCCCGGGCGGCAAGCGCCGCCACGCCGCAGCCGAAGGCATTCAGGCAAAAAAAGACGCAAGTCCCCCTGCCGGACGATCATCCGGCAGGGGGGGCTTGCGGCCTTTTCTCAACCGGCCTGTACGACGGGGCGACCCCCGTGTCGGCCGATTTCAGACGATCAACCGGTCGTCCTTAGAAGGACGCGGTCAACGAACCGATGACGACGTCTTCCGCCAGGCGGCTGTTGCTGATCGAGGTATCGATGTACTGCACACCAAGCGAGACATTTTCCGTGATGCCCAGCGACGCACCGATCGACCACGTGGTGTAGTCGGGCTGCGCGAAGGTGGCGTTCTTTTCAATCAACTGACGGCCGACGGAAGCATCCAGCGTGATCCCGGCAAGCACCTTGATCGGCACCGCATAGGACACGTTGGCGGCGAACCAGTGACCGGTGCCGCTGCCGCCGAAGAAGTCCGGCGAATAGGCGTAATTGCCGCCGATCGACAGGCCGTCCATGATGTCGTAGCTCAGACCCAGGGTCGCTTCCCACAGGTCGTAGTTCACGTCATCCGACGCGCCCGGATAGGAGTAGTAGATAAAGCCCACATCCCAACCGATGTTGGCGGCGGAGCCGGAAATGCCGCCGTAGTAATCGATTTCGGCGCTGGCCTTGTCGCTGTCGCCGAAGTCAACGTTGGAACCCCACGTGCCGAGATAAACGGACGTGTCAGCAATGCCCGTGTCCATCGACCAATCGATACCGCCCTGAATGGCCGGCTTCTGGGACGATTGATCCAGACCGCGGAAGCGATATTCGGTAACGATGCCAGCGTTGGCCGAGAAGGTACCGGGGAATTTCATATCTTCGGCCTGCGCCGGGAGGGACGCACCCACCACCGCCACAAAACCGAGGGCACTAAAAAGCCGCACCACAGATGCCATTTTCTTGATCCTTTTTCACAGTTTACCCGAGGCGTACACCCCACTGTGCTTGGTGGTAGCAAATTGGATGCCAGATGCGTACAAATTATTTTATTGATATAAATCAATTAGTTAAGGCTAATTTCAAGGCCAATTGTTGCAATTATAGCACATCATTTTGAGCAAAATAAAAGCATCGCAATATTTATGCCTATTTTTTATGCAATTTTAGAACCCAAATTCGATGATTTTTACCCGAAGTTTCGCTCAACGCTGAAAATTCGGACAAAAATGATCGCCCACCCCAAACGGGCGACAAAACAAGCAATAAGACAGGTAACGCTCCCGCCCCCGACCGATGCAAATAAGTCACGCTATTGAGAGGTAGATCAGTGAGAAACGCCCGGCCGAAGGTTATCCGCCGGAGCCCCGCAGAGCCTTGGCGAAGTCGGTCCAGAATGCCTGCGACCAGGACTGGACTGCGAGCGTGAGAGCGGCGGCCAGAGCCGACGATACGTCCTTCGCCGGCATCGGCGTTTTCTTGCCGGCGGCCAGGTACTTGTCGACGCTGACGGTGTCGAGGCGCACTTCGCCTTTTTCCGCGTCATATAAAAGGTTGGTTGAGAACACCCGTTCGTATTCCTGCGCCAGTTCCAGAACGTCCATGCCGATCTGGTGGACCGACTTGACGCCGCCGTTATACGGGCCTTCGGTGATGAACAGCGGCATTTCGAAGGCATAGGATTTTCCGTCGCGGCGGCATTCGAGCATCGCGCGATAATCGACGGAATTGAACAACTGGCCCTCGATGGGGCTTTCGCCTTCGAACACCACGCGATAGGCACAGCTTCCCCCGGTGATCGTCGCCGTGCCCGTCAAAGGCTCGTTAATCACGGCATCGATCAAAGGCATCAGAACCGGACTATAAACAAAGCCCAGATCCTTGCCGTCGGCACGCACGGCCAGCCAACTTCCCTTGGCCTTGGCGACCACCTTCACGCGGTCGCCTTCGCGGAAACTGCCGACCTTCTTGCCGTTGGTGTCGGGTTCGCCCCGCACGTTCAGGTCCTTGGTCACCACATAGGTGCCCGCAAGCGGCGTCACGGTTTGCCCAAGAAAGGTCTTTTCCGATTTGTCCTGAGCAGCAGCCCCGAAGGCGGCAAAAACAACCAGCCCCCCGGCAATGCACAAACAAAAGGCACGGTGACCGGCAGACGGCGTGCAACCCCCGCCCCGCAAAATTGGAGTGACAAAATGCAATGCCCCATACATCGCCGAACCGCCCTCATCAGCCCGCGGGGCCCCCGCGCCGAAGTAAACTAGTGCCCCTCAGAAGAGGATATATGTTACCTCTATCAACAAGTTAGCACCACCTAACTTTTCCCGCGCCGGGTTTTCCGGCGGGGCGGATGGATCTGCGGTGGATATCGTAAGGACAATGCCATGGCGGTCATGACACTGACGGAATTGAAAACGGCCCTGGACCAGCACGGCCGCGTCATGGGGCTCGACCTGGGCTCGAAGACAATCGGTCTTGCCCTGTCGGATGTCATGCGCACGATCGCAACCCCCTACGACACGATCCGGCGCACCAAGTTCACGGCCGATGCCCAGGCCCTGCTTGCCGCCATCGACGCCGAGGATGTCCGGGCCCTGGTCATCGGATTGCCAATCAGCATGGATGGGACCGAAGGGCCGCGTTGTCAGTCGACCCGCCAATTCGCCGCCAATCTGCTGGAAAAGCGTGACCTGCCCATCGCCTTCTGGGATGAACGGCTGTCGACCGTGGCGGTCGAACGCATGCTGGTCGATGACGTGGACATGACCCGCGCCCGACGCGGGCAGGTCGTCGATAAGCTGGCGGCGGCTTATATATTACAAGGGGCGCTGGACGCCCGGTGACCGAGGGCCCTTAGGGCCCGGCGTGAAATTTTCCGCAATCTGCCGAAACAGGTCACGGCAGGCGTCGTTGGCGAAAATCAGGCTGTCATCCGAATCGAAAACCGCGACGCCGACATGCAGGCGGTCCAGAACCGCGGCCATGTCGATTTGGCCCGTCCCCGGGCCTGTGATCGAATTCCGGGAGGACACGGCAAAAACCCTTGTGTTTATTCGCTCACCCCCGCCGATCAGGCCGCCAATCATGCCGCCATCGACCGCCGGCCTTCAGGGCCCGCAATTTTTCGTGACCCGCCGGACACTCCAGCCTATATTCCGGCACCATGATTTCCGGCGACACGGCAACGACAGATTTCCCCCATCGCCATTTGCTTGGTATCGAGGGTTTGACACCGGCGGAAATCACTTTCCTATTGGACCGCTCCGAGACCTACGTCGAACAAAACCGCCAACCTGACAAGAAAAGGTCGGTGCTGCGCGGACGCACGGTCATCAACCTTTTCTTCGAAGCCTCAACCCGAACCCGCACGTCGTTCGAACTGGCGGGCAAACGGCTGGGCGGCGACGTTATTAATATGTCGATCTCGGGAAGCTCGATTAAAAAGGGCGAAACCCTGGTCGATACGGCGATGACCCTGAACGCCATGCACCCGGACGTGCTGGTCGTCCGGCACGCTGATTCCGGCGCGGTCAAGCTGCTGTCGGAAAAGGTCAACTGCGCGGTCATCAATGCCGGTGACGGCAGCCACGAACATCCCACGCAGGCCCTTCTGGATGCCCTGACCATCCGCCGCAGGCTCGGCCGCCTGGCCGGGCTGCAAGTCGCCATCTGCGGCGACATCCTGCATTCCCGGGTCGCGCGTTCGAACATTCACCTGCTGACGACCATGGGTGCCAGGGTGCGCCTGATCGCGCCCAAGACGTTGATCCCTTACGCTGCCGAACGCCTCGGCGTGGAAGTCTTCCACGACATGGCCGAGGGTCTGAAGGACTGCGACATCGTGATGATGCTGCGCCTCCAGCAAGAGCGCATGAAATCCAATTATTTCCCTTCGGTACGGGAATATTTCACCTATTTCGGGCTCGACTACGAAATGCTGGCTCATGCTAAGCCCGATGCGCTGATCATGCATCCGGGCCCCATGAACCGGGGGGTCGAGATCGATTCGGAAGTGGCCGACGACTTCTATCGTTCGGTCATCCGCGAACAGGTCGAAATGGGCGTTGCCGTACGCATGGCCGCGCTGGAGATTCTGGCCCACAATCTGGAACCCCTCGCCGAAACCAACTTGTGACGGAACCCGAACCTAAGATATGGCGGTAAAACTCGACGAACCCCTCGGCCGCGTGGCCTATGTCAACGCGCGCATCCTGGACCCGGCCGAAGGCTGGGACGGGACCGGCGGCGTGCTGACCGACGGCGAAAAGATCGCCGCCGCCGGGCCGGGGCTGTTCGACGCGGGCCCCCCCGAGGACGCCAAGATCATTGATTGCCAAGGCGCCTGCCTGCCGCCGGGGCTGGTCGATATCCGCGCCCATCTGGGCGAACCGGGCGAAGAGCAGAAGGAAACCCTGGCCAGCGCCGGGCGCGCGGCGACGGCGGGCGGGGTCACCTCGCTGCTCTGCCTTCCCGACACCAATCCCTGCATCGACGACATGTCGGTGGTCGAATTCGTCGCCCGCCGGGCCCGCCAACTGGGGCTGACCAAGGTCTACCCCTATGGCGCCGTGACCAAACAACTGGCCGGCAAGGAACTCGCCGAACTGAAGCTGCTCAGGGATTCCGGCGCGCTTGCCTTCACCGACGGCGTCCGGACGATCGCCGACCCCCTGGTTCTACGTCAGGCCCTCGCCTATGCCGCGACCTTCGGCCTGGTGATCTGCCACCAAGCGGAGGAACCGTCGCTTGCCGAGGGCGGCGTGATGAACCTGGGCGAAAACTCAACCCGCCTGGGTCTTGCCGGCATCCCCCGCGAGGCCGAAATCATCATCATCGAACGCGACATCCGTCTGGTCGAGATGACCGGCGGGCGCCTGCATTTCGTCAACGTGTCGACGGCGGAAAGCGTCGAGGTTATTCGCCGCGCCAAGGACCGGGGCCTGGCCGTCACATGTGACACGGCCCCGCCCTATTTCTCGCTCAACGAACATGCCATCGGCGACTACCGCACCTTTGCCAAATTGACCCCGCCGCTGCGCGACGAGGACGACCGCCAGGCCATCGTGCAGGCAATCAGCGACGGGGTCATCGACTGCGTCGCATCCGACCACACGCCGCAGGACGAGGAATCCAAGCGCCTGCCCTTCGCCCAGGCCGCATCGGGCGGCGTCGGCCTGCAAACCCTGCTGCCGATGACGCTGGAGCTCTACCACAACGGCCACCTGTCCCTGCTCCAAGCGCTCGACCTGGTGACCCGGGCACCGGCCGCGCTCATGGCGATGGATGCCGGCCGCCTGAAACCCGGCGCCCCCGCCGACCTGGTGTTGTTCGATCCCGACCGCAGTTGGAAGGTTTCCTCCGACGTGCTGCTCTCCAAATCAAAGAATTCCCCGTTCGACGGGCGGCCCGTACAGGGCATGGTCCTGCGCACCGTGATCGACGGTCGCACCGTCCACACCCACGGAGCCTGACCCATGGCCGGCGGACTGGACAGCAATCTCGCATTCGCCCTGGCCGCCCTCGGCGGCTATCTGCTGGGGTCGGTGCCCTTCGGCCTGGTCTTCACGCGCATGGCGGGCCTGGGCGACATCCGGACCATGGGCTCGGGCAATATCGGGGCGACCAACGTATTGCGCACCGGGCGCAAGGGCTTGGCCTTCGCCACGCTGATCTGTGATTGCGGCAAGGGGGCGGCGGCGGCACTTGCGGCGGCCCATCTATGGGGTGCTGAGGCCGGCATGATCGCCGGGTTCGCCGGCGTCGTCGGGCACAATTTCCCGATCTGGCTCCGCTTCAAGGGCGGCAAGGGCGTGGCGACCACGCTCGGCGTGCTGCTGGCGGTGAATATCATGGTCGGGCTGGCAGCCTGCGCGACCTGGCTGCTGGTCGCCGGCGTCTTCCGCTATTCATCCCTGGCCGCCTTGGGCGCCCTGGTCGCGGCCCCGGCCTATGCCTATTGGATCGACGGCATGCCCATGGCCTGGATGGCGGGCGGCTTGGCTATCCTGGCGGTCATCCGACACCGGGCGAACATCCAGCGACTGATCACCGGCCAGGAAAGCAAGATCGGCCAAAAATCCGACCCGACGGACACGCCACCTAGTACTGAATTGCGTTAGAGGTCCCTGTTCAGCATCTGCGCGCAGGCGGAAACCACGCCGGATTCCGGCTCGCTTGTGCCCGGCAGGGCGGTTGCGAAATCCTTCGCAAGACCTTCACGCACCGCGCGGGCTTCTGATTGATAGCCCTGCAGGTCCGGCGCCTTCGCCATCTTCTTCATATGATCGACGGCGCGGGCGGCGCAAATGGAAGCCTGCGCATTGATCCGGGCATCCTGCACCTCGCTCTGATTCGTGCTCGCGCTGACCACCCAATTATTGCTGAAGGCCAGGACGGCAAGGACGAATGCGCCCGTGCCCGCACCAAGCAAAAAGGGGCTCGTCATTTTCGGCAGTGTCATACATTGCTCCTGTAGATCGATTGAAATTCAGCGCTTCCGCCGGCATGCCGACCGCAAACACAATTCAATGGGATGAAAATTAACTGCGCCGTCAGGCGCCAGCCGGCGCAGGAAATTAACTTTAGATAAAACGCTGTATATTTTTCAAATATAATTTAATACAGATATATTTTAAATGTTATATTTATTTAAATTCTTGCATCATATTTTTTCAATAAACTAATTTAAATTAAAGTAATTATAATTTTTTATATTGTTTTATTTTAAATATACGGTCAATGAGTTCAATCAACTGCCACTGTCTTGTCGCTCAGGGTCAACACCCCCAGGTAAACCCGGAACGTCCATCCGCGCACCCCGGCCGTGACGGAAACAGCCGACTTCACGCCCCCTGCCTGATGTAAACTTGAGCACATTGGCCAGCGGTCCATGGCGAATGGCCTACTTTCCAATTACTGCTAATTGTATACAATACGTGTTAATTAAGAACCGTCGCCGATGAGTAGAGGAAAAATCCATGCCGGACACCACGGATATCGATCCGAGGTCGGACGCAACTGCGTCAACTAACGAAAAAATTGCCGAAGAAGCCGCTCGCCTGAAATCTCGGAAGCGCCGCCTCGCGATCGCGCTCGTCATCGGCGTGGTCGGCTCCATTTTCGGTGGCGTGGAAATTCACGACCGCGTCACCAACATTCATGAAGTCGATGCCCGCATCGGCGGTGACCTGATCACCGTGTCGTCCCGTGTTGCCGGATGGGTCACGTCGATCAGCGTCACGGAAGGCGATGACATCAAGCCGGGAACGGTCCTGATGACCATCGATTCCCGCGAATCAGCGCTCAAGGCCCGTGAACTGGAAGCCCAGATCGCCAGCCTGCGCGCGGAGAAAGAGCGCACGCTGGCGGAAAAGCGCCTGGTCGATAAGGAAACCGCCTCGAAATTGAAGTCCGAGCAGGCCCGTCTGGTCGGCGCCCAGGTGACCGTGTCTTCCCTTGAACCGCAGCTTGAACTGGCCAAACGTGAACACGAACGGTCCAAATCCCTGTTCAAGACGCGCGTCGTATCCCGCCGCCAACTGGATCAGGCCGAAACGGAATTGAAGAAGATCGAACGCGAACATCGCATCGCCGTTGCCGACCTTCACTCGGCCGAGGCCAAACTGTCCGAAGTCGAGGCCGAACGTGAACGCCTACGCGTGCTGGACAGCGCCGTTGCCGTGTATATCCACCGCGAACAGGAATTACAGGCGAAATTGGACGAACAGCGCCTGGACCATTCCGACCGCACGATCCGCAGCGCCATCAACGGTGTCGTCGACAAGACCTTTGTCGAAGTCGGCGAATACGTCACACCCGGCCAACGTCTGGCCTTGATCCATGATCCGGAGGTGATCTGGATCGATGCCAACATCAAGGAAACGGATATTCGCAAAACCAAAGTCGGCGACGTCGTTCAGGTTTCCGTCGATGCCTATCCGGACCGCGAATTCACCGGCAAGGTTGAGGTCATCGGGAACGCCACCACGGCGGAATTCGCCCTACTGCCCAGCCCGAACCCCAGCGGCAACTTCACCAAGATCACCCAGCGCCTGCCGGTCCGTATCGCCATCGACCAGCAAGAACGCCTGTTGCGCCCCGGGATGATGGTCGAAATAAAGATCGACGTTGACCAGTAACCCCGCCGTCTCGCCCATCGACCCCCATTCCATCAGCGAATTTCGCCGCTGGTCGGTAACCTTATCGGGCCTGTTGGGGGCAGTTTCGATGATCTTGTCGGCGACGGTCGTCAACGTCGCCGTGCCCTCGATCATGGGGGCCTATGGGATCGACCAGACGGTCGCGCAATGGGCGTCCACCGCCTTCATCACGACGATGGTGGCGAGCCAGCTCATGAGTGTGTGGGTCGTTGCCCATCTGGGGCAGCGCAACGCCTATACCATGACCCTGGTGCTGTTCGCCGCGGGCGCCGTCGTTTGCACCATGGCGCCCAACATGGGCACCCTGATCGTCGGGCGGGTCATGCAGGGGATTTCCGCCGGCATTGTTCAACCCCTGGTGCTCTCGACCATCATTTCCGTGTTCCCCTTTGAAAGGCGCGGATTCGCCGTCAGCATGTATTCGGTCGGCGTGACCCTGGCCCCCAGTTTCGGGCCCGTGGTCGGGGGCGCCATCCTGGACGCCCTGACCTGGCGGCATATCTTCATCGTGCCCATGCCCCTGGCCTTCCTCGCCTTTCTGCTGGGGCTCAGCTTCATGCCGCAGGAACGGAAAAAAGGCCCCAAACCGCCCTTTGACTGGACCGGCCTGGCGCTTGTCGTCACCGCCTGCTTCACCGTCATGAGCGGCCTTGCCAACGGCCAGCGCTGGGGCTGGCATTCCAATGAGACCCTGGCCCTCCTGATCGGCGGGACGGCGGTGGGGATCGCCTTTCTGTGGCATCAGACCCATTCGAAAAACCCGATGCTTGACGTCAGCCTGTTTAAGAACCCGGCTTTCGCGTCGGCCATGGTCATTGCCTTTCTGTTCGGCGCCGGCAACTTCGCCACCAACTACGCCATCCCTGTGTTCACCCAACAGGTCCAGGGCTTCACCGCCACGGCGGCGGGCATGGTGCTGGTCCCGGCGGGCATATTCCTATTCATGATCACCCCCTTGGCCGGACGCCTGAACGACCACGTGTCGCCGCGTTATCCGATCTCGGCCGGCGTGCTGATCTTCGTCGTAGCCGCCTGGTTCATCGCCAAATCCGATGTCAACACGGCGTTCCTCGTCATGGCGCTCTTCACCGTGCTGTCGCGCCTGGCCATCGGCCTGGTCATGCCCGCCATGGGGGCGGCGGCGATCCGCGCCGTGCCCGAGCACAAGATCAATTCAGGTGCCGCGACCTATAACTTCATCCGCCAATTGGGCGGCGCGTTCGGCACCCTGGTGTTCGTCGTCATCATCGAACAGCGCACTGCGTTCCATGCCGACGCCATGGCGGCGACCCAGACATCGGGTAACCCGCTCAGCCGGGAATTCATCGAAAAGGTCGGCCGCGTGCTCGGCGAAAGCGGCCTGCCCGATGCCCAGCAAACGGCCGGTGCGCTCAACTTCCTGTCCAAGGTCATTCACGCCCAGGCGACGACACTTGGATTCCAGGATGCCTTCATCGTCTCGGCCATCGTATTTTCGACGGCGTTGGTGCCGGCCTGGATATTGGGATGCACAACCAAAACGGGTTCATAAACACATATCTTTCCCTTTTATAGATAAATCTCCTCGGGTAATCTTTTCACAGACATTCGCCCTGGGAGAGCCCAGACATGCCGGACAGGTTGGCCCATCACCGCCAGCGAACCCTTCCCGACGATGAACGCATCGCCTGGTTGCGCCTGATTCGCTCGGCCAACGTCGGGCCGGGCACCTTCTTCAATTTGCTGGAACGTTTCGGCACGGCGCAGCGGGCACTCGACGCCCTGCCCGACCTTGCCCGCCGGGGCGGGCGCGCCGGCACCATCCGCATCGCCACGGCGGCGGCGGCATCGCGCGAACTGGAAGATGCGCAACGCATCGGGGCGACGCTTCTCGCCTGGGGGGAGCCCACCTACCCGCCGCTTCTCGCCCATATCCACGATCCGCCGCCGGTCATCTATGCGCGCGGCCGGCAGAATCTTCTCACCAAGAAAACCATCGGTGTCGTTGGTGCCCGCAATGCTTCCACCAACGGCCGGCGTTTCGCGAAGAAATTGGCCGCCGACCTGGGGGACGGTGGGCTGATGGTCGTCTCGGGCCTGGCCCGGGGGATCGACGCCGCCGCCCACGACGGGGCGCTGGCAACCGGCACGGCGGCGGTACTGGGCGGCGGGATTGATACCGTCTACCCGGCCGAGAACCGTGACCTCTACGACCGTATCGCCGAGGCCGGCGTTCTGTTGTCTGAGGTCGCACCCGGCACCCAACCCCAGGCCCGGCATTTTCCCCGCCGTAACCGGATCATCTCCGGCATGGCGCGCGGCGTCGTGGTGGTCGAGGCAAGCCCCCGGTCGGGTTCCCTGATTACCGCCCGCATGGCCCTTGAACAAGGGCGCGAAGTGTTCGCCGTGCCGGGCGCAGCAATGGACCCAAGGGCTCGCGGGACCAATCATTTGATTCGCGAAGGGGCAACCTTGACGGAAAGCGCAGAAGACGTATTTGCCGTTCTGGCCGATGCCCGCGCTCCGGGAAACCCTAAAATTATCATTGATAATCAATATATTACTAATGATTCGATAAGCGTCGAGGCGACCATTTCAGCACGCAATGAGATCATTGCCGCCCTGGGCCCGACACCGACGACTGTTGACGAACTGCTCCGCGTTTGCCAATTCTCCCAGGCCGTGGTGTCTACGGTTTTGCTTGAACTTGAACTGGCAGGACGGTTAGAGAGGCACCCCGGCAGCAAAGTTTCGCTGCTCATGGACCACTAGCCGGCCCGGGCAGCGGCCCCGAAGGCCGGCCGAGAAAAGGCAAGTCTCGCATGACCGACGTCGTCGTCGTTGAAAGCCCGGCCAAGGCGAAAACGATCAACAAATACCTGGGCCCCGGTTACACCGTGCTGGCCAGCTATGGCCATATCCGTGACCTGCCGTCGAAGGACGGATCCGTACGCCCGGACGCCGACTTCGAGATGGACTGGGAAATCGACGCCCGGTCGGAAAAGCACATCAAGGCGATCGCCAGTGCCGTCAAAGGTGCCGACAAACTGTATCTCGCGACCGACCCCGACCGCGAAGGCGAGGCCATTTCCTGGCACGTCCGCGAAGTCCTGAACAAGAACAACGCGCTCAAGGACGTCGAGGTAAAGCGCGTCGTGTTTAACGAAATCACCAAGGACGCGGTCAAGGCGGCGTTCGATCATCCGCGCGAATTGGACCGTGAACTGGTCGACGCCTATCTGGCGCGCCGCGCACTCGACTATCTTGTCGGCTTCACCCTGTCGCCGGTGTTGTGGCGCAAGCTGCCGGGATCGCGGTCGGCCGGCCGCGTGCAGTCCGTCGCGTTGCGCCTGATCTGCGAGCGCGAAGCCGAAATCGAAATCTTCCGGCGCCAGGAATTCTGGTCCATCAAGGCGACCTTCGCCGCCGAAGGCGGGCACAAGATCGCGGCGCAACTGACCCATCTGAACGGGCAGAAGCTGGCCAAGATGGACCTGGGATCGCAGGCCGAGGCCGAGCGCGCCAAGAAAACCGTCGAAGCCGGCACCTTTTCCGTCGCCAACGTTCAGCGCAAGCAATCGCGGCGCAATCCGGCGCCGCCGTTTACCACGTCGACCCTGCAACAGGAAGCCGCACGCAAGCTGTACTTCGGCGCCAAGCGCACCATGCAGGTTGCCCAGCGCCTTTACGAAGGCGTCAACATCGGCGGCGAGACGGTCGGCCTGATCACCTATATGCGAACCGACGGCGTGAACATGGCCAACGAGGCCATCAACGCCTGCCGCGACCTGATCAGGGGATCTTATGGCGCACCCTATCTGCCGGGTGAGCCACGTATTTATAAGACCAAAGCCAAGAACGCGCAGGAAGCCCACGAGGCGGTCCGCCCGACGGACGTGTCCCGCCGGCCCGAGGACGTCGCCCAGTACCTGGACGACGATCAGCGCAAGCTTTACGACCTGATCTGGAAGCGCACGGTTGCCAGCCAGATGGAAAATGCGGTGCTCGACCAGGTCGCCGTCGACATTGCCGCCGCCGACGGCTCCGCCGCCCTGCGCGCGACCGGATCGGTCATCGCCTTTGACGGTTTCCTCAAGGTCTATCAGGAAGGCAAGGACGAGGACGCCTCTGCCGACAGCGACGATGACGACAAGCTGCGCATCCTGCCCGACGTCAAGAAAGGCCAACACCTGGCCCGCCAGGAAGTGGACGCCGATCAGCACTTCACCCAGCCGCCGCCGCGCTATACCGAAGCCAGTCTGGTCAAGCGCCTGGAAGAACTGGGCATCGGCCGCCCGTCGACCTATGCCTCGATCATCTCGGTCCTGCAGGACCGCAATTACGTGAAGTTGGAAAGCCGCCGCTTCATGCCCGAGGACCGCGGCCGACTGGTCACCGCCTTCCTCTCCAGTTTCTTTGAACGCTACGTGGAATACGGCTTCACGGCCGAGCTCGAAGAACGGCTCGACGATATTTCCGGCGGCCGGCGCGAATGGAAACAGGTGCTGCGCGATTTCTGGGAAGCGTTCTCCAAGGCCGTCGACGGCACCAAGGAACTCCGCGTGCGCGAGGTTCTGGACACGCTTGACGAACTCCTCGGCCCGCATTTCTTCCCCATGGGCGAAGACGGTCGCGACCCGCGCAAGTGTCCGGTCTGCGCAGATGGCCGCATGGGCCTGAAACTGGGCAAGTTCGGCGCCTTCATCGGCTGCTCGAATTATCCCGAATGCAAACATACCCAGGCCCTGGCCGTGCCGAACGGCGAGAACGGCGACGGCGCGGAAGCGGCAGCGGAAATCTTCCCCCGCCTGCTCGGCAACGATCCCGAAACCGGCCTGCCGATTACCGTGCGCAAGGGGCCTTACGGCGCCTATGTGCAACTGGGCGATGCCGAAGAAGGCGGCCCCAAGCCCAAGCGCGCATCCCTGCCCAAGGGCGTCAGTGCGGCGACCATTGACCTTGAGATGGCGCTGGGCCTGCTTGCCCTACCGCGCGAGGTCGGTCTGCACCCGGAAACCGGCGACATGATCACCGCCGGGCTCGGCCGTTTCGGCCCGTTCCTGAAAATGGGCGGAACCTATGTGTCGCTGAAGGGTGACGATGACGTTCTGACCGTGGGCCTGAACCGTGCGGTCGTGCTGTTCGCCGACAAGCCACGCAAGGACCCGCCCAAGGAATTGGGCAAGCATCCCACCGATGGCAAGCCGGTGGTTCAGAAGGCCGGACGCTGGGGGCCCTTCGTCCAGCACGGCAAGGTCATGGCGTCCCTGCCCAAGGACATGGACAAGGATTCCGTGACCCTGGAAAAGGCCCTGGAGCTGATTGCCGCCAAATCGGGCAAAGCGGCCCCGGCCGCGAAGAAGACCGCGGCCAAGAAAGCCGCGCCAAAGAAGAAGGCCGCAGCGAAGAAAAAGCCCGCTGCCAAAAAAACAGCCGCAAAGAAGAAAGCAGCGAAGAAGACGCCGGCCGACGGCGATGCGCCGCCGTCCGCCAGCGACGCCTGATCGGAGCCGCCCGCCGTGGCCAAACCCCCGAAATCAAACCGGCCCTTCCCGACGCGGGAGGAAATCCTGGAATTCATCCAGTCGAGCCCCAAACGCGTCGGCAAGCGCGAGATCGCGCGTGCCTTCAAGCTGGGGGCCGAGGGCAAGGTCATGCTGCGCGAAATCCTGAAGGACCTGGAACGCGACGGCGCCCTGCAGCGCGGACGCAGCAAACGGTTTGCCGAGCCGGGCACCCTGCCCGAGGTCACGGTCCTGCACATCACCGGCATCGACGCCGAGGGCGAATTGATGGCCCGCCCGGAAACCTGGGATGAAGACGCCGCCGGCCCGCCGCCGGCCATCTACATGGCAGCGGAGCGCAAGGGGCAACCCGCATTGGGCACCGGCGACCGCGTTCTGGCGCGCCTGGAGCGCACGGGGCGCGGCGTCTATCAGGGCCGCACCATCCGCCGCCTGCCGTCGGCCCCTTCGGCAATCATGGGGGTTTACCGGGAAGTCGGCGGTGAAGGCCGCATCGAAAGCACCGACCGCCGCGCCAAACAGGACTATGTGGTCCCGGCGGGACAATCGGGCGGCGCCAAGGCGGGCGACCTGGTGCGCGCCGCCGCCCTGCCCGGCAAGGACCTGGGGCTGCGCAAAGCCAAGGTGACCGACGTTCTGGGCGCCATGGACGACCCCAAGTCGATCAGCCTGATTTCCATCCACGAACACGAACTGCCAAGCGAATTTCCCGCCGAAGCCCTTGACCAGGCCAAGGCCGCCGGACCGGCGCCGCTAGGCGACCGCGTCGATCTGCGCGGCCTGCCGTTGGTCACCATCGACGGTGCCGATGCCCGTGATTTTGATGACGCCGTGTTCGCCGAACCGGACCCGGATCATCCCGGCGGCTGGCATCTGATCGTCGCCATCGCCGACGTGTCCTGGTACGTGCGGCCCGGCGACGCGCTGGACCGCAGCGCTTACGACCGGGGCAACAGCGTCTATTTCCCGGACCGCGTGGTACCCATGCTGCCGGAGGAACTGTCCAACGGCTGGTGTTCGCTGAAGCCCAAGGAGGACCGCCCCTGCCTGGCCGCCCACCTGTGGATCGACGGCGACGGCAACCTGACGCGCCACCGGTTCGAGCGCGCCATGATGCGGTCCGCCGCGCGCCTGACCTATGAGCAGGTCCAGGCGGCCCAGGACGGCCGGCCCGACGACGTAACGGACGTCTTGGCCAAGGACGTGATTGCACCGCTGTACGGAGCTTATGAAGCCCTGTCGCGCAACCGCCGGGCACGCGGCGTGCTCGACCTCGACCTGCCCGAACGCAAGGTGATTATCAACGACCGCGGCAACGTCGCCGAAATCGCCCTGCGCGAACGTTTCGACAGTCACCGGCTGATCGAGGAATTCATGATCACCGCCAACGTGGCGGCCGCGGAAGCCCTTGAAAAGAAAAGCCTTCCCTGCATGTACCGCATTCACGACCAGCCCAGCCCGACCAAGGTCGCGGGCCTGTCGGATGCCCTGGAAACCATCGGACTGAAGATCGCCAAGGGCCAGGTCATGCAGTCCAGCATCTTCAATCAGATTTTGACCAAGGCCAAGGGCGGGCCGTTCGAGCGCATGGTCCAGGAACTGGTCCTGCGGTCCCAGGCCCAGGCCGAATATTCGCCCGACAACATCGGCCATTTCGGGCTGGCGCTGCGCCGATACTGCCATTTCACCTCGCCGATCCGACGCTATTCGGATTTGCTGGTCCACCGCGCCCT
This sequence comes from bacterium SCSIO 12827, assembly GCA_024397995.1. NCBI lineage: Bacteria > bacterium SCSIO 12827. The sequence goes on along the minus strand of CP073746.1, from coordinate 1,129,769 downwards.
GATCCGCGGCGGCCGGATGGGCGACGGCGCCCTCGAGACGGACCACAAGGACTTCGCCGAGATGGGCCAGCATCTGTCGTTCACGGAACGGCGGGCGGCGGCGGCCGAACGTGCGTCGGTCGATCGCTTCACCACCCAGTTTCTCTCGGACCGGGTGGGGGCGACGTTCATCGGCCGCATCAATGGCGTTACCCGCTTCGGCCTGTTCATCACCCTCAGCGACACGGGCGCCGACGGGCTGATCCCGATCCGCTCCCTGCCCGACGACTATTACATCCACGACGAGGCCCATCACCGCCTGCGCGGGCGTTCCAACGGCAAGACCTATGTCCTGGGCGAAGCCGTCGAGGTCCGCCTGGTCGAGGCCCGGCCGCTGACCGGCGGCATGATCTTCGAACTGATGGACGGTGGCGGACGAAGTGGTGGCGGCAGTGCCCGCGGGCGGTTCACTCCCGGTGCGCGGCCGACCGGCGGCGGGCGGAAAAAAAGCGGACGCAGCGGCGGCAAAGACAAATCCAAGAAGGGCCGCGGCAAGAAACCCGGCAAGTCCGCGCGCGGCTGACCTCGGACACCGCAAAGTTTTCATAATGACGGCGGCTTGAAAATCGCAGACAATCCGTAACTATGATCCGCATGGGTTCCTTCATTCCCGGAATCCGGTTGACCCCGGGCCTTGCCGCCGTTTCGGCGGCGCTTCTGCTCGCCGCTTGCGCGGCAACGCCAACGCCCCGGGACACTGCCGCCAAGGACAGTGGTTTTTCCATGCCGGCGGCGGCCGAGGTCATCGCGGCGGGATACGAGAACATCGCCGAAAAATACCTGGAAGCCCTGCCGGTTCAGGAAATCGGCATGGAAGGGCTGCGCGGCCTGGGCGCCATCGACCCGGCCATTGCCATCGACATTGATACCGGCAAGAACGAGGTCCGCCTGACCGACAGCGGCCGCGAAATCATCCGCGAAGCCCTACCCAAGGGCGATGACACCTATGGCTGGGCCATGCTGACGGCACGGGCCTCCCTGGCCGCACGCGGCTGGTCCGAGGAAATGCGCCGGGCCAGTGCGGAAAAAATCTACGAAGCCGTGTTCGACGGGATGCTTACGGAACTGGACATCTATTCCCGCTATTCCGGGCGCGAGGAGGCACAACGCAACCGCGCCCGGCGTGACGGGTTCGGCGGCATCGGCGTGCGCTTCCGGCAACGCGGCGACATCACCGAAGTCTACCGCATCACCCCCGGCACACCGGCGGCGGAGGCGGACCTGAAGGTCGGCGACGTCATCGTGTCGGCCGACGGCGTGCCGCTCAAGGGCCTGTCGGCGCGCAAGGTCGTGCGGCTGCTGCGCGGTCCCATCGACACCGCCGTGCGCCTGCGTTTGGCCCGATCAGGCCGGCCCGACGGCTGGTCCCTCGACTTGGTCCGCGCCCACATCGTGCCGGTCACGGTCAGTCACATGGTCAAGGACGGGATCATCTACACGGCGGTCGAGAGCTTTAACCAGAAGACCGCAGCCTCCGTAAAGAAGGCCGTCCTGACCGCCAAGGCCGAGACCAAGGTCCCGCTCAAGGGTATGGTCATGGACCTGCGCGGCAACCCGGGCGGGCTGCTGCGGCAATCGGTCAAACTGGCCAACCTGTTCCTGACCCAGGGCCATATCATCACCACGCGGGGCCGCCATCCGGACAGCGTCCATCACTACAACGCCGACGGCGACGACATCCTGAACGGCCTGCCCCTGGTCATCCTGATCGACGGGAAGTCAGCCTCGGCCGCGGAAATCACCGCCGCCGCCCTGCAGGATCGCGGGCGCGCCGTGGTCGTCGGCACTTCGTCCTACGGCAAGGGCAGCGTGCAGACGGTGATCCGCCTGCCCAACGACGGCGAATTGACCATCACCTGGTCGAAGCTGATCACACCGACCGGCTATACCCTGCACGGCCTGGGCGTACACCCCATCGTGTGCACGTCGTCCCTGGCGGAAATTCCCGAGGACGCCAAGGCCAAGGATCCGATCCTGGCCGGCATCGGCGGCGAGCATTATCAGGCCGATATCCTGGCGCATTGGCGGCGCGGCGGACCGCTGGGCGAAGCGGAACGCACGCGGCTGCGCGATACCTGCCCGCCGGAACGCCATGACGACACCAAAGACCGCGACGTGGCGCGGCGAATCATCGAAGACCGCACCCTTTACACCCGTGCCCTGACCTATACGTCGACAACCGCGCGGGCCGATGCGGCGGCCCTGGAATAGGCCGCAACGCGCCGGTTTCGCCGTGCCCCTTGACTTGCGCGTCCGGCCCTGTATGTTTCGCGCCTTCGACCTGACAGAAAACCAAAGCGGAACTTCGCACCATGGCAAAACCGGCCACAATTCTTGTGAAAATGGTCAGCACGGCTGACACGGGCTTCTTCTATGTGACGAAGAAAAATCCGCGCAATTCGACGGAAAAGTTCGAAATGCGCAAGTATGATCCCGTGGTCCGCAAACACGTGGCCTTCAAGGAAGAAAAGATCAAGTAAGGCTGCCACTGGCGCCCCTCGATCCCATTTCCTGTCCCTGGCCGGCCCATCCCTGACGGGGCGGCCCCTTTCACAAAAAATCAGCAACCAGTCCGCCGTCGTCCGATCTAATCGACGGCGGTTTCCCCTGTCTTTCTGACCAGCGGGTCCGCGCGCACGACCCGGTCGCGGCCATCGTGCTTGGCCATATAGAGCGCCTTGTCCGCGCGTTCGATCAGCTCGGCCGCCGTTTCACCCGGCTCCACCGATTCCGCGACCCCGGCACTCATCGTCACGGACAGTTGCGTCCCGTCCGGCAGGGGGATCGGCTCTTCCGCAACCTTGGCGCGGATACGGTCAGCAACCGCGAAGGCGATATCGATCGGGGTATCGGGCATGGCGACGATGAATTCCTCACCGCCGAAGCGGGCCGCCGTGTCGAACCCGCGCACGTTGCGCAATAGGCGCTTGGCGATCACCCGCAGCACCTCGTCGCCGGCGGCATGGCCGTAGGTATCGTTGACCCGCTTGAAGTGGTCGAGATCAATCAACACCAGGGACAGCCCGTGGCCACCCTCGCCGGCACGCTTGACGATGCCGTCCAGATGCGATTCCAGATAGCGCCGATTGTGCAGCCCCGTCAGGCCGTCGGTCAGCGCCATCGACAGGTGTTGCTGAAAATTCGCCTGCAGCATCCCCTGATAGCGCTTACGCCGCACCTGGGTGCGCACGCGGGCGACGATTTCCTGCTCGTCGACAGGACGCACGACGCAGTCGTTAACCCCCAGCTCCAGGCCCTTGATCAGGTTGCTTTCGTCTTCGGCGTCCCCGATCAAGAGGATCGGCACCTGGCGCGTCGGCTCTCGCGAGCGCAGACGTGAGGCCAGCCGCAAAGGCTCGTCCCCCTCGAAATCCATGGAGATGACAGCCACGTCCGGCAGATCGGCGGCAATTTGCGGGGCGGCGTCGGCATAGGAATTCAGCGCGGTCACCGCATGACCATCCCGTTCCAGGACACCGCGAATATTGTCACTTTGGATTTCGCTGGAATCGACCACGATCACCCGCGCAGCGCGGCCATGGACATCCGTCATATCCGGGTCGACATCAAAGCCCAGGTCGCGCGATGTCTGCTGATGCAGGGACCATTGGTCGAAGGTCCGTTTCATGCGCACCAGCGAGCGCACGCGGGCGAACAGCATGATGTCGTTGAGCGGCTTGGTCAGAAAATCGTCCGCCCCCGCCTGCAGGCCGTTGACGCGGTCGCGCATGTCGTTGAGCGCCGTCACCATGACCACGGGGATATGCGCCGTGCGCGCCGTTCTCTTGATCCGGCGGCAGACCTCGAACCCGTCCATGCCGGGCATCATGACGTCGAGCAGCACCAGATCGGGCATTTCCCGGGCCACCATTTCCAGCGCCGTGGGCCCGTCATGGGCGGTCAGAACATCATAATATTCACTGGTGAGCTTGGCGGCCAGAACCTTCACGCTGGCGGCAAGATCATCGACGATGAGGATTCGTGCCGACATGGTCTGTCCCGCCCGCGGCGGTCAGCCGAGGAATTTCGCGACGGTTTCCAGGAACGTGGGAACGGAAATCGGCTTCGCGATATACCCCTCACACCCACCTTCTCTGATCTTTTCCTCGTCTCCCTTCATCGCGAAAGCGGTAACGGCGATGACCGGGATTTCCTTCAGGGAATCATCGGCCTTCAGCATCTTGGTAACTTCCAGACCGGAAATCTCGGGAAGCTGAATATCCATGAGGATCAAATCCGGGCGGTGTTCCTGGGCCAATTGAATGGCATCGCGGCCGTCCATGGTCTGAATGGTGTTGTAACCATTGGCCTGGAGCAGGTCGTTGAACAACTTCATGTTGAGATCGTTGTCCTCAACAATCAAAATCGTTTTCGCCATATTTCATTCTTTCGATCAATTTCTGGGGCCGCTGGCAGCGCCATGTCCCGCACCACGACCCTGGCCCGATCAAAGGTATCCGACCGGAACTGAAGTCACCGTCGCGCTTAGCCCAGATAGTGTCCGAAACGCCCCGGCAAGTCAAACGACGGTAGGGGCCAATGTCACTCGCCACGGACCTCTTCAACCATGTCTTCCAGGCGGTCGACATTGTCGATCACCAAGCGGTCCTTCTGACGTTCGACCATGCCCTGTCGCGACAGGTCCGACAGCACGCGGGCAACCGTTTCACGGGTCGTCGACACGCGGCTTGCGATATCGCCGTGCACGGGGATGGGTTTCAATTCGGCGCGGTTTTCGCCGACCATGTTGTTGCGCGCGAGGCGCAGAAGATCGGCCTGAACCCGGTTGTTGGCGGCCAGGGTGCTGAGATCCATGATGCGGTCCGTCGAGGTTCGCACAATGCGCGTCAATGCCCGCATAAGTCGCAACGTGACGGTGAAATGTTCCGACAGCAATTGCAGGAACCGTTCCTGCGACAGGGATGCAATCACCGTGTCCCGAAGCGCCATGACGCTGGCCGAGCGCGGTTCCCCGTCGATCGCCGCAAGGTCACCGAAATGGCCGCCCGCGTTGACGTCGTCCAGGGTAATTTCGCGACCCGACAGGGAATAGATGACGACCCGGGCGGCGCCGGTGACGACGAAATAGACGTCCTGTGTATCGCTTTGACGGTCGATGATCTGTTCCTGAGCGGCGTAGGTCTTCCACGAACAGGCTTGCTCCAGCCGCTCGATCTCGACCGCGCTCAAATCTTCCAGCAGATGTATCTGCGCCAATGACCGCGCATTGCCATCCGTCACGCGAACCCCCTTCGCCTAATATTAATCAAGAGCAGATTTATTAATGCGATCTTATGCAAGAACCGCGCACAACTCCAAAGGAAATGAAATTGCACCGATTCCCGCGGCAAGTGCCCGGCGAGCTTTGTGCCGTGCGAACCAATGGGCGTTTCCCTACTTGGCATTCGACACTGGCGCCCTTATATCGGTTTTAACTTTTTTATGCTCTAATTGAGCAATAAACAGACCGTCAACCGCCTGGATAGGGACAACAGCACCGTCCATAACACGGCACGGTCTGCGATGTGGCGTAATTGTACGGACATGCGAAGGTGAGACTGAAAAGCCGGGCGGCCGATATGCCCGCGCGCAAACGGAAACGATGATGAAAAGACCCCTGATCGCCCTTTTTGCCCTGGTACTGACGGCCACCTTTGCCGGCCCGCTCCGTGCCGCCGACGGCCAGTTGAACGCCATCTCGTCAAAACCGTTGCCAGCCGGCAAGGTTCTGGCCGTGCGGGCGCTTGACGATTCCGACGAATCGCTGGAACTGAGCCATCAGTTCGCGCGGGAACTCAAGGCGCGTGGCTATCGGCTCGACCCCAAGGCAGAGCTGATCCTGACCTTTGAGGTTCTGGACGAGCTGGGCGCTTTTACCTTTACCGACAAACGCTATTTCCTGGATGTCCAGGGGACCAAGGGCACCAGTTCCGGCACCGAAGGGTCCGAAGCCCGGTTCAACGTGTTCGATTCCAAGACCGGCGGCATTCTTAACGAAGGTCAGGGCGGGACCAAGATCGTCACACCGACCAAATACCGCTTGAAGGTGACCATCGACGGCCCGGCGGAAGCGGGTCGCATCGAACGGTACTGGCAGGGCTGGGCGACCGGCAACCTGGGGGCTGCGACCAACGAAACCTTGATCGGCGCCATGGTCGTGCCCCTGGTTGAGAACCTGGGCAAGACCGTGAAAAACGAAGTCTTTCCCCTTCCCAACTAGCCATTCCAAGCCCCCAGTTGCTGTCCGGCACGGCCCCGCCCAGGCATCGCCGCCCCCTTACGACCGCGACGGTGCTTGCCCAGGCGGGTCAAACCGTTTAGGAAACGGGGCCGTGGACGGCTGATTGGCGGCCGGCCAGTCTTAACGCTTGAACCCGGCCTCTCAGATGGAAAACCCCTCCAATCCCGGGCTGCTGCCCGCCGGCTTGTCCGACCTTCTGCCCCCTGATGCGGGGTTCGAGGCGTCGGTGACCGAACGTCTGATCGACGTCTGTCAGGCGCACGGCTATCAGCGCGTGAAACCGCCCTTGATGGAATTCGAGGATTCCCTGCTGTCTGGCACGGGTGCGGCCATGGATCGCCAGGTGTTCCGCCTGATGGATCCGGTCTCGCAGCGCATGATGGGCCTGCGCGCCGACATCACGCCGCAAATCGCGCGCATTGCCGCAAGCCGCCTGAAATCCGCCCCTCGGCCGCTTCGCCTGTGCTACGCGGGTCAGGTCCTGCGCGTGCGCGGCGACCAGATCCGCCCGGAACGCCAATTCGCACAGATCGGCGCGGAACTGATCGGCAGCGCCGCCCCCGCCGCCGACGCCGAGGTCATTGTGATGGCCGCCGACGCGCTCGGCTATATCGGGGTTGCCGATGTGTCCATCGACCTGGCCGTGCCAACCCTGGTCACGGCAATCCTGGGCGGCGCCGTTCCTCCTGCCGCCGAACGCACCCTGCGCGAGGCCCTGAACCACAAGGATACAGGGGCACTCGACGGTCTGGCGACGCAGATCGGCGGCGAACTGACCGACCTGCTGAAACGCCTGGTGCTTGCCGCCGGCCCCGCCGACGATACCCTTGCCGCCATCGATGCCATCGATCTGCCCGCCGCTGCCGCCGCCGAATGGGATATGCTGAAGGCCATTGCCGCAAAGGTCCGCGCCCTGGCGCCAACCCTGCCGCTGACCATCGATCCGGTGGAGCACCGCGGTTTCGAATACCATGCCGGAGCGACCTTCACCCTGTATGCCGCCGGCGTGCGCGGCGAATTGGGTTCGGGCGGGCGCTATCTGGCCGGCAACGGCGGCACGACCGCCGGCGCGGGTGAACCGGCAACGGGCTTTACCCTGTTTACCGACACCCTGCTGCGCGCCCTGCCGCGCCCGGCGCAGGGCCGCCGGTTGTTCGTGCCCACAGGCACGGCGGCGGACCGCATGGCCGCCCTGCGCGCCGAGGGATGGATCACCGTCGCCGCACTGGACGACGGCGCCGACGCCCAGGCCGAGGCCCAGCGCCTCGGCTGTACCCACTGGCTTCACGACGGCCGCCCCGCCCCCATCGGCGAGGCGTGACCGGAAAACACCCCTTTTCACGGACAAGAACGGACACTGAAAATGGCGAACGTGGTTGTCGTCGGCTCGCAATGGGGCGACGAAGGCAAGGGTAAGATCGTCGACTGGCTTTCGGAACGCGCCGACGTGGTCGTGCGTTTCCAGGGCGGGCACAACGCCGGCCATACGCTGGTCATCGACGGCGTCACCTACAAACTGTCCCTGTTGCCGTCAGGCATTGTGCGCAAGGGCAAGTTGTCCGTGATCGGCAACGGCGTCGTGGTCGATCCCTGGGCGCTGCTGTCCGAGATCGAAAAGATCCGGGACCAAGGCGTCGAGGTCACGCCGGACAGCCTGCGCCTGTCCGAGGGCTGTCCCCTGATCCTGCCGCTTCACCGCAACCTTGACCTTGCCCGCGAAAAAGCCGCCGGCAAGGCGAAGATCGGCACCACGGGCCGCGGCATCGGCCCGGCCTATGAGGACAAGACCGCACGCCGCGCCATCCGCGTCGGCGACCTGAGCGACCACGGCCTGCTGAAGGACAAGGTCGAGGGCCTGTTGTTCCATCACAACGCGCTTCTGCGCGGGCTCGGCATGCCCGAGGTCGACGGCGACGAACTGCTGGCGCAACTGATCGAGGTCGCACCCAAGGTTCTGCCCTTCGCCGCCACCGTGTGGCAGGAGCTAGACCAGGCCCGCCGCAAGGGCAAGCGTATCCTGTTCGAGGGCGCCCAGGGCGCCATGCTGGACCTGGACCATGGCACCTATCCCTTCGTCACCTCGTCGAACACGGTGGCCGGCCAGGCCGCTGTCGGCTCCGGCCAGGGACCGAGCGCGATCAACTACGTCCTCGGCATCACCAAGGCCTATACGACCCGCGTCGGCCAAGGCCCGTTCCCGACCGAATTGGAAGACGATGTCGGCCGCACGCTGGGCGAACGCGGACGCGAGTTCGGCACGGTAACCGGACGGCCCCGGCGCTGCGGCTGGTTCGATGCGGTCATGGTCCGCCAGGCCATCAAGGTCAACGGCATCACCGGTATCGCGCTGACCAAGCTGGACGTTCTTGACGGCCAGAAGGTCCTGAAGGTGTGCCGAGGGTACCGTCTGAACGGGCAGGAGATTGACCATCTGCCGGCGTCGCAGATCGAGCAAGCCCGGGTCGAGCCGATCTACGAGGAAATGGAAGGTTGGGACGAAAGCACCCAAGGGGCGCGGTCCTGGGCCGAACTGCCGGCCACGGCGATCAAGTATATCCGCCGTATCGAGGAACTGATTGAAGCCCCCGTGGCTCTGCTGTCCACCAGCCCGGAGCGCGAGGACACGATTCTCGTCCATGATCCCTTCGCCGACTGATCGCGCCGACCTGATTCGGCCAGCCTGACCCGGTTCCCGGCATTAATTGTCTGTCAAGGGAATGGCGGGTACCATCAGGGCGTGAAAGTGTGGGAAATTCAAGGCACGCAGGCGGTAAGAACCGTGCTGCGGGCCTTTTCCATTCGCGACTGTTGGGGCTGAAGACGACAATCGATGGCTGAAACCGCCACAGCACAGGCCGCCCCCGGGGGACCGCCGCCCGAAGAGGGCGCGCCACCGGAAGGCATGAACGCCGACACGGAACCCGGCGACGGCATCCCGTCCGCGGAAAGCCTGCGCCCTGTTCTGATTAAAGATCGCTTCGCCGTCGACCCCAAAACGCCGCTGCCCGATCTCGATTCTCCTTCCGCCAAGGCCTTCATGGCCGAGGACCGCCGCGACATCGACCGTCCCGTGTTCGCGCTGATCTGCAACCCGGGACTGCCGACGCGGCTGGGCGCCATGACGTCGTTGCGCGGCTCCGGCATCAAGGCGTTGGTCGGCGTCCTGGAATGGGAGGTCGAGTTTTGGCCTCTGATCCGCCAGCGCACCATGATCCTGATCCTCGAACGCCCCCTTGGCGGACGCGTGCTGCAGAAAGGCACGTTCCGGATTTCCGAATACGACCTGCCGCGCAAGGTGATCGAGCCGCTGGCCGGCGCATTGCAGGAAATGGCCTCGATCGGCGTCGCGCACCGGGCAATCCGCCGTGACAATCTGTTCTTCATGGATGCCGGGCGGCAACAGATCGCCTTCGGCGAATGCTATTCGTCACCCCCAGGCTACGACCAGCCGGCGGTGTATGAGCCGGCGGAACGCGCCATGGCGCCCCCGGCCGGGCGCGGCGTCGGCAATTCCCGCGACGACGCCTATGCTTTCGCCGTCGCCATCGTCGGTCTTATTCTGGACAAGGAACCGGGGGCCGTCGAAGGTTCGGAAAAAATTCTGGCAGAGAAGCTGGAACTGGGGTCCTACGCGGCGATTACCGGCAACGAGAACCTGCCCCTATCCCTGCTGGAGCCGCTGCGCGGCATGCTCGGCGACGACCCCCAGCAACGCTGGGGGCCCGAGGAAATCGACCTGTGGCTATCGGGCCGAAAGATGTCGCCACAGCAGAAACGCGCGGGCAAGCGCGGACAGACTCCCCTGACCTTTATGGGCCGCCCGTATCAGAGCGTGCGGCAACTGGCCGACGCCTTCAGCAAACACGTACCCGACGCCGCCAAGGCGATCCGCCACGACAGTTTCGATACCTGGCTCCGGCGTTCGGTCGAGGACGTCAACCTGGCCAACGCCATCAAGAACGTGCTCGACGTGGCCAATGCCCAGGCCGGATCCTTCGCCGGCTCGGACGAAATGATCGTAACCCGTGTCGCCATTCTCATGGATCCCTTGGGCCCCATCCGCTTCAAGGGGTTTTCCTTCATGGTCGACGGGTTCGGCGCCGCCTTCGCCATGGACCTGCTGCGCACGGGCGATCCGCAGATCCCGGCGGAAATCATCGCCAAGGACATTCCCGACCTGTGGTTCCAATCACAACTGGCCTATGCGCCGGAAGCCTCGATCCATCAGAAGAACTTCTCGCAGCTCAAGATCGTTCTCAACAACAAGGACCCGGGCTTCGGCATCGAGCGCTGCCTGTATGAAAGCAATCCGTCTCTGCCCTGCCAAAGTCCGCTTCTGCTGCAAGAGTACGTGCTGGATACCGACCACCTGTTGCCGGCGCTGGATCGCGCCGCCAACACGCAGGATCTGAAGTCCAAGCCGCTCGACCGCCATGTCGCCGCCTTCATCACCGCGCGCTTCAAGGAAGACATCAACCCCCACCTCAAGGCCCTGGCCTCGGAAAACCCCGATACCCAGACCATCGGCATGCTGTCGTTGCTTGCCTTCATTCAGTGGAAGCTGCGGGTCGAACCTGTCTACGGTCTGGCAAGCTGGGTCGGCGGGCATCTCGGCCCGGCCATCAACGCGTATCATTCGCGCAGCACCCGTAAGGAGATAGAGCGGGAAATTCCCCGTCTGGTCCGCCGTGGGTCGTTGCCCGAACTGTTCGACCTGATGGACAACGCCGACCGCCGGCGGGAGGACATCGAAGGCTTCGAGGATGCTGTCGCGGAGTTTACCGCCGCCGAACTGGAAATTCAGGATATCGAGGGCCGCGGCGAAGAACAGCTGACCAAGGCCGAGCGCACCGGTCAGCAGGCCGCCGCCATGGGCTCCATCCTGGTAACCATGTGCATCGTGATGATCCTGTTCATGATCAAGGTGTTCTGAGCATGGGCCGCCCGCCGATGAGCCGCGCCATGATCCCGTCGCCGCCGCCCCGCCGGCGCGGCAAATTCTGGCTGTATTTCCTGCTGATCTCGGTGACGATGATTGCCGTAGCCTTTCCGACCATCATCGTCGTCGGAATTGGCATGCTGCCGGCGATGGCGTCCTGGATCACCGACCGCACGGATCAGAAATACGGATTCTTCTGCATCGGCGGCCTGAATTTCGCCGGCATGTTCCCCTACCTGATGGATTTGTGGTCAGGCAACCACAACATCACCGGTGCGCTCGACATCGTCACGGACGTGTTCGCCCTTGCCGTCATGTACGGCGCGGCCATGGCCGGCTGGATGGTTTATACGGTGATCCCGCCGGTCATCACATCGTTCATGACGGTGCTGACCGAACGGCGCCTGTCGGCCTTACGCGCCAACCAACGCCGCATCGTTGACGAATGGGGGGATGAGGTCACCCTGGGGATCCGTGCCCCCGGCAACGGCCCCGCCAAGCCCGCGCCACGGCCGGGCGCCCCCGCTTCGGGTGGTGGACCGGGCGGAGGCGTTCAGGCAGCCATGGCGGCGATGGAAGCCATCGAAGCAAAGGAAGAGGCGGACGGAGACGCCCCCATGGGTACGGCGCGATAGCCTCGCCGCCCCACGAACCGCCGCCGTCCGCATTCTTCAATCCGAGATGTGGCCTCAATGCGAGATGTGGCGCTCGATGACCGCGTTCTTGACCGACTTCTGAAGCTTCTCAAAGGCCCGGACTTCGATCTGGCGAATACGTTCACGGGAAATTCCGTATTCCGCCGACAGGTCCTGCAGGGTTGCCGGTGTGTCCTTCAAACGCCGTTCCTCGATAATATGGCGTTCCCGCTCACTGAGCGATTTCAACGCCGCATTGAGCATACCGCGCCGTTCCGACAGTTCTTCGTCGTCGCCCAGACGGGATTCCTGATCTTCCGAATCCTCAACCAACCAGTCCTGCCATTCACCGTCGGCGTCCTGACGCAAGGGCGCATTGAGTGACTGGTCGCCGCCGGCCAAACGCCGGTTCATGTTGACGACCTCGACCTCGGACACACCCAGCTTGCGGGAAATTTCTGCCACCTGTTCCGGGTGCAGATCGCCCTCGTCGATGGCCGACATCTGAGCCTTCATCCGACGCAGGTTGAAGAACAGCTTCTTCTGCGCCGCCGTCGTGCCCATTTTGACCAGCGACCATGATCGCAGGATGTATTCCTGGATCGCCGCGCGGATCCACCACATGGCATAGGTCGCGAGACGGAATCCGCGCTCCGGATCGAACCGCTTGACCGCCTGCATCATGCCGACGTTGCCTTCCGAGATCAGCTCGCCCACGGGCAGGCCGTAGCCGCGATAGCCCATGGCGATCTTGGCGACGAGGCGCAGGTGGCTGGTTACCAGGCGGCGGGCCGCCGCTTCGTCGCCGTGTTCCTGCCAGCGCCGAGCGAGGGAGACCTCTTCCTCCGGCTCCAGCATGGGGAAATCCCGGATGCGGTAGAGATAACGCGACAGATTGTCTTCCGGGGCAAAACTCAAGTCCTTTTCAGGGGCCATGTATCCCATGGTGCGGTTTCCCTCATATCCGAACGCAGCTGACCCGCCGTCTACCTGACGGCCAGAACGGAGGGTTATGATGCACTGCGTTAATTCATACCAATTTGGTCGGATATTAGCCGAGGGATTTACTCAGGTACAGAAAATTTTAGATCGACCGCAGAATGTCAGATATCTCATTGATATAATTATATTTATTAGATGAAAAGCTGAGCCTCTCTCCCGTCACTGGATGGGTGAATCCCAGAATACTCGCGTGAAGAGCTTGGTTTTTACAGTTGGATAGTGGGGTTTTCAGCTCAGGCGGCAGACCGGAAACCCGCGCCCGCCGGCCTCCGTAAAGAGGATCGCCGATCACCGGATGGCCGATCGACGCCATATGCACCCGGATCTGATGCGTGCGCCCGGTGGCGAGCCGGCATTCGACCAAGGCCGCCCGGTCGCCGAACCGTTCCAGCACCGTGTAGAACGTCTTGGCCCATTTACCGGACCCGTCCGGACGCACGGCCATTTTCTTGCGGTTCCGGGGGTCCCGGCCGATAGCGCCGGTAATTTCGCCCGCCGCCGGGCGCGGCACGCCCCAGACCAGGGCGCGGTAGGCGCGGTCGATGGAATGGTCCTCGAACTGCTTGGCGAGCCCCCGGTGCGCGATGTCCGTCTTGGCCGCGACCATGAGGCCCGAGGTATCCTTGTCGAGCCGATGCACGATGCCCGGCCGCTCGACCCCGCCGATGCCCGACAGCGAGCCCGCGCAATGGGCCAGCAGCGCGTTGACCAGCGTGCCGTCCGCATTACCCGCCGCCGGATGCACGACCAGGCCCTGGGGTTTGTCGATGACGATCAGTTGGTCATCCTCGTAGACGACGTCCAAGGGAATCGCCTGACCCTCGGGTGTGGCCGGAACGGGCGGCGGGATGGTGACCGTATAGCCCTCGCCGGCACGGACTTTGCGCTTGGCCTCGGTCACCGGCCGTCCGGTGCCGTCCGCCACTTGCCCCTCGGCCAGCAACGCCTGCAGGCGCGCGCGCGACAGGTCCGGCAGCAGCGCCGTCAGGGCCTTGTCCAGGCGTTCGCCCGCCTGCGCGGCGGGGATAGTCAGATCATACCGATTTGCCATATTTCGATTCACACAAGGCAATGACTTGAAATGCGTTGAGACTCTCTAAGGCGGGCAATCAAACGCCCAATATTAACCCCTCGATAACCAATTGATTTTAAAGTACTTACAACGATTAAGGATAGAGCATGGACACTACATACTATTTGAACGGCGGGTTTAAGCCGACTACAAAACGGAACGCTGACCTAGGCGGAGCGGATTTTTACCCGACCCCGGCATGGGCAACGTACGCATTGATGGACAATGAAAAGTTCGACGGTGACGTCTGGGAATGTGCCTGCGGTGACGGCGCGATGACCGAGGTCATCAGCGAGGCCGGGAACCAAGTTTACAGTTCTGACCTGTATGACCGAGGATTCGGCGACGCAGGGATAGACTTTTTAAGCTCAAATAACCGGGCAAACAACATTGTAACAAATCCTCCGTTTCACAGCGCCGAAGGTTTTGTTGCCGCAGCTCTTGAGAAAGCGGACAAGAAATTTGCGCTATTGTTGCGATTGGCATTCTTAGAGGGCGCGCGCCGCACCAAAACTATTTTCCATGTCCATCCTCCGTCACGGGTTTGGGTATTCAGCGAGAGAATTACATTCTATGCGAAGGGAGCAAAGCGCGCTGGTTCAGGAACAACTGCATATGCATGGTACGTATGGGACAAAGAGGCTACAGGTGCCACAGAATTGCATTGGTTTAAGCCTGGGTACAAAGCAAAATACTCTTAGAGTCCACGCCGCTTTAGCAACCTTCGCCCACTATCTGTAATTTGATAGCCCCTTCTTTTTAAATGCTTCGCATAACCCTCACAAATGATGTTCCCTTCTGAATCTGAATGGGACTTAATGTTTCTAATTTGCTGCTCCCACATCTCTTCATTCGGTCTAGTGGTTGATTGGACTTTATCTCCTGGCGAGAGCTTCAGATATTTCGGAATCTCTCTTTTAAGGCGATAGAATGTCGCAATCCCATCTGGACTTGCTGCTGCAACCTGAAGTATCCCAATCCCAACTTCGGTTTCTGTAACTCGATTTGGTAATTTGGCCATATTCTCCTCCAAAGAATTTTATATTAGATTTAAATTTTTACGAGTGCGAGTCTAAATAACTGGTACTAAATAGAGATTATTGTTCATCCCCTGTTGTTGACATCTGCCTTCGCCCAATGCACTTAAGCCTCCATGCATGCGGCATTGAAATCACTGGTGATCGGCCTGGGCGTTCTGATCGCCCTGGGTCTCGGGTTATTGGTCTATGGCTTCTTCAAGACCAGCCAGGACCCGACTTGGCGCCTGTTCGGCGACGCCAAACCCGCCGCCACGGCTGCCGGCACACCGCCACCGGCCCATCTGGCCCCGCCCCTGGCTGTGTCCGGCGATATCGAGCTGAACCTGCCGACGGGCTGCGAGATCAAGTCCGTCACCCAACTGGGCGGGCAGATCTATGTCCTGACCCAGCCCGCCGGGGTGTGCGGTCAGGTGCTGATCGTCGATCCGGCCGCAGGCCGCGTCACGGGCCGAATCAATCCTTAAGCCGCGGGAAGGACTGCCCCCGTGCTGACCATCCCCCAAACCCTGCTGGAGCGCATCACCGAAGCCGCCGAGGCCGCCTTTCCCTACGAGTGCTGTGGCCTGCTGGCGGGCCGGGACGGTTCGGCACCGGGCGAAACTTTGGTCACCCGTATGGTGCCCTCACCCAACGTCACGGAATCCCGGGCCGAAGATTCGTTCGAGGTCGACCCCCAGGTGCGCTTCGACCTGATGCGGTCCCTCGACGGCACGGAGGAGCGCATCGTCGGCCATTATCATTCCCATCCCGGCGGCCCGGCCCTGCCCAGCGCCACGGATTTGAAAATGGCCTATGAGACGGATCTGATCTGGGTCATCGTTGCGGTGAAGGACGGTCAGGCCATCGATGCCCGCGCCCATGGCGTCGCCCCCGACCGCTCGACCTTTCACGCCATCGAGCTCAACCTCGTCGCCGATTAATCCCAACCCCCCAAGTAATCCAAACCCCAAGGAGCCCCCGCCCATGAACTTCGCATCCGACAACACGGCGGGCGCCCATCCGGACATCATGGCCGCCATCGTCGCCGCCAACGACGGGCGGACCATGCCCTACGGCCATGACGACGGCACGGAAGCCGCGCGCCGACGCGTGTGCGAGGTGTTCGAGACCGAGGCCAAGGTGTTCTTCGTGCCCACGGGCACGGCGGCCAACGGCCTGGCCGTCGCCTCAATCACGCCGTCCTGGGGCGCGCTGGTGTGCCATGAGACGGCGCATATCTTCGACCACGAAGGCAACGGCCCGGTGATGTATTCGGGTGGTGCGCGGCTGATCGGCCTGCCGGGCGCGGACGGCAAGATCGCGCCGGACGCCGTCGAGGCCGCGACCCTGGAAGGTCGGGGGGATGAGCATTATTCCCAGGTTCGCGCCGTCAGCGTCACGCAGTTGACGGAAAAGGGCACGGCCTACCGGGTCGACGAGATTGCCGCCATCAGCGCGGTCTGCCGCAAATACGGCCTCGCCCTGCATATGGACGGCGCACGCTTCGCCAATGCCTTGGCCGGGCTCAACTGTTCGCCCGCCGACATGAGCTGGAAGGCCGGGGTCGACGTGCTCAGCTTCGGCGGCACGAAGAACGGCGCGCTGGCGCTGGAGGCCGTGGTGGTCTTCAACCCCGCCCTCGGTGACGAATTCCTCTACCGCCAGAAACGCGCCGGCCATGTGCTGTCCAAGATGCGCCTGATGACGGCGCAGATGGAAGCCTATCTGGCGGACGGCCTGTGGCTGGAGAACGCGCGCCATTCCAACGCCATGGCGAAAAAGTTGGCGGACGGCCTCACGGCCCTGGGCGTTGAGATCATCGGGTCCGTCGACGGCAACCAGGTGTTCCCGCGCATGCCCGCCCCCAGCGCCGAAGCCCTGAAGGCCAAGGGCTTTCTATTCTATGACCGGGGTGCGGATGATCAGGGCCGGCGCAAAACCCGCCTTGTCACCGCCTTCAACACGCCGGAAGACGACGTCGACGCGTTCCTGGCAACGGCGGCGACGGCGGCGGTCTGACCGCTCAGCCCATCTGCCGCGCCGTCAGGTCCGGCCACAGATTATCGGCGCCCCGCGCCAGCACGCGCCGCCCGATATCCTGGGCCCAGAACGTTTCCGCCCCGAACTCACCCCGCCAGGCCCAGAGACGGCGCGTGGTGAAATGCAGTTCGTGCTCATACGTGAAGCCGATGGCGCCATGGGTCTGATGGGCCGCGTCATAGACGATTTCCGCCGCTTCCCCGGCAACCACCTTGGCCGCCGCCACATCCCATTCCGCGTCCGTCAGATCGTCGCCCGCCCGGTCGAGGGCGAGGAAGGCCGTTTCGGCGGCGCTGCGCGCCTGGGCGGCGCGGGCGGCGGCGCGGGCCAGCATCTGCTGGATCGCCTGGAACTTGGCGATGGGCCGGCCGAACTGTTCACGGTCGCCCGCATGCTGTACGGCCAGGGTCACCGCCCCCTCCATCGCCCCCGCCATCTGGGCCGCGCGCATCAGCGCCCCCAGAGTGCGGGCGACCGGCAGGGTCGCGGTCAGGTCCAGGGTCCCCGTGCCCGAGGGCTTGGCCTTGGCGAAGGTCACCGTGTCGCGAGGCTCGCCCGCCATGTTGCGGTCGGGCGTGATGGTTACGGCATCGGTGGGGATCAACGCCACCGTGCCGTCGATTTCGGCGACAAGATGTCCGGCCTGGGCCGCCCAGGGCACGCCCTCGGCAACACCTGAAAGGGCACCATCCTTGAACGTCAGGTCGCCGCCGCCGTCGATCAGGGCGAGCGGCCCCGCCGGCACCTCGATCCCGGCCCGGCCCAGCAGCCAGCCCGCCGCCATGGTTTCCACCAGGGGCACGGGGGCACGCCGGCGCCCGGCGGCGAAGGCGATGACGAAGGCATCGGCGAAGGACGCCCCCCTGCCGCCCCGGTCTTCCGGGGCCAAGGGTTGGGTCAGGCCGTTGTCTTCCAGCACTTGCCACAGGTCACTGGGCCAGGTGCCGTCCTCGGCAGCACCAAGAACGCCGCGGGTAACATGATCTTCCAACAGACGCCCGGCGGCTTCCGCCAGGATGTTGGCCATTTCGCTTGTACCGGTCATCAGCGCAACCCCAGTCCGCGCGCGATGATGCCGCGCATGATTTCCCGTGTGCCGCCGCGAAGGGAGAACGACCGCGCCGCCATGGTCATGTAGGCCATGACCTGATCGAAGTCGCCACCGCCCGTGCGCGGCGAAATACCGGCAATGTCGTGGGCCTTGCCCGGCATGTCCTGCTCGTAAGCGACGCCCAGTTCCTTGACGATGGCGGCCGCCAGGTTGGGCGTCTCGCCGCGTTCCAGCATGGTGGCGATGGAGATCGACATTTGGCGCAAGGTCGACAGATGGGCCGCCAGCCGCCCGATGCCGGCGGCTTCCGCCGGCCCCGCGTCGGCGCCGATTTCCCGCACCAGTTCGAACAGCAATTGATAGCTGGACAGGTAGCGTTCCGGCCCGCTGCGCTCGAACGCCAGTTCCGTCGTCACCTGCCCCCAGCCGCCGCCCTCGGTCCCGACCAGGGCATCGGCGGGCACTTCCGCGTCCTCGAAGAACACTTCGTTGAACATCTGCTCCCCCGCCATGTTGCGGATCGGGCGGATGGTCACCCCCTTGGTTTCCTTCATGTCGATGAGGAACTGGGACAGGCCCGCGTGGCGGTCCTTGGGGTCCTGCGGCCGGGTGCGCACCAGGGCGATCATGTGATGGGCCGTATGGGCCTTGGAGGTCCAGATCTTCTGGCCGTTGATGCGCCAGCCGTCGGCGGTCTTCTCCGCCCGGGTGCGGATCGAGGCCAGGTCCGAGCCCGAATTGGGCTCGCTCATGCCGATGCAGAAATAGCTTTCGCCGCGCGTGATGGCGGGGATGTATTTGCGGCGCTGGTCCTCCGTCCCGAATTTCAACAACAACGGGCCGCTCTGCCGGTCGGCCACCCAATGGGCCGAGACGGGTGCACCGGCGGCCAGCATTTCTTCCAGCACGACATAGCGTTCCAGGAAGCTTCGCCCGCCGCCACCGTATTCCGTGGGCCAGGTCATGCCGATCCAGCCACGGGCCCCCATGGCCTTGGAAAATTCCGGGTCGGCCCCGGACCAGGATTTGGCGCGCTTGACGCCCGGATAGCCCTTAAGATGATCCGCGATGAAGGTGCGGACTTCGGCGCGAAGGGCCTCGGCCTCGGGCGGCAGAAGGCCAGGCGTGAAACGAATGTCCTCCAAGACTTAAATCCTATTTTTCTTGATTCAGATTGTATACAATCGTTTTATAACGCCACAGGATGGTTTACAACAAGACCATAAGGAAACAGCTGGGTCGAAAAAATGGAACACTTCCTACTTTATGAACAGCGGGACAACGTGGTCACTTTGACCATGAACAACCCGGAAAAGCGCAATTCCCTGTCGGGGAAAATCCAATCCCAGGATTTCGTCGACGCTTGCGAGCGGGTCAACAACGACCCCAGCGTCAAGGTCGTGATCCTGACGGGTGCCGGAAAGGCCTTCAGCGCCGGTGGGAATATTTTCGCTATGCGAAACAGGACCGGGCTGTCCCAGGGCATCCCCGCCGAGATCAGAAGCAACTACCTGAAGGGCATCCAGCGCATCCCCAAGGCATTCTACAACATCGAGGTCCCGACCATCGCCGCCGTCAATGGCGCGGCCATCGGGGCCGGTTGCGACTTGGCGACCATGTGCGACATCCGTATCGCCTCGGAACACGCCAAGTTCGCGGAAAGCTTCGTCAAGCTGGGCATCATTCCGGGTGACGGCGGGGCCTATTTCCTGCCCCGTGCCGTCGGCTTTTCCAAGGCCTATGAAATGGCCTTCACCGGCGACACCATCGACGCGCAGGAAGCGCTCGGCTGCGGGCTGGTGTCCAAGGTCGTCGCGGCGGACGATCTGATGACCGCCGCCAACGAGTTGGCCGACCGCATCGCCTGCAATCCGGGCCATGCCCTGCGCCTGACCAAGCGGCTGTTGCGGGAAAGCCATCACGCCCGGCTGGACACTCTGTTGGAAATGTCGGCGGCGTTCCAGGCGCTGGCCCATAACACGCCCGAGCATGAGGAAGCCGTCAACGCCATGGCCGAGATGCTTGAGGCGAAATCCAAAAACAAAGGCAACGACAAGGAATAACGTCTGTGCTCGACGCCATGATCCGGGCGCGCTCCGTCGCCATCGTCGGCGCCTCCCAACAAAAGAATGAAGTGGGCGGCGATAAACTGGGCACGGTCGCGCTGAATTATCTGCTCGCCCATAACTATCCGGGCAAGGTCTATCCCGTGAATCCCAAGGAAACGGAAATCCGGGGCCTCGCCTGCTATGCCAGCGTGACGGACATCCCGGACGATATCGACCTGGCCCTGATCGCCGTGCCGGCCAAGGCCAGCGTCGCCGTGATGAAGGACTGCGGCGCCAAGGGCGTGAAGACGGCCATCGTGCTGGCGTCCGGGTTTTCCGAAGCCGGAGAGCCGCAATTGGAAGCCGACCTGATCGCCGCCGCAAAAGCGGGCGACGTACGGTTCTGCGGGCCCAACACCAACGGCATGATTTCCATCGCCAACGACATGGTCTGCTGCACCTCGATGGTCTGCGCCATGCCGCGTTTCAACAAGGGCGACATCGCCTTCCTGACGCAATCGGGGGCCGTCGGCGGCTCCATGCTCGGCACCGGGAATGAAGAACAGGGCGGGTTCAGCCATTGGATTTCCGTCGGCAACGAGGCCGACCTGCAGGTCGCGGACTATCTGGATTATCTGGCCGATGATGCGGACACCAAGGTGATCGCGATGTTCATCGAAGGCATCCGCGACCCGGACAAATTCACCCGCGCCTGCGCCAAGGCAGCCCGGGCGGGCAAGCCCGTGGTGGTCTACAAGATCGGCCTGTCCGAGGTTTCCGCCGCCGCCGCTGCGTCCCATACCGGGGCCATGGTCGGCTCCGACGCCGTGTTCGACGCCGTGTGCCGCAAGTACGGCGTTGTCCGGGTCGACGACGCGGCCGACCTGCTGCCCACGGCGATCACCTTTTCCCGCCTTTTGGACAAGCTGCCGAAGGGGCCGCGCATGGGCCTGATCGGGCCGTCCGGCGGTATCTGCGGCGTCTGCGCCGATGAATGCCACCGCTTCGGGCTCGACGTGCCGGAACTGCCGCAAGCGGCGCAGGAAACGCTGAAACAGTTCATCCCGCCGTTCGGCGCGCTGCGCAACCCCATCGACGTGACGCAGCAGATCCGCAGTTCTCCCACGGGCTATCAGGACACCATCCGCACGGTGCTGGAACAGGACACGATCGACGGTGTGTTCCTGCTGGTCACCATGGTGGGTGAGCCGCGCGCCAGTTTCTATTGCGACATTTTCACCGAAGCCGCGCGGGCGACCGACAAGCCCGTCATCATCGCCTGGACTGGGGCCCAGTCCCTGGCCGCCCAGGCGATCCCGCAGATCAAGCGCAATCAAATGCCGTTGTATTTTTCGGCCCGGGGGGCCGTGCGCGCCATGCGGGCGCTGCTGGACTACCAGCGCTTTCTGGACGCCCGTGGGGAGGACAACCGATGACCCCGGCCGAAATCATCAAGAACGCCCGCGCCCAGGGCTCCCGCACCCTGTCGGAGCACCAATCCAAGCAGGTCCTGGCCGCTTACGGCGTGCCGGTGACGGCGGAACGCCTTGCCGGCGATGCGGACACGGCGGCACAGGCCGCCGCCGAAATCGGTTTTCCCGTGGCGCTCAAGGGCAATGCCCCGGATCTCGCCCATAAGACGGAAGCCGGATTGGTCGAAATCGGCCTGGCCGACGCGGACGAGGTCCGGGCGGCGGCGGCACGCCTGATGGCCAAGCTGCCCCCGGGCGGCACTCTGCTGGTTCAGAAAATGGCGTCCGGCAAGCGGGAATTCCTGATCGGCATGACCCGGGACGCGCAGTACGGCCCCTGCGTCACCTTCGGGCTCGGCGGCATCTTCGCCGAGGCCCTGAACGACACGGTCCTGCGTCTGGCCCCGGTCAGTGAACGTGACGCCCTGGCGATGATGGATGGCATCCGCGCCAAGGCGCTGCTCGGCCCTTACCGGGGCATGGCGGCCGTCGACCGCATCGCCCTGGCACAGGCCATCATGGGCGTGGGGCAGGCGGCCCTGGCCCATCCCGAGATTACCGAGATCGACGTCAATCCAGTGATCATCACGGGCGACCACCCGGTCGCCGTGGATGCGTTGGTGGTTTTGGCTTAGCCGAAGATTTCGAGGGAACACCCCTCACCCCAACCCTCTCCCCCCCGCGGGGAGAGGGAGTGATCATCCGTGAGTCCCCTCGCCCCCGGCCACGGGGGAGAGGGACAGGGTGAGGGGGACGACCGGCGTTAGCGGATGAACTGTTCCACGTAATCGGCACCCAGGCCGACCTCGGTGAAATGCTTGCGGCAGGCATCAACCCGGTCGAACACGTCCGTGGTGCCGACCGTGTTGCCGTCCGCGTCGCAATAGATCAGCGCACCCGTATTGTGGAACAGGGTGATCATTTCGTCGCAATCCGGTTCCACCACCAGGGTGTGGATGTCGCCCGGCGGCTCGTACAGATACGATCCCGCCTCGGCGATCCAGTCCCGTTCCAGATAGCGCCAGCGGCCCTTGATGACGAAGCCGTGCACGGGGGCCGGATGACGGTGGCGCGACAGCAGGCCGCCGCCGACCACCTTAGTCAGATGCACCCAATAGCCGTTGGACACGTTCAGGCAGAGCGGCCGCGACCAGCGGCCCGGTGCCAGCGGCACCCACAGACGAGGGTCGTCGTTGGCATAGCCGTCTTGAATGAACAGTTCCGGCAGGGCGTCCTGCGGCCGGGGACCGTCATAAGGGGCCGGCAGGTCTTCGACGGCGACACGGCCGTCCGACCGGGCACCGGCGGGCAGGGTTTGTTCGGTATACGTGCTGTCTGGGCTCATGGTGGTCTCGTCTGCTTTACGTCAGTGTGGGGGACTAGTTCAGGAAGTAGGCCTTGGCCTTCAAAAGCGAGCGTTGGATGGTCAGCGGCATCATCCCGGCGAAGGTGTCCAGCGCCGCCAACCAATTAAGTTCCGAAAATACTTGGGCATTGCGCAGCCGGTCCGCCATGCCTTTGTTGACCTCCTGCGCGTTTTGGTAGATTTCGAGCAGGCCGTCGAAGCTGGTGTCCCAATCGGGCTTTTCCTTACCGCCGAAGTACTGGCCGACCAGATAGAACGACATGGCCCGCAGGATCGTCAGTTCCATATCCGCCAGCGGCACGTGATAGCGGGCCAACGGCCGGAAAAACGACATGTGCGGACAGCCGCTGGTCGCCATGACCAAGCCCAGGACGGAACGCAGGGCCTCCTGCGCCGATACTTTGGCCTTGGTCGTCGTCGTCCCCTGCTCGACCGTGAGATCGACCTGAGCATAAGACACCATACGCCCGACCCTCTGACCGTAATCGACCAACAGGGCCGCGACCGGGCAATGGGGATGGGTCTGCTTGGTCAGCGGGCAATGCTGACACTTGTGATAATCCAGGCGCGTCCAATCGGGCAGATCCACGCCTTGCGGCTGCTTCAACGCGACCTCGGGCAGGGAGATATCCAGGTTGAACACCTCGCGCGATCCGTCTTCGCTGTCGATAATGTAGCGGACGAGCATGTGTTCGGCGTCTGCGGGCATGTACCGCTGCCTCCTTTGATCTTCCCAACCCCAGCCCGGGTGAGTTTAAGCCATCACGGGCGTGCTGCCTACAGACCGTTGAGTCTGAAAGTCGCACAACCCGTCATGGATGATCGCTTGGCTGTCTAAACCACCGGCGACAGGCCGCCGTCGACGTTGATCGCCGCACCACAGATGTAGGAGCCCGCGTCCGACGCCAGGAAACAAGCGGCGGCGGCGAATTCCTCGGCCTTGCCCATGCGCCCCATGGGCAGTTCCTTGCCCATCTCGTCATACAACTGGTCCAGGTCCTTGCCGTCCTTGGCGGCGCGGCGCACCCATTGGTCGCTTTCGATCTTGCCGACATGCAGGGAATTGACCAGCACGTTGTAGGGCGCTCCCTCACCGGCCAGAACCTTGGTCAGTGCCATGCCGGCGGCGCGGGTCACGGCCGTCGGCGCGCCCGACGGCGGCGGCGCCTTGGCGCCCGAATTCAGCACGTTGATGATGCGTCCCCATTTACGCTCCGTCATGCCGGGAAAGGCCAGGCGGCACAGGCGGATGGCGCCGAACAGCTTGAGGTCCAGGTCCGCCTGCCATTCCGCATCGGTCACGGACACAAAGGGGGCGCGGTGCGACGATCCCGCGTTGTTGACCAGCACGTCGATCTGGCCCAGACCGGCGATGGCGGCGTCCCAGGCGGCCTGACAGCCTTCGGCGGTCGACACGTCGCCGACCACGGCGACCACGCGCCCGCCCGTGGCGGCCTCGATCGCGGCCTTGGCCTCGTTCAATACGTCGGCGCGGCGGGCGACGATGGCGACCTCCGCTCCGGCGCTACAGAAGGCCTGGGCGATGGCCCGGCCGATACCCAGGCTACCGCCGGTCACCAGGGCCTTGCGCCCTGTCATTTTCATTTCCATGGATGTCCTCCCGAGGGGTGTTGGTGTCAGAGAATTTTGCCGACTGTAATATCAACCATCAAGGTGCCGGCCAATATTTCCAGACTTTCCCGCAGGTCTTCGTCGCCGAGGTCCTGGGGCGCGCGCACCCGTGCGTGGGCGTGGAACAGCGTGCCGCCGGAATGGGGTGCTTCACGGATGTCCGTTTCCATATCCTCGACGCTGACGCCGCGCTCCGCCAAACAATGGGAAATATCGCGCAGGATGCCCGGATGATCCGGCCCGAGAAGCTCGATCTCGAACACCGGGCCCATGGCGGATGCGGTCTCGACTGCTTCCTCCACCACCAAATGAAAACCCTCGGCGTCGAGCGCCCGGAGGCTGTCCTCCAGGGCGGCGATCCCATCCTCGGCGATCTCAACCTTGGCGATGCCGGCGAACTTCGCCGCCAGATGCGCCATGCGGCTGTCCAGCCAGTTGCCGCCGGCATCCGCCACGGTTTGCGAAATGCGCTCCACCAGTCCGGGCCGGTCGTCGGCGATGAAGGTCAAGATCAGGGTCTTTGGCATGGCGGCGCTTTCAGGCAATCGCGGGCGGCCACTCTAACAACGACGGCAGGATGCGGCCACAATTTCAACGCCCGCGCCCGGCCTTGGCATTTCCGGCCCTTGAAAAAGATCAAAAGCCTGGTTCTCCCGCGCCCGCATTCGAGAGTATTATTCACAGGATAAGAAAAACAGGACTCGGTGAATGAGCGGGCGCAAGATCGTCGGATTCAAGGATGACAACAGACGCCGCGACGTGCGTCTGGACGTCAAAGGCGTCAAATTCGTCATCAATGGCCACGAATTCCCCGTCGGCGACATGAGCGTCGGCGGCTTTCGGCTGAAATCGGCCATTGGCAAGATGCGCCCGGGACAAAGCTTCACCGTCACCCATGTCGTGACCGAGGACGACGGTCGTGTGCCGCTGGGCGCCAATGGCGAGGTCATGCGCATCGATTATGCGGAAACCAGCCTGGGCTGCCGGTTCACCAAGCTGACGGGCGGGCAGTTCCGGATCATCGAGGCTATTGCCATGCGCCGACCGTTGAGTACCCTGAGCACCACGGCCAAACGCAAAGGCTTTTTCGGCCTGTTCGGCGACTGACTGCGGAAACCGCCCTCCTGTCAAAGGAAAGAGCGGACCACCGACCGAGGGATCAATTCCAGGAAAGGCGAAAGAACAGCCCATGCGCGATCTGGGAGAATACGATTACGTCATCGTCGGTGCGGGTACCGCCGGCTGCGTTCTGGCCAACCGCCTGTCCAGCGATCCGGCTAACCGGGTCCTGCTGTTGGAAGCGGGCGGCAAAGACAATTACCACTGGATCCACATTCCCGTCGGCTATCTGTTCTGCATGGGCAATCCGCGCACGGACTGGTGCTTCAAGACCGAGGCCGTGGCCGGGCTTGGCGGGCGTGCACTGAATTATCCGCGCGGCAAGGTGCTGGGCGGCTGTTCGTCCATCAACGGCATGATCTACATGCGCGGTCAGGCCCGCGATTACGACCAATGGGCCCAGATGGGCAACCGCGGTTGGTCCTGGGACGACGTTTTGCCTTATTTCAAGAAATCCGAGGATCAGGCCGCCATCCCGCTTGACGACTTTCACCAATCAGGCGGCGAATGGCGGGTCGAGAACGTGCGCACGACCTGGGAAATCATGGACGCCTTCCGTGACGCCGCCGCCGAGGCCGGCATCCCCAAGGTCGACGACTTCAACAAGGGCAACAACGAAGGCTGCGGCTATTTCCACGTCAATCAGCGGTCCGGCGTGCGCTGGAACACGTCGAAGGCGTTCCTGGGGCCGGCCAAAGACCGCGCCAATCTGGACATCGTCACCCATGCCCATGTGAAGGGCCTGCGTCTCTCGGGCAAGACCGTGACGGGCCTGGACCTTCGTGTCGCCGACGAGGATGCGGGTGTGGCCTGCCGGGGCGAGGTGATCCTGTCGGCCGGGTCCATCGGCTCACCGCAGATTTTGCAGGTCTCGGGCATCGGCCCGGGAGACTTGTTGCAAGGTCTGGGGATCGAGGTCCGCCATGATCTGAAAGGCGTCGGCGGTAACCTACAGGACCATTTGCAGGTCCGCCCGGTCTACCGGGTCGAGGGAACCAAGACGCTCAACCAGCGGGCAGGATCGTTGATCGGCAAGATGGGCATCGCCCTGGAATATGCGCTGTTCCGTTCCGGCCCCATGTCCATGGCGCCGTCGACCCTGGGCGCTTTCGCCAAGTCGGACCCGTCGCGGGAGACGCCCAACCTGCAATATCACATTCAGGCGCTCAGTCTGGATTCCTGGGACAAACCCCTGCATCCCTTCCCCGCCTTCACGGCCAGTGTGTGCAACGTGCGCCCGGAAAGCCGGGGGACGGTTCACATCACCTCGCCGGACCCGTTCACCCCGCCGGCGATCCAGCCCAATTACCTGTCCACACCCGGCGACCGCAAGGTCGCGGCCGATGCGCTTCGCCTGACCCGTCACATCGTGTCCCACCCGGCGCTCGCACGATTCAAGCCTCAGGAGTACAAGCCCGGCGCCCACCTGACCACGGACGACGAACTGGCCGACGCGGCGGGGCAGATCGGCACCACGATCTTTCACCCCGTCGGCACCTGCAAGATGGGCTCGGACCCGGATGCGGTGGTCGACGACCGGTTGCGCGTGCACGGGATGACCGGATTGCGCGTGGTCGATGCCTCGATCATGCCGACGATCACTTCGGGCAATACCAACGCGCCGGCCATCATGATCGCGGAAAAGGCCTCGGACATGATCCTGGCGGATGCCAAGGCTCGGGCCGCCGCATAAGAACGCATTTCCTTCCTAATCAACCGCTTAACTGGATTTTTACCCTAAATCGCCATATTTCCGTGATGGATTCGGGGTCGTGGCTGCGGGCTCCCGCCGGGGGCGCAGTCCATGATAAGCTGTTGGGGCCGACACGCGCGGATGGGGTTCCGCCGCGGTTGGAAATTTGGGCAAGGGATGATGGCGAAACGCCATTTGAATCAATTGGTTAATAGACATGCCACGATCCGTGCGGCAGCCCTGGCCTTGTGCCTGGGGGCAACCGTTCTGATCGGCATCCCGGCCCAGGCTCAGGACAGCGGCGCCGGCGCCCTGTTTGCCGCCATCCGCGCCAACGACCTGGACGCGGTGAAACAGATCGTTGCCTCTGGCGCCGATCCGCGGGCGCGCGACGCCGAGGGCCTGTCCGCCCCGCAGGCGGCCGTCCGCCTGGGTCATCACGTCATCGCCCATTACCTGCTGGCCTACCGCCGGCCCAAGGTTGACCCGCCCCTCGATCAGGCCATTGACCAGGCCCTTGACCGCGCCGTCGCCGAAACGGAAAAGACGGTGGGCCCGATCCCCGAGGCCGCGCCCCCGCAGACGGAAGCCGCCGACGCCCCGGTGACCCTGCCCGAACCGGCCCCCGCCGCCGTTGATGTTGCCGACCGGCGCGAGCACCCTCCGGTGCCCCCCGACGACAAGGACACCAAAGTTCTGGCTCCCATTCTCGGCGGCGTGGACGCCCCCGATCACGCCCGCCCGCAATCCGCACAGACCGCCCCCCAGGCCGCCCCAGCCGGCCAACCGGAAAACCCCCTTCCCAGCAGCGAAACGGCGCGTCCGTGGTCACCGACGTTCGTCACGCGGCTCGGCAATTGGGCCCGCAAGATGATGGGATTCGACCCCGACGACGCGGCGACGGCCGAGGGCACGGACCCCGCGCGCGAGGCCCAAGCGCCCGTCGTCCTGACACCGCCCCCGGCGGAAACAGGCTCCCCAATCGAAACCACGGAAGCCAGCCCCTCCGCCGCGCCGGGAGACCCGACCGACACCCTGCCCGACCTGGACAAGCTGGCGGCGCAAAACAACCCGGCCATGGAGGCCGCTAACCCGGACCTGCCGGAAGCGGACCTGCCGCGCGCCCTGGCCCGCAGCCCCGCCCCCGCCGATCCCCTGGCCAAAGCCCTGGCCCAGCCTGACGGCGGCACGGACCCCTTGCCCGATGGTGGCCTGGACCCGCTGCTGTCGATGCTCGACGCGCCCACGGACAACAAATCGGCCCTTCCTCAGGCAGCCGCTGCGACGAAAAGCCCCGCCAAGGTCGACTTGATGGCCCTGGCGCCCAAGGACCGGCTGGCCTGGCTCGATTCCCTGCTTGCCAAGCCGATTGCCCGCGACGCGGAAGAATCCCTGTCCGACAGCCGGGACGAGGCGCTCAGCCATCTGCGCGACCAGGCAAAGCGCAAGGCGGCCGAAGCCGACGCGGCAGAGGCTGCCCTGAGCGCGGCCGAGAAAAAGAACCTCAAAACCGATACCTCCGCCGTCGAGGGACCGCCGCCGGGCACAAATCTGTCCCGTCGTCTGAAAATCCCGCTGCCGCCACCCGACCCCAAAGGCCGCAAGAATTTCGCCCGCGACCCCTGGTTCCGCGACGTATCGCCGGATGAACCGGACATCCGCGCCGCCCATCGCTCCCTAAAGGCGCCGCCGCCGGAACGCGGCACGCCGCCGAAGCCGACACCGAAGGTGCCGCAGCTTGCCAACCTGCCGGACGGCAAGGCGAAGGCTTCCGATCAGAAACTTGCCGTCAACATGCCCGACGCGCCGCCGATCCGCGAAACCCCGCGCCCGGCCACGCCCGCGGCGACCCCCGCAACGCCGGCTGATGCTTCCCTGGATGCCTTGGAAAAGGAATTCGGCGGCCCCGCGCCCGCGAACGACCCGCTGGCCGCTGAACTGGGCCTGGACACTCCTGCCGGGACGGCCCCGGCGGCCGACCCGCTGGCTGCCGAACTTGGATTGGGCGGTGCCGGCGGATTACCGGCCGACGACCCCTTGGCCGCCGAACTGGGCATCGGCGCCCCACCTGAGGGAGGTCAGAAAACGGCGGAGGCCAACGATCCTTTGTCCCAGGCGCTCGGCGACCTGTCCAGTCTGCTCGACAGCGACAAACCGTCCACCAATCCCCTCGATGCCGAACCGCCGGTGGCGACGTCACAGGAAATCCTGGCCGCCCTTCCCCCGGGGTCGGAGGTCCGCCTGGATGTCGAAGGCCGCCCGGTACTGCCCGCCGCCTGGACCTTGCCCGTGGTGTTGCCTGGTCAGGCCCCGCCCGTGCAGGATTTGGCCAGCGCCTATGTGACGCCGGCCAGTTTCCGCGCCGGATTTGACAAGGCCGCGCAGGACGCCGCCCAGTTGGGACCGCTGCCCTCCGGCGCCAACGCCGCCAGCGCCTGGCCGGTGACCAAGGTCCAGATGGCCGATGGTGCCGTCATCGACCCGCCCGCCAACGCCGCCTTGGCCGACGGTTCATCCCCGCAAGCGGCGCTCGCCAACCAGGGCCGGGCACTTGATGGGGTTACCTTGTCGGTCGGTGCCGGCACCAGCCTTTACAACACCTTCGTCCCCGAGAACGCACGCGGCGGCGAAGGCCTGGCACCCGAATGTATCGAAAAGACCGGCGGCCGCACCCAATTCTGCATCAAGGAACTGCAATGGCCGGCATTCCTCGAGCCCAAGTTCCTGGTCTCGACGATCCTCTATACGGGCACCGGGTCCGTCGTGCGCTTCGACGACGGGGCGCCGACCCGCATCCATACCGTGTTCAACTCCGACGGCTTCGGTGAGATCGCCGACTGGCTGGTCCGCCGCTTCGGGCCGCCGACGGCGACTGTAACCCGCTCCGTCGCGCCCTTCGGACAGGCGCGCCGCGACAACCCGACCATGATTTGGCGGGCCGTCGACAAGGTGACGCAGAAGACCGTGTCCCTGGAAATCCGCCATTTCGACGATACCCGCGACGGGTTTCCCGACATCCGCAACGGCGTGATGATGCTGTACCGCGAAGGCACGCCGGGCATCTTCCCGCAGGTTTCCGTTCACGAACTGATGCGCCTGAAACGCACCGGCTGACCGGCCCCACCCCGAAAAATTGGATTCCGGCTATTCGGCGGCCTTCAAGGTCGGCCGATCCATGGTGAACACCGTGTCGACGCGGGCGTAATCCATGTAGCCCAGGCGCGCGATGGGCTGCACCTTGGCCATGTCGACGAAGCCGTCGGTCAGCACCTCGTCTTTGATGTGGAGGCCGACGACGCGGCCGAACACCACGCGGTTGCCTTCCTCGCGGACGTTGTGGGGCATGACCACGGTCTGGTGATAGACGCATTCGATATGGATCGGGGCCGCCTTGATACGAGGCGGCTTGACCAGGGTCGAAGGCTCCGTTTCCAGTCCCGCGAAACGGGTTTCATCCTCGCCTGCGGGAAGGGACGCGCTCGACTGGTTCATGGCATCACGCAGCGCCCAGGTCGACATGTTGCAGACGAATTCGCCCTGGGTCTCACAATTCGCCACCGTGTCCTTCTTGGGACCTTCAGGACGGGGACCGCCGGAAAACATGACCATGGGCGGGTTCTCGCCGCAGGCGTTGAAATAGCTGTAGGGCGCCAGATTGACCTCGCCGTCATCGGAGATCGTGGTGATCCAGCCGATCGGGCGCGGCACG
Organism: bacterium SCSIO 12827; assembly: GCA_024397995.1. Classification (NCBI taxonomy): domain Bacteria; species bacterium SCSIO 12827. The sequence continues at coordinate 1,098,692 of CP073746.1, read as the reverse complement.
ACACAGGCTTTCCATGGGTTGCGAGGCAGACCGTGGTCCGCGGTTTCGTTGATGTTCCAGAACATGGGTGGTTTCCCGGTGCGTTGTTGAAAGTTGGCCGGAGCCTGCACCACGCCGCCGGGAGCCGTCAACGTCAGGCCGCGCGCACGTCGGTCAGGAAGCCCTGGATAACGGTGCGCAGACGGCCCGACATCTGTTCCAATTCGCGCGAGGTGTCGAGTACGTCGTTGGCGACGGCACCCGACGCCTTGGCCGCCTCGGACACGGTGGCGATGTTTTCCGCCGCCGATGACGCGCCCACCGTTGCGTCCTCGACACTGCGCGCGATATCGGCGGTTACGCGGACCTGTTCCTCGATAACGGATGAAATCGTATCCGCAACCTCGGCGATCTCGCCGACCTTCGCTGTTACCATCTCGATCACTCGGATGGTATCGCGGGTGGCTGACTGTACGCCGCCGACCTGAAGTTCGATATCGCTGATCGCCTTGGCCGTCTGCTGGGCCAGGGATTTGACCTCGCCCGCCACCACCGCGAAGCCCTTGCCCGCGTCTCCGGCCCGTGCCGCCTCGATCGTTGCATTCAACGCCAAAAGATTGGTCTGTTCGGCGATGTCGGTGATCAGGCTAACCACGTCGCCGATGCGGTCGGCGGAACGCGCAAGTTCGGAAATGCGCCCTCCCGCCTCGCGGCTGTCGGCGACGGCTGCGTTGACCTTTTCCGAGGACAGGCGGATCTGTTGGTCGATTTCGGCGAAGGACATGGACATCTGCTCCGCCGCCGCCGCGACCGACTGGAAGTTCGTGGCCGCCTGTTCCGTCGCCGACGATACGGTGACCGCCTGTTCCGTCGTGCGTTCGGCGTTTTCGTTCATGCTATGGGCCGTATTGCCCATGCGCTGGATACAAATACCGAATGCGTCGAACACCTGTTTAACCTGGTTGTCGAATTCCGTGGTCATACCGGCGATTGTGGATGCGCGCTGTGATTGGCGCTGCTGTTCCGCATCGCGCTCCAGACGCAGGCGTTCGGCCTCTTCGTGCTCGCGGCGGAAGATGTCGAAGGCCTGGGCCAGCTGCGCCACTTCGTCGCGGGACCGAACCGATGTTTCCGCTGCATGCGCGGGGATCATGGCCGACACGTCGTCGCGCAGGCGATTCAGGGGCCGCACGATGCTGCGCCCCAACAACCATGCGAGGATAACCGCCAGCAGAACACCAGCGGCACCGAACAGGACACCCTGCTGCACGGCCAGACGCGAATCGCCCGACAGGATGGCCAAGTCGACGGACTGCCGTGCGATCGCCTCCCCACGCAGATTTTCGATTCTGGCCTGCAGGGTATCCATCGTGGTTCGGAACAAATTCCAGGAATCCGCCGTCCCTTGGATGGACCCCGCGAATGACGCGACGCCTTGGCGCAGAGTATCCACATCCCGTCCCGCGAACTTGGCGAGCCGCTGATCGCTTCGTGGCAAGCCGGCTTCCTTCATCATCGCACGGACAGCGACAACAGTGCCGTTAAGGGCCGAAACGGCATCAGCAGCCGTTTGCGCCATGGACAGATCACGGGACACCGCAAGGTTCAGGCCGGCCTTCAAGGCCTGCTGCGCGCCGCTCTCAACCGCCCTGGCCAGATCCGCGGCGCGCCCGTCCTCGTAGTTCTTCAACCACGCAACCAACCGGTCCGCGGAGGCCGGCAGTTTTTCCGCGGCCAGCAGGATCACGTCGCTTCCTTCCTTGTCGCCGCTGATGCGCCGGATGACGTCGGCAAGTTGATCTTTGTAGCGTGCCTGCTCCATCTCAAGCATCGCGAGGCTCTCTTCATCCCCACGCTCGGCCAGCACGCCCACAGCCGCGGCTCCGGCCTGCTGGGACATCTCGAGAGCCTGAGTAATCGCCGGAATATCGGCCTCGCTTTTCGAATCACGGAAGACATTCACCGCAGCCGACAGTTCATAAAGCCGAAAGGCGAAGTTGTTGGCGATCCCGACCTGTTCGACGCCAGAAATTAAGGTTTCCCCCGTGTGGGCAAAATTGCCGAACCGGTATACGGACAATCCTGTCAGCATCGCCATCAAAGCAATCACCGACGTAAAACCCAGAAATGTGCGGAACCGGATGGATGTGCGGCCGATCAGCATGGCTCAACCCTTATTCAGTTTAGCCGCAGGCTCCCTTCGACCTTTGGCAAAATTCATCGTTTCTGAAATTGCCGTCACCTTCGCAATTGCACAATATGCCTTTTGATCAGGCCATCTGAAAATGGCCTGTTATTTCATTTAAATAATTGTTTTTAATATATATTTTTTGGATTTAAGTTTTTGTGACAGACTCATTGCAAATATGTTGCAACGCACCCTTCACAAGCATTCCTGCCGTAACGGACAGATCAGTCGGATACCAGGCGCGCGCCGCTTTCAAAGGCTTGGCGCAACTCGGCGGGCACCTCACGGCTGGCGTTCTTGGCATAATCGAAGAACACCAGGACCGCTTCCGAGGTCGCGACCACCGTGTCCCCGGCGAACAGCCCCTGACCCAGGGTGTAGGACTTGTTGCCGAGTCGCAGCAGCCGCGTGCCGACCCGCACGTTGCCAGGATAATGCAGCTGATTAACATAGCTGATCTGCACGCTGGCCAAAGCCGAGCGTGGCTCGATCCCCAGATGCCGGCGCATGGCGTTCAGGTAATCGACCCGCCCGGCCTCGGCATATTGGGCGAAGGCCGTGTTATTGACATGCAGGTTGGGGTCCTGATCGGAAAAGCGGATCGAAACGTCGGTCCACCAGTCGAAGCTGGCGGCGTCTTTCAGGTCGATGTCGGGCAAGGGGATAGGCTCCTGGTCGGGCGGGTGGTCGTGGTGATTTGGGGGGATTTGTAAAAGGTTTTCGCCCGCAGGCAAACGCTCAATGACGAAGATGCCGGGCGGGCCCTTCGGCCATCCATTCGCGGATCACCCGCACGGAGTCCTGCGGATAGGTTTCAACCAAGTGATGGATATGCGCGCTCAACCGCGGGTCCACCCTATCGACACGCGGCCGAATGTGGATGGTCGGCGTGAAGTCGGGCTCGCTCTCGAAAAGCGTGGGGGACGGCGGGCGCATGCGGTGCCTCGTGATGATTATGCTTAACGAATGGTTACAGTCTACGCGCACGTACATCCCTGCGATAGTCCGGTTTAACGGCTATTTCTTCGCGCAGGCATCCTTCAGGTTGTCCAGCACGATGGCTGCGGCGGGATTGGCATAAAGGGGAACCGACGCCTCGAACCGGTCGGCCAATTCCCGGTCGGCGCGCTTCAGGGTCCAGCCGGTGGTCAGGCAGTTGTCCAGCCACAGGCCGTCATCGCCCGTTTCCGCCCGGGCGCGCTGGCCCTGCAGATAGCCGTCGATGACGCCGATCATGAAACCCTGCCGGTATTGGGCGGTCTGCCCCTGCAGGGTGTTGCCGTTGTGATAGGTCCAAAGCGGTCCGCGCGGCGCGGCAACCGCCGCACCGAGAATGCCGCCAAAGGCGAGAAGAGAGACTGCGATTACGAGATTTTTCATGGGAGGCCCCTCCGTCGAGACGGGCCATTTAATCACGCCTGCTGGTCGGCACGCGGACAAAAAAACACCGGGCGGCGAAACCGGCCCGGTGTGGATCAAGTAAGAGTGGATCTCATCTGCACCCTTTATAGAAAAAGACGGCGGCAAATGATGTGATCGGAGTCACTCCGGTCTGATTTTTCTAATAAAACGAGTCCCCGGCGAAAAAGCACCTGGGAAATCAATTCATTAGCCTAGGTGGTTTTTGAAGAAATCGAGCGTCCTTTGCCGCGCCAAGTCGGCCGAAGCCTTGTCGTAATGCTTGCCGCCGACCCGCGCGAAGGCGTGGTTCTGACCTTCGTAGTCATGCAGCACCGCCTTCGCGTTGCCTTTGAGCGCCGCGTGGACGGCAGCCTGCTGATCCTTGGGCACGAATTCGTCCTCGGTTGCGATGTGCAGCATGCAGGGTGCCTTCAACGTCTCGTCCGTATGATCGGGAAGCATCACGCCATAGTAGCTGACGGCCGCGTCGGCGCTGGTCCTGGTCGCGGTCAGGAAGGCCAGCCGCCCCCCTAAGCAGAAACCCATGGTGCCGACCTTGCCGCTGCAGCCGTCCACGGCGCGCAGGGCCTGGATCGTCGATTCCAGATCGTCGACGCCCTTGTCCAGGTCGAAGCCGTTGAACAGTTCGAACGCGCGGGCCCATTCGGCCTCGGTCTGGTCGGTGATCTGGATACCCGGTTCCTGGCGCCAGAAAAGGTCGGGGCAAAGCGCCACATAGCCCGCCGCCGCCATGCCGTCGGTGATTTCGCGCATCACCGCGTTGACGCCGAAGATTTCCTGAATGACCACGACCCCGGGGCCCTTGCCGCCTTCGGGCAGGGCAAGATAGCCCGTGAAGCTGCCGCCGTCCTTGGCCTGAATGGTGATGTCCTTGCCGCTCATGTTTTGCGTGCCTCCCTGATCGATTCGTAATGTTTTCGCGCCTCAGCGGCGCAAGACAGACGGCCCAAGCCCCCCCCATGCGGGCATCTTAAATTCCGGGCTGGCCTCTGTCACCGCTTGGGGCGACGATTGTACACAATTTTCATTCCAGACTGCCGGAGCCCGCCATGTCTCCCTCGTCCGCCCCCTGGCGCTGCCCGCTATGCCATCAGCCGTCCGAACCCGTATCCGTGCACGGCCATGTGCAGTGCCGAACCTGCGGCCAGAACGTCGATCCCTGCTGTTCCGGCGAGACCGCCTGCGAGGTCGAGACGGCTTCCCCCGGCCCCGATCTTTCGCTAAGACAGAGGGCCGCCGGCCCGGCGGAGTAACAAAAGACCACCGCCGACAAGAGGAACATCATCATGCCACAGGGTCAAACGGGGGCGCGGCTCCTGGTCGAAACGCTGGTTGCCAACGGGGTTGACCGTGCCTTCTGCGTGCCGGGGGAAAGCTATCTTGCCGTGCTTGATGCCATGGTCGACGCACCGGACATCGATCTGGTGATCTGCCGCCAGGAAGGCGGGGCCGCCATCATGGCCGATGCCGACGGCAAGATGACCGGCAAGCCGGGCATTTGTTTCGTGACCCGCGGCCCGGGGGCCACCAACGCCTCCGCCGGGGTCCATATCGCGTTCCAGGATTCGACGCCGATGATCCTGTTCATCGGCCAGGTCGCCCGCCATCAGGTCGAGCGTGAGGCGTTCCAGGAAATCGACTACCGCCGCATGTTCGGCGAGATGGCCAAGTGGGTCGCCCAGATCGAAGACCCCGCCCGCGTGCCCGAATACGTCAGCCATGCCTTCCACACGGCCATGTCGGGCCGCCCCGGCCCGGTCGTTCTGGCCCTGCCGGAAGACATGCTGACCGAGGAAGTGATGGAACAGGTCGCCATCCCCGGGCCGGCCCATGTGGTGCAGGCCCATCCGGGACCGGACGCCATGGCCGAACTGCGCGCCATGATGGAAACCGCCGAACGCCCGCTGATGATTTTGGGCGGCGGCAGTTGGACCGAACAGGCGTCCCAGGACATTCGCGCCTTCGCCGAAGCCAACAACATCCCGACCAGCGTGTCGTTCCGCCGCCAGGACCTGCTGCCCAACGACCACCCGCTGTACGCCGGGGACGTCGGCATCGGCATCAACCCGAAGCTGGCTGAACGGGTTCGAACATCCGATTTGATATTGGCCGTGGGCCCGCGCCTGGGCGAGATGACCACGGGCGGCTATGACCTGTTCGACATCCCGGTGCCGAAGCAACGCCTGGTCCATATCCACCCCGGGGCCGAGGAACTGGGTCGCGTCTACCGCGCCGAACTGGCCATGAATTCGGGCATGCCCGGCTTCGCTGCCGCCGCCAAGGCCATGGCGCCGGTCACGGGGCGCTGGGACAACTGGGCAGGCACGGCGCACGACGAATATCTGGCCTGGACCGAGCCGCCGGAAACCCCCGGCGACGTGCAGATGGGCCAGGTCATTTCCTGGCTGCGCGATGAACTCCCCGCCGACGCCATGATCTGCAACGGCGCCGGCAACTACACGGCCTGGGTCCACCGCTTCTACCGCTACCGGGGCTATGCCACGCAGCTGGCGCCGACCTCCGGGTCCATGGGTTATGGCGTACCGGCAGCGGTCGCGGCCAAGCTGCGCCATCCGGAACGCGACGTGGTTTGCTTTGCCGGCGACGGTTGCTTCCTGATGACCGGCCAGGAGATGGCGACGGCCAAACAGTACGGCGCCAACGTCATCTTCATCGTCGTCAACAACGGCATGTACGGCACCATCCGCATGCATCAGGAACGGGAGTATCCCAGCCGGGTGTCGGGCACGCAGTTGGTCAATCCGGATTTCGCGGCCCTGGCCAAGGCCTACGGCGCCACCGGCGAAGTGGTCACGGAAACAGCCCAGTTCGCCGACGCCTTTGCCCGCGCCAAAGCCGCCGATTCGCCCGCTTTGATCGAACTGCGCACCGATCCGGAAGCGATTACGCCGTCCGCAACCCTATCGGGTCTGCGGGCTCAAGCCGAAGCCCGGGAGAAAGGAAATCCCTGATGCACAAGCCCGGCCGTTGCGTATCGCCGTGTGGCACGACCGGGCTATGCCTATTGGCGGGTTCCACGAAGCGGAAAAACACATTAGATTAAATTGATTAGGTGCTTCGGCGAAGGAGGGCTCGCCGCATGGCGAAGCGCAGAGGCCCCTTAGGGCAACTGTTTACAGGTTTCATTCTGCTGTTGATCGTCGCGGCCGGCGCGGGGGTCGGGCTTGCCGTGGCCTACGAAGATGACGCCTTTGCCGCGCAGTTGCGCAGCGCCGGTGTGCCGGACGCGCAGGTCGCCAAGGTCATGGAGTTGAAGGGCGCCATCAAGGACAAGGCCGATTTCAGCGGCGATGATCTGGCTTTCACCGCGCGGTCGATCTGGTGGGACCTGCGCGACCGCTTCGACCTGGACCTGACCGCCCAGTACACGCAGAACCTGCCGCCGGTCCGCCACGTCACCCAGATGGAGCCCATGGCTCGTCCCGACGACCCGAAGGAACCGGCCGGCGAGGCCAATATGGCCGCAGACAAAATGGCTGAAGACAAGTTGCCGCCGGACCTGCAGCGTGAGGGCGGTGAACAAGCCGCTGCCGCCCCGGCGGACGCCCCTGCGGTGACGGACAAGCCCGCCGAGGCGTTGTCCCAGGAACCGTCAATCGCGCCGCCACCGGCCGAGGAAAAACCTATGGCCGAAGCCGCCCCGGCGGATAAACCCACGGCCGAGGCCTCCCAGCCTGAAAAACCCATGGAACCGCCTGCTCCGCCGCCGCCCGCCGCGACGGACAAGCCCATGGTGCTGGCCAATCCGCCCGCCGAGGAAGCCAAGCCGGAACCATCCCCCCCGGCCACGGAGACCGCCGCCGTGCGCGAGCCCGCCGCGCCAGCCGAAGCCCCGCCGGCATCGGCCGAGGAACGCGAGGCTACCGCCGATCTGACCTATAAGCGCGCCCTGTCCCTGTTCGCTGATGCCAAGACCCAGGAGCAGAAGGCCGAAGCCGCCAAACTGTTCGCCCAGGCCGCCATCGGCGGCCATCCGGGAGCCCAGTATTCCATCGGCGTCATGCATTACAACGGCACCGGCGTGGCCAAGGACTATGCCAAGGCCGCCGAATGGTTCGGCCGCTCGGCCGAGAAAAACAACGCCGCCGCCCAGTACAATCTGGGCATCCTCTATTACAACGGCCAGGGCGTGCCGAAGGATGACCGTCTGGCCTACAAATGGATCAGTGCGGCGGCTGAAAACGGCGACCAGAAGGCGATTGTCGCCCGTGATGCCTTGAAGCAGGCCCTGCCGGCGGACGTCACCAAGCCGGCGGCGCCGACCTTCTCCGGCGGCCTGCCCGCAGGATCGCCGGTCGAAGTCGCCCCCGCGAAGTAATCAGAATTTTAGTCGGGCCGCCGTCCGGCCGGCCCCGCGCCATGCGCATCCGACGGCAGCGTCGGCATCCGATGGCGGATGCGCTCGCGGTGCAGGATGTAAAGCCCGCTGGCGATCAGCACGCCCGATCCCGTCCAGGTCCAGGCATCGGGCAGGTCGCCCCACAGGACAAACCCCAGCGTCACGGCGAAGACCATGTTGAGGTATTTGAACGGCACGACCAGTCCGGCCTCGCCATAGCGGAAGCTTTCGATCATCAGGAAATGCGCGGAGCCCAGCAGCAGGCCGGATAGGGCCATCAACGCCAGATCCTCGAAGGGAACCGGCATCCAGCCGAACGGCAGGGTGCACAGGCCCGCGGCCGTTGCTGCCGCCGTGCTGGTCGCCAACAACGCATTGGAATGTTCCGTCGCCGCGGCGCTGCGGGTAATCAGGTCGCGCAGCGCCCCTGCCAAGGCCGCCGCCAGGGGAAAGATCACGGCCCATTGCATGGCCTCGGTCCCCGGCCGGATGATGATCATGACGCCGATAAACCCGCCCATGACCGCCAGCCAACGCCGCCAGCCCACGGCCTCGCCGATCAGAAGCGGTGCCAGCGCCGTCACGAACATCGGTCCGGCATAGACCACGGCGATTGCGTCGGCGAGGGTCAGGTGACCCAGGCCGGTAATGAAAACAACGGTGCCGAACACGACCAACAGGCCGCGCATCACGTGGAACCGTGGATTGATGATCCGCAGGCTGGCGAGCCCGCCATAAAATCGCACGAAAAAGGCGATGGCGACGAAGGCGAACATGCCGCGAATGAACAGAAGCTGTCCCACGGGATATCCCGACACCAGCCACTTCATGGCCGCATCGTTGCCGGTGACCAGAAGACCACCCCCGATCATCGCCAAAATCGCGCGGCCGGGCGCACTGGCACCTTGGACGGCAGTCATGAGAGGCATGGTCGGGACCCTTCGTTGGGTTCGGCGTATTCCGCTAACCGTAGAGTTGATTGACGATGAACACGGCGGCGCCGATGCCCACCACATCGGCCACAAGGGCCGCGAACAGAGCATGGCGGATGCGGCGGATGCCGACCGCGCCGAAATAGACGGCAAGGACGTAGAAGGTGGTTTCCGTCGACCCCTGGAAGGTCGACACCAGATAACCGACGAGACTGTCCGGACCATGGGCCGGGTCCTGAATGATCGACGCCAGCACGCCGTAGGCCCCCGAGCCCGACAGCGGACGCAGCAGCGCCATGGGCAGGGCTTCCGCCGGCAGCCCGATCATTTCGGTGAGACCACCGAGCGGCCCCACGACCGCGTCCATGGCGCCGGACGCCCGGAACATGGCGACGGCGGTCAGGATCGCCACCAGATAGGGAATGATGCGTAGCGCCACGTTGAAGCCGTCCTTGGCACCCTCGACGAAGCATTCATAGACCGCGACCCGCTTGGCCGCGCCGAAACCAAGCAGCGCCACCATCAGGCCGGGGATGATCCAGGGCGCGATCTCGCGTCCATAGACGACGGTCAGCGGCACCAGGGCACCGACCGTCATCAGCGCCGTCACCGACACCCAAAGCGGATAGGCATCCGACCCGGCACCGCCCATGTCTTCCGTCGCCTCCAGCATCGCTTCCTCGGTCGGTGCGGAGGCTTCCCCCCCGTCCCCGGCGACGGCCGACACGGCGAAATAAGGGGCCAAAAGTTTGGCCGTGATAATGGCAATGGCGGTCGAACAGATGGTCGCGAACAGGGTGGTCGGCACGATCCCGGCTGGATCCGTGGACCCGGCGGCGGCGCGCAGCGCGATGACGCCCGTGGGCAACAGCGTGACTGACGAGGTGTTGATGGCCAGGAACAGGGCCATGGCGTTGGTCGCCGTGCCCTTGTGGGGATTGAGTTCATCCAGTTGCTGCATGGCGCGGATGCCGAACGGCGTCGCCGCGTTGCCGAGGCCGAGCGCGTTGGCCGACATGTTGAGGATCATCGAGCCCATTGCCGGATGGTCGGCGGGCACCTCGGGAAACAGGCGGACCATGAGCGGGCGCAGGACCTTGGCGATGATGCGCAGCAGGCCGCCTTCTTCCGCCACCTTCATCAGGCCTAGGAACAGGGCCATCACGCCGACCAAACCGATGGCAAGGGTCACCGCGCCGCCGGCGGCGTCGATCATGGATTTTCCAAGCAGCGCCATGGGCGCTTCGCCAACACCGTCCCAGACGACTTGGCGCACGGCACCCATGACGAAGGCGACGGCGACGATGGCAAGGAAGATGACGTTCATCGCGGCGGCACTCCGTCGTCATCCGTCGGTGTGTCGTGCACCGGGTCGGCGGCCATCACCGGGGCCCTGCGCAGAACCTCGCGGTGCAGAATGTACAGGCCCGAGGAAATGATCACCACACTGCCCGCCCAGGTCAGCCAATCCGGCAGGTCGCCCCAGATGAGGAATCCCAGAATCGCCGCGAAGAACAGGTTGCAGTAGCGGAAGGGGGCGAGCAATGCCGCCTCACCAAACTGAAACGCCTCGATCAACAGGAAATGGGCCGAGGTCCAGATCAGACTGGCCATGATGATCATCAGCCAGTGTTCGCCCGACAGCGGCGGCCAGTCGTAGGGTGGCACGAACAGCCCCGCCAGGCCGACCACCACCATCATCGAGAACAGCATCGAATGCGTCGTCTCGCGCCCGGATGCCCCCCGGGTGATCAGGTCGCGGACCGATTCGCCGAACGCCGCCAGCAGGATCATCACCGCGGCCCACTGGAAGGCGTCGCCCGCCGGCCGCACGATGATCAGCACGCCGATGAACCCGACGATGACCGCCAACCAACGCCGCCAGCCGACATTCTCGCCGATAAACACCGGCGCCATGGCCGTCAGCAGGATCGGGCTGGCGAACAGGATCGAGGTTGCGGTGGCCAGCGGCAGGCTGCCGATGCCGACCAGATAGGTGAAGGTTGCCACGGCCGCCATCAGGCCCCGCGCCGCGTGCAGCCCCCATTTCTGGGGTTTGAGCGCCGCCGCCCCGCGTGTTCCCAAAGTCGCCATGATCAAGGCAAACCCGGCGATGACGCCGCGGATGAACATGATCTGACCCGGCGGCAGATCACCCGCCAGATACTTCAGGCCCGCATCGGAAATGGTCAGAAGCGCGCCGCCGGCGACCGCCAGCGCGATGGCGCGGCCTGGCGCCGTGGAACCCTGCATGGCCGACATGATCGCCATCAGCAGACCCCCGCCGACACCCAGCCGCCGACCGTCATGGTGGGGTTATCCTATCCGGATAATCGCTGAACACGCTTTCCGCGCCCCAGGCGAAAAGACGGTCCGCCAGGGCCTGGTCGTTGACCGTATAGACGCGGAGCGCATAGCCCGCGTCGATGACGCGCCGCGCCTGTTTCTCGATCAGATGCCGGGCGCCGGCGTGCAGCCCCGTGGCCCCCAGCGAATCGCAGCGTGCCTGCCAATCGTCAGGAACCTTGCCCACCAAAAGGGCGCGGGGAAATTCCGGCGCCTGATCGGCGGCCGCGGTCAGGGCCTTTTCGGAAAAACTCGACAACAAGGGGGCCGGAAGATTCGCCGGCCAGCTTTCCTGCAGGGTCTTCGCAACGATGACACCCGTGGTTGCGTCCTGATCGTTGGCCGGCTTTATTTCCACGTTGGCGCCGAGCCCCAGATGCCCAAGCACGGCCAGGGCTTGATGCAAGGACGGCACGCGTTCCCCCCGAAACGCCGAACCGAACCAAGCCCCGGCGTCGAGGCCGCGCAGGTCTTCCCAGCGATGATCGGTCAGGCGCCCCTTACCATCGGTCGTGCGCCCCAGGGTTTCGTCGTGGATCAAGACGGGGGTGCCTTCGGCCGTCAGCATGACGTCGAATTCAACCCAAGTCGCGCCCAGTTCATGGGCCTTGCGCAGGCTGGACAGGGTGTTTTCCGGCGCATGGCCGGCAGCACCACGGTGACCGATGACCTTTGGCAGCACGGCATTGGGCTCAAGGCGGTGGTCGGCGTTCAAGGGAGGACCCCTAACATGAAATTCGTTGTCTTTCTGCCGATCAGCGAGCAGTCTTACAAGACCTTTCTCGCAATCAACACGTAATGAATAAGAAAAGAGGTTTGGGATGGATGACACCCTGAAGGAACGGGCGCTTCGTTTTCACGCGGAGCCCGTACCCGGAAAATTGGAAATCACCCCCACAAAACCCTTGGCGACACAGAGCGATCTGGCTCTGGCCTACTCGCCGGGCGTCGCCTTTGCCTGCCTGGCCATCAAGGAAGACCCCGAACAGGTCGCCAAGCTGACCGGCCGCCAAAACCTGGTTGCCGTGATCTCCAACGGCAGCGCCGTTCTGGGCCTGGGCAACATCGGCGGCCTGGCGTCCAAGCCGGTGATGGAGGGCAAGGCCGTCCTGTTCAAGAAGTTCGCCGGGATCAACGTGTTCGATATCGAACTGAACGAAACCGATCCGGAAAAGCTGGTCGACATCATCGCCGCCATGGAACCGACCTTCGGCGCTATCAATCTGGAAGACTTCAAGTCGCCCGACTGTTTCATCCTGGAACAGAAACTGAAGGCACGCATGGGGATTCCCGTGTTCCACGACGACCAGCACGGCACCGCGATCGTCGTCTGCGCCGCGCTGACCAACGGCCTGCGCCTGGTCGGCAAGGACATTTCGAAGGTCAAGGTGGTGTCCACGGGTGGCGGCGCCGCCGGTATCGCCTGCCTGAACCTGATGGTCTCCATGGGCCTGAAGCGCGAAAACATCACCCTGGTCGACCATGTCGGCGTGGTGTTTGAGGGTCGCACCGAGGAGATGACCGACCAAAAGGCCGAATACGCGGCCAAAACCAATGCCCGCACCCTGGCCGAGGCCGTGCGTGGCGCCGACGTGTTCTTAGGGTTGTCGGCCCCCGGCATCCTGAAGAAGGAAATGGTCGAAACCATGGCCGAGCGGCCGTTCATCATGGCGCTGGCCAACCCCGATCCGGAAATCCTGCCCGAGGATGCGCGCGCCGCAAACCCGCAGGCCATCATCTGCACCGGCCGATCGGATTATCCCAACCAGGTCAACAACGTGCTCTGCTTCCCCTTCATCTTCCGGGGCGCCCTTGATTGCGGGGCGACGACCATCAACGAGGAAATGAAGCTGGCGGCGGTCAAGGCCATCGCCGACCTGACCATGGCCGAAAGCTCGGAAACCGTGGCCCGCACCTATTCGGGCGAGGACCTGCGATTCGGCCCCGAATACCTGCTGCCCAAACCTTTTGACATGCGCTTGATCGTCGAGGTCGCCACCGCCGTCGCCAAGGCGGCCATGGATTCGGGCGTCGCCAAGCACCCGATTTCAGATTTCGAGGCCTACCGCGACAAGCTGGAACAGTTCGTGTTCCGCTCCGGCATGCTGATGAAGCCGATCTTCGAGCGCGCCAAGCAGGATCCCAAACGCCTGGTCCTGGCCGAGGGCGAAAGCCACCGGGTGCTGCGCGCGACCCAGGTTCTCGTCGACGAAGGCATCGCCAAGCCGATCCTGATCGGCCGGCCCGACGTGATCGAAATGCGTATCGAGCGCTTAGGCCTGCGCATTCAGCCGGAGAAGGATTTCGAAATCTGCAATCCGGAGAATGACCCCCGCTACGAGGCCTATTGGCGCAGCTATCACGCGCTGATGGAACGCAAGGGCGTGTCGCCGGGGGCCGCGCGCCAGATCGTGCGCACCAACAACACGGTGATCGCGGCGACCATGCTGAAACGCGGCGAAGCCGACGCCATGCTGTGTGGCGTCATCGGGCGCTACGACTATCACCTGCGCTATATGATGGACGTGGTCGGCAAGGCCCCGGGTGTGCGCGACGTCTCGGCACTCAGCGTCCTTCTACTGCCCAAGGGCACGTTCTTTCTGGTCGATACCCAGGTGACCCCCGATCCCTCGGCCGAGGAATTGGCGGAGATGACCCTGCTGTCGGCGGAGTTCGTGCAAAGCTTCGGCGAAACGCCCAAGATCGCGCTGTTGTCCCATTCCAACTTCGGCGCCGACGACTCACCCTGCGCCCGCAAGATGCGGGACGCGCTTCGCATGGTTCGTGAACAGGCCCCCGACCTGGAGGTCGAGGGCGAAATGCAGGCCGACGCCGCCATTAACGAGGATGTGCGCAATCGCGTGTTCCCCAATTCGCGGCTCAAGGGCATGGCCAATCTTCTGGTGTTTCCCGACCGCGAAGCCGCCAACAGCGCCTTCAACCTTTTGAAGTCGCTGGACAACGGCCTGCCCATCGGCCCCATCCTGATCGGAACGGACATGCCGGCCCATGTGCTGACCAGCGCCGTGACCGCGCGCGGCATCGTCAACATGGCCGCCCTGGCCGTGGTCGACGCCCAGATCCGCCGCCGCCTGATCTGACCTGGTGAGGCTGCCGCAAAGCGGCGGTCAATCCGTGCCGGTCACCGCGGTCAGCGATTGACGGACCTCGTCAAGGGCTTCGGACAATTCGCGCAGCAGATCCTGAACTCCGTCACCCGTCGGATCATCGCGCAAGGCGGTATCCACGGCGGTGGCGGCCGCATAGACCCGCGTGGCGCACAGGGTGCCGCTGACCCCCTTCAAGGAATGGGCGGTGCGTTCCGCGGTCTCCCTATCACCGACGGCCAGGGCTTCGGCGATCTTGTCTCCGTAGCTCGTGTACTTGGCCAGGAAATCCGCGAACAGACGCGCCAACAAGGCTTCGTTATTACCAAGCGCCGTGCGCGCCGCCGCCATATCAAACCCGGCAACCTGATCCGGCAGCACAGTGACCGGGGTATCTTCCTCGCGTCGATGTTTGACCTTCTGCCCTTCATCAGCAACCGCCGACGATGGTTCAGGAGGCCTGATCCATTTCGCCAGGGCCGCGAACAGAAGATCAGGGTCTACCGGCTTGGCGACATGGTCGTTCATACCCGACGCCAGACATTTCGCCCGTTCCTCGACCATGGCATGGGCCGTCATGGCGATGATCGGAAGCCGTTGAAATCGCCGGTCCTCGCGAATCAATTGGGTTGCTTCGAAGCCGTCCATCTCCGGCATCTGAATATCCATCAGAACAGCGTCATAATGCCGTCCCTTGACCATTTGCAGCGCCTCTCGACCGTTCCCGGCAACGTCTACGATTATGCCCTCAGCCTGAAGGATTTCGATCGCAACCAGCTGGTTAATTTCGTTATCCTCGGCCAGCAGAATTCGTTTGCCCGTTAAGCTGACCTGTGCCCCCGTCCGACGCCCGCCCAACGCCGCCACGGGCGCGGCCTGCTCTTTGCCGAAGATGTTCATAATCGTATCGAACAGGGTCGATTGGTTGACCGGCTTGACGAGGAACGCCTCGGCCCCAACCTCCTGAGCTGTATTCCGAACTTGCTCCCGACCAAACGCGGTGACGACGATGACGGTCGGCAAGGCTGCCAGCCCCTTGATTTTCTTGATCTCCCGCATCGTCTCGATGCCGTCGAACCCAGGCATCGACCAGTCCATAAGCACCAACCGATAAGGTGCCGGGTCGCCGTCGGTCACGGAGCGGCTCAGTTCCGCCAAGGCCGCCTCGCCGGAATGAACGGCCGTCGCATCGAACGACATGGCCTGTAGCGCTTCGCTCAGAATCGTCCGCGCCGTCTGGTTGTCATCGACGACCAGAACCCGAAGTCCGCGCAGGTCGGGCGATGGCTGACGCCGTTGAACAGGGGCGACCGCACGCCTGGCCGTGACCGTGAACCAGAACGTGCTGCCCTGCCCCGGCGTGCTGTTCACGCCGATCTCGCCGCCCATGAGTTCGACCAGAGTCTTGCTGATGGCAAGCCCAAGACCTGTGCCGCCGAACCGCCGGGTCGTCGATTCATCGGCTTGGCTGAATGCCTGGAACAGGCCGGCGACCTGTTCCTCGTTCATGCCGATGCCGGTATCGGACACTTCGAACCGTAGCCGCACCTTGTCTTCTTCAAGCCCCCGGAATTTGACCTCGACGAGAATCTCGCCGTGCTCGGTAAACTTGATCGCGTTGCTGGTCAGGTTGATCAGGACCTGCCCCAGGCGCAACGGGTCACCACGCAGGTCGAGCGGCGTGTCCGGGTCGATACGGAATGCCATTTCGAGCGGCTTGTCCGACGCCCGGGCAATCATGATATCGGACAAATCCTCGAACACCCGGTCGAGCTGAAAATCAATTTCCTCCACATCAAGCTTGCCCGCCTCGATCTTGGAAAAATCGAGGATGTCGTTGATGATCCCCAACAGGGAGTGGGACGAGGTCTGCACTTTGTCCAAGTAGTCGCGCTGCTGTTCCGTGAGATCCGTGCGCAGTGCCAAACCGGACAGCCCGACGATGGCGTTCAGGGGCGTGCGGATTTCGTGGCTCATATTGGCGAGGAATTCGGATTTTGCCCGGTCGGCGGCCTGAATTTTCGCGTTGTCGGAAACGATCCGGCGCAGGAACAGGTTGACCATGATCGTAATCAGGATAATGAACCCGATCAGCACGCCGCCCAAGGCCAGGAAATCGATGGCGGCGTTCAATTCGACTTCCGTCTTCGCCGCAGTCATACGGCTGCGTGCGCGCAAGGATGCCGCGATTTCGTCAAACCCCTCGATTGCCGGCTTGTCGTCGACCCTGACGATGGCATCGACATTCGTCGGGGTGCCGCCGGCCTGAATAAGCCGTTCCGCGGCTTCCAGATTGTCGGTATACGCGCGGAAAACCACCTCGACCTTGGCCAAGGCCGCCTTTTCCTCCTCGGTCACAAGCACCGCCCTCAGCTGGGCAAGCGTTGCCCGCACCTTGACAATGTCGTCGGCCACCAGGAAGGCGTATCGATCGTCTCCCCGCAGGATGTAGTTCTTGAAATTATGGATGAACCCGCCGTACCCGAATTCGGATTTCAACTTCAGTAGAAACTGACCGGTGACCGTCGACTTCTCGTTGAATTCGCGCCAGTAATCATTGACGACGCGGAATTTTTCAACCGCGACAATACCGAACACTATCAACGCCGCGATCATGCAGGCGCCGACCAAATTGGCGATCCAGGTCAGAACCTTGGTTGTCTGGGATGTCATGATTGAGCAGCAGATACCCTAATTGCGTGATGCATCCTCCCTGTGCACCGCAGGTCGGCCGAAATTCGTTCGCTTAAACAGGTCATAAATCACACGTCATTGACGATCAGCCGCGAGATGCCGTGAAGTTCTCAAGCCGCACGGAACGCCCGAAAAACGGCAGGTTTCCTGGAAATCAATCCTCAACATCGTCGCAACATGTGACAATGATTGCAGAAGATCAACAACCAGACTTTCGCCATATACAACCTTCGGTCCATTGGTCCATGACAGCCCGCAGCGCCCTGACCGGCCCAATTTACCGCGGTTGATGCGACGTCATCTCCATCGCGGCGCTTTTGCCACTGGAAACAAGTGCCCGGATTGCCTACACCTTAAAGACAACGCCCCTGACATCGATGACGGAGACCGACCGTGGCTTGGCATGGCAAATTGCTTCGGGTGAACCTGACCAAGGGGACCTGTACCCCGGAACCGCTCAACATGGACTGGGTCAAGCTGTACCTGGGACAGCGCGGCCTGGGCACCAAGTACCTGTTCGAGGAAATCGACCCCAAGGTCGATCCCTTGAGCCCCGACAACAAGCTGATCTTCGTCACCGGGCCGCTGACCGGCACCTGTGCCTCCACCGGCGGGCGCTATTCCGTGGTCACCAAGGGCCCGTTGACCGGCACCGTCGCCTGCTCCAACTCGGGCGGGCAGTTCGGCGGCGAATTGAAGCAGGCCGGCTGGGATATGGTCATCATCGAAGGCAAGTCGGCCAAGCCGGTCTACCTGATGATCGTCGACGGTCAGGCGGAACTCCTCGACGCCGAGGGCTTCATCTGGGGCGAAACCGTGTGGGACACGGAAGACGCCATCAAGAAGCGCCATCAGGACCCCCTGATCCGCATCGCCTCCATCGGCGGCGCCGGCGAAGGGCTGTCGCGTTATGCCTGCATCATGAACGACCGCGACCGCGCGGCCGGGCGCTCCGGCGTCGGCGCGGTGATGGGATCGAAACTGCTGAAGGCCGTCGCCGTGCGCGGCACCACGGGCGTCGCCGTCAACGATCCCAAACGGTTCCTGGACGTGACCCGGGAAAAGCGGAAGATCCTGGACCCCAGCCCGGCCCGCGCCCGCTATTCCGGGCTTGGGACCATGGCCATGATGGACGTGACCCAGGCCCATGGGTCCCTGCCGACCCTGAATTGCCGCGAGGTCCAGTTCGAACACATCGCCGACGTCAACGTGAAGAAACAGCACACGGTCCGCAAATCCGACGGAGAGGCCCCCTATCAGGGCAACAAGGCCTGTTTCGCCTGTTCCATCGGCTGCGGGCGCATGGCCAAGATCGACCCGGACCATTTCTCCATCAAGGGCAAGGCGCGCTATTCCGGCGTGACCGGCGGCCTGGAATACGAATCCGCCTATGCCGTCGGCCCCATGTGCGGCGTACAGGACGTGGAGGCCGCGACCTATGCCTCCGCCCTGTGCAACGAACACGGCATGGACCCCATTTCCTTCGGCGCAACGGTTGCCGCCGCCATGGAACTGTTCATGGAAGGGGCGATCACCACGGAACAAACCGAAGGCCGCGACTTTTCCTTCGGCAATGCGGAGGCGCTCTGTTGGGCGGCCGAGGTTACCGGCACGGCCCAGGGCTTCGGCAAGGACCTTGGCCTGGGCGCCCTGCGGCTCTGTGAAAAATACGGCCATCCCGAATTCGCGATGGTCGTGAAGGGCCAGGAATTCCCCGGCTACGACCCCCGCGCCATGCAGGGCATGGCCCTGGGGTATGCGACCTCGAACCGGGGGGGCTGCCACCTGAAGGCGGCCCCGTTCCAGGACGATTTCCAGCGCGTAACGCCGGACGGCAAGGCCAAGATCGTCAAGGACAGCCAGGATTACATCGCGGCCATCGATTCCTCGGGCCTCTGCACCTTCACCAAGGCCGCCTGGGGTGCGCCCGATTACGCCGACCAGATCGACGCCGCCTGCGAGGGCGATTGGACGGTCGAGCGCCTTTTGGAACTGGGTGAGCGCATCTACAACCTGGAACGCCTGTTCAACAACGCCGCCGGCTTCACCGCCAAGGACGATACCCTGCCGAAACGGGTGTTGACCGAAGCAGCCAAGGGCGGTGCGGGCAAAGGCCATGTCGCCGAATTGGCCAAGATGCTGCCGGAATATTACGAACTGCGCGGCTGGACCCCCGATGGCGAGCCGACGACCCAGACACTCAGCCGCCTGGGCTTGGCATGAACGGCACCGTTTCATGAAGGTCACGGTCAAGCTGATCGCCATGGATCCGTTTTCCCCACCGGGGTTCGACAGCAACGGGGTCGGCGCCTTCACCCTGGCGGACGGCGCCAGCCTGGAAGACCTGATCACGCAGTTGAAGCTGCCCGACGGCATCGGCGAGGCCTATATGACCATGCTGAACGAGGATGCCGTACCCATTGCCGGGCGCGCAGACGTACCTTTGTCGGAGGGCGACGAGGTCACCGTGTTCCCTGCCATCAAGGGCGGCTGACGACCCTCAGCCGGCGATCTCAGCCTGCCAATGGTCGCTCAGGTCCTCGAAATCCTGCATGCCGATGCGGTCCATCGAACTGAGCGAAATAATCTTGTCCACTGCCCCCGTGTCATCCACCACGGGCAGGCGCAGGTTGATCTTTTCCGCCATCACGCCTTCGATCCGCTCAAAGATCGTCATGAACAGCAACGGGCGGACTTGAACAACCACTTCCCAGAACTGGCTGAAGCGGATGTGCCCCGACTGATTGACCACATGTTCGGACAACAGCACGCCCGTTTCCTCCCGCTTGAACAGGCGCGACAGCTCCGACCCCCAATAGCGGTATTTGAAGTCCTTGCCGCCGTCGACAACATCGACCACCGTCGCCATGGGCAAAAGCTTGGGCGGAAACGCGGACAGATTGACGTCGTCCCACAGCGGCGCGTCCCGGTCGCCGCACCAACTCTGCCACAGGTCAAGGGCGGCCTGCAGATCGTCGGATTTGAGCTCCTCCAGCGGTAGCGACACGAGCCGCGTGCCGTGAGGCTTGAACTCGGCCATGGAACCTCACCCGAAATACGTGTTACGCCCGCGAACCGTAACACAAATAAAACCGAAGTCGTATCGCCATCGTGATAGCGGGAACAGGGTTCGTCGCACCGTTCCCAGAGAACGGTTTCCGCCCAATTCCGTACGATCAGGGATCAGGCCGCGCGGACGTCCGTGAGAAACCGTTCCACTTGCTTGCGCAGAAGTTCTGCCTTCTGATTCAACTCGGCCGCCACATGCTTTACCTCGGTCGCGGATGTTCCTGATTCCTCGGCGGCGGCGGTCACCTGAATGATGTTCGAGGTGACTTCCTGCGTGCCGACGGCGGCCTGTTCGACATTGCGCGCGATTTCGCCCGTTGCGGCTCCCTGTTGTTCGACCGCGGCGGCAATGGCCGCGGCAATTTCATCCATCGACTTGATGGTATTGGTGATGGATCGAATGGCGGTGACGGCTTCCAACGTCTCGGTTTGAATCGCGCCGATCTGCTGCTCGATATCACCGGTCGCCTTGGCGGTCTGATTGGCCAGATTCTTGACCTCGCTGGCGACCACGGCAAACCCCTTGCCCGCGTCACCGGCACGGGCGGCTTCGATCGTCGCGTTGAGGGCCAACAGGTTTGTCTGCTCGGCAATATCGGCGATCAGGCTGATGACATCGCCGATCTTCTGCGCCGCATCGGCCAGGCCCTGAACCTGCTGGTCGGTCTGCGACGCCTGATTCACCGCACGGCCCGCGATTTCGGTCGACTGGCTGACCTGCCGGCCGATCTCCTGGATCGAACTGGACAACTCCTCGGTCGCCGTCGCCACGGTCTGTACGTTGCCCGATGCCTGTTCCGCGGCCCCCGCAACCGTTGCAGCACGGGTATTGGTGTTACCTGCGATCTCCGACATGGTGGCGGCCGTCGCCTCCATTTCCGTCGCCGAGGCCCCAAGGGCGCGCAACAATTCGGTCACGTCGGCATCGAAATTGCCGGTCAACTCGACCAGACGGCGCGACCGCTCCTCGCGCTGCGCCGCCTCTTCCTGCTCGCGGGCCGCCAGTTCGTCGGCCTTGATCATGTTCTCCTTGAAGACCAGGACCGCCTGCGCCATATCGCCGACCTCGTCCTTCTGATCACGGCCTGGAATTTCAACGCTCTTGTCGCCATGGGCCAAGGACGTCATGGCCCGCGTGATGGCGCCGATCGGGCGGGAAATGCCCGTGCCGATCAACCACGCGGCCGCGATCCCCAAAACCAGGGCAACACCGGCGGCACTGACCATGGTGATCAACCCCTTGCGCATGGCCGCACTGGTGTCCGCCCCCAACAGGTCCTGGTCCGTCTTGAAGCCCAGCTTCAGTTCGTCCATCTGGGCGGACACGTCCGGGCCGATGGTATCCAACTGCGTTTCAATCGCCGTGTTGCGGGCGTTCACATGCTCATAGACGTCCTGCAGGGCGGCGATGAACGCCTCGTGCTTGGCCGCCAGATCATCCGTCATCTTGAGCCAGTCTTCTTCCAGGAAGTCGGCGACCATAATGGATTGGCTGGCCTTCATGGCGGCCGATTCCTTGATCGCGTTATCGAAAGATTCCTGATCGTTGGAAACAAGGAATGTGGCCGTGTTCAACAGCATCAGCAAAAGGTCGCGTTGCACCGTCGACGCGTTATAAGCGCCCGTAACGTCGATCGCGTCCTGGGTCTTTTTCTTGATCCCCGCGATAAGGGCCCGCATTTCCCGGCTGAGCACATCGATCCTGTTCTGCACCAGATCGTCAATGCGTGCCTGACGGGCCGCCACCTCATCGAACGCGGAGATATAATTGGAAAGATTGCGCCCGACTTCCTGGGCCAGGGCATTTTCCTGCGGTTCCTTGATCATCTTGGTCAGCTGGTCATTCAATTGAATGGTCAGTTGAGCCCGATCTTTTACGGTTTCCAGGGTCTCTTCGGTCGCGCTTTTCAGGAACTTGCGGATTTCCAACTGGGTTTCCAGAAGACTGGCCTGAACCCGGGCCGCCTGGTTGGTCTCAGTGGCGATGCCTCGGTAACGCGCGAAATTGGCGTCGCCGTTTTTCAGGTTCACCCCACCGGTCATGCCGGTCACCACAAGCAGCGCCAGGACCACACCGAAGCCGAGCGAAACTTTCGTCAAGATTCTGACGTTGTTTAGAAACCTCATTATTCACCTATCCCCTTTACCGCAGCCGAAATCCCCCTTCCCGCCTAAAGCACGATTTGTTTTTATTGTTAGGCGGGTTTGATGATTACGCGCAGCAACAGCAAAGTCACGGATGAATAAGGTCTTATTTATGGGTGTTTTAATTTATTCTTTTTTTACAGCAGGTTAATCGGTGTCTTCAGATACGAAACGCCGTTGCTTTCCGCCGGTGGCAGGGCGCCGCCGCGCATATTGACCTGCACGGAGGGAATGATCAGCACCGGCATGTTGAGCTTCGCATCGCGGCCGTTGCGCATGGCGGCGAAAGCATCGGCGTCCTTGCAGTCCTTCAGATGAACGTTGCCCGCCTTCTGCGCGGCGACGGACGTATGCATGATCACGTCGCGCCCGCCCGGCATGTAGTCGTGGCACAAGAAGATGCGGGTATCATCGGGCAAGGCGAGGATCTTCTGGATCGAGTTATAGAGCTGGTGCGCATCGCCGCCGGGAAAATCACAGCGCGCCGTGCCGTAATCGGGCGCGAACAGGG
Organism: bacterium SCSIO 12827; assembly: GCA_024397995.1. NCBI lineage: Bacteria > bacterium SCSIO 12827. The sequence goes on along the minus strand of CP073746.1, from coordinate 1,075,939 downwards.
TATCTCCGACAAAAGCCGCATCGCCGATCACATAGGTCACGCAGGCCGGCGTGTGACCCGGCGTGTGCATCACCCGCGCCGTCAGGTTGCCGATCATGAATTCCTCGCCGTCGGCGAACAGATGATCGAACTGTGATCCGTCGGTGGCGAAGCTGTCCTCGGCGTTGAAGATCTTCTTGAAGGCCGATTGCACCAGGCCGACCTTGCCGCCGATGCCCAGGCGCCCGCCCAGGCTGTCCTTCACGAAGGGTGCCGCTGTCAGGTGATCGGCATGGACATGGGTTTCCAGCACCCATTCCACGGTCAGGTCGTCCTGGCCGACCTGGTTGACCACCGCCTCGGCACTTTCCCGGTATGTCCGCCCTGCCGCCGCGTCGTAATCAAGCACGGGATCGATCACGGCGGTTCGGCCCGTTTCAGGGCACATGACGATATGGGTAATGGTGAAAGTACGGTCGTCGAAGAACGAAATAACCTTGGGATTGAGCGCCATGGACCCTGGAATTCCTACCCGGTGATTTTCCAATCTTCCGGTGTATTTACCAGTTTTCCGGGCCGGGGGGAAACCCCGGCCCGTGGTTCCGGGCGCTTAGGCCGACCAGGACTGGTGCAGGGTTACCTGGGGCAGCAGGACTTCTGGCAATGCCTCGATCCCCAAGCCCGGCGCGTTCCCCAGAGTGATCCGCCCGTCCGTCATGGTCATGCCGGGAATGTCCGAACGCAGGGGGTTCGGATTGGCATCGACCTCAAGCAACCCCGGGCCGCCGACGGCGGCCAGCAGATTGGCCGACGCCAGCAGCCCGATCCCGCCGCCCAGGTAATGAGGGCAATAGGTACGCCCGCCCGCACGAATGGCCTGGGCCACGGGAAGGCAGCCGGTGACGCCGCCCCATTTCGCCATGTCGGGCTGGATATAGGTCAGCGATCCGGCGGCCAGGGCCGCGTCGAAGTCATCGGCGCCAAGGAAATTCTCTCCGGCGGCAAGCGGAATACCGCCTTCCTTGGCCAGCCGTTCCCAGTCTTCGGCGGGTGCATCGGCGCGAAGCGGTTCTTCCAGCCAATCCAGCAGGCCCCGGGCCCCTTGGGCGAATTCAAGAGCCTGATTCAGGTTCCAGGCCTGATTGGCATCGGAAAACAGGCGCTCGCCCGGCTTGATCGTTTCCGTGAGCGCCTTGACCCCGGCAATGTCTTTCGCCGTGTCGAACCCGACCTTGACCTTGAAATTGTGGAATCCCGTGGCGCGGAACTCAGGCACGACGTCCAACGCGATGCCGATATGGATGCCGCTGGCATAGGCGGGTACGTCGTCCGCCGCGTCCTCGGCAATGAAGTGGCGCAGCGGTCGGCCGGCCTGACGCGCCGCCAAATCCCAAAGCGCGATGTCGAGGCCGGCGATGGCCTGGGAATAGGGCCCCGGTTCGGCCGTCTGCAGCACGCGCACGCGGGTCCTTTCCCACATATGACGGAAGGCATCGGCCGGGGCGGCGAAATCGCGTCCGGCCAGCAGGGGGGCGAGTTCGTCAATGGCCATGCGCACCCGGTGTTCGGCACCGCAGCTGGGAAAATTGCACCAGATTTCGCCAAATCCGAAGGCACCCGAGGCATCCTCGACCCGCACGAAAACGGCCGGGCGATCGCGCATGATGCCGAAGGATGTTTCCACGGGCCGCTGGATGGCGACGCGCAGCGCCCAGGCATCGATGCGGCGCAGGCGCGTATTTCCTGCGGGAAAGGGCCGCGCCGCCACTGGCGCGGGCTGATCGGTTTTTGCCATGAATTTTCCTTCAGTGATAGACATCCATAAGTCCATACGACTATATTATCAGCACAACGTAACCGCAACGCCGGATCGACAATGATGCTGCCGCCCCGCGCCCGTCGCCATACCATGCCGCTCTACGCCCAGGTCGCGAACACCTTGCGCGGCGAGATCGAGGCCGGCCACTGGTCCCTGGGCCAACAGCTTCCCGCCATCGACGACCTTGCCACCCGCTTCAACGTGGCCCGCGCGACAATGCGTCAAGCCATCGGGGTTTTGGAATCCGAGGGCCTGATCAAACGCCGCCACGGGCTCGGCACCTTTGTCGAGTGCGAACCGCGGGAGCAGCGTTGGCTGCCGTTGGCGTCCGACTGGAATTCCTTCGTGCGCATGGTCGAGCCCCTGCAGCCGAAGCTGATCCTGGTCGAAAGCGCCGAACGCCAACCACGTATTCTGGACGGCGAAGGCAAGCCGGCGACCGCCTACCAGCACATCAAGCGTGTCCATTACCGGGACGACGAACCGTTCTGCCTGATCGACATCTACCTGGCCGCCGACATCTACCTGCGCGCCCCCGACCAGTTCCGCACCAACATCGTCGTGCCCATATTGGCCGCCATGCCCGACATTGCCATCGGCAAGGTCCACCAGACTCTGACCGTCGACGGCGCCGGCCAGGAAGCGGCAGAACGCCTGGACCTTCCCTTGGGCGCCCCTGTCGCCAATGTGCGCCGGACGATCGGCGACCGTGCCGGCATCTGTATATACATCGCCGAGATCACCTATCGCGGCGACGTGGTCAGCCTTGAAATCGACTTGTCCCCGGCCTCGGTCGGGGATATGGGATAGACGCCCGGCGCGGGCAAATCGGCCGGTGGGCTCAACGCTCCGGCGACCCCGGCCGACGACAACACGACAAGAACAACAAGAGCAAAAACCAAACTTCGATTACCAACCCCACCAGGAGGAAACAACGATGAAGACCACCCGACGCTCTCTCGTATTGACGGGGGCAGCCCTGGCGCTTGCCGCAGGAATCGGCATGACCGCCCAATCCGCGCCGGCCCAGGCCGAATACCCGGAAAAGCCCATCAGCTACATCATTCCCTTCGGCCCCGGCGGCGAATCCGACATCACCGCCCGCATGCAGCAGCCCTTCTTCAAGGACAAGTTCAACCAGGACCTGGTCATTTCCTACAAGCCGGGTGCCGGCGGCGCCGTGGGCTGGTCCGGCCTGAATTCCCTAAAGGGCGACGGCTACACCATGATGGGCGTCAACCTGCCGCACATCGTCCTGCAGCCGCAGCAGAAAGACGTCGGCTACAAGACCGACGAAATCACCATGCTGTACTGGTTCCATTACACGCCGGACGCCATCGTGGTCACCGACGACAGCCCCTTCAAGACGCTGCAGGATCTGATCAAGTTCGCCAAGGAAAACCCGGGCAAGCTGATCTTCTCCGGCTCGGGCAAGGGCACCGCGCCGCATCTGGCACAGGTCCGCTTCGACAAACTGGCGGGCGTGAAATCCACCTATGTTCCGTTCAAGGGCACAGGTGCCAGCGTCGCCGCCCTGATGGGCAAGCAGGTGACCGCCGCCATGGCCTTCACCACCGTGGCCGCCAACTATGAGAAGACGCGCCTTTTGGCCGTCGCCATGGAAAAGCGCCATCCCCGCTTCCCTGACGTGCCGACCTTCAAGGAACTGGGCATCGACATCGTGTCCGGCGCCTATCGCGGCATCGCCGTTCCGAAATCGACGCCGGAACCGATCCGCCAGAAGCTGACGGCCATGATCAAGGCGGTCAACGAAGACCCCGCCTTCCTCAAGAAGATGGAAGAAGGCGGCTTCGCCCCCGTTGATTACGCCTATGGCAAATCGGCGGAAGACTTCCTCGCCAAGTTCGCTGAGGACGTGACCGCCGCCGCCAAGGAAGCGGGTATGCTGAAGTAAGCAGCCGAAACCGTCACGGGCCGGCCGATCAAGCCGGTCCGTGACTGCTTACCTCCCCCGGGCCGCTTCATCGGCCCAATTCAATTTCCACGGAGACGTTCCATGGCAGGGTTTGAGCATCTGCTCACCGCGCTGACGCCGCTCAATCTGGCTTTCGCCCTGTTCGGCGTTGTCGCCGGCACGGTGATCGGCGCCATTCCGGGCTTGACCGCAACCATGTCGGTGGCGGTGCTGGTACCCCTCACCTTCGCCATGCCGACCTCATCGGCACTTATTTTGATGGGCGCGATCTACACCGGTGCCATCTACGGCGGCGCCTATTCGGCGATCCTTCTCAACACACCGGGCACGCCGTCCGCCATCGCGACCACTTTCGACGGCTATCCGCTCGCCAAAAAAGGCGACGGTGACTACGCCATCACCATCGCCTGCCTGGCCAGCGTCATCGGCGGCCTGATCGGCGCCGTGGCCTTGATGACCCTGGCCCCGCCGCTGTCCGAGGTCGCGCTCGCCTTCGGCCCCGTTGAATACTTCTGGCTCGCCATCTTCGGCTTGTCGCTGATCGCCGCCCTGTCCGAGGGCAGCCTGATCAAGGGCGTCGCCGGCGGCGCGCTCGGCCTGCTTTTGTCCTGCATCGGGGTCGCCGAAGTCGCGGGCGACGTGCGCCTGACCTTCGGCTCGCAGACCATGCTCAGCGGAATCCAGATCGTCGCCGCCCTGATCGGCCTGTTCTGCATTCCCGTGCTGATCGACCTGGTCGCGCAGCCGGGCCACCACCTGAAGGTCGATTCCGGATCGCGCGGGTTCCGCCTGGGCGAGGCCGTGCGCTACCTATGGGGCGACAAAATCAACGCCGTCCGCTCGGCCGTGATCGGCACTGTGGTCGGCATTCTGCCGGGTGCCGGCGGCTCCATCGCCAGCCTGGTGTCCTATTCCGAGGCCCAGCGCACGGCGAAACCGGGCCAGAAGTACGGCAAGGGCGAACCGGGCGGCATCATCGCCTCTGAATCCGCCAACAACGCCACCGTCGGCGGGGGCTTCATCCCGACCCTGGTGCTGGGCATTCCCGGCACGCCACCGGACGCGGTGATCCTGGGCGCCCTCCTGGTTCAGGGTGTGCGGACCGGGCCCAGCCTGTTCGCCAATCAGGGCGAGATCGTCTACACCTTCATCTGGGGCCTGATCCTGGCGACCATACTGATGCTGCCCACGGGCTTGTTCATCGGACGTTACGCCTATCGCACCATCATCACCCTGCCCAAGGCCCTGCTGGTGCCGGCCATCGCCTTCATGACGATCATCGGCAGCTACGCCATCCGCAACAACATCAGCGACGTCATCATCATGATCGTTCTCGGTGGGTTCGGCTGGATCATCGGACGGTTCGGCTTCACAGCATCGCCCATCGTGCTTGGCCTGATCCTGGGGCCGATCGCGGAATCAGGCTTCGTGCAGGCCTGGACCATCGGGCGCGCCACGGAAAACCAGATGGGCATGTTCTTCGGGCGACCGATCTCCATCGCCATCATCGTATTCACCCTGTTCACCCTGCTGAGCCCCTTCGTGCTGGCTCGGCTGAAGAAGATCAAGGACCAGGCCCATGCAGACTGACGATCGGAAAGACACCGGCGGCGCCATCATTTCGGCGGTCATGATCGGCATCGCCTGCCTGGTGATCTGGGATTCCCTAAGCTACATGGACAGGGATTCCGCCGTGTTCCCGCGCACCTTCGCAGGCGTCCTGATCGCGGCCTCTCTGGCCTATATCGTGATGTGGCTGTTGGGCCGGGCCAAGGCCGGCGCGGCGCCGGAAGGCGGGTCGTCGGCACGGCGCATGCTGCTGGTCGCCGTCATGCTGGGCGGCACCATCGCGATGCCCGTGGTCGGCTTCATCGGTGCGGCCCTGCCCGTGTTCGCGGCCCTGACCCTGATCGCCATGTACGATCCCTGGACACGCTTTCGCATCCTGGTCTATCCGCTGATCGGCACCGCGATCGTGCTGGGCTTTTTCTATCTGTTCCGCGAGGTGCTTCTGGTGCCCCTGCCCACGGGCAGCCTGTTCGAGGGCTGATCGCCCCGAACAGGCCGTCCGTTCAGGTTCAGGTTAGGGCACGATCGCCGCGCGCAGGACCGACCGGTCGGCCGCGCGGGCAAAGGCTTCGTTCAATTGATCCAAGGTGAACTTGGAATCGACCAGATCCTTGAACGGGAATCGGTCGCGGTTGGCCATGACGAAATCAAGTGCCTGGATCAAATGCCGGGGGTGGTAGTTGTGTACCCCCCGGATGGTGATCCAACGGCGCAAAATTTCGTTGCCGTCGACGGTGAACATGGCGTTGGGATTGACCAACCCACCCAGTACGTAGCGCCCGCCGACGCGAAGCATCTTCAGTCCCGCCGGGATGACGCTGGGCAGACCGCAGACCTCGATCCCGACGTCGGCCCCGTCGGGCGGGCATTCCGCGCGCACGGCGGCGACCAGTTGTTCGTCGCTCAGCTTGGACACATCGAAAGTCACGTCGCAGCCGAACTTGGCGGCCAGGTCCAGGCGGTCTGGTACAGCATCCAGGCCAATCACCTTGCGCGCACCGCGTGCCTTGGCGATGGCGCAGCCGTACAGCCCTAATAGACCCAGTCCCTGGACGACGACCGTGTCGCCGACGTCGATTTCACCGGCCTCGGTCACGGAAACCATGGTCGCGGCCCCGCAGTTGAGCGGCGTCGCCTCCTCATCCGAGATTTCATCCGGCAGCTTGAGAATTCCCGTGCCCGGCATGATGTAGCAATAATCGGCAAAGCCGCCCAGAAAGTGCGGGTCTTCCTCGGCCAGATCGTGGCCGTATTTGCGCAGGCCATGGGCCTTTTGCGGCATGTCGTGGACATCGGCGTAATAGGAATCGCCGTTGTGGAAGAACTCGGTCCAGGTCACGCGGTCGCCCACGGCCAGCTTGTCGCCGCGCAGGTCGGCCTTTCGCTCAGCCCCCAGCTGTTCGATCACACCGACGATCTCGTGACCCAGGATACCGGGACAGGGATTAGGCCGATGACCCTGGTAGGAATGGATGTCGGACCGGCAGATGGTCGACATGGTGATGCGCACCAGAACCTCGTCCGGGTGGACGTCACGCACGGGAAATTCGCGGACGACAAAGGGCGCGTTCGGCGCATCGTAGACGACGGCCCGGCCATTCTTCTGCATTCTGTTATCTCCGTTCATCGGATGGCGCCGCTTGGGGCGCCGGGTGGTATTGGCAAGATGTCGGCGCCCGTCACTTCATCTTCATGACGGTGTTACGCGCCCAGGCGGACAAAAGTTCGGAAATCAGGACCAGTGCGATGATCGACAAGATGATCGCCGCGACGCGCTCCGTCTCGATTTGCAGCACGCTGCGCTTGAGGTACCAGCCCATGCCGCCGGCCCCGAAGAAGCCGACCACCGTCGCCGCCCGGAACGCCACGTCCCAGGTGTAGATGGCGATGCCGGTGAAAGCGACGCGGACCTGCGGGAACACGCCGAACACCATGACCTGGAACAGGTTGGCGCCGGTCGCACGCATGGCCTCGACCTGGCCCATGTCGATGGCCTCGATCTCTTCGGCGAACAGTTTGGCCGCGAACCCGGCGCTGAACAGGGTCAGGGCCAGCACGCCCGGCAACATGCCGTAGCCGAGGATCGAGACGAACAGGATGGTCCAGATGGTCTCGTGCACAGCCCGACAGGACATGGAGAACACGCGTGCGCCCGGATATACGAACCACTTGGACGGCGTCATGTTGTAGGCCGCGAACCAGGCCAGGGGGATCGTGATAAGAAGACCGAACAGGGCGCCCAAATAGGCCATCTGAATGGTTTCGACGACATAGCCCAGGTAATCCCGGTCCATGATGTATTCGATGTCCGGTGGATAGTATCGCTGGGCAACGACCTCACCCATGCGCCCGAACATGCCGAACAGACGGTCGAGCGGGATGTTCAGATATTCGATACTGAACACCACGACCGTGAAGGCAATAAGCCAGCCGGCATAGCTGTAGAACGAGTCCGGATATTTAAAGCGCGACCACTTTTTGGGAAGGACGGCGGCTGAAGGTGCGTTGGATGTCATGGCGGCCCCCTAAATCATGCGCCGGCGGATCGCGTGAGAGATCGCCTCGCCCAGGAAAATGATGGCCAGAATGGCGATGATCACCGACGTCACGCCGTGGAAGTTGAAAGTGTTCATCTGGCGGAAAAACACCAGCCCAAGGCCCCCGGCGCCGACCAGACCAAGCACGGCCGAGCGGCGGATATTGATTTCCCATTCGAAAATCACCGTGCCGATGACCTGCGGCAGGACCTGCGGCAGGATGGCATAGAGCATGACCTGAAACGTATTGGCGCCGGTCGCCCGCATGGCCTCGACGGGGCCTGGATCAATGTCCTCGATGGCCTCGGCCGACAATTTGGCGATGAAGCCGATAGAGCGCATGGCGATGGCGAACACCCCGGCCATAGCACCCAGCCCGAACACCGCGACGAAGAACAGGGCCCAGACGATTTCATGGACCGAGCGGCTGAGGGTCATCATCAGGCGCGCGATGGGATATGTAATCGGCGCGAAAGGCGTGATGTTCATGGCCCCGAACCAGGTCGCCGGCACGCAGAGGACTGCGCCCATCGCCGTGCCAAGACAGGCAATCAACAGGGTTTCCAGGGTCGGGCCGATCAGGCTCGGGAACAGGGAGAAATCGATCCCGGCAAACTGCCCGGCGGCCTCCATGACCTCGCCCAGGCTGCCGATGCGTTCCCAGTCCGTATCCTGGACCACGGTGACGTCGACACTCCAGACGACAAGTCCGAACAACGCCGCCGCGACGATAGCGGCCTTGCGCTGGCGCCGGGTGCGGCGCGCCAGGATCTCGTCGGTTCTCATGTCCATAACACGGTATCCTGTGACGTTGTCCATTCCCCGCGCCTCACAGAACTTCCATGGCGTAGATCTCGTCGAGCTTCGCCTCGTTCATCTGTTCCGTCGGGCCGGCAAACATGGTCATGCCGTCCTGCAGGCCGATCATCTTGTTGCAGAATTCCATGGCCAGCTTGACGTCGTGGATGTTGCACAGGCAGGGCACGTTCAGTTCCTGCGCCATTTCCTTGATCAGGGCCATGATCTCGCGCGAGATCTTGGGATCAAGCGCCGAAGTCGGCTCGTCCAGCAGCATCAGCTTGGGGTCCTGCATCAGGGCGCGGGCGATGCCGACGCGCTGACGCTGACCGCCTGAAAGCTCATCCGCGCGCTTGTCCACGTGGTCAGATAGGCCGACCCGGTCGAGCAGATGCAGGGCGTGGTCGATGTCCTTGCGCGGGAACATGCGAAACAGGGTGCGCAGATTGCCGGTGTAGCCAAGACGCCCGGCCAGCACGTTATCCATCACGCTCATGCGGTCGATCAAGTTGAATTCCTGAAAGATCATGCCGATGTCGCGGCGCACCAAGCGCAGGTCCTTGCTCGACATCTTGGTCACGTCGTGTCCGTTGAACACGATGGATCCGGACGTCGGATTGACCAGCCGATTGATACAGCGGATCAGGGTTGATTTACCGGCTCCGCTGGGGCCGATGATGGCGAAGAAATCATCGCCTTCGACGTCGAAGGATATTCCCTTGAGGATTTCCGGACCACGGGCGCTGTAACGCGCGCGCAGGTCTCTTACTTCCAAGACGGCCATGATGTGTCATCCAGGTCTGGTCGTTGATAGAAAAGGCATTCCGGTTCTTTTGCCCGGTTCTGCGGGAAGAGTATGCGGCGGCCGGCCCCCGACAGGGAGTAACCGGCGGAACCCGGCCGCCGCCGGGGTACAGTGTACCCTTACTTCTTCTTGCGCGCGTCCTTGGCGGCCTTCAGATCGCGAATGATGTCGTAGTCTTCCGATGTCATGGCGACGAACTTGTTGGACTTCACGTTGGCGAGGAACTTCTGAGCACCCGGTTCCTTATCCAAGCCCAGGAAGGTCTCGCGGATGTTCTTCTTGATGTCTTCACACAGCGGCTTGCGGTAGACGAAGGGATCCTGAGGGATCGGCTTGGATTCCCAAAGGATGTTGACGTCATCCAGCTTGATTTCGCCCTTGTTGACCACATTGTCGAAGCGGTGGGTCGCGACGAAGGCGGCATCGACCTTGCCCTTGTTGACGGCGACGGCCGACAGCTCATGACTGCCCGAATAGATGACCTTGCCGAAGAACTTGTCGATGTCCATGTTGACGACCTTGGAGAACACGACGCGCGGCATCAGGTTGCCCGACGTGCTGCCCGGATCGGCCAATGCCAAGGTCGAGCCCTTGAGGCTGTCGATCGAGGTGAACTTGGATCCCTTCTTGGAGATCAAGGCCGCCTTGTAGCCCGGCCCTTCTTCCTGCATGTGCCCCTTCTTCTTGGCGTAGGTCGCAAACACCTCGACGTTGGGGTCCTTGGAATTGGCGATCACGTAGGTATAGGGGCCGAGCACGGCAACATCGACGAACTTGCTGAGCAGGCCTTCGACCACCGAGGCATAGGACGTGGGCATGAAGAATTGGATCTTCTTGCCCGTCATCTTGGCCATGCGGTCGGTCACCGGCTTGTAGAGCTGCAGTTCGGCCACCGTTTCCTCGGTCGGAATGATGGCGAAGGTCAAGGCGTCGGGATTTTCGCATTCCGCCGCCTTGGCGGTGGAAACGCCGGTGACCGTGACGGCCGCGCTCAGGGCCAGGGCCGAGAGCAAATTTCCGGCGCGGCGTTTACCGGACAGTCGTGTCCTGTGGTCGAAGTTCATTGGATGTCTCCTCATGACGTGTTGCACTCCCGTGTCCGGCGTGCGCAACGGCGCCGCGCCGGGGATCCCCGCTTCGATGGCGGTATGGATTCTGTTTTGGATGGCGGGGTCGAAAGCGGCCCCTGAATCGGCAAGGAAGGTAAACGCGCTCGAACAGGTCGACCGTTCGTTGAACGGATGATGTGAATTCCGATCCTGCATCGAGCCCCCCCTGCCTGGGTTGCCGGTCTTTTGGCGACCGGTCACATGCATAATCGGCAATTCAAACCTATTGGGCAAATTCAAATATCGTATATAATCTATTTGGAAAACCGATGATATTTACACAGCTCAGATCCTTCCACGCCGTCGCCACCGAGAACGGCTTCACCGCCGCCTCGAAGGTGCTGAACGTGGGTCAGCCGACCTTGACCAGTCAGGTCAAGGCGCTGGAGGACATGTTCAAGGTCGAGCTTTTCCTCCGCCGCGGGCGCGGGGTTGAATTGACCGAGACGGGGCGGGCCCTACTTGCCGTGACCCGGCGGATCATGGATTTGGAAGGCCAGGCCCAGGATCTGTTGAACGCCTTCGGTGGGTTCCACACGGGCACGCTGCACGTCGGCGCCGTCGGCCCCTACCATGCGACGGAAATGCTCAGCGCCTTCAGCGAGTCCTATCCGGGCATCCGCCTCGCCGTCACCGTCGGCAATTCAAGCGAGATGGTCAGGCGCCTGCTGGACTATTCCGCCGACGTCGCCGTGCTGGCTCATGTCGAGGACGATCCCCGCATCTTCGCCATGCCCTACAGCCGCCATAAGGTGATCGTGTTCGCCCACAAATCGCATCCGCTGGCCAAGCGTAAAAGCATCCGCATCGAAGAATTGGAGGGGGCCCGCATGGTCTTGCGCGAAAGCGGGTCGACCACCCGCCCGGCGCTGGAGGCTGCCCTCACCCGCCATGGCGTGACCGTCAACCCGGTCATGGAGATCGGCAGCCGCGAGGCCGTATGGCTGGCCGTCGCCCGCGGCATCGGCATCGGCGTGGTATCGGATATCGAGTTCATCAAACATCCGGACCTGCGCACCATCGAGATCGAAAACGCCGACATCCACACCACGGCGCATGTGAACTGCCTGATGGAACGGCGGGATTCGCGCCTGGTCAGCGCGTTTTTCAACGTCGCCGCCGAAACCCGGAAACTGCGCCAGGGCGACCCCGCCTAAACCGTCAGCCCGCAGTGGCCATCAGATCGCCGACATCCTTGGCGTCATCCAGCCCCAACACCAGATCCTTGATCCGCTTGGCCTTGTCCGCCCCCAGGATCGGGTCGGCCAGGCGATGAAACTTGGCGATCAGGCGCTGTTCCTGGGCGTCCAAATCATCGGCGGGCACGCCCACGTCGAAGAACTGCACCAGGGAGCGGCCGTCGGCCAGGTCGATGATGATCTCGGCCGCGTGACGGCTGTCGTGGACCTTGTCCTCGACCTCGACCTTGCGGCGTAGGGTCATCAGGTCGGGGCGGGCCGCCGTCGCGTCCGTGTAGATTTCCCGGTCGCCCGTATCGATGCCCGTCAGCGCCATGGCGATGCAGTGGCGGATCGAGAATTTCACCTGAAGTCCCGTTTCCGGTTCCGGAATGTCGCAGACCTTGCGGTGGCCGGCATCGACGAAAGTGCGCACGCGGGTCACCTGATCGGCGGTGAATTCATGATGCTGCTTCAATTCGCGGATCGCCTCGATCGACGAATGGGTCAGGTAGCAGGCGGCATGGTACTTGAACAAATTCTCCTCGACCGCGAAGGGGGCCGTGGCATCAGGCCGAACGGGCAGGCCGTGAAATTCCGTCGACTGGGTCTTGCCAAAGCCCTGGGCGCATTCCAGGGCGTCCGGGCGGCTGGTGAACCCCCGCGCCGCCCAGCGTGCCGCCATCAGCCCGTTCATGGCCGACTTCCCCGCATGGAGCGGCTTGCACATGGTGCCGAACATGGATTTCAAGCCCGCCGCCTGGGTCGCGGCGATGCCGAGCGCCATGGCCGCCTTGTCGGCATCCAGACCCAGCAGACGGGCACAACCCGCCGCTGCGCCGAAGGTGCCGACCGTCGCCGTGGCGTGCCAGCCGTGATCGTAATGGTTCATGCCCATCATCTCGCCGATCAGGCATTCGGTCTCGTAGCCGATGATGAAGGCGTCGACCACGGCGCGGCCCGCAAGGCCCTTCTGTTCCGCCAACGCCAGAATGGCCGGCACCACAGGCACGGTCGGATGGCCGTGCAGGCGCTTGTTGACGTCGTCGTAATCAAGCGCATGGGACGCCGCCCCGTTGATCATCGCGGCGATGGTCGGCGTGACCTTTTCCTTGCGTCCGACCAGGCGCGCATTGCCGCCCTCACCCGCGTCCAGGGCGTCATCAGCCAGGATCCCGATCAAGGGGTCCGTCGCCCCGGCCAAGGTCACCCCGAACCAATCGAGGATCGCGTGCTTGGCCCAGCGGCGCGGGCGGTCGGTGAATTCAGTAGACGCGACCTCGGCAATCCATTGGGCAAGGTCACGGGTCGGCGTTTCGGTCGTACCACCCTGCTGGGCGTTCTGATGAGTATCGGGCATGGGGTCCTCCTTGGGATGGTCTGTCTTTATACTTTTGTTGGTTCAGCCGGGCCGTCACAGGGCTTCGGTCAGGGAATCGGAAATGCGCCGCGCCGTGTCGACGGCCAGCGGCACCAGTTTTTCGTGGACGCTTTCAAGGTTCCATTGCGGCGCGTAGCCGGGAATGTGCACGGCGGCGACGGCGCGGCCGTCCATGCGCAGGACGGGGGCGGCGGTCGATACGTTGTGGATTTGCGACTGCTGATCGGACACGTGATAGCCAAGCCGCCGTGCCTCGGCCATCTGGGCTTTCAGGTCGGCGATGTCGGTCAGGGTATATTCGGTGATCTTGCGCAGGTCCGAGGCGGCGAGCACGGCATCGGCCTCGTCCTCCGGCATATGGGCCAGCATCACCGTCCCCGGCGAGGCACAGAACGCCGGCACCCGGCGCCCGGCCAGCATGGTGCCGTAACTGGCCTTGGCCTGGGGGATGCGCACCGTGTAGATGGCGTCGGTGCCCTCCATCTCGCACAGGTTGACGGTGGTATCGTAAACCTTGGACGCCTCGATCAGGATCGGCATGGCGATCTGCGCCAGGCGGTGTGACACCATGAAGGTGTAGTAGAAATCGATCAGCGCGATGCCGGGGCGATAGCGTCGCGTGCCCGGGTCCTTTTCCAGATAGCCGAGCGTCACCAGGGTTTCGGAAAACCGCTGCGCCGCGCTTTTGTCCAGACCCGACAGCTTGCAGATTTCGCTTAAACCCAAATCGCGCTGACGCAGTTCCGTCTGGCCCCGGCGAAATGCCTTCAACACCTGAAAACACTTGCCGACGGAGGCCACGAAGGGCTTGCCGCGCCGGTCGGGGTCCGCCTCGGAAGGAGGGTAAGGAAGGACATCGTCAGCAAGATCGAGCATCTGGACTCCCTTGACAGTCTCAGGGCATTGCGTTGTAATCTTACAATCAGAAACTATGTATCACAATGCGATACTTTCTTCAACGCGTGTGATCCGTCAAATCAATATGTAAACAGGATGCACCGGCAGCCCTCCGCCGCCGATAAGCATTCCGGGAGAACATCGTGAACGAACCCAACGTCGGGGCTTGGCAGTGCTTGGCCGGCATTCGTGTCGTTGAACTGGGGTCCAGCGTGGCCGCCCCCTACGCCGCCTGGATTCTCGGGTCCATGGGCGCCGAAGTCGTGAAGATCGAACGCCCCGGCCCCGGGGACGATGCCCGCCAATGGGGGAAGATGTTCCCCGACGGCATCGGGTCCTACTTCCACGCCCTGAACCGGGAAAAGCAGTCCATCACCGTGGATATGAGCAGCGCCGAGGAACGCGACTGGCTGCGCAATTACTGCATCACCGAAGCCGATGTGGTGATCCAGAATATGCGCCCGGGCACGGTCAAGAAGCACGGCCTGGACGCCGAGACCCTGCGCGCCGGCAATCCCAACTTGATCTATTGCAACCTGGGTGCGTTCGGCAACGAAGGCCCCTTGAAGGACAAGCCCGGCTATGACCCCCTGATGCAGGCCTACGGCGGCCTGATGACCATCACCGGCGAGGAAGGCCGCCCGCCGATCCGCGTCGGCACCTCGATCATCGACATGGGCACCGGCATGTGGTGCGCCATCGGCATCCTGGGCGCCTTGAAACGCCGTGACGACACGGGTACTGGCTGCACGGTCGACGCGTCCCTGTACGAAACCGCCGTCGGCTGGATGAATAACGCCGTCGCCTCGGCCGCCGTCGACCCCAAGAACCCGGCCCGCGAAGGCTCCGGAGCCCGCGGCATGGCGCCCTATCAGGCCTATGAATGTTCCGACGGCTATCTGATCATCGCGGCCCCCAACGACCGCCTGTTCGAACGCCTGTCCAAGGTCCTGGGCCATCCCGAATGGCCGGAAGATCCGCGCTTCGACACCAATCAGAACCGCTACGCCAATCTGGCCGAACTGAACGCCCTGATCGAGCCCGTGGTCATCACCCGAACCCGCGCCGACTGGCAGCAGGCCCTGGACGACGCCGGCATCCCCTCCGCCCCGGTGCAGCAGACCCTGGAAATGATGGCCGACCCGCAGACCGAAGCCCTCGGCATTCTGCAGACGGCCATGGGCGGCGGCCCGCGTCTGGTCGGCCTACCCCTCAGTTTCGACGGCACACGCCCGCCGATCCGGAAATCGGCGCCCACCGTCGGCCAACACAACGACGCCATAAAAAGGAAGAACCAGTGATGCGGATGGATTACGAAACTTATAGCCTGGAGCGCGTCGGCGAGAACGGGCACATCCTAATCGTCATGATGGACCGTCCCGAGGTTCGCAACGCCAAGAACACCAAGATGGGCCTGGAACAGATCGAAATCTTCGAGGGCCTGTACCGCGACACCGAGGACGTGCGCGTCGTGATCTACACCGGGCGCGGCGACAAGGCGTTCTGCGCCGGCGGCGACCTGAAAGAACGCAACGGCATGACCAACCACGAATGGCAGGTCCAGCACCGCATCTTCGAACAGGGGGTGATGGCCATGCGCAGTTGCCCGGTGCCCGTGATCGGCGCGGTCAACGGAGCCGCCTACGGCGGCGGCTGCGAAACGGCGCTGACCTGCGATTTCGTCTATGCCGCCAGCCACGCCAAATTCGCCCTGACCGAGGTCACCTTGGGCATCATGCCGGGGGCCATGGGCACGATTAACCTGCCCAACGCGGTCGGCGAGCGTCGGGCCAAGGAAATCGTCATGACCGGCCTGCCGTTCACGGCCCAGCAAGCCTGTGACTGGGGTCTGGTCAACAAGGTGTGCGAACCGGAAAAGCTGATGGAGGAAACCATCGCGACAGCGGAACGCATTGCCGGCAACGCGCCGCTGTCGATCCGTGCCGCCAAACGCTCGACCTCGATCGCCACGCAGGTCGACCGCATGTCGGGCTATCAGTTCGAACTTCAGGCCTACAACCGCCTGGTCGGCACCGACGACCGCATGGAAGGCGTCGCCGCCTTCAACGAAAAACGCAAGGCCCAGTTCAAGGGCTCCTGACACAGTCACCGCACGAAGATAAGGAGACCACCATGAAACGCGATATCGACGTCCTGGTCAGCGAAGTCGGCCCCCGCGACGGTCTGCAGAGCATCCAGACGGTTTTCACCACCGACGGCAAGATGGAATGGATCCGCAGCGAGGCCGCCGCCGGCGTGCCGCAGATGCAGGTCGGGTCCTTCGTCAACCCGAAGCTTTTGCCGCAGATGGCGGATTCAGCGGAAATCGTCGCCCAATCGATCCTGATCGACGGCCTGACCGTCTCGGCCCTGGTGCCCAACATGAAGGGTGCCGTGAACGGCCTGGCCGCCGGCGCCCATCAGATCGGCGTCGTCATGTCGGTCTCGGAGGAGCACAACCAAGCCAACATCCGCCGCTCGGTGCAGGAATCCCTCGACGGCTTCGCCGAGATCGTCGCCTATCGGAACGAACATCCGGAATACAAGGACCAGATCATCTCCGGCGGCATGGCAACCTGCTTCGGCTGCACGATCTCCGGCCCGGTGCCGGTCAAGGACGTCATGAAGGTCGCCGAAGGCCTGATGGAACGCGGTGCCCAACGCCTGAACGTCGCCGACACGGTCGGCTACGCCAATCCCAAGCAGGTCCGCGACCTGTTCACGGAACTGTACCGCACGGTCGGCAAGGACGTGCCCGTGGGTGCCCACTTCCACGACACCCGGGGCCTCGGCTTGGCCAACGTGTTCGCGGCGCTCGACGCCGGGGTGCGGGAATTCGATTCCTGCCTGGGCGGCCTGGGCGGCTGCCCCTACGCACCGGGTGCCAGCGGCAACATCGTCACCGAGGACCTTGTGTTCATGTTGGAAGCGCAAGGCATGAAGACGGGCGTCGATCTTGACGGCCTGTTGCAGGCCCGCGAAATCATGGAACGCCAGCTGAAGGGCGAGCCCGTGCACGGCACCTACATCAACGCCGGCCCGCCCAAGGGCTTCACGCCCGCCTCGCACGCCGCCTGACCCTGCATTCAAGGACGAACACATGACCGCCGAACTGAACATCTCGTTAGAGGTCGACTATCCGGAAATCCGCGAGCAGGTCGCCAAGGTCTGCGCCGACTTTCCCGGTGAATACTGGCACAAGCTGGAAGACCAGCCGCCGTCGGGCAGCTATCCGACCGAATTCATCGAGGCGCTGACCGCGTCCGGCTACCTCGCCGCCCTGATCCCCGAGGAATACGGCGGCGCGGGCCTGCCCGTACGCGGCGGTGCCGTGATCCTGGAGACCATCAACGCGACGGGCTGCTCGGCCTCGCCGGGCCATGCCCAGATGTACACCATGGGCACGATCCTCAGGCACGGCTCGAAAGAGCAAAAAGAGCACTTCCTGCCCAAGATCGCGACCGGCGAACTGCGTCTGCAGGCGTTCGGCGTGACGGAGCCGACCACCGGATCCGACACCACGCAGTTGAAAACCCGCGCCGACAAGCAGGGCAACGGTTACGTCATCAACGGCCAGAAGGTCTGGACATCCCGCGCGGCCCATTCAGACTTGATGCTGCTGCTGGCCCGCACGACCCCCGCCGACAAGGTGGAAAAGCGCACGGACGGCATCTCGACCTTCCTGATCGACCTCAAGGAAGCGCAGAAGCACGGCTGTGAAATCCGTCCCATCGACGCCATGGTCAACCACAACACCTGCGAGGTGTTCTTCGACAACGTCCCGATCCCGGGCGATTCCCTGATCGGCGAAGAAGGCAAGGGGTTCCGCTACATCCTGGACGGGATGAACGCCGAACGCTGCCTGACCGCGTCGGAAGCCATCGGCAACGGCCGTTATTTCATCGAAAAGGCCGTCGGTTACGCCAACGAACGCATCGTGTTCAAGCGGCCCATCGGGCAGAACCAGGGCATCCAGTTCCCCATCGCCAAGGCCTATGCGGACATCGAAGCCGCCGACCTGATGGTGCGCAAGGCGACGGCCATGTTCGACGCCGGCCTGCCTTGCGGCGCGGAAGCCAACATGGCGCGACTGCTGTCGGCGCAATCGGCCTGGGATGCCGGCGAAGCCTGCTTCACCACGCACGGCGGCTTTGCCTTTGCCCGCGAATATCACATCGAACGCAAATGGCGCGAGGCGCGACTCGCCCGAACGGCGCCTATATCGCCGAACCTGATCCTCAGCTATCTCGCGCAGCATGTGCTGGGGTTGCCCAGGTCCTATTAGACTCCGGTCATAATTAGACCAAGGCAACTAGATCAACTTCCCTGTTGCTACTTCCCGCCGGTCCCTTTGGGGCCGGTGGGCTTTTTTTGTGCGCCTGCGAACGATTGACGGGCACATGGGCGCGTGTTGGTATAACATCCGTCAGGTTCGCGGCGGCGCGGACCTTTAACCTCCAGATGACTAGGTGCGATCCCGGCCATGAGCATTCATATCGCCCTGCACCACCGGACTTCCTATATCTACGACCGCAAGGTCGAGATGGGTCCGCAGGTGATCCGCCTGCGCCCTGCCCCCCATGCCCGCACGCCGATCCTCAGCTATGCGCTCAAGATCGAGCCCGAGGGCTATTTCATCAACTGGCAGCAGGACCCCCACGGCAACTATCAAGCCCGCGTCGTTTATCCCGACCCGGTCGAGAAGTTCGAGGTCACGGTCGATCTGGTCGCCGATATGTCGGTGCAGAACCCCTTTGACTTCTTTTTGGAGCCCGAGGCGGAGGAACTGCCCTTCGCTTACGATCCGGCGCTGAAGGAAGAGCTGGAACCCTACCTGAAGCCCGAGCCCGCCGGACCGCTGCTGCGGGCCTGGCTGGACAAACTACCCAAACAGGAAGGCCGCACGGTCGAATACCTGGTCGCCCTGAACCAACGCCTGCAAACGGAAATCGAGTACCTGATCCGCATGGAGCCGGGCGTGCAGACCTGCGAGGAAACCCTGTCCAGCGGCCGCGGGTCGTGCCGCGACACGGGCTGGCTGCTGGTCGAAATCCTGCGCCACATGGGCTTCGCCGCGCGTTTCGTGTCGGGCTACCTGATTCAGCTGAAACCGGATGTGAAGTCCCTGGACGGGCCGTCGGGGGCGGAAACCGATTTCACCGACCTGCACGCCTGGACCGAGGTCTACCTGCCGGGTGCGGGCTGGATCGGCTTCGATCCCACGTCGGGCCTGTTGACCGGCGAGGGGCATATCCCGTTGGCCGCGACGCCGCGCCCCCGAAGCGCCGCCCCCATCTCGGGCGCCGTGGGGCCGAGCGAGGTCGACTTCGATTTCGACATGCTGATCACCCGCATCGCCGAAAGCCCCAGGGTGACCAAACCCTACACGGAAGAACAGTGGCAGGCGATCGACGCGCTGGGCGACGAGATCGACAAGCAGTTGATCAAGCGCGACGTCCGCCTGACGCTCGGCGGGGAGCCGACCTTCGTGTCCATCGACCATGTCGACGCCGACGAATGGAACACCGCCGCCACGGGCAAGACCAAGCGGCCCCTGGGCGACGACCTGATCCGCCGCCTGCGCGACAAATACGCGCCTGACGGCCTGCTGCATTTCGGCCAGGGCAAATGGTATCCGGGAGAGCCGCTGCCGCGCTGGGCCTTCGCCCTCTACTGGCGCCGCGACGGCGTGCCGATCTGGCGCGACCAATCCGCCTTCGCCCGGGAGGTCGACGACCACAAGCCCGACATCAAGACCGCCGAAACCTTCGCCCGCGGCATCGCCGAACGCCTGGACGTCTCACCCGACGCCGCAATCCCCGCCTATGAGGACCCCTGGCATTTCATGGAGCAGGAACGCCGCCTGCCGGAAAACGTGACCCTGGAGGATTCCAAACTCGACGATCCGCTGGAGCGCGAACGCCTGAGCAAGGTGTTCTCGCGCGGGCTGTCGAAGCCGACGGGCTATGTCCTGCCGGTGCAGCGCTGGAACGCGCGGGCCAGCAACCGGCGCTGGTACAGTGAGCCCTGGTCGACACGCACGGACCGTCTGGTGCTGATCCCGGGCGATTCTCCCGTGGGCTACCGCCTGCCGCTGGATTCCCTGCCCCATGTCCGGTCCGTGGATTACCCCTATATCGTGCCCGCCGACCCGTTCGACGAACGCGGCGAATTGCCAGAACCTGACGCCGCGCGCCAGCCTTATCTGCAAGGATCGGAACATCCGGGCACCGGCCGCCAGACCATTTCCGAACAATCCGTGACCGGCGCCAAGGGCCGGGTCCGCGCGGCCATGACCATCGAACCCCGCGACGGCCGGCTTTGCGTGTTCATGCCGCCGACGGAAACGCTGGAGGATTACCTGGACCTGATCGCCGCCATCGAGGATGCGACCGCGGAAACCGGCATGCCCGTGCATATCGAAGGCTATGCCCCGCCCAACGATCCGCGCCTCAACGTCATCAAGGTGACGCCGGACCCCGGGGTCCTGGAAATCAACATCAAGCCGGCCGAGACCTGGCGCGAGATGGTCGAGAGCACGGAAACGCTTTACGAGGAAGCGCGCCTGAGCCGCCTGGGCACGGAAAAATTCATGCTGGACGGCCGCCACACGGGCACCGGCGGCGGCAATCACGTGGTCGCCGGCGGGCCGACGGCCGAGGACAGCCCGTTCCTGCGCCGCCCCGACCTGCTCAAAAGCCTGGTCACCTACTGGCAGCACCATCCCAGCCTCAGTTACCTGTTTTCCGGCATGTTCGTCGGCCCGACCAGCCAGGCGCCCCGCATCGACGAAGCCCGCCACGACAGCCTGTACGAGTTGGAGATCGCCCTCGCCCAAATTCCGGAAAAGGGCACGGAATGTCCGCCCTGGCTGATCGACCGCACCCTGCGTAACCTTTTGATCGACGTGTCCGGCAACACCCACCGCACGGAAATCTGCATCGACAAGCTGTATTCCCCGGACGGCCCCACGGGCCGCCTGGGCCTAGTTGAATTCCGCGCCTTCGAAATGCCGCCCCATGCGCGCATGAGCCTGACCCAGCAACTCTTGCTCCGCGCCCTGATCGCGCGGTTCTGGGACACGCCCTATTCGGGGCCGCTGGTGCGTTGGGGCACGCAGTTGCACGACCGCTTCATGCTGCCCCATTCCGTCTGGGCCGATTTCGAAAACGTCATCGCCGACATGAACACCCAGGGTTATGCGTTCGACGCCGCCTGGTTCGCGCCCCATTTCGAATTCCGTTTCCCGCGCTACGGCGCCGTGCAGTACGAGCAGATGGAGATCGAACTGCGCCAGGCGCTGGAACCCTGGCACGTGATGGGCGAGGAAGGGGCCGCCGGCGGCACCGTGCGCTTCGTCGATTCATCGGTCGAACGCCTGCAGGTGCGGATCACCGGCATGACCGGCGGGCGTTACCGCATCGCCTGCAACGGCTATGAAGTTCCCCTGACATCCACCGGCAAGGCGGGCGAGTTCTTTGCCGGCGTCCGGTTCCGCGCCTGGAAACCCGCATCGGCCCTGCATCCGGGCGTGGACGTCGACGCGCCCCTGGTGTTCGACCTTTACGACACCTGGACCGGCCGCGCCGTGGCCGGCTGCACCTATCATGTGGCGCACCCCGGCGGGCGCAACTTCGAACATTTCCCGGTCAACGCCTATGAGGCGGAAAGCCGGCGCCTGGCCCGGTTCGAGGAAATCGGCCATACTGCCGGGCCTTCCCACGCGCCAAAGCGCTGCGACAATAATGAATTTCCCATGACCCTCGACCTGCGCCGCGCGAAAACGGTGCACTAGACCGGGAATCCTCCCTTTCAGACTGGATTCATCTTGATCAAACAACGCACTAGCGGTGGGCGCGGCGATCTCCTATCCTCCCCCCTCCTATATGGGTATGGGCCCGGTCGGGCGTGGAGCATCGCGTGAGCGGCAGCAATCCGGCAAAGAACGGCACCTCGCCAGGCGTTTTCCTGGCCGACGACTATGCCCCCCTTTCGGGCGTCTATGACGAGATGATGGACGCCCAGGCGGGCGTGCGCCCCCATTGGCGCAATTTCCTGGAAAGCCTGGGGCGGTTTAGCGATCAGGAACTGCAGGATCGCTGGGACACGGCGCAGCGCCTGGTCCGGGAAAACGGCACCACCTACAACATCTACGACGACACCGGGGAATCGACCCGGCCCTGGCGCATGGACCCGATCCCCTTCCTGATCGGAGCCGAGGAATGGAAGGCCTTGGAAGCCGGCCTGATCCAGCGCGCCAAACTGCTGAACGCCATCGTCCACGACATCTACGGCGACCAGACCCTGTTGCAACGCAATTTGTTGCCGTCGTCGCTGGTCTACGGCAACCCGGCGTTCATGCGCCCCATGCGCGGCATCAATCCGCCGGGCGGCGTGCATCTTCATTTCATGGCCTTCGACCTGGCGCGCGCCGCCGATCAACGCTGGTGGGTCTTAAGCGACCGCACCCAGGCCCCGTCGGGCGCCGGCTACGCCCTTGAAAACCGTATCGTTCTGGCACGCACCCTGCCGGACATCTTCCGCTCCGCACAGGTCCATCGCCTGGCCGGGTTCTTCCAGGCATTGAGCGACAACCTGATCAACCTGTCGGGCCGGGACGACCCGCTTGCCGTGCTATTGACGCCGGGGCCGCACAACGAAACCTATTTCGAACACGCCTATCTTGCGCGTTACCTGGGCTTTCCCCTGGTCGAGGGCGCCGACCTGACCGTGCGCGACAACCATGTCTTTCTCAAGACCCTGAACGGCCTGAAGCGAGTCGACCTGATCCTGCGCCGCGTCGACAGTGATTTCTGCGACCCGCTGGAGTTGCGCAACGATTCCCTTCTCGGCGTTGCCGGCTTGGTTGCCGCCGTGCGCGCCGGCAACGTGGTCGTGGCCAACTCGTTGGGGTCAGGCGTTGTCGAATGCGAAGCCTTGATGAGCTTCTATCCGGGCCTCTGCCGTGAACTCCTGGGCGAGGAATTGAAGGTCCCGTCCCTGGCGACATGGTGGTGCGGCCAGGAGCAAGAGCGTGAATACGTCAGCCAACACCTGGATGACCTGGTGTTGCGCCCGACGTTCTCCAATTCCTCGATCCTCAACAACCGCAACGGCGCGTTGCTGCCCGGTCAGGCCTCGGGCGAGCGGCGGCAGGAGATCATCAACCTGCTCGGTCGCCGTGGGTATCAATACTTCGGGCAGGAAACCCTGACGCTCTCGACCACCCCCGGTTGGTCCGATGCCGGGATCGAGCCCCGGCCGGTCGTGCTGCGTGTCTACGTCTGCGCCGACGGCGACAGTTACCGGGTCATGCCCGGCGGCCTGACGCGGACAGCCGACAGTGTCGCCGCCCAGGCCGTGACCATGCAGCAAGGCGACGCGTCGAAGGATACCTGGGTGCTGTCCGACGGCCCGGTCTCGACCTTCACGCGATTGACCGCGCCCGACCAGGCGGTGACGCTCCGGCGTTCGGGCTCGGACCTGCCGTCGCGGGTGGCCGACAACCTGTTCTGGCTCGGCCGTTATGCGGAACGCACGGAAAGCTCGGTCCGCCTGATGCGGGCCCTGATCCTGCGCTTCGCCGGTGAAGCCGGCGCCGGTGATGATCCACAAACCCTGACGCGCCTGACCAATATTTTGGTCGATTTGGATTATCTGAATCGGCGCACGGCGCAGAAAGCCGCGGCCGGCGGCATCCGCGCGGTCGAGCGCGAGATGGCGATGATCCTGTTCGACCGGGGGCGGGCCAACGGCCTGTTGAATCTGCTGGGCAATCTGCAGCGCACCGCGTCGCTGGTGCGCGAGCGGCTGTCCACGGATTCCTGGCGCGTGCTGAACGGCCTGCATCAGCGCGCCGTGGGTCAGGCCGCGATGATCCGTCTCGACGTGTCGGCGGCGTTGGAACTGCTCAACCATATTCTGGAAGAGCTTTCGGCCTTCAGCGGCATGCAGATGGAAAACATGACGCGCTCGCTCGGCTGGCGGCTGCTGGACACAGGACGGCGGGTCGACCGCACGACCCATACGGCGAAGCTGATCCGCGAACTGGTGGTCGACGGCAACCCGGCCGAGGAGGGCCGCCTGGACCTGCTGCTCGAATTGGGCGACAGTTCCATGACTTACCGCACACGCTATCTTTCGACCGTGCAGTTGCCGGCGGTGGTTGACCTGCTGTTGGCCGACGATACCAATCCCCGGTCCCTCGCCTTCCAGGTCGCGACCCTGGGCGAACACATCCGGCATTTCCCCCATGACGAGGAAAGCGCCACCTTGCCGCGCGAGGAATATCTGGTTCAGTCCATGTACAGCCAGATTCGCTTGGCCGACGTGATGGAACTCTGCAATCAGCGTAACAAACGCGGTCAGCGCAACGACCTGGCCCAGTTCCTGGACCAGATCGCCAATCAGACTCTGGAAATGTCAAACGCGATTGCCCGCAAATACTTCAGCCATGTTCTGCCAACCCGCAGCACCTCCGCCGGGGGGATGCTGCCATGAGTGTCAGGCCGTGATCTACGACATCAGCCATCAGACGACGATCACCTACGCTTTCGATGTGGCGCTGTCCCAGCACCTGCTTCATCTGGCACCGCGCCCCTGCCCCCATCAGGTCACTCACCATCACGCCCTGATCATCGAACCGGCACCGACCCTGTCCAAGAACGATATGGATTTCTTCGGCAATCCGACGACCTATCTGACGATCGAGGAGCCCCATCGCAAGCTTTCGATCACGTCGACCTGCCAGGTCGAAATCCATGCCCTGCCCGCCCCCGCCCCGGCCAATACCCCGCCTTGGGAAGACGTCGCTGGATACCTGACCAAGCAATCGGATCCGGTCTGCCTGGACGCCAGCCAATATGTGTTCGAAAGCCCGTTCACCGTGTCGGCCCAGGCCGAAGCCTTTGCCCAGGGGTCCTTTCCGCCGGGGCGCCCGGTGCTGGAAGGGGCGCTGGACCTGATGGCGCGCATCTTCACGGGCTTCAAATACGAAGGTGGCGTGACCGACATTTCGACCCCGATCGACCGGGTGCTCGCCGACAAGCGCGGCGTGTGCCAGGACTTCGCCCATCTGCAGATCGCCTGCCTGCGGGCCATGGGCCTGCCGGCGCGGTATGTCTCAGGGTACCTGCGCACCCATCCGCCGGAAGGCCAGGAACGCAAGATCGGCGCCGACGCGTCGCACGCCTGGCTGGCCGTCTGGGTGCCGGAACACGGCTGGGTCGACCTGGACCCGACCAACAACCTGATGCCGGAGGACGAACACATCACCGTCGCCTGGGGCCGCGATTACGGCGACGTCAGCCCGATCAACGGCATGGTGCTGGGCGGTGGCGAACACAAGGTCGCCGTCGCCGTGGACGTGGCGCCGGTCAGCGAACCGGCCGACGCCTGACGCCCGTCACGACAGGGGTGTTTCGGCGGCGACGTTGCGTCCGGCGATCCGCCCGAAGGCCAGGCATTCGCCGATATTACCCGTGCCCTGATATCGATAGCTGTAGATCGACCCCAACTCGCCCGCGCTATAGAGCCGGGGAATGGGCGTGCCGTCCGGGCGCAGGATCTTGGCTTCCTCGTTGCGCCGGGGGCCGCCCTGGGTGTTGATCATCGAAGGCGACAACTCCATTGCGTAAAAGGGTCCCTTGGCCAGCGGTGACAACATCAGATTGCGCCCGAAATCCGCATCCTCCCCGGCCGCCACCTGTGTGTTCCAGCGTGCCACCGTGGCGGCGAGTGCCTCCGTGTCCAAACCGATTACCCGGGCAAGCTCCTCAATGGTCTCGCCCTTCTTGATCCAGCCCTTTGCCAGTTCGGCGGAGTTATCGTCGCTCCAGTCATAGCGGGAGATGATCGGCGTCCAGCCTCGGTTGGGGTTCTTGTTGTAGAGGGGTGCGGCCGACATCATGTCCTGATCGAACACCATGAACATGGGTGTCGGCACATGCATCGGCGACCACACGCCGTTGATCGGCACCTTGCCGTGGCGATGCTTGAATTTCTCGTCGTAGAACCGCCGACCGTCCGGACCGACGATGATCATGCCGCCGGGATATTCCTTGGCGAAATGCAGGGCCTGGATTGAGAAGGTGGCGGGATACTCCGGCACCTTGAGGGCCATGGACGGACCCGCGAAGTTGTTCATATGCCACAGGTCGGCACCGACCGAGAGTGCCATGGAGATGCCGTCACCTTCGTTGTAGGGGGTCCCCGACGGATAGCAATGGGACACGCCCGGCAAGTAGTTGCGGATCATTTCCTGATTGTTCTCGAACCCGCCGCAGGTCAGAACCACGCCGCGCCGCGCCTTGATGAGCACGGACTTGCCGTCTTTCTCCGCGCGCACGCCCAGAATTTCCCGGGTATCGCCGTCCTGGATCAATTCCCGGCCCGGCGTTTCGTAAAGGACCGGAATGTCCCGTTCCGCAACGAAGCTTTCGAACCGCTTCCAGGTGAAGGAATAGCCGTAGGTCGGGCCATCGTGGAACTTGTGGACGCAGGTGGCGCCCGGCAGCTCCGGGTATTCGATGCCTTCCGGCTGATGCTGGTGTTCCTGGGGATCGCCGCCCAGGTCACGAACCCAATCGTTGTTCAGGCACATTTCCTGCGCCCAGGTGCGGATCATTGCATCCGGCACTGGATAAGGCCCGCAAAGGGCTTCCAGATAAGTCGCGGCCTTGTCCGCATCCGACGTATTCAGATAACCCTGAGCCGCGATGCGCGTGTTGCCGCCGTGAAGTCCTTCCGGCGCCTTTTCCAGGATCAGGACCTCCGCCCCCAGATCATGCGCCGTCACTGCCGCCGCCACGCCGGCGCCGCCGAAGCCCAGGACAATGACGTCCGTTTCCCTATCCCATTTATAAGGTTTCAAGATTGGTCCTCAAATTTCTGATTGATGGTCTTGGATGGATCGACGGGACGCAGACACGCCTCGCCGCGGACGGCTTCCCGCCCGCGGCTCTAGGCTACAAGACCTTGCGCCGAATTTACAGCTTGCGACAGACGTAGATCGGCGATGTCCAGGCCCGCGTGCCGTCTTCCTGCGTCAGGCGGATAAAGAGGGCGTTGTCCCGATCGTCCTTGAGGTCGATCTTGCGCGAGAACGACATCTTGCGATGCGGGTTCTCTTCCGGCAGGCGGAAGATCTTGAGGAACCGGGGCAGGATGCCCGACTTGTCGAACATCTCGTCCTCCAGGCCGATTTCCTCCAGCGGCACGCCGCATTGCACCAGCGGCGTCTCGATCTGGAGCGTGCCGCCCCAGGCGTCCTTCAGCCAAACATCGAAACCGGCGAAGTTGCCCGTGGTCAAGGACATCCATTTGAGCGCCGTATCCGATGTTTGCTCCAGCACCTTTTCCGGGTTGAAGAAGTTGAAGGCCTGGGCGCGGACGATCTCGTTATCCTGGACGTGGGCCGTGCCGTCCCAGATAACCTGGCGGAAGCGGCCGCGGTATTCGGCCCCTTCCCAATGGACGCGGATGCGACCACCCAAGTCTTCCTGGCCGTATGGCCGGACGGTTTCGATCAATTCTCGGCCGTTGAAGATATCGACCCGCTCAATCGGGCTGGCGCCCTGGATATCGACATCCAGCCGCACACCACCGTCCGGCAGGTGGACGATGTCGCCCATCATGGCCTCGCTGGTTTCATGACCCTTGGGCGGCGTCGGATAATCAAGCGCCGGATCGTCATGATAGAGCGTCGCCGGCGCATCGAACCGCGCCTTCACGTCGATCACCATGCGCCCGCCGTGGCCGCCGGTGGTGGCGTAATGATGACGTTTGCGGATGCAATCGAACAGGGAATCCCGCGAAAGGTCAGGCATCAGCATGCAGGTCAGGCCACCGACGGCGCCGAACAGCGACGCGCCGGGATAACTGGCTCCCGGCCGGCCCTTGTGACCGTCCGAATTGGCGACAATGCCCGTGCGATAGCCCATGTCGAGGGCATCCTCGACCAGCCATTCGAACGTCCCCCAGGAGGAATGGATCTCCATGGATTTTTCGAACCGGCCGTCATGGGCCATTTTCACGTCGGCATAGCGCCCGCCGCAATGAGCATAGGATACGACGTCCCATTCCTCGTCACGGGCCAGGGCTTCAAAGAGTTCGCCCGCCGTGTTGCAATCCGTGGACAGGTCCGACTTGTCCTCGATCAGGGCATGGGACGAGCGGCGAATGACCCGGTCCTTCGACGGATAGAACATATTGCGGTCACCGCCCAAGGCCGTGTTGCCCGACCATTCATATCCAAGCGGCGTCAGGAACTTGCCGGGTTCGTCGAATTCCTCGCACAGCTTGTCCAGATGGGACCAAAAACCCTTAGTGATCTGAAAATCGTTGCCTTGGTGGCCGGCGGCATCGACGAAGGCGCGGTCACGGGCGAATTCGAAGAAAGCCCGCGCCGAACCGGTGCCGATGGTTTCCTCGGACTGGCCGTGGAGATCGACCCAATAGGGTTTGAGTTCCAGGTCCTTTTGAATGCACAGCGGGTTGGCGCGGAACACTTCCGTGCCAGAGGCATCCTCGAACCAGATATCGACCGGGCCCGGGGCATCGACGCTCAATCCCTCGACGATGGTGGCGAAGGCGCCGGGCGCCAAAGTCACGCTGTCAGGCAGGCCGTTGACCGGGCGGGAACTTTTGACCTTATAGGTCACATCGCACAGATCCGACGGATTGCCCCAGATGTCCTCGCCCTTGATCTTCAGGTCAAAGGTCTCGCCGGGGCAACGCGCGGTCGGCACCACGGCGGCAAAGGTCACGGGCTTGCCCGGAACAATGCGGATGACCGGCTGAACCGGCAGCGCCTGATAGTTGGCGGTGGCGATGGGATCGACCAGGACGCGGAATTCAAGGCTGTCCTCGCAGAAGGTTTGCAGGCGCATGCCCTGCGACCCGCCCGAGGTTTCGCCGAAGGTAATGGTGATGGTGTCACCTTCCTTCATGAAGCCCTTAACCACCTTAATATAAAGTGCCCGGTCCCACGGGCGCACGTTGCCCTTGGGATCGTAGCGGGTTTCCAGCACGGCGTTGTTGGAAGCCACGACCGTGGTGTAGTTGCGCCACTTGGGGTCGTCGAACTGCGGGCGGCTCTGGTCCGAGGCAAAACGGAAACAGACGCGCATGGAGGCGCTGTCATCCATCCCGTACTTGCCGCAGGTATAAACCAGCGTGAAGGTTTGCCAAGATCCGGCCTCAAATGCACCGGACGGCGTCAGCACCGCGTGGCCGAGTTCATCGGGCGCGATCGGCGCCTCGATGGTTGAACTTGAATTGAGCGCACCCTGTCCGCCGTCATCCTGCTGGTCGAGCATTTTGTCCTCTCCTGGACCTATGTCCCATTGTTTTGTCTTAATTAGCGTCGTTTGGTGAAACGAGCCACGGCAAGTGATTGCCAACCTACCCATGAAAACTATATCGTAATTCGAGAAGGCACTATATCGGGGGAAATTTCGAAAAACTATATAGGAATATCGGTTTTTTCCCGATAGTCTTCATACCTGTGATGCTAGGGACGAATAGACAACAAGACACTCCGCCCTTCTGCGTCGCAAATCCCAGGTGGTTGGGATGCGCGATCAGGCACGGTAGTGAACGTCCCTACCGACCGGACAACGAGGTTCGGCGGGCATAACGCGGCATCGAAACCCGTTTCATGACAGACCACGCATCGTCATTAGGGAGGACGAATACCATGACTAACAGAAGCTTTACACGCAAGGCCGCGACCGCGGCCGTCTGCGGCGCTGTCGCACTGGCCTTTACGGCCGGCAGCGCCACTTCGGCCAAGGCCGAAACGGACACCATCCGTTTCGCACAGCAGTTCGGCCTGCTGTATCTGCCCCAGCACGTCGTATTTGATCACAAGATGATCGAAACCTGTGCCAAGGATGCCGGCCTGGGCGACGTCAAAGTCACCATGAACCGCTTCTCGGGCGGTGCCGCCGTCAACCAGGCGCTGCTGTCCAACAACGTCGACTTCGCCGCCGGCGGCATCGGCCCGCTGCTCAAACTGTGGGACAAGACCAAAGGCCGCATCAACGTCAAGGCCATCGCGACCTTGTCGGCCATGCCGCTGAAGCTGAACACCAACGATCCCAAGATCAACAAGCTTGAAGACTATGTCGGCCTGACCGATCACAAGATCGCCACGCCGTCGGTGAAGGTGTCGATCCAGGCGGTGGTCCTGCAGATGGCCGCAGCCAAGAAGTGGGGCCCGGAAGAGGCATTCAAACTGGATGACATCACCGTGTCCATGAAGCATCCGTCCGCCGCCGCCGCCCTTTTGGCCGGTGGACAGGCTGTGAAAAGCCATTTCGCCACCCTGCCGACGTCCTATCAGGAAGTGAAAAGCGGCAAGGTCCGCACGGTCATGACCTCTTATGACGTTTTGGGCGGTGAGCATTCCACGGTTCTGCTTTACAACACCGAGAAGTGGAAGAACGACAACCCCAAACTGTTTAAATGCGTCAGCGACTCTTACCGCGCCGCCGCCAAGTGGATCAACGAAGACACTGACCGCGCCGCTGCGCTGTTCCATCGGTTCACCAAATCCAAGCTGCCGCTGGAAGACGTCAAGGCGATGATCAAAGACAAGAGCGAAATGCACTATTCCATCTCGCCCAGCCGGACCATGGAATTTGCCAAGTTCATGCATTCCATCGGCTCGATCAAGAACATGCCTGCCGACTGGAAAGAATACTTCTGGGAAAACAACCACGATCTGAGCGGTAGCTAGAACATGACTCAAGGCGCCCACACCGCGGCGGGGAACTCCCCCGCCGCGGCCGCCGTTGACCCCCTCTTGGATGTCGACGGCGTCACCCTTCAGTATAAAACCAAGGAACACTTGATCACGGCGACCTACCGGGTCGGCTTCAAGGTTTATCCCGCTGACCGTTTTGTCCTGCTCGGCCCTTCGGGCTGCGGCAAGTCGACCCTGCTGAAAGGGGTCGCCGGCTATCTCAAGCCGGTCGAAGGCAACATGCGGCTGAAGGGGGTCGACATCAAGGAACCGGGCCCTGACCGGGTCATGGTGTTCCAGGAATTCGATCAGCTTCTGCCCTGGAAGACGGTGAAGGAAAACATCACCTTCGCGCTTATGAACGGCGGCCGTTGCAAGACCCAATCCGAGGCGAATGACATCGCCATGGAGTACATCAAGAAGGTGAAGCTCGACCGGTTCGAGGACACCTATCCGCACATGCTGTCCGGCGGCATGAAGCAGCGCGTGTCCATTGCCCGTGGCATGGCCATGGAACCGGACATTCTGTTGATGGACGAACCCTTCGCCGCGCTTGACGCACTGACGCGTCTGCAGATGCAGGAAGAGTTGCTTCAGCTGTGGGAGGACACCCACTTCACGGTGCTTTTCGTCACCCACTCCATCGAGGAAGCGCTGATCGTCGGCTCCCGCATTCTGGTGCTGTCGCCGCATCCGGGCCAGGTTAAGGCGGAACTGAACGCCCACCACCTGACCCATGCCAGCACCGGTGACCCCGAATTCGGGGAACTGAAGACCAAAATCCACAACATGCTGTTCGCCGACCGTATTCTCGAAGACGAACTGGCGGCGGCGGCAGAGGCCGAAAGTTGATGAGTACCCTTCCGCAAACGGTCGTGCGGCCAGAATTCGACGCCGGCGACCTGTCCGCAGCTTCCCACGGCGACGTCGCCCGCAAGCTGTCGCTTTGGGAAAAGCTCGTCGACATGGATGGTGTGCGCAAGCTGACCATCCTCATCGCACTCATGCTGGCTTGGGAACTCTACACGCAGCTTTCGGGCGTATCCGAATACATCCTGCCCAAGTTCTCGGACACGGCCGTCGCACTTTATGATGCCGTGCTCAACGATCAGTTGCTGCTCATGATCAAAAACTCGATGACGGTGCTGCTCACCGGTTACGCCATCGGGCTGGTCATCGCGACGCTGCTGACGACGGCCGCCATCATGACCCGGTTCGGCAGCGACGTGCTGTCGACGCTGACGGCCATGCTCAACCCGCTGCCCGCCATCGCGCTGTTGCCGCTGGCGTTGCTGTGGTTTGGGCTGGGGTCCAGTTCCGTGGTGTTCACGCTGTTGCATTCGGTCATCTGGCCGGTCGCGCTGAACGCCCATACGGGCTTCATGGGGGTTTCCGAAACCCAGCGCATGGTCGGCCGTAACTACGGCCTCAAGGGCGTAAGCTATGTGACCAAACTGCTGATCCCGGCAGCCTTCCCGTCCATCCTGATGGGCCTGAAGGTCGGCTGGGCCTATGCTTGGCGCACGCTGATCGCGGCTGAACTGGTGTTCGGCGGGGCGATTGCCGATACCTCCGGCACCCAGTCCGGCGGACTCGGCTGGTTCGTGTTCGCAAACCAGATGGATCTGCGAATTCCTTACGTCTTCGCGGGTCTGTTCACCGTCATCCTGGTCGGTGTCCTGGTCGAGAGCCTGATCTTCTCCACAATCGAATCACGCACCGTTCGGCGCTGGGGGATGCAGTCATCATGAGCACGCAAAAAACGCTTCCCGAACCCATCATCCGGCCCGAGTTCATCAACGAGAACATCGCCCTTGCCCATACGGGCGACGTTGCCGTCAAACTGTCGGTGTTTGAAAAGGTCTGGAACATCAACGGCGTCCGCAAGGCCTTCATTCTGCTGAGCCTTGTTGCGATCTGGCAGGCCTATACGGTCCTCCTGGACGTCGAGCCCCTGATGTTCCCGACCTTTCTGTCCGCTCTGGACCGGCTTGTCAGCGATCTTGTTGATGGTGAGCTGTTGGCCAAAGTGTGGTTCTCGGTCAAGGTTCTGGTGATCGGCTATGCCACCGGCATGGCCATTGCCGCGATCCTGGTCCTATGGGGCACATCAAGCCGGCTCGGTGGTGATTTCATCTCCATGGCCACCGCCATGTTCAACCCGCTGCCCTCCATCGCCATGCTGCCCTTGGCCATGCTGTGGTTCGGGCTCGGTACGGGCAGCCTGGTCTTCGTGTTGGTTCACGCCGTGCTTTGGGCCGTGGCACTGAATACCCATTCTGGGTTCAAGAACGTGTCCTCGACCCTGCGCATGATCGGCGAGAACTATGGCCTCAAGGGCGTGCCCTTCGTGGTCAAGATTCTGGTTCCGGCCGCCTTGCCGGCGATCATGACCGGGATGAAGGTCGGTTGGGCTTTTGCCTGGCGCACCCTGATCGGTGCCGAGCTTGTGTTCGGTGCTTCGTCGGGCGGCGGCGGGCTGGGCTGGTACATCTTCGAATCCTCGCAGAACATCGAGACCGAAGGTGTGTTCGCCGGCTTGTTCATGGTCATCCTTATCGGGATCACCGTGGAAAACCTGATCTTCCGCAACATCGAGCTGAAGACCATCAACCGCTGGGGTATGCAGCGCTAACAAGCCTCGGAGACCATCCCGTGACCATCACCATCCAAATCCCCGTGAAGCCGCTCGACAATCCATTGGCGGCGGAAGTTGTGGGCCTCGACCTCAACATGGACCTGGACGACCAAACCATCGCCGACCTGCACAAGGCGTGGATGGCCTATCCGGTCCTCGTGGTCCGGGGTCAGGAGAACCTGACCATGGAACGGCACCTGGAGTATTCCCGCCGTTTCGGGGACCTGCAGCGCCACACGGTGAAGGAAATCCTGCATCCCGAGTTCCCCGAGATCCTGGTTCTATCGAACCGGGGCCGGGGCGGGGCGCAGCCCATCAACAACGGCGGCGCCTATTGGCATTCGGACATCACCTACGAAGACGTCCCGCCCATGGGCTCCATCCTGCATGGCCTGATCACCCCGCCGGAGGGTGGTGACACCCTCTACGCTGACATGACGGCCGCCTATGATGCCCTCGACGACGCCACCAAGGCGAAGATCGAGGGCCTCAAGGCCATTCATACCTACCGCACCCGGTACGAAGCCATGATGAACGCCGGCGTGCGTCCGGTGAAGACCGAGGAAGAACTGTCCCAGTGGGTGGATGTCATCCACCCGATCGCCCGCACCCATCCGGAAACGGGCAAGAAGGCCATCTTCGTCAACGAAGGCTTCACCTCACGCGTTGAGGGCATGGGCGACAACGAAAGCCGCGACCTTCTGGAACACCTGTTCGAGCATTCGACCCAGGACCAGTTCGTCTACCGCCACAAATGGCAGCAAGGCGACGTCGTGATGTGGGACAACCGCTGCACCATGCATCGGGCCACGGATTACGACCTCAGCCAGGAACGCTCCATGCACCGGACCACCGTCCGCGGCACGCGCCCGGTCTAAGAGCAACCGAGCCCAATAGCGAATATGTGAACATTCAAACCCTCTCCTCGGCCCGAGGAGAGGGTATCTTTTTGCCCGCAACGCCCCCGCAAGAACACTAAGGAGACCGCCATGACCCAGCCCTACAAACTCGTCACCTTCGACGTCTTTTCGGCCTTGCTCGACATCCAATCGAGCCTGACCGCCATCGTGCAGCAGACCCTGGGCATGCGGAAGGACAAGGCGGCCGCCTTTTCCCGCACCTGGCGCCAGGTCCAGATGAGCCGCGCGGCAGCCAGCAACTCCCTCGGCAAGGGCCGCATGCCGTTCAAGGACTGCACGTCCATCGGTCTCGACTATGCGCTCGGCAAGTCCGGCAAGAAGGTGGATGCAGCGACGAAGCGGAAACTGGTCGCCGGCTGGGGCACCCTGTCGCCCTGGCCCGAGGCCCCGGCGGTGATGCAGGCGATCAAGAAAAAGGGCTACGCCACGGCGATCCTGTCCAACGGCGACCAGGATCAGTTGGACAGCGTCGCCGGCGTGTTCGGCCCCGGTGCCTTCGACCATGTGCTGTCGTCGGAAACGGCGGGTTTCTACAAGCCCCATCCCTCGGTCTACGAACTGCCGACCCGCGTGCTCGGCATCGGTTCACGGGACATCCTGCATGTCGCGGGCGGGGCGGGCGACGTGGTCGGGGCCATCGCCTACGGCATGACCTGCTACTGGTCCAACCGCACGGGCGACCTGCCCATGGACCCGGCCCTGGGGCCGACCTTCCAGGGTAAGGATTTGAAGGGCGTTCTGAAGCTGCTCTAAGTTCCGTCTATTCGGCGGCGGGCAGGACCAGCACTTCCGGCAACCGGAAGGGCTCCGGCGCTTCCGCCAGGCCCTCGAATTTCTCGACCTCGACCAGCGTGGTATGCGAAATCGGCCCCTGGCCCAGCTTGGACGTGCCCTTGTCCAGGGTCAGGACGTTGGGGTTGCCGTGGCGTTCCAGGGCACCCGCCGCCGCCCAGTCGACCGGGTCGAACCAAGCCCCGGTCGGCAGCTGCGCCACGCCGTCCCGCACGTCGTCGCTGATCACGGCCACGGCCAGGGTTTCCCCCCGGCCGTTATAGAGCCGCACCAAATCGCCATCCTGAATACCCCGCGCCTGGGCGTCGCCGGGCGACAGGAACACGGGCTCCCGCCCGTCCTGCTTGGCGGCGCGGCTCGGCCCGACGAAATCAAGCTGGGAGTGCAGCTTGTGCCTGGGCTGGTTGGAAATCAGGTGCAGCGGCCAAGTCTTTGCCGATGTCCCGCCCAGCCATTCCGCCGGTTCCCGCCACACGGGATGGCCCGGGCAGTCGTCATAGCCAAAGCCGGCAATTTCCTCGGAAAAGATTTCGAACTTGCCCGACGGCGTCGGCAGGGGATTGGCGGCGGGGTCGGCGCGAAACGCCTCGTAGACCACATGCGGCTTCTCGGGTGCTTCCAGCTCCAGCATGCCCTCTTCCCAGAACGCATCGAAATCGGGCATGCGGTTGGCCAGCGGGCCGGCCCCCTCGCGGGCCTGGTCGTATAGGTGGCGCAGCCAGGCGTCCTCGTCGCGGCCCTCGGTAAAGGCCGCTTCAATGCTCAGGCGCTGGGCCAGGCCCCGGAAGATGTCGAAGTCGTTGCGCGCGCCGAACTGCGGCGGGACGATCTGCTTCATGGCGACCAGAAAGCGGTCGCGGGACGAATGGCCGATGTCGTTGCGTTCCAGCGTCGTCGTGGCAGGCAGCACGATGTCGGCCAGCTTGGCCGTGGGCGTCCACCAGGGCTCATTGACGATCACCGTATCCGGCCGCCGCCAGCCGTCGAGCAGGCGGTTCAGGTCCTGATGATGGTGGAACGGATTGCCGCCACACCAGTAGATCAGTTTGGTATCGGGATAGGTCCGCCGTTCGCCGTCGAAATCGTATTCCCCACCGGGGTTGAGCAAAAGGTCCGTGACCCGCGCAACGGGGATGAAGCTGCCCGTCGGGTTGGTGCCGGCGGAATGGGTCAGCGACGGCATCTTGGGCACGGGATTGCCCTGGCCGTGCATGCTGCCGTAACCGAAGCCGAAGCCGCCGCCGGGCAGGCCGATCTGGCCCAGCAGGCAGGCCAGGGCCATGGTCATCCAGAAGGTCTGTTCGCCATGGTCGCCGCGTTGCAGGGAATAGCTGGTGGCGATCATGGTGCGCCCGGCCGCCATGCGGCGGGCGAGCGTGCGGATCGTATCCGCCGGCACGTCGCAAATTTCCGATGCCCAATCGGCCGATTTCACCTGACCATCGCCATCGCCCATCACATATGCCAGGAATTGGTCGGCACCGACGGCATAGGTCGCGAGGAAATGGGGATTGTGGAGATCTTCCGCGATCAGGGTATGGGCAAGGCCCAGCATCAGGGCCACGTCCGTATTGGGCCGGGGGGCGATCCATTGGGGATTCAAGAAGTCGGGCGTGTCGTTCCGCAGGGGCGTGATGCTGACGACATGCGTGCCGCGCGCGGCGAGTTTCTTCAGCCAGGGCACGGTTGTATGGGATGCGGTGCCGCCCGGCTCCACCTGGGTGTTGCGGATAGGAATACCGCCGAAGGCGACCAGGGTGTCCGTTGCCTCGGCGATCGACGCCCAGGACGTCAGCCCGCGAAGCGGGGCCAGGTCGCCCACGATATGCGGCAGGATGGCCAACCCGGCAGCCAGGGAATAGCTGTGCTTCTGCGCCGTATAGCCGCCGAAGCAGTTCATGAAGCGCTGCATTTGGGTTTTGGCGTGATGGAAGCGCCCGGCGCTGGACCAGCCGTAGGACCCGGCGAAGATCGCGTCGTTGCCGTGGGCGTCCTTCACCCGCCGCAGTTCTTCGGCGACGATATCGAGCGCTTCGTTCCAAGGCACCTCGACAAAGCGGCCGCCGCCCCGCGCCCGGTCACGATGCTTCAGCCAGCCTTCGCGGATGGCCGGCGCCTTGACGCGGCAGTCGTGGTGTACGCCTTCGGCCATACCGCCCAGGATCGGCGACGGGTCGGGATCGCCGGCAAGGGGCCGGACATCAACGATGCGGTTGTCTTCGGCCCGGGCTTCGAACGCTCCCCAGTGGGAACCGTGGATTTTGTACATGGGAGATCGTCCGTGGACTCGTGCTTGGAACAGGACGATACCGCGCAGATGCCCTGCCTGTAAATTGTATACAATTAAAAGCGGCTACTCCGCCGCTTCGGCCCGCGTTTTGGGTCCGACCACGGACAGGCCGCAGCGTTGGGCCTCGGTCTCCATCACATCATCGGGCTGGACGTTGGCCAAGTTCACCTCCGGCCCGAATTCGCCCAGCAGGAACTTCTTCAACTCGAACACGTCGTTAAGGGTCACGCCCTTGATCCAGGGACCGGTGAGTTCCAGCAGCGTGCGATTCAGATCCAGGCCGTCCTTCAGGGCCGACATCATGGCCTCGTTGACCTTACCGTCGGTGACCAGTTCGGCCCCTTCGACCAGGACGATCTCGCAGCCCGCGTCGAAACAGACCTGAGTCTGATCGATCAGGTCCTGGGGCGTCTGGTTGACGACCTTCGATCCGACCTCGCCGTGGACTTCCAGGCCCTCGGCGATGGCCATCTTGATCATCTTGGCGCGTTCTTTGTCGTCCAGCGGCACGCAGTTGTCGGAAATCTCAAGCGCGTCGAAGCCCAGGCGCTTGGCCTCGGCGAAGAATCCCTGCATGGCCGACCAGCCCTGGGTCGCGAAGACATATTCGGAAAACTGCCCACCCAGGAACGGCGTCACGTCGTAGGATTTATAAAGGGCGAGCTTCTTGACCAGGTAGTCCTCGGGATAAAGCCGCGCCGTGCCGACCACGATCTTCGCCAAATCCACATAGGGGGCCAGCAGGTCCATGTAATCGGCCACCCGGTTCATGGGCAGCCCCCAGTCCATCATCATAGTCAGACCGGTCTTGCGGGGTTTCTGGGATCGCACGCCGGGCAGCGGCACCATGGCGAAGGGGGTATTGGCAGTCATTTCCGGTCTCCTGGTTGGTCAAATATTGCCCGAAAGCTTCGGGCGGGCGCACCCGCACCCACGATGGCACGTCTGTGTTAATCAAACATCGGCTGGACGCCGGGCGGGACGGAAAAGCCCAGGTCGCCCCGCTTGATGATGGCTTCCTTGCCACCGTTTTCCACGATCATACGGGCCTGGGTCTTGCGCGCGGCCCTGTCCACGGCGGCGGGATCGCAGATTTTCCGCAGTTCGGCCGCAAGATCCGCCATCACCGTGGCGTGGGCGGGATCACCCGCCAGATCTTCAAGTTCCTCGGGGTCATTGGCCAGGTTGAACAACTGGTCCGGATAGTCCTCGTAATGGACCAGTTTCCAATCGCCCTTACGGACCAGGAAGGCCGCCGTTTTGGACCCCATGCCGTGGTATTCGGAAAAGGCGACGCGATCGGGCTCCGCCCCCGCCGTCAGGTCCATCAGGTTGGTCCCCGGCAGGTCCGCGGGCAGCGTGTCGCCATCGGCGGCGCCCACGCAGTCCATGATGAAGGGATAGATGTCGCAATGGGTCGCCGGCGTCTTGACGACCTTGCCCGCCGGGATGTCCGGCCCGCTGAGGATCAGCGGCACGGCGGCCGCTTCCTCGTACATCACCGATTTTCCCCAGGCGCCGCGATTGCCCATGTTGTCGCCGTGGTCGGTGGTGTAGAGCACCCTGGTGTCGGCAGACAGGCCGGCGTCTTCCATGGCGGACAGGATCAGGCCGATCTGTTCGTCCATGAAGGAAATCAGGCCGAGATAGCCCGCCTGCGCGCGCTTTACCATGTCCATGGTGGTGAAATGTTCGTCATAGGTGAAGATCGACCGATAATCGTCGATGTAAGGATGGATCGGCGCATTGCGCTTGTCATAAAGCTTGGGCGGCGCCAGATCCTGGTTGTAATAGCGGTAGAAATGTTCCGAGGGCGCCGTCAGCGGGAAATGCGGGGCCACGAAGGACACGAACAGCACCCAAGGCTTGTCCGTATGCTTGGGCGCTTCCTCGTACAGCCAGGATTGCGCACGGGACGTGATGTCGCGGTCATAGCGCGTGTACATGCTCTCGCCCGGGCCGGCCAGCTTGGCCATCTTCCATGACGCCCCCCGCTTGGGCGTGTCTTCGTCACGGATCAGGCCCAAAAGGTCGCCCTTGCCGTCGATGACGTGCATGGCCAGTTCCTCGTCGGCGAAGCCGTTGTCGTCCTCGCCCGACCGGAAATGCAGCTTGCCGATGGAAACCGTCTGATGGCCCCGGTCGCGCAACAACGCATGCCAGTTGGCCTGCGTACCGTCGAAGGGCGTCGCGTTGTCCCAGGCGCCGATCTGATGAACGTATTTGCCCGTGGCGAAGCTGGCCCGCGCCGGAACGCAGACCGGACAAACCGTATAGGCCGCGTCGAATCGCGTGCCGCCGGCCGCCAGGGCGTCGATATTGGGGGTCGAAATGAACGGATGCCCGTAACAGCCGGTGACCGCCTTGGTATGCTCGTCCGACATCAGGATGATGAGATTTTTGGGTTCCATCTAAGCAGTGTTTCCTGTGTTGGCGGCCGATATCCGATCAGCCCGCCGGTTTCTTGGCGCAAGCGCGCTGGAGATGAGATAATCGAATAACTATATAGTTAATTGCATTGTCAAGCGGGATGGTCATGATGGTCGTCTCGTCGTAAAAATGTGGCACGATCACACCCGTTATGATTTTGGAGATTTCGCGCGAATGCTGACGGACGTGCCCGGTGGATATGGAGAATTTCTCCGGCGGTATTGGCCGGCGCAGGACGACATGCCGAAGCACGAACGCCTGCGCCAGGCGATCACCGCCTCCATCGCCGACGGTTTCTGGACTCCGGGGGCGCGCCTGCCGACGGAAAGCGAATGGGCGGCAGTAACCCCCTGTTCCCTCGGCACCGTGCAGCGGGCGCTGCGCAGCCTTGTCGACGACGGCTTGATCCACCGCCGGCGCGGCAGCGGCACCACTGTCGCCTCGCTGCAAAATCAGGTGGCGGAACCCTGGCATTTTCTGTTCCGCACCGCAGACGGCGGGCCCGATGACCTGCTGCCCGTCTATACCCGCGTGATCGACCGCCGCGTCAGCCGCGACAAGGGACCCTGGTCCGCCGCCCTCGAACAGGGCCGGGACAAGGTCGTGCGGATCGACCGCATCGTCACCATCGACACAGCGATGGAAATCTACGCGGTGTTCTACGCCCTGGCCGACCGTCATCCCGAACTGGTCACCCCGCCGCTTTCCGCTCTCGACGGCGCAAATTTCCACGAAGTCATGGCCGAACACCATCACATGCCGGTGCACCACATCCGTCAGCGGCTGCGCGTGGAAATGCCGCCGGCCTATGTCACCGAAGGCTGTGCCTGGCCCGACGGCGCCCTTGCCTCGACGGTCAACGTCACGGCCTATTCCGTCGACACCCGGCCGATCTATTATCAGGATTTCTTTATCCCGCCTTCGCCCTACATTCTCGACCTGGGCACGCGCATCAAGTCCTGAACGTCACCCCGCCGGCGCCTGCCGGTAATGGGCATCGGCGAAATCCCGGGCAATGCCGGTCAGCACCCCGGCGACAGCAAGCACGGCGCCGCCCGCGGGCCGGCCTTCAAGCCGGACCAACGACCAGTTGCGCGACATCCCCTTGATCTTCCGGACCCGAAACCGGGGACTGCCTTGCGGCGTTTCCTCGTGAAAAAAACTGTAGCTCTGGATCGTATAGCCCAGCCCCGCCGCAACCATGGCCTTGATCATGGCTGTCGAATTAACGGTCTCGCGGATGTCGAGGGCAAGCCCCCTGTCCGCCGTCAGCCCGTCGATCATCCGGCGCATGGGGTTGGGGGCTTCGGGCAGCAGCAGGGGGAAATTCGGAAGCTCGCCAAGGTCGATCACTTCCCGGTCACCGCCGGCTCCGTCCTCCGGGCCGATCAGGAACATGGGCTCATCCAACAGATGGGTGATCGCGAGCGACGGCACCTCCCGGTCCGCATGGAACAGGCCCAAGTCGAACTGGCCGGTCAGCACGCCATCGGAAATGACGGTGCCCAGCCCTTCCGACAGGCTGAGCAGAACCTTGGGATACTGATCCCGCACGCGGCGAACCAATAAGGGCGCGACCAGGGGGGCGACGGCAGGCATCAGCGCCAGCGACACCGGCCCGGCCGGCTCCTGACCCCAATTGCGGACCTCGTTCCGTGTCTGGTCCAACAGTTTCAGGATCGGGGCCGTGCGGGCGAGAAGATGATCGCCCTCTCCTGTCAGGGATACGCCCTGCGCCGTGCGGGTCAAAAGGCGCACGCCCAGATCCTGTTCCAATTTGCGGATCAGGCGGCTGACGGCCGGCTGGGCGACATGCAGATGGGCCGCCGCCTGGGCGATGCTGCCGTAGCGGGCGGCGGCATGGAAGTATTGCAGGGCCTTCAGGTTCAAGAAATGCACTCCGGCGATGATCGAAGACCTTGATATATCATTTAAGCATATCTTGGTCGATCAAAGGTATTTCTCAGGCATAGTCTGGTGCCCCTACACTCCCCCGCAATTCAAACACACGCACGAGCCGAAGGAACAAACAATGCCGGAAGGAACCATGACCACGATGCAATCCGGGCTCGAGGTGAAACGCCTGGCGGGTGCCCGGGGGGCCGAAATCAAGGGCCTGAATCTTGCCGACGACAATTACGACAACCTGTTCCCGGCCCTGTACCAGGCTTTTCTCGATCATCAGGTGATCGTGCTGCGCGGCCAGAACCTGACACCGGATCAGCTTGTCGAGTTGTCGAAGAAATTCGGGCAGCTGGAAGCCCACGTGCTGACGCAGTTCAACATGGAGGAAAACCCGGAAGTTCTTCTGATCTCCAACGTCAAGAAGGCCGGCAAGCCGATCGGCGCCATCTATGCCGGGCAGTATTGGCATTCGGACCTGTCCTACATGCCGCGCCCGACCCAGGGGTCATTCCTGCATTCCAAGGAAATTCCCAGCTACGGCGGTGACACCATGTTCTGCAGCATGACGCAGGCCTATGACGATCTGTCCGAACCCATGCAGGCGTTCCTCGGCGACCTGACCGCGATCCATGATTACACCAACGCCTATGACACCTTCTTCGCCCATATGCCCGACCGCCCGCCCTTGACGGCGGAAGAACGGGCCAAGGTGCCGGCGGTGACCCATCCCGTGATCCGAACCCATCCGGAAACGGGCAAGAAGACGGTCTACGTCAATCCCGGTTTCACCCGTCGGATCAACGAGCTTTCCTTTAGCGAAAGCCGCCGCGTTCTCGATTTTCTGTTCGAGCATTGCTACCAGCCGCAATACATCTACCGCCACATGTGGGGGGTCGGCGATCTGGTGATCTGGGACAATCGGTCGACCTGCCACCGCGCGGTCGCCGATTATGACATGGCGGAAAATCGCCATATGATCCGCTGCAGCGTCGCCGGGGATATTCCCCAATAAAGAACGATGCCGTACCCTGGGGGACATGACCACGAACACGCAGGATCTCCACACCAGCCCCGCCGCACCCGCGCCGGCGAAATCGCCCAAGCGGCCCGACCTGTCGAACCGGCGCCTGCTGATCTGGGTCGCCAGCTTGGTGCTGGCGATCGCCGGCTTTCTCATCGCCAAGCCGTTCCTGCCGGCCCCCTGGCAGCGCCCGGGCACGGAAATTCTGCAGCCCGTGGCGGCGATCGGCGCGGTCCTGCTGCTCGCACCCTTCCTGTTCTCCCTTGGTAAACGGGCCGGGCACAGCCAAATTCCCAACCGCCTGTTCATCCTGCATGTGGGGGCCAGCCTGCTCGGCATGTTCCTGGTCTCCCTCCATGCCGCCGCGGCATTTTCCGGTCCGCCGCTCGTCCTGGTCGCGTGCCTGGTCCTGTTGGTCCTGACCGGCGTGGTCGCGCGGGTCCATGTGTCGTCCCGCATGGCATCGACCTTCGGGCGCAAATCGGCGCCGTTCCAGGCCGCCGATCCGGGTCTGAAGGCCAAGCTGCGGGCTCTTATCGACAGGAAGGCAGCGCTGCTCCGGCACCTTGATGCTCAGGCCAGCGAGGCCCTGTTCTCACCCACCCTGCGGCATTTCCTGCGGGCCCCCGTCAAATCACTTGCCTATGCCCGACTGGCCCGGGAAGAGGCACGGCTGATCGGCGCCCGTCGATCGGTATCCTGGCTGCAGGCTTGGTGGCGGCCGGTCCACATGGCGCTGGCCTGGCTGTTCCTTGCGGGCCTGATCCTGCACGTCGTCCTGGTTACCTTCTTCGCCGGATATGTCGCCGACGGGCGCGACATTTACTGGTGGCATCTGGCGGCCTGGTAGGAGAACGCAGAGATGTCCCGCCTGTCCCTGATGATCGACATGGAACGCTGCATCGGCTGCAAAAGCTGCGAGGCAGCGTGCAAGGCGGAACACGGCCTGGGCCCGGGTGAAAACCGCAACCGCGTGGTCTGGCTCGGCGATACCACGCAACCGGCCCTGGATTTCCTGACCCTGTCCTGCCAGCACTGTGAGCGGCCCGCCTGCCTGCGTGCCTGCCCGGTGGCACCCAAGGCGATCTTCAAAGACCCGGACACCGGCGTCGTGCGCATCAACGAAGACCGCTGCACGGGCTGCGGCGAATGCGTCATCGCCTGCCCCTACGGCGCCATGGGCTATGACGCCATCGACCATCACGCCGTGAAATGCGACCTGTGCCACGACCGCCGCGCGGTCGGCCTGCGCCCCGCCTGCGCCACGGTCTGCCCCGGCGAGGCCATCACCTTCGGCGACCGCGCCGACCACCTGGCAAAAATCGAAACCGACGGCCGCCGCGCCGTCGACCACGACGCCTTCCTTCTGGACCCGTCCAACATCTTCCTCGAGCGCATCAAGGCCAGCGCCCCCGCCACCGAGGGATTTACGATGGCGGGCCGCCACCGCCCGGCCGTGATCGACGACCCGAAGCGGCGCCCGGCGCTGAGCCCGGACGACGTGGCCTTTCCTTATCGTTCGACCCGCGAAGAACGGGCCCCGGACAAGATCGTATCGGGCGGCTGCACCATCTGTTTCAACTGCTGCCCGACGCAGTATCACCTGAAGGACGGCAAGGTGATCCGCGTGACGGGCAACGAGGACGATCCGCAATGGAAGGGCAAGGTCTGCCCCAAGTCCCAGTTTCTGCTGCAGCTTCACAACAGCCCGGACCGCCTGACCCAGCCGCTGAAGCGCGTCGGCGAACGGGGCGAAGGCAAGTTCGAGCCCATCAGCTGGGACCAGGCGCTCGACGAGATCGCAGCCAAGCTGGAAGTCGTGCGCGCCAAACACGGGCCGGAAGCGCTGGCCCTGTTCGCCGGCACCCGCACGGGCACCCTGACCCGCAAGGGATACATCCGCCTGTTCACCCAGATGTGGGGCACGCCCAATTTCACCGATACGGAGCCCTTCTGTTCCGAGGCCAAGGCCGTCGCCTATGATCAGACCATCGGCATGCTCGGCAGCGGCAACAG
The DNA here is from genome assembly GCA_024397995.1 of bacterium SCSIO 12827. NCBI lineage: Bacteria > bacterium SCSIO 12827. The sequence continues at coordinate 1,031,172 of CP073746.1, read as the reverse complement.
CTATACCCCGAGCGATCTGGGCAGTGCCGCGCTCTACGTTTATTTCGGCGACAACCAGGCGGAATCCCGGCCCGTCCATTTCGGCATGATCAACGACTGGCGGCTGAAGAACGGGGCCCGCATGGTGGTGGTCGACCCGCGCCTGACCGTGACGGCAAGTAAGGCCGATCAATGGCTCGGCATCCGCCCCGGCACGGACCTGGCGCTGGCTCTGGCCCTCGCCCATCACGTGTTCGACCGCAATCTGCAGGACCAGCGGTTCTGCGACAATTGGGTCGAAGGCTGGGACGCCTGGCGCGATTATCTGATGGCCAAGGGCTATTCGCCGGACTGGGCCGCCGGGATCACCGGCATCGAGGCGGCGCAGATCCGGGCATTGGCCGAGGACATTGCCCGGGCCGACGGCTGCGTGATCTTCGCAGCGCGTGGCGTCAACCAGCACGCCAACGGCACACAGACCAACCGCGCCCTGATGTTCCTGGCCGCCATCACCGCCAATATCGGGCGCCGTGGCGGCGCTTTCTTCAACTTCGGCACGCCGTCGCCGGTGGTCGCCAACGCGCCGCCGGACCGCATCCGCCATCCGGAAAAGCCCATGGCCGGGGTCAACCCGGCGCGCTGGCTCGACGCCATGCAGACCGCCGACCCTTATCCGATCCGCGCCTTCATCACCTGCAACAATCCGCTGTCGGCCTGGCCCCATCAGGACCGGGTGCGGGAAGCCTTCAAGTCCCTCGACCTGCTGGTTCACATCGAACTGTTCGCCAATGAAACCAGCGCCTATGCGGACTATGTCCTGCCCGCCGCCACAGGCGTGGAGAAAGGCGAGATCAGCCGCGCCAGCGAGGACCGCCGGGTGGTCTGGATCGACAAGGTGATCGACCCGCCGGGCGAGGCCAAGGCCGACGGCTGGATCTGGATCGAGTTGGGCAAGCGGTTCGGCTTCGACGACGTGCTGCAGGACAAGTACAAGGATAGCGCCCTGTTCTGGGACGAGATGTGCATCAACGATCCCTGGATGAAGGGCTGCACGCAAAAACGCCTGCATTCCGTTCCCTGGCGCTGGGTCCGTGTCCCCGTGGTCGACGAAGACGCCGAGGAAATCGAGACCCTGCACCTGGAAGGCACGACCGCGCTCGGTTCCCCCGAAGGCCACCGCTTCCCGACCAAAAGCGGCAAACTGGAATTCTGGACCGAGGCGCAGGAAGCCAAGTTCCAGGCTCTCGGCTTTTCCGCCCTGCCCGAATTCTATACGGACCGCGAGCAGCTCATCGACCTGCCCTATGCGGTGCGCGGCGACGGCACCGGCCCGACCGTCCGCAGCCCCTTCGCCAAAGGCCAGGTCGATACGGTGACGTCCCGCATCGTGCAGCCGGGGGCCGATTCCCCAGCCCGCGCCCTCAAGGCCCGGGGCTTCGACACGCAGCTGATCACCGGCCGCCCGGCGGCCCCGCATTTCCATTCCTGGACCCATTATTCCTGGCAGGCTCAGGAAATGTGGCCGGACCTGTATGTCCAGATCCACCCGACCAAGGCGGCGGCGCTGGGTATCGAGGACGGTCGGGAGGTCACGGTCGAAACCGACCACGGCCAAATCCGGGCACGGGCCTGGCTGCATGCGGGCATCCGCCTGGACACGGTGTTCATCCCCATCGGCTGGGACCGGGCCCAGCCGTTCCACCCCTGGCCGTCGGTCAACCATCTGACCGACGAGACCCAGCGCGACCCGCTGTCGGACCACGCCAACCTCAAGGGCTACATGTGCCGGGTTTCGGCCAAGGCGCCGTAGGGTATATCGCGGACACGCCGGGGCAAGCGTGCGGCGGTGACGATAAAATTCTTTCCGATTAATGGAATTGATGTTCTATATAATAGAACAAACGGATCATGCGATCCGACCGACCCGTGAGACCAAGACACGAGGCATGAGGATGACATCGAGTAAGACCGCGCCGAAGAGCGACAGCGGATTGGCCTTCGCGCCGGAACTGGATCAACCCGTCCCCTATATGCGGCGGACGCGGGAATGGTATCTCGCGCTGGGCTACGACAACCCCTATGTCTGGGCCCACTACATCGACGTGCCGTTCACGCCGCTGACCAAGCCCCTGGCGCAATCGCAGGTGACCTTCATCACCACGGCGGCCCCCTATCAGCCGGACAAGGGCCCGCAGGGACCGGGAGCACCCTACAACTCCGCCGCCAAGTTCTATCAGGTCTATTCCGGCGACACGGCGGCGGAACACGACCTGCGCATTTCCCATGTCGGCATCGACCGGATCCATACCAGCATGGAAGACGCCCGCGCCTGGTTCCCCTTGGCGGCATTGCGGGACGCCCAGACGACCGGGCGGATCGGCGGCCTGACGAAACGCTTCCACGGTGCGCCGACCAACCGCAGTCAGCAGCACACTCTCAATTTCGACTGCCCGGAAATCCTCAACCGTTGCCAAGAAGACGGCGCAGACGTGGTGATCCTGATCCCCAACTGCCCGATCTGTCACCAGACCCTCTGCCTGATCGCCCGCCATCTGGAAGCCAACGGCATCCCCACGGTGGTCATGGGCTGCGCCAAGGACATCGTCGAATATTGCGGCGTGCCGCGTTTTCTGTTCAGTGACTTTCCCCTGGGCAACGCCGCCGGCCGGCCGCACGACCCGAAATCCCAGGCGGAGACGCTGGAGCTGGGCCTGCGGGTATTGGAAAGCGCCACCGGCCCGCGCACCACGGTGCAATCGCCGCTGCGCTGGTCAGACGATCCGGATTGGAAGGGCGACTATTGCAACATCGCCCGCCGCTCGCCCGAAGAGGTCGCGGCGCTGCGCGCCGAGGCGGAAAACGCCCGCATCGTCGCCAAGGAACTGCGGGAAAAGGAATTGAAGAAGGCCACAGCCGGGGGGACGGCATGACCGCGCCGGGCCCCCGCCCCTTCGATGGGATCAAGGTTCTCGACTTCACCCGGTTCTTCGCAGGCCCCTTCGGGACCTATCAGTTCGCCCTGCTGGGCGCCGACGTGGTCAAGATCGAGCCCATCGGTGGCGAGGACAACCGACGCGCCCAGCTCAGCCAGGAATGGGTCGACCGCAACATGGCGCCGGCCTTCATGGCGATCAACGCCAACAAACGCAGTCTGACCCTCGACCTGAAAAAGCCGGAGGCCCAGGAGATCGTCAAACGCCTGGTTCAGGACGCCGACATCGTCTGGGAAAATTTCCGCCCCGGCGTGATGGACCGCTTCGGCCTGGGCTACGAAACGCTCAAGGCGATCAATCCGAAACTGATCTATTGCGCGGTGTCCGGGTTCGGCCACAGCGGGCCGGAAAGCGCCAAGGCGGCCTTCGACGGCAAGATTCAGGCGATGTCCGGCATCATGTCGATCACCGGCGAGGCCGAGGGCGGCCCCATGCGCGCGGGCTTCGCCGCCTGCGACCTGATCGGCGGGATGACCGGCGCCTTCGCCGTTTCCGCCGCCCTGCACCAGCGCACGCAGACCGGAAAGGGCCAGTTCGTCGACGTCGCCATGCTGGATTCGACCCTCAATTTCCTGGCCCAGCACGTGACCGAATACACCGTCGCCGGTTTCGTGCAGCGCCAGTACGGCAACCTGTCGGTCACCCGCAAGGTGACCGCCGACCGCTTCCGCTGCGGCAACGGCTACATCATCCTGGCGATCCTGTTGGAAAAGCAGTTCGTCAATCTGATGAAGGCGCTGGGCCGGGAAGACGCGCTCACCGATCCGCGCTTCGTCGATTGGGCGGCGCGGACGGAAAACGCAGGCGCCCTGCGCGACGTGATCGAAGGCGCGATGCGCGAAGGGGATCCTGATTCCTGGGAACAGCGTCTGACCGAAGCCGACGTGCCCTGCGCCACGGTGAAGGGCATCGACGAAATCGCCGACCATCCCCAGGTCGTGGAACGCGGCCTTTTGCAGGAAGTGGACTCGCCCTACGGTCCCCTGCGCCTGGTCGGGCCGGGGTTCAAGCTGGCCCACGGCAGCGGCGCCGTCGACCACGCACCGCCCCATGTCGGCGAACATTCCGACGAGATCCTGGCCGAAGCCGGGTTCAGCGCCGAAGACATCGCCGAATGGCGCGCCGGCGGGGTGGTCGCATGAACAACACCCTGGTCAACGGCATGGCGCTGTTGGAGGTGCTGGCCCATAGCGACCGCGCGCTCGGCGTGTCGGAACTGGCGGCGCGGGTCGATCTGGGAAAAAGCAACGCCCACCGCCTGTTGCAGACCCTGACGGAACTGGGCTACGTCCGCCGCGACGCCGCCACCGGCACCTACGCGGCGGCGATCCGCCTGTGGGAACTGGGCACGGCCATGCTCAATCATCTGGACCTCCGCCAACTGGCCCTGCCGGCCATGGAGGCCCTGCTCGCGCGGACTCGGGAAAGCGTCCATCTCTCGGTCCTCGACGGGGACGAGGTGGTCTATCTGCACAAATTGGAAAGCCCCGAGCCGGTCCGCGCCTATTCCGCGATCGGCGGCCGCGCCCCCGCGCGCTGCGTCGCCACGGGCAAGGCTATGCTGGCCGCCTTGGGTGAGGCGGCGCTCGGCGCGCTGGCCGAGAACTTGCACGCCCACACGCCGAAAAGCATCACCGACGCCGATGCCTTCCTTCAGGAAATGGCGGGCATCCGCACGCGCGGCTACGCCGTCAACACCGGTGAGTGGCAGGAAACGGTCTGCGGCGTGGCCGCCCCGATCCACGATCCGGCCGGCGGCGTGATCGCCGCCATTGGTGTTTCGGGCCCGGCGGAACGCCTGCGCCCCGGCCGCTTCAAAGCGTTGGGTGTTGAGGTCACCAAGGCCGCGGAGGCCGTCGAACGCGCCCTGGCCGGCGATCCGTCGCCGCCGGCACCGATCGATCCCTGCGCCATCGGTGCCACCGCTTCATCCATTCCCCTGGCCCCCGGCCGCCCCATCCACCAAGAGAAAGAAAAACGGAAGGCATCCGAATGACCTCTTCCCCCGACTCCATCGCGCCGCTGCGCGATTTCGTCATCGCCATGACGAACCTTGTTTCCAAGACCGACGCCGAAGAAACCCTGCTCGCCGAAGGCCGCAAGCTGCTGAGCACGCTGGTGTCCCGCGACGACTGGCTGCCCGAGGCATTTGCCCAGCCCCATCCCGAGTTTTATCAGCAGTACCTTTTGCACGCCGACCCGCTGGAACGGTTTTCCGTCGTCAGCTTCGTCTGGGGCCCGGGGCAGAAGACGCCCGTCCACGACCATATGGTCTGGGGCCTGATCGGCATGCTGCGAGGGGCGGAAAAGGAAGTCCGCTTCGAACAGGACGCCCAAGGCAAACTGCACCAAGTGGGGGGCTGGGCCGAACTGACCCCCGGTCAGGTCGAGGCCGTGTCGCCGACCATCGGCGATATCCACGTCGTCGAAAACTCCTTCGCCGACAAGCCGTCGATCAGCATCCACGTCTACGGCGCCAACATCGGCGCGGTCTCACGCCATGTGTTCAAGCCGGAAACGAATGAGATCAAACCCTTCGTCTCGGGCTATTCCTCGACCAGCGTGCCGAACCTGTGGGACCGTTCGGCGACCGTGCGGGCGACGCTGCCCACCGCCTGACGCGATCATCCGATCCCAGCTCATCCCGCCGCGCGGACCGGCGGCGCGGATGACCTGGATCAATGCGGGCCGATGCCAAGTCGCTAGGGTGGCCCCAGTGACCACCCTGAACGATGAGGAGCATCATCATGGTTCATCTTCTTGAAAGCGACGCGGCCGCCCGATCCCCCCTTCTGGTGGAAGCGTTGAAAACCCTCAACATCAACGACGCCCATGTGCCGCAAGAACGCATGCGGCTGGCCAATGCGCGCTGCCGAACCTGCGAAAACGCCGACGCCTGCTTTTCCTGGCTGGCCGGCCTGGACGGGGCGCAGGACTATCATTGGTTCTGCCCGAACGCGCAGCTGTTCGACGACTTGGCCAAGGCGGCCTGAACCTCACCACCTTGCCAACGATGACGCCTCGCGTGATCCGCTAACCTTAGCGGACCGCGCAGAGGTGGCGTTCTATCCGTGTCCCGCGCCCATAACGGGCGGCACGCGGAGAGGCCCTGCGCCGAAAACGCAATGATAAATCAATATATTGAGGGGGGAATGGTGCCCAGGGGCGGATTTGAACCACCGACACCCGCATTTTCAGTGCGATGCTCTACCAACTGAGCTACCTGGGCAAACCGTGCGTCGGCGACGGCCTGAAAGGCCACCGCCCGTTGGCAAGACGTGGCTTATAGAAGAAATCAGAGGCCCTGTCCAGCGCGGGTGCGTGGGGAATTTTCACGCGGATTTCCAAGTATTTCCGGCCTTGCGTCCCCGCCGCCAGGCCGCCGGGCGCAGGGTTTAATCCTCGGTATACTCGCCTTCGGCATCCAGATCCTCGGGCCCTTCGTTGGTCGGAATGCGGTAGCCGCCGCCGAGCCATTGGCCGAGGTCGATATCGGCACAGCGTTTGGAGCAGAACGGCAGGAATTCGGTGACTGGCGGCTTCTTGCAGATCGGGCAGGGTTTGCGCTTCAGGGGCACGACCTTGGCGCCCGTCGTCTCGCTCATGGCGTTAGCCCTCCGTAACCTCGAACCGGCCGGGGCCGAGAGCGCCGTCGCGTTCCACCCGGATTGCCCCGCCGGTCCGGGCATTGGCATCGTCCAGCGCATCCTTGAGCGGCCCGGCCAGCGCATCGGCCACGTCGGCGGCGCAGGCGATGCGGATCACCGCCCCCCGCACCGCGATGGCGCGGCGCAGCGCCGCGAGACCCGCCGCCGTGGGGTCGGCCGTCAGCCCCCCCGGGCGGGCCAGCAGGCGGGTCAGGGACGGGCCGCGGCGGCGGCGCGTCAATTCCACCAAACCCAACCCCGTGTAGCCCAGGACATGGCATTCGACCGGATCGCCGGCAAGCGCGCTGCGCAATTGGGCGAGCACTTCCAGGCGTTCCTTCTTGCCCTTCATGGCCAGGAAATCGATGACGATCTGTCCCGCCAGGTTGCGCAGGCGCAGTTCGCGGGCGATGGCGGTCACGGCCTCGCGGTTGGCCTTGGCCGCCAGGCGCTGAGGCGAGCCGGAACCAAGCGGCCCGCCCTTGGTCTGGCCGGTGTCGACGTCAATGGCCGTGAGCGCCGGGGTTTCGCTGATGATCACCCGGCCGCCTGAGGGCAGGGGCACCACCGGCGACAGCACACCGTCGAGGGCTTCCTCGACACCGAATTCCTCGAACAGCGGCGCCGTGCCGGACCAGGCCTCGGCCTTTACGCCGGGGGCCAGTTCCCGGACCAGGCGCAGGGCCTCCGGATCGTCGGAAATAACGCGGCAGCGCGGCCCGGCCAGGGTCAGGGCGCGTTCGATGGCATCGGGCGGCGCCAACAGGGCTTCCGGCGCCTTGACCGTATCCTCGAAGGCGGCATCGACGTCGTCGCGCAGGGCCAGCAAGCGGTCCAGGTCGGCGGAGATTTGGGAAATATCGGCCCCGCCGGCGGCGGGGGTGAAGGTCAGTCCGCAATCGCCGGGTAGGATTTCCTCAAGTATTTCCAGTTCCTTGCGTTCGGCCGGGGCGAGAAAGCGGGAAAACTTCATGCCCTCGCCGCCCAGGTGCAGGGTCACGAAGCGGCCGGTCAGCGCCAAACGGCAGGTCAGGCGTGGGCCCTTGCCGTCCATGGCTTCGCGGTCGGCCTGGACCAGGACCTTGTCCCCTTCGCCAACGGCTTCGGTGATGGATTTGATGCGCTGGTCGCCCGACTGCCGGGCGTCACCGGCGGCGAGGAACCCGGGATCGTCGCCGTCGATATCGACGAAGGCGGCGTTGAGGTCGCGGTTGATGGCGGTCACGCGACCGACGAACACCGCCCCTTCGACGCCTTCGTCGCTGTCCCGTTCGAACAGAACCTGGACCACCGTGCCCTTGGCGAGTAGCGCCACGCGCATCTCGCCCGGCCCGGCATTGATCAGGATCGTGTCGGCGCGCATGGCTATCCTTTCCCCGCCGGGGACCATGCCCCGGCGCCGGTCAGCAGCGCCGCCGTAAGGGCGAGCGGCAAGCCGACCACATTGTTGTAATCACCGTTGATCGCCGTGACGAACAGCGCGGCAAGTCCCTGAATGGCGTAGCCGCCGGCCTTGTCCCGCCATTCGCCGGAGGCGAGATACATATCCACCTCGGCCCGGCTGAGGCGCTTGAACTGCACGGCCGTCACCGAATCGCGGACCACAACCCGCCCCCCGGGGCAAACCAGGGCGACGCCGCCGATGACCCGATGCCGGCGCCCGGACAACAGGTCCAGGCAGCGCCGGGCTTCCGCTTCGTCGGCGGGCTTGGGCAGCGAGCGACGGCCACAGGCGACGACCGTGTCCGCGCCCAGGACGAAATCGCCCGGATGGGCGCGCGCCACGGCGGCGGCCTTTTCCCCGGCCAGACGGCGCGCCAACGCACGCGGCGCCTCGCCCGCGCGCGGCGTCTCGTCGATGTCGGCGGGCACCACAGCGGCGGGCGCGATCCCGACCTGGGACAGCAGATCCAGCCGCCTGGGCGACGCCGAGGCGAGAATCAAGCGGCCAGCCATGGGCATGTCCGCCAAACTTTATTTGAAACGAAAGGTGATCCGGCCCTTGGTCAGATCGTATGGCGTCATCTCAACATTGACGCGATCGCCAGCAAGCACCCGGATCCGGTGCTTGCGCATTTTGCCCGCCGTATGGGCGAGGATTTCGTGTTCGTTGTCCAGTTTGACCCGGAACATGGCGTTGGGCAGCAGTTCCGTCACCGTGCCCGTAAACTCCAAAACGTCTTCTTTCGCCATTAGCACTCCAATAATTTGGCCGAAACGCCCCAGAACATGACGTCTAGCCGGGTAAAAATCAAGGGATTGCGGGGATTTGCCGATATCACCCCAATCCGGGTGCCCAATCAGATGTCGCCATCGTCGCCGGCTTCGTCGCGGGCGGCGCTGCGCAGGCCCTCGACAGCCGTCTGAAACAGCGGATTATCGACCCCTTCCAAATGCACAATGAAGATCGGCCGGCGGAAAACGGGGGCCTCTTCGACCAGGTGAAACACACCTTCCTCCAGGCGCGGACGCACGGCGCGCAGCGGCAAGTAGGCCGACCCACCGGCGCGCAGGATGTGCTGTTGGGCAAGCGGCCCGTAGCTGACCGCCAGCGCCGGGGCCGCCAGATCAGGGAAAGCATCCAAATGTTCCATGCGGAATTCCGCACCCCAGTCGACGAACACGTAACTGGCGTCCCAGGGACCGCGGGTCGTCGGCTCCGTCGAGACCAGAACCAGGCTGTCCTGGGCCAGTTTCTCGACCACCAAGCCCGAACGGTGCTGCGGCGTATAGCTGACCGCGAGATCGATGAAGCCTTCGACGACTTGACTCATCAAGGTGTCGGAGGTGCCGACCTCGGCGCGCAGGGCGACCTCGGGCAGGGCCTGGCGGACCCAGGACATCCAACTCACCATCATGCGTTCCCACAGGGTGAATTCGGCACCGACGGTCAGAAGGGCGGAATATTCCGTCGGCAGACCGACATTGTGGCGTGCCTGCTCCCAGGTCTGCAGCAGCTTTTCCGCGAACGGGCGGAACTGCGCGCCCGCCGCCGTCAACGACGCCCCCGCCTTGGTGCGCACGAACAGCGGCTGCCCCAACAGGTCTTCCAGCAGCTTGACCCGGGTACTTACGGTCGACTGCGTGACATAGAGGCGTTCCGACGCCTTGACGAAATTTCCGACCTCGCAAATGGCAAGAAAGGTACGCGCAAGATTGATGTCCATGGGGCGTTTCCGAAGGAAATCCGGGGGTGATCCTGCATGAATTATACATCGATAATTTTGATATAAACCATAATTTTATTTCGTTTGAGAAATGGCTGATTTTCTCCGAAAGTTGCCTCGTCCAATCATGGACAGATACCCCTTTTTGGAGGAATACATGAAAGTTCTGCCCTTCATTGGCGCCGCCGCGATCGCGCTTGCTCTTGCGGCACCGGCCAAGGCCGTGGACGTGACCAATGAACAGGAAACCGAAATTCAGCTCACGGTTTCCGATTCCGAAGGCTCCGAAATGGTCAACATCGCCGCCGGCGAAACCATCCCGAACCTCTGCGAAAAATGCAAACTCGTGCTGGGTGACGAAGCCGTCAGCGTGCAGGGCGACCAGGTCGCCGTGATCCGCGGCGGCAAGATTTCCATCCGCACCAACTGATCGAGGAATGCGGGGACGGGCGTCTGCCCGCCCCTGCAGGAACGCGCCTGGGAGGGCGTCATCGGGACCGGGAGCGGTCGACGACAGGCTTAAAAGCCCTGCCCCTCGCATAAGGCCGGCACTGACGCACCCCCCGTTCCCGAGCGCCGCACCATCGGCAAAACGCCTCTCCAGGCAGCGTTTCTTGAACTTTCCAGCCTGCGCCTAGGTCTACCGAATTCGTTCTATCGCAATCAATCGGCCAAACCGCCCTCCCACGTATGGCCCCTTTTCAGAAAGGCAAACGCCATGTTGACGCAGCCCTCCATCCCATCTCCGGCCCCTTCCGGCATGCCGCAGAACGTCCCTGCCCCCGACGCCCGGTCGTTCTGGCAACGCGCCGATGACATTACGGGATTTGCCCTGTTCATGGTCATCGTGGTCGGTGGTGTCGTGTCACCGTTCGCCCTGTATCTCTACGGGCTGCTGTTCCGCTAATCCCGGAATCTGCCGCTTCGGCCTGGGTTTGACGCGTCCGCCGGCTACCGCCATTCCAGGCGGTGGACGACGGCGCGGCAGGCCGTGGACGCATCACTGGCCGGCGTCAGCAGGTTCAACTCGACGTAAGTGGATTCCGCCAGGCGTTGCCCCAGGGCCACGATTTCGCGCTCCGTGGTTTCAGGTTCGCGCGAAAACATCACGCCCAGTCGGCGCTTGACCCGTTCTTCGTCGGACAGTTTCAGGGAATAGCGGATTGCGCCGACGCCGAACATCTCGCGGATCGCGATACCGCGCCGCGCCCAGCAGAACCCCTCGTTGACCTTTTCCGGCGCGACCGCGACGTCGAACCGGACATTGAGACGGCGCAAGGCGTTATCAAAAGTAACCCTGTACTGGGCCGGTGGTCCGACCGCCGTCGTCAGACGGGCTGCCGCCGTCTGCGCGCCGGCGCGTACGCGCTTGATCCCGGCGTCCATCAGCGTCACCGGCTGCGCCGCCAAGCCGTCGAACAGATCCCCGGCCTGCGCCAGGGCCGCCACGGGAGCCCCTCCAACCGCTAGGGGCAAGAACACGCTCGCCATGAGCACGGTTTTGGACCGAAAGGCCCGGTATGAGCGCGACATCCAGTCTCCTTATTTCATTCTCCGAGTGCCGATCGGCCCTCTTCAGGCCATTTTACCGTAGCAACCCGCCAGAGCGAGCCTGGAGTCCGTATTTCACCACCCGCGTGACAACCGTCACATTCTCCTGCGGCAACAGTGCATACAATCAAATCACTTTTAACCATTAAAGTGCATGCTGATTCATGGATCGGCGCGGTGATATACGACACGCGCCGAGGTGAATTTGTGTGTTTTTGGGATGCCTTGGGGGAGGGGTCATGAATACCGCATCCGAGTCGGCATACCGCTTTTTTCAGCGCGAGGTCACCATTGAGGATCTGCGTAACCCCTTGTTCGCGGACGTCCTCGCCGTATGGGACGCGCTACGCGGCGACGCCATGGGGCCGCCCTGGCGGGTTACCGACATGCTGCGCTACCCGCACGCGGCCATCCCGTTCATCAGCGTCGTCGATCTGACCAAGGATGGGGAATTCCGTTACCGATATTGGGGCACAGGCCATATCGATGTGAAGGGTTACGATTACACCGGCCGCTCCCCCCGAGATCACGCACCGGCTGATTACGGGCGCATGATCAACGACGAATACCGGACCGTCGCCGACACCGCGAAACCCAAGGCCTTCGTTCACGATATCCGCCCGGGTTTTGCCCAGACTTCCAAATTTCAGGAAACCTTGCGCTTACCGCTTGCCAACGACGGGCGGACCGTATCGGGCGTCATTTCCTTCGCCGACTGGCGCTCCAACGCCGGACATTGGACGGAAATGTTCGACACCCTGTCCGACCCGGCGGCGGGCCTTGGGGCCATTTGAAACCCGCCCTTCCCGGCCTGATTCCTTACGTATCGACGACCGCATGTACGGGAAACCGTGCCTTGATACGATCCATCAGTTGGTCGCGCACCATGCGGTAGGCCTGCAACTTTTCCTCACGATTGTCGGTCTCGATAATCGACGGGTCGAAGGTGTTCCAGAACTCAACGTCGCAAGCCATGATTCGCGTCAGTTCCATGGCTTTGTGTTGGGCTTCGGGCGACAGGGTGATGACCAGATCGAAGAAGTCGTCTTCCAGGTCGTCGAAGGTCTTCGACCTGTGTTTCGACATGTCGATGCCGATCTCGTCCATAACCGCGATGGTGAAGCCATCGATCTGTCCTTCGCGGGCCCCTGCACTGTCGACATAAATCCGATGACCGTGGAGAAACTTCAGGATGCCCTCCGCCATGGGAGAGCGGATGGAATTCATGGTGCAGGAGAACAGGACCGCAGAGGGAAGGTCAGCCAAATTCGCCGTCCCCCTAAGCCTTGATATGAAGCACGCAGACCAGCGTGAACAGCCGTCGGGCCGTGCGCAGGTTCATTTCGACTCGGTCTTCAAGCCGCATGCGCAGAATTTCAGCCCCTTCGTTGTGCAACCCCCGGCGGCCCATGTCGATGGCTTCGATCTGGTTCGGCGACATGGTCTTGATTGCCTTGAAATAGCTGTCACAGATCATGAAATAGTCACGCACGATGCGCTTCATGACGCTGATCGGCAGGGAGATCTTGACCAGATGGGTACCACCCTCATCATCCACATCGAAGACAAGGCGGTTGTCCTGGATCGACAGGCGCAGGGCATAAGGTCCGTCGTGATCGATCTCTAGCGGGTGGAAGTTGTTTTCTTCAAGCAGGTCGTAGATCGCGACCTTGCGTTCATGGTCGACCTGCGGACTGCGGCTGACGACGCTTTTTTCATCCAGTTCGATGTGGACAATGCGATGCGTGTCGCCACTCATGATCGGCTGCTCCGGCCTAGTCCCCCGCCGGCGTGTTCAGGCGGATGGAAATGGAAAGCGCGTGGGCGTCCAGGCCTTCGGCCCGGGCCAAGGCCACGGCTTCGGGACCGATAGCGCGCAGGCCCTCGGCATCGCATTCGATCAAGGACGATCGCTTCATGAAATCCAGCACCCCAAGGCCCGACGAAAACCGCGCACTGCGCGACGTCGGCAGCACATGGTTGGGCCCGGCGATATAATCACCGATGGCTTCCGGCACGTAACGGCCCATGAAGATGGCGCCCGCGTTGCGCACCTTGCGGCCCAGGGCATCGGCGTTATCGGTGGCGATTTCCAGATGTTCCGGCGCGATGCGGTCGACCAGGGGAATGGCGCCCGCCAGGTCCGGCACGGTGATGATGGCGCCGTAAGTCGCCCAGCTTTCCCCGGCCGTGCCCGTGCGCGGCAGGGTTTTCAGATGGCCTTCGACGGCGTGCTCGACGGCGTCGGCGAAGGACGCATCATCAGTGATCAGGATGGCCTGGGCGGCGGTGTCGTGTTCGGCCTGGCTCAACAAATCGGCAGCGATCCAGGTAGGATCGTTGGCCCCGTCGGCCAACACCAAAATTTCCGACGGCCCCGCGATCATATCGATGCCGACGGTTCCGAACACCAGGCGCTTGGCCGCCGCCACATAGGCGTTGCCGGGGCCGACGATCTTGTCGACCGGGCGGATCGTCTCGGTGCCGTAGGCCAGCGCCCCCACGGCCTGTGCCCCGCCGATGCGGTAGATTTCATCGACGCCGGCGATCGCCGCCGCCGCCAGGACCAAGGGGTTGAGCACACCATCCGGCGTCGGTACGACCATAACCAGTCGATCCACGCCCGCGACCTTGGCCGGGATCGCGTTCATCAGCACGGACGACGGATAGGCTGCGGTGCCGCCGGGCACGTAAAGGCCCGCCGCTTCGACCGCCTGCCAGCGGTAGCCCAGGCGAAGACCCGCGGCATCCGTGAAGTCCAGGTCTTCGGGCAATTGCTTTTCATGGAACGCGCGGATGCGCCCGGCCGCCGTGGCCAGGGCCGACAGCGTTTCCGGGGTGCACTGGCCGCGCGCGGCGTCCACTTCTTCGGGCGTGATCGCCATGGTTCCGACGGTCAGATCGAAGCGGTCGAACCGCTTGGTATAGTCCAGAACAGCCGCATCACCGCGCGCCCGCACGTCGGCCAGGATGGCCGTGACGACGTCGTTCACATCGGCTTCGCTCTCGCGCTTGGCGCCCAGAAGGTCCTTGAACGCGTCTTCGAAACCGGGATCTCGGGAATCAAGCCGCAAGGGCATCGACGGCCTCCTTGAACTTGGTGACCCAGCCGCCGATTTCCTTGGGCCGGGTTTTCCAAGCGGCACGATTGACCGCCAGCCGCGAGGTGATTTCGGCGATGGTTTCAACTTCGACCAAGCCGTTGGCCTTCATCGTCGCCCCGGTCGAGACCAAGTCGACGATACGCCGGCACAGGCCCAGGGTCGGTGCCAGTTCCATGGCGCCGTTCAATTTGATGCATTCGGCATGGACGCCGCGCCGGGCAAAGTGACGGCGCGTCAGGGTAGGATATTTGGTGGCGACGCGGATCGACGACCACTGCTGGGGATCGTCGCTTTTAACCATTTCCGCCGGTTCCGCCACGGCTAAGCGGCAATACCCGATGCCCAGATCCACGGGCGCGTAGATTTCCGAATAATCGAATTCCATCAGCACATCATTACCGGCAACGCCCAGGTGGGCGGCGCCAAAGGCGACGAAGGTCGCGACGTCGAATGAGCGCACCCGGATGATGTCCAATTCCGGCACATTGGTGGTGAAGCGGAGTTGGCGGCTTTTGCTGTCATCAAAGGCTGGTTCCGGCTCAATCCCCGCATGACGGACCAGCGGCATCACTTCTTCAAGGATGCGCCCTTTGGGCAGGGCCAGGACGAGCTTTTCATTGGCGTTCATGATCGTTTTCCGTCGCGGTCAATCGGGTTGTTGCGGCGCATACATAATGCCATTCGCGCCAGGATGCCAGGAAACAAACCCCGGAAATCCCCGGTTCTCGCTTGTTCGAACCCATCAGGACGGACGATCACCCTCCGCCGCCAGCGGCACGAAAAGCGCCGTTCCCCGCGGGAACAAAGACATGGTAGATTACCGTCATGTCCAGGTCATCGACATTCCGGGCCACACAGGACTTCCTAGTGGCGGGCCTTTGTTTCGCGGCGGTTATTTTATGGTTGTCGGCGGTTGCAAATGCCGCACCCTGGAACGGCGGGACCGTCCAGACCAGCGCCCCCCTGTCCCTGCCGGGAACCCCGGACCTGAACGTCAGGGAAAAACGCGAGGCCCTGCTTCGCCGTGCGCTGGGTAACCTCGCAACAACCGCCCAGCCCCCGCAATCACTGGCCGATCTGGATGGCCCCCAAGCGCTTTCCGCCACAGTGCCGGCCATTGCGCTGACGGACAGCCGCGCCCCTGTGGTAGCGGCCATCAGCCGGCGAACACACCGGCGTTCGCCGACAGACGGGTTTCAGTCACGCGCGCCGCCGCAAGGCGTCTGACCTTCCTGCGGCATACGCCGCATAACGCCCCCTTACAGCCGGCGGCCGCTTAGGCCGCCCTCAGCATGACGAGAAGCGACCGTGTCATGGGTCATCGCCTGTGGCGATGGTCCAGCGCAATCATCCGGAAACGGCCCGCGCTAAGTCGCGGCGCCGCGCCTAAACAGTGGCCGGTCCGCCCATCGTCATGCGATCACGATGTATGAGAGAATCACCATGTCCCCGATCTTTTCATTTGCACTGGAAACCATCGCCATGATCGCATCACTGGCTCTGGTTCAAGCCACCGTCCTTCTCATGCAATACGCCAATCGTGCCGCCTGGTTGAAGCGCGATAACATCGACACCTTGCTGGCCGTCACCGTCGGGACAGCCATCCTCGTCGCCATCGGCCTGGAGGTCGACAGTCTGATACGGATCGGCATGAACAACGAATTGGCGGTCTTGGCCGGGCCCGTCGTTTGCGCGGTGGCCGCCAAAATCATCTGGCACGCCTTCAACTGCCGCGCGCGCCAGGAAATGGCCAAAGCAGGCATTTCACCATTCGGTCGCCTGACCGACACCACCCGGCAAGTACCGACACCGGCACAAGAACCGAAAGCGGGGTAACCTCCCGCCAACGGCGTCACCTTATTTTGGGGCGTTTCGTTTGGCCATTCCCGGAACCGGGCCGGTTGCCCGTTTCACGTCAGATTGGCGATGAAACGGGCGGCCTCCGGGAACAGAATGTCCGGTGCTTCCAAGTGCGGGCTGTGGCCGCAGCCGGTAATGACCAGATGCTCGGCCGGTCCGGAAATGCCGTCGGTGATGGCGGAAACCTGTGCTTCCGTTCCGTATTGGTCATTTGCACCCTGAACCACCAGCACGGGGCAGGTTACCGACGGCAAACAGTCCTCCACGTTCCAGGCGCGGAAACCGTCGGTCAGCCAGGTGTCGTTCCAGCCGAAAAAGGCCCCATCCACGTTGTCGCCGTGATAGCGGCGAAGCCGATCCCGCAGATCTGTTTCCTGCCAGGACGCACGCGCATCCTGAATGCCACGGATCGTCACATCCTCGTTGAACACATGGGCCGCCATGGTAACCACCCCGCGGATGCGCACATCACGGCCCGCCGCCATCAAGGCAATGGTGCCGCCGTCGGAATGGCCGATCAGCACTGCCGCCTCAATACCGGCGGCGTCCAACACGGCAGGAAGAACCTCATACGCCTCCGGCGCGTGGTAATCGACGGTCCGCGGCAAGGTGATGCCCTCAGACCGTCCGTAGCCCGCCCGCGAATATGCCAAGGCGGGCAATCCGGTCAGACCAGCAAGGGTTTCGGGCACATCGCGCCACATGTCGACGCAGCCGAGGCCTTCGTGCAGAAACACGAGCGCCATCTCCCCAGACGCCGGCGGCCCGCCCCACCAAGCATACTCCAGGCGCTGACCGGCGGCGTCGAAGTATCGGATTTTATCGGTCACGGGAGACAGCCTGCATCACGGTCGGGCCGTCAGCCTAACCCAGGTATTCCCGGCGTTCCAGGGATTCGCGGTGGAATTTCAACAGGCTACCGCAGCCGCCCGGTTTCCTGTGATGGATATCACTTACAGGCAGGCCGCCCCCGCACACTCTAACCATGGGGAAACGGTTCACGCGCCTAGCGCGGGGACCCTGAGGACATGGATGGAAAGCAATGCGAACGCCCATCCGCCGCCGCGTGGGGAACGCGGTATTGACCGGCTGTGCGGCCGCCATCCTGGCAGGCGCCACGATCCATTATGACCTGTTCGGCGGCATTCACACCTTCGTGCACCGGTTCGAAGAATGGAGCCTGGGCAATATCCTGGCCGCCATCGTGGTCTGCGCCCTTGCCGGCATGGCTTATGCCTTGTGGATATTGCAGACGGTCCTGCGCAGCCAACGCACGGTCACGCGGCGGGTTTTGCGCGCCCATGCCCATGCCATGGAGATCGCCCGCGACGAGGCCGCCCTGGCGCGGGAGAATGCCGAACTGGCGAACGACGCCAAGACCGAGCTGTATCAGCGCACCATCCAGGACCTA
Source organism: bacterium SCSIO 12827 (assembly GCA_024397995.1). Classification (NCBI taxonomy): domain Bacteria; species bacterium SCSIO 12827. Next base: position 1,013,460 of record CP073746.1, on the reverse strand, counting down.
ACGGAAACCGCCGGCAACATGCGGGACAAGCTGGGCATCCTGCGTTCGCAGATCGCCAATCTGAATGACAATGAGGCGCGGCTTCTGATCGACGATGCGGTCCGCAGCGTGAACGGCGTTTATACCCTGATCGCAGATCTGGAGCGGGCCAACGCCATGCAGCGCAATGCGCTGATCACCAATTGGGAGCCGATCAACCTGATCGACATGCTGGAAACGGTGATCGAAAGCATCTCCCCCCCGGGCACCGCACGCGGCATCCGCATCCACTTCGCCCCCGGCATGGTCGCTCGGCGCATCGTCAAGGGGCAGTCCGACCGTCTGATCAAGGCCCTGGTCGAAGTTCTGCTGAACGCCGTTTCGCGCAGCCCCAAGGGCGGGCGCATCTTGGTCGAGGTCATGGGCGACCGCCTGAGCCTGATCGTGCGCATCACCGACGCCGGGCCGCATATCTCGTCGCGCATCGGCAAACGGCTGTTCGATGCCTACGGCATCGACCCATCGGCCATCGATCCGGACCGCGAAGGTGCCGCCATCACCCTGCAGGCGGCGCAATCCATCCTGGAACGCCACAAAGGCAAGATCAGCTTTGAAAACCTGCCGCACGCGGGCGTTACTTTCCTGATCACCATTCCGGTGTACGAACTGGCTGCGGCGCGCACGGCGGCCGGCACCTGGGTGTTGCAGGACCTGTCGCCCAACGACGGCTGAGCCCCGACCGCTCCCCCTTATTCCGACAGATTGCCCTACAGCTTGCCGGTCATCTGATCCGCGCCGTGGTACAGCACCTGGCGCACGGCTTCGGCCGCGCGGGCGTGATAGGCGACGGTTTCCGGGTCCATGTCCGCCTTGACCCGGGGCGTGTGTTCGAAATGGTTGAAGTTGTCCCGGCCGCGTACCAGGGCGGCGGAATCCCACTGCCCGACACTCTGCATGGCCTTGGCCGGCATGTAATGGAACGAAATGCCGATCCGCCGATCCCCGGACAGGTTCGGGCCGGAGGCATGAGCCAAGCGGATATTGTGGAGAGACATCTGTCCGGGCCTGAGCGGCATGGCCACCGCCTTGCTCTCGTCGATGCCCTGGGTGATCTCCTGGCCACGGGTCAGCATGTTGTTCTCGTGGTAGAGATCTTCGTGCTTCAAAGGCGGGCCCAGATGGGTGCCGGGCAGGACGCGCATACAGCCCGCTTGCTCGCTCGCTTCCGACAGCGCCAGCCAGGCCGTCACCACTTCACCACCGGCCAAACCCCAGTAGTTGGAATCCTGATGCCAGGAAACGTATTGCCCGGAACCGGCTTCCTTGGTCCAGCTGAGGGTGTTCCAACACAGGATGTCGGGCCCCAGGATGTCCTCCATCATGTCGACGATACGCGCGTCATGGACCAGATCGTCCAGCCATTTGAACAGAAGATGTGTCTTGTTGCGCTGCAGGCCGTTGAGGGGCGCGCCTTGGGACGCCTCGAAGGCTTCGATCCTCGCACGCAGATCATGTGCCTCCGCCGCCGACAACACGTCGACGGGCGTGTAATAGCCGTCATCCTTGAATTGTCGCAGGGCCTCTGGACTCAGGACCTTCACCATGGCGTATCCTCCCGATTTTCCGGGAAGGATACTAAAAGCCTTAGACCCCCGCCACCCGGGCGATGTCGGCGCCGCAGGCGGCCAGCTTTTCCTCCAGCCGCTCATACCCGCGATCCAGGTGATAGACCCGGTTGACCTGGGTTTCACCCTCCGCCGCCAATCCCGCCAAGACCAGCGACACCGACGCCCGCAGGTCCGTCGCCATGACGGGCGCCCCCGACAATTTCTTGACGCCCCGCACGATGGCGGATGCTCCGTGCACGTTGATGTCGGCGCCCATGCGGCACAGTTCAGGCACATGCATGAAGCGGTTTTCGAAAATGGTTTCCGTGATCATGGCGGCCCCGGTGGCCACGGTCATCATGGCCATGATCTGGGCCTGCATATCGGTGGGAAAGCCGGGATAGGGTTCGGTCATGCTGTCGACGCCGCGCAGTTCGCAATTGGCGCGATTGACCTTGAGCCCATCCTTGGTTTCCGTCACCTCGACCCCGGCGCGTTCCAGAAGGTCGATCACGCTTTCGATCAGGTCGGCGCGGGTGTTGGTCAGGGTCAGCTCACCCCCGGTGATGGCGGCGGCGGCGGCATAGGTGCCGGTTTCGATCCGGTCGGGCAGGACCCGGTGGCGGGTCCCGGACAGCTGGTCCACGCCGGTGATCCGCAGGGTGTCCGTACCGATACCAGTGATCTTCGCCCCCATTTCCGTCAGGCAATTGGCCAAATCCGTGATTTCGGGCTCGCGCGCCGCGTTGGCAATCACCGTGTCGCCCTTCGCCAGGGTTGCGGCCATCAGGGCGTTTTCCGTCGCCCCGACGGAAACCTTGGGAAACAGGATATGCCCGCCGCTCAGACCGTTCGGCGCGGTCGCCTGGATGTAGCCTTCCTTCAGCTCGATCTCGGCGCCCAGGGCCTCTAGCGCCTTCAGGTGCAGGTCCACGGGCCGGGTGCCGATGGCGCAACCGCCCGGCATGGACACGCGGGCCTTTCCGGCGCGGGCCAGCAGCGGGCCCATGACGACGACCGAAGCCCGCATCTTGCGCACCAGGTCGTAGGGGGCTTCCGTCGCGGTGATCTTGCGCGCCTGCAGGCGCACCACGGGTTCGTTGCTGGTGTCGTCGACCGTACGCGTCAATTCGACGCCCAGTTCACCCAACAGACTGCCCATGGTCGCCAGATCGGCGAGGGTGGGCATGTTGGTGAACTCGATCGGGTCCTCGGTCAACAGGGAGACGGCCATCAAGGGCAGGGCCGCGTTCTTTGCCCCCCCGATGGCGATGGTGCCGTTCAAGGGGCGGCTGCCCCGGATGCGAATACTGTCCATCACCGTTGATTAACAGAAGAAATGGGGCCCTGTCATGGCGGGAATGGGATTATTTCCGGGCCCGGCCGGCCCTGGCCATGCCGGCGCCCCTAGGCGCCCTCTTTGCCGGAAGGGACCGTGTCCCGTTTGCGTTGCTGGGCCTTGCGTTTGGCCAGGTTGGCGCGCAGTTGCTCGGCCTGGCGCGCTTTGCGCGCCGCTTCAGCCTCGGCCCCGGCGCCGCTTTGGCCCGGGCGTTTCTTCGCATCGTCAGACGGGGTCATGCTGCCTCCGATTCGGCCTTGAACAGGGTCTTTGCCGCCCATGAAATAAAGGGCTCAGGGACACTTGTCATTGGGGAAACCCTATACTATTGTCCGCCCCTCTTCACCTCCCGGATGCCGCCGTAGCTCAGGGGTAGAGCACTCCCTTGGTAAGGGAGAGGTCGAGTGTTCAATTCACTCCGGCGGCACCATTTCTCAGATTCCCCAAATAATTCCATTAAGACCGTGTCGGCCCCGTATCGGTGGCTGCCACTTTCCCGTTGTGCGATATATTCGATTAAATTAAATTGTCTTCGTAAGCTGTAGTTTAATCCGTATTTCCAAATTGATGCCGTAGGTCATTTTACTGGCTGGCGGGCAGGGTTATTGAGAACCGTTGTCAGTTGGCGTAAACTTGGCCAATCGTCGGTGGGGAGATCGGCAGCGTTTTAGAATTCAAGGCCTGGCCGGAAGGCCGAAGCCGAAAAAAGGTCCAGGGAGGAATGCCCGCCGTGTTGCGGCGGCAAACCTGGAGAGATCGGACTCGCATGAAAGAAGAAGACGTACTTGAAGGCGCCAAGGAAGCGGCACAGTTTCTGAAGGCGCTGGCCAATGAAAACCGCCTGCTCATCCTCTGCATGCTGGGCGACGGCGAAAAATCAGTCACCGAACTGGAGCAGGCGCTTGATCTGCGTCAGCCGACCTTGTCACAGCAGTTGGCGCGGCTGCGCGCCGACGACCTTGTTGCGACCCGGCGCGAGGGCAAAACGATCTATTACAGCCTGGCCAGCAACGAAGCGGGCAAGACGCTGGAACTTATGTACGGCCTATTCTGTTCGGATGAAGCCATGGAGCGCCGCCGCCTGATCAAGGCTGCATCCCGCTCCGCCGCCTGACGGACCATTCCCGATTAAGATGAAGCCCCCGAGCGGCGGACCGCCCGGGGGTTTTCCATGCGGATTATTCGCCGCCGGCGGCCTTCATGAAGGCCAGCAGGTCTTCGACATCCTGTTCCTTGCGCAGGCCTGGGAAGGCCATGCGGGTGCGGCCCTTGTCAGCACCGATCCGGTCCTTCACGAAGTCCTTGGGGTCCGCGACGAAAGCCTTGAGGGCGTCGTCGGTCCATTTCAGGCCTTTGTCGTTGGCCGCCTGAAACGCCTTGGAATACTTGAAGCCGTCGACGGAACCCGCCGTGCGGCCCAGAATGCCCTTCAACGACGGGCCCATCTTGTTCGCCGCACTGTCGATGACATGGCAGGCGGCGCATTTGCGGAACACCTTCTTGCCGGCATCAGGATCGCCCGCAGGTTGGGCAGATGCCGCGACCTGCGTCGCTTCCGTTTTCGCCGCCGGCGCGGCTGCGGCCATGGCCGCCACACCGCCCTTATCCGGCGTCACATCGATGACCTTGGCGCGGCCGATGACTTTCACCTCGGGCTTGCAGTCCTTCATGCACAGAGCCGCCACCTTGACGGTCTGGCCGTCGGGGCGCGGGTCGTCAAAGAAGTTCTTGGCGTTGGGCATCTCGATCTTGCCGATGTTGGAGGCATCGAGCACGAACGATGAGTCAACCACGTCGTTCATGTTGAGCAGAAACGCGGTCAGGGCATAAACCTCGTCATTGGTCAGAGTCTGGGCTTCACCGAAAGGCATGGCCCGCTTGATGTAATCGAAAATGGTCGAGGCATAGGGCCAGTAGCTGCCCACGGTCTTTTCCGGACGGTCGTCCTTCATCGTGCCATGGCCGCCGACCAACACCGGGTAGCGACCCCGCGCTTCGCCGAAATCGCCGTGACAGGCGGCGCATTTTTCGATGTAGACCTTTTCGCCCTGGGGCGCCGTGCCCGATCCCGGAGGAGCCCCCAGCCCGTCGGGACGAACGTCGATGTCCCAGGCCTGGATCTGTTCCGGGGTCGCGGGGGCGCCCAATTGGGGAAACTTGCGGTCGGCCGCATGGCCCGGGACCGTCGACAGGGCGAGAAGCCCGGCCGTTGCGACGGTGGTGAGGGTAAGGTTACGCCAAGCGGACATTTTCCACCTCCCCGGTCGGATTGATGCGCCACGTCTGGATGGCGTTGTTGTGGTAGATGGAATTCACCCCGCGCACGGCCTGAAGCGCCGCCATTTCCGGCTGCACATAACCGGTTTCGTCGATGGCGCGGCTTTGCAGGTAGGCCGGGTTCCCGTCCCACGACCAACCGTCGAGGTAAAAGCGGGTCAGGCATTTCGGCAGGATCGGGTCTTCCAAACGTGCCTGATGCCAGTTGCGACCGCCGTCCACGGTGACGTCGACACGGGCGATCTTGCCACGTCCCGACCAGGCGATGCCCTTGATGACCTGCGGGCCCTTCTGCTTGCACGGCAGTTCGGGACACGGGCTGGTAATCACCGACTTGGCGTCCATTTCCCAGGTAAACCGCCGCGCCCGGCCGTCGGGCATGAGGTCGGTGTACTTCGACGTTTCCTCGCGGGCCATCCAGGCGCCGTCACCGACTTCGATGCGGCGCAACCATTTCACCCACATGTTGCCTTCAAACCCGGGCACCACAAGGCGGATGGGATAACCCTGTTCGGCGCGCAGGCGCTCGCCATTCATGGAATAGACGACCATGCAGTCGTCCAAGGCCTTGTCCAGCGGCAGGGAGCGGTTCATCCCCGCCGAATCCCCGCCTTCGACCAGCAGCCATTTGGCCTTGGGCTTGATGCCGGCTTCTTCCAGCAGAGTGCGCAGCGGCACGCCCGTGTATTGCACGCAATGAACCATGCCATGGGTGAATTGCACGCCGTTCAACTGCGCGCCGCGCCATTCCATACCGCCGTTGGCGGCGCACTCCAGAAAATAGAACCGGCTTTGCGGCGGGAAACGCTTGAGATCCTGATAGGTAAAGACCAGGGGCCGGTCGACCATGCCGTGGATCATCAGGCGGTAGTCGTCGGGGATGACCTCGGCGACGCCGCCGTGGTGGCGTTCGAAACACAATCCATTCGGTGTGACCATGCCGTCCAGGGCGTAAAGCGGCGTGAAGTTGATGGAACTTTCCGGGGTCGCGGTCAGCCAGTCGACATAACGGCGAATGACGGTCTTTTCGAACTTGGAAGGCATGCCGTAAGGCGCAACATCGACGCCCGGCCCCAGGACCTTCGACCAATCGGCCACATTCGGCGGCAGGTTGGCCGGGTCGGCCAACGCGCGGCTGGGCGTCATCAGGCCCGCGGCAGCGGCCCCGCCGGCGGCCCCAAGCCCGGCCAGAAGCGCCCTGCGGCGGCCGGTATCGGTCGGCTGATCGATGGATGGGATTTGGATGTTCCCCGGCTTTGCCGGCGGTTTGGTCTTGTTCATTAATGCGCGCTCCAAGAATTATGGGGCGGCCCCGCCCGAATGGCGGCGTCACCTGCTCAATGATGGAATTCACATTATATATTTTATGAATATGTTGTCCAGGGCGAGGCGGTGAAAAACTTTGGGAAAATCACCAATTTTCCGGCGATTTCCCGGCGCTTTTCAGGACGTTGATCTTTTTCCGCACATAGGGCCCGAACTTACCGTTCAGATAGGCCTGTTCCTGGACGAACTGGTACATGGACATAAAGTGGAACGGTTTCATGTAACCGGGCATGCGGGCGATCTCGGCCTTCTTGCCCGACACCCCCGCCGGCAATTTGTCGAGCGTAGGAAAAAAGATGGTGGTCGGTGTGAAACGCACGCCCCATTTCTCGGCCAGTTTCTTTTCCGACAACTCCTCGCCGTCGAAATCGGTCACCATGCGCGAGCCGATGATGTTGATCTGCAGGATGTTGAAATTGGCGCGCACGAAATCGCTGATGTCCTTGCGGGCGAAATTGACCTCGTGCATTTCCCGGCAATAGGGACAGCCTTCGAGAGAAAAGATGACGGCGAACCGCTTGCCCGCCTGGGCCGCTTCTTCCAGGTCTTCCTTCAGGATCATGAAGGAATTGAGGAACCAGGGCTCGGTCATCAGGCCGTCGGCGCCGATGGTCGCGGCGGCGGCCGGACGCGCCCCACCCAAGGTCAGACAGGTCAGGGCCAAGGCGCCGATAACGCCCATGGTCCATCCGTTGAAACGTCGCCGGGTAGTCACTGATCGGATGTCCTCTTGTCTTGATGCCAAGGCGGCACCTCACATTCGTTTTGTTGAATGCATATTGACCGCATGGGCCGTGGTCTGGCAAGACGCTATAGGAAGGAAACCATAACCGTGATTTCAAGAATAAGTTTTATCGTCGCGGCGTTCTGCCTGTTGCTGGCCGCGCCCAGGCCGGCCCTGGCGGCGGATGCCGGGGAATTCGATTCCCTGATCGACGAAGCCCAAGGCGGCTACCGCGCCGCGCTGTTCTATGCCCGCACCGGCAACGCAGCCCTGGCCGGGATCGAACTGCGCCAGGCCCAAGCCGTGTGGGATGAGATTTTCGCCAAATACGGCACCACTCCGCCCCCGCCCTATGCCAAGGACAGCCGGTTCGCGGACGATCTGAAGAACATCACAGCCCGCATTTCCAAAGGCGCCGATCTGCTGGATGAGGAAAAGGGCAAGGAAGCCCGCCAGGAACTGGCCCCCGTGCGCGACCTGATCTATGGGTTGCGGGACCGGGCCGGGCGCAAGGGCTATTCCGAATGCGTCACCGACCTGAACCGGCACATGGATTTTCTGTTTAAATGGCGCCACGACCGGCCGGACTTCACGGTTCCCGGGACCGCCGACACCGTCATGCAGGCCGCTCTGAAATACCGCGACATCCTGCGCACCTGCCGCGCCATGGCCCCCGCCCACTACCAAAAAGCCGCCGACTTCAAACGCATTTACGACGGCGCCGACGCCTCAATCTCGTCGATGCCGGCAGCGGTCGAAAGGAAGGACCCGCTCGGCGTGGTCAACATCCTGCGCGAACTGCGGTCCTTCGACCGTATTCTGTTCTTCAAGCTGGGGTAAGCGGCCGGGCGATGGCGGCTAGCCGATCTTGCCCAGGCTGGGGAAGGTGTTGAGAAGCCAGTTGGCGATTTCCGACACACTGCCCGTCAGGAACAGCACCCCGGTCACCACCAGGAACAGGCCCATGGCCTTTTCCACCATGCCCATATGGCGACGGAAGCGTTTCATGAAACCCAGGAACGGCCCGACCGCAAAGGCGGCCGCCAGGAACGGCAGGCCGATGCCCGCCGAATAGATGGCCAGCAACGATGCCCCCGACCACGGCCCGTCACCGCCCGCAGCAACCATCAAAATCGCCGCCAGAACGGGTCCGACACAGGGCGTCCAGCCGAAGGCGAAGGCAAGCCCCACCAGATAGGCGCCGACCACGCCCATGGGTTTCTTGGGGCCTTCGAACCTGGCGTCGCGCTGCAGGAAACCAAGGCGGAACACCCCCAGAAACTGCAGCCCCAGAAGGATGATGATTCCGCCCGCGATCTTGGAAAAGGTCGCGTGATACTCGGCGATCAGTTGGCCGACGGCAGACGCCGTCGCCCCCATGCCGACGAACACGGTCGAGAACCCCAGAACGAAAGCCAGCGCGGTCCAACGCACGCGGGCCAGCGCCGCGCGGTCGGCCCCCGCCCCCTGGGCCTCCAGAGCCTGGAACGTGGTCCCGGCCAGGAAACACAGATAAGGCGGCACCAGCGGCAACACGCAGGGCGACAGGAAACTCAGCAATCCCGCCAGAAAGGCGCCACCGTAGGAAACGTCCATGGCCGTCGTTCAATCCTTGTTGGTCATCCGTCTGCCGCTGGTCAGGCGCCGACGACCTTGACCGTCTGGTTGTCGGGCACCTTGACGACCTTCTGGTTCTGAATGTAGCCCGCGACCAGATCGTAGGCAGGCGGGCCTTCCGTGCCTTCGTTGACCGAGGCCCAGCCGGCGACCACGTACTTTTTCGACGGATCAATGGCCGTGGCGGTTTTCAGCGAGGTCATGTTGGAAATGCGCGAGCCGATCTTCTTGTTGATGTCGATGGTGTAGGACATGCCGCCAACGCGCACCATGTCGCCACCCTGCTGATAATAGGGATCGGCATTGAACAGGTTGTCGGCGACATCTTCCAGGATCGTCTTCAAGAACTCGCCCGTCATCTCCGTGCGATAGACATTGGGATAGGTGATGGACGTGTGGTGATGCACGTCATCGACCGTGATCGCCTGTCCCGGCAGCAACGAAGCCCCCCAGCGGAAGCCCGGGGACAACGCGATTTCCGCGTCCCGTTCGGCCAACAACGCCTGACAGATGACGTCGTCGAAGGTGCCGTTGAAATTGCCGCGGCGGTACAGAAGGTCTTCCGTATGGCCCAGTTCGCGGCTGATTTCCGCCATGTGAGGTTCGCGGATCTTCTGCACCAACGCCGCCATGTCCTTGTCCGGATCGATGACGTCGGAGAACACGGGGATCAGACGGAAATTGTAATCCGTCACCTTCTTGCCCTCGACCTTGAGGTCCAGGCGCGACAGGAACTTGCCGTGGCTGCCCGAGGCGATCAACAGGGTATTGCCGACCTTCACCGGCGCCGGCAGGGCATCGTGGGTATGACCGGTCAGGATCACGTCGATGCCGGTCACGCGGGATGCCAGCTTGCGGTCCACGTCGAAACCGTTGTGGGACAGCAGAACGATCAGGTCCGCCCCCGCCGCCTGGGCGTCGGCGACCCGTTTTTTCATGTTGTCCTCGTTAATGCCGAAGGACCAATTGGGCATGAGGTACCGCGGGTTGGCGATCGGCGTATAGGGGAAGGCTTGGCCGATCACGGCGACTTTCACCCCGCCCTTATCGAAATACTTGATCGCCTCGAACACGTCTTCCTGCCATTCCGTGTCGCGCACGTTGGACGCCAGGAACGGGAAATTCAGGCTGTCCTGCAGTTCCTTCACCCGATCCACGCCATAGGTGAATTCCCAATGCGCGGTCATCGCGTCGATGCCCAGTGCGTTCTGCACGTCGACCATGTCGGCGCCGCCGGTCTTCAACGACGTATAGGAGCCCTGCCAGGTATCGCCGCCGTCCAGCAACAGGGTGTTATCGGGGCGTTCAGCGCGGATCGCCTTGACCAGGGTCGCCATGCGGTCGACCCCGCCGACCTTGCCGTAGGACTTGGCCATCGAGGTGAAGTCCTGATCGGTCAGGGCATAGGCTTCCGGCGTGCCGGGCCCGATGCCGTACTTGTGCAGGAAATCCTTGCCCGTGATGTGCGGCGGCAGGCCACGGACCTCGCCGACGCCCAGGTTGACGGTCGGCTCGCGAAAATAGATGGGGACGAGCTGCGCGTGCATGTCGGTGAAATGCAGCAAAGTAACTTGGCCAAGGCTGTCGAACTGCAACAGGTCCTGTTGCATGACCTTCTGCTTGGCCATGGCCGACCGGAAGTTCAGCGCCGTTGCGGGCAGGGCCGCCGTCGCGGCGGCCAGATGAAAGAATTCACGCCGACTTAACACGTTCGTCTCCGCTTACTGATGTTCAGATAGGGGTCGAAAATCGATTAAAGAAAAAAAACGCCCGGAGGATCGGGGGACACCGTTCCTCCGGACGTTGAACCTGCGTGATATCAGTTACGCACGGCGGGCGTTTCGACCGGCAAACCCCGGCCCCGCCACATGACGTAAAGTTCGAGTGCCAGATACTCATCGCTGCCATAACCATAGGCAGACGAGCGCACCTGCTTGTTACAGCCGCGGAAACGACGGTGCAGCGAGCCGACGCCGTTCCATTTCAGGCGATACACGGGGAACCCGTTGCCCTGCCCTTCGCTGAGGACGTTGGCGCGCAGCTGGGCGCCGGGGAAGTCCTCGTGGCAGTGCTTGCAGGCCATGTCGAGCTGGCCGCGGCGCTGGTTGTAGAACTCCTCACCCTTCTTGAAGAAGGGGGCGGCTTCGCCGTCGACCTTGACGTTCATGGGCATGCCCAGGGACTGATGGCGCACGAACACGGTCATGCCCAGGAGTTCCTTGGATTCGTACTTCCACTCCTTGGCCTTCATGTTGTCCGTGCGGCAGCGGTTGATGCGCTGCTCCAGGTTTTCCAGATTCTTCTTCTCGGCCACATACTTCGGATAGCTGACGGCAACACCCTTCATACTTTCCGGGCCCTTGTGGCAGGACGCGCAGGACTTGCCCGCCTCTCCGTCAACCTTGTTCCACAGTTCCTCGCCGATTTCGGCCCAGAGCATACCGGGGTTCTGGAAGTTGTCGTCCTGCATGGCGCGCGTTTCCGGCGCCGCGTAGGTATAGCCGGACCGCCGGTCCTCGACCTGATAGGCCCCCCAGTTCTTTTTCTCGTCGGCAACGGCATTCGCCGCCACGCCGGCGGTCAAGGCAAGCGCCAGACCGAAGAGCGCGTATCTGCTTAGATTGATTCCCATTACTCGGATCCCTTTCTCCGCGCTCCTGACATTGTTGTTATTGATGCGTCAGGAGACCGTGATCTTTGCCTTCTTCGTGTATTCGGCGCCGCCGTCTTCAATCCATTTGAATTCGAACTCACCGCTTTCCTCGGCGCGGAAATGGAACGCCAGGTAGGGGTTGGCCGAAACCGCCGGATGCCAGTCCGAGGCGAACACCGTCGCGCCGTTGAACTTGCATTCGAATCGATTGATGATCTTGCGTGGAATCTTGTTGCCGTCCTTGCCCTTGCGCTGGCCGGTTTCCATCTTGTGCTCAATCAGAGACTTGATCTCCACGACCTCGCCCTTTTTGGCCGATTTCGGGATTCGCACGCGCGGTTTAACGTCTGACATTTTCTTTCTCCGATGCTCTGATCAGCCGCCGCAGCCGCCGATGGTGACCTTGACCTGCTGCTTGGCCATATAGACCTTGCCGTTGCTCATTTCCGCGACCACGACCACGTTCTGCGTGCCCGCCATGCGCATGCGGGTGGACGCCCGCGCGATGCCGGACTGCGGCGTGAAGTGGAAGCTGGCCACGCTCGGCGTCGGATTGCCTTCGGCGAACAGATGGACGTTCTTCACGTAGTCGTCCTTGGTCATCGGGCTTTCGACCTCGAAAGCGACGGGAACGGTATTGCCGTTCTCGGCGATCTGCGGCAGATCGAGCTTGATCTTTCCTTCTTCCGGCGTGCCCTTGACCAGTTTCTTGATGGCTTCGTCGACCGCCGCGGCATCGGCATGCGCGCCCGGGGCCAGAAGCCCCGCGGCCATCAGGGTCAGCGCAAAGGCGGACGCGCCCTTGAGTGCCTGCCGCCGCGAGAGGGTGAGTTGCGTTTCAGTCATTTTTCTTCAGTCCTTGTTACAGAAAACCAAGATATCGGCGCCGTGCCGCCAAGCGCGGCCTATTCCTTAAGGGTCGCCAGATAGGCGAGCAGATCTTCGATCTGCTGTGCTTCCAGGATCGACTTGCCGGCAAATTTCTTGAGCACCCGGTGGAACCCCTCGGACTTATAGAAGGAGGGCATGATGGTTTCCGGGTTCACTGCCTTGGGATCAACCAAACGCAGACGCAGCTCGGCCACGGAATAGCGCGAGGCGACGCCATCAAGGGGCGGGCCGACTTCGCCGTGGAACGGCTGTTCCTTCATGGCTTCCAGCTTGTGGCAGGCCAGGCAGTTGCCGAGCTTGCGGTTCGAGAAGATCCCTTTGCCCTTGGCCGCATCGCCGGGTTGTTTGGTCAGCGGGTCTTTCATTTCGGTCATGGCCGCGACTTCGACCGTGCCCGCAGATACCGGCTGGGCACAGACCGCCGCCAGTGACAGAACCGCGCCACCGACCACCGCCGCCACGAATGGTGTCGTATATTTCTTGGACATACCTGTTCCCCAACGTTGTCGCCGGTTCAGGGGGCGGTTTTGCGCCGCCCCGATCACGGCTGTTAGCTTTCTACGGGCGTTTTCGCCTTCTTCATCGGCAATCATATTCATAAAAAAATATATGTATCAAGTTTGAATACCGCCCGCCCTCTATAAATACCAAAAATCGGCCGGCGGTCACGCTTCACCTGAGAGATGGCGGGAATCTGCGATTTCCAACCCTACCCTCAACCAGGACAGGGATGACGCAGCTTCTTCAGGTCGCGGTCGAGCAGGCTCCAGAAAAAATCCTCGCCCGGATAGCCGGTCAGGCGGCTGACTTCCTCGCCGTCCTCAATCAACACGAAGGTCGGCGTGAAGACGATGCCCTTGATATGGGCGAGATCGTCCGGCCGCGGGTCGTCGATGTCGATACGGCGCAACGGCGCGCATTTGGACTCGGCCGTGTTTGGATAGGCGGGTCCGATCTCTTTGTGGAACCGTTCGCACCACTCGCAGGTGTCGCTTTCGAACAACACCAGTTCCGCCGCCGCGGCCTTCGAGCCCGCAAACAGACCCGCCAACAGCAACGTCGCCAGAACGCCCAGGACGACGGATTTGACAATCGGGGCGCGCGCGCCATCGGGTGAGGTGCTTTTCATGGGCCGGGATTAGAGCCATGATGCAGGGCCCGGCGTCAAGCCGAGGTGAGCATTGAAAGGACATCCTCCATGACTCCCGGCTGGTCCCGGCGCACCGTCCTCGGCCTGATCGCCACAGCCCCAACGCTGGCCCTGCCCGGGATTGCGCGGGCCAAGGGCGGGCGCGTCGTGGTCGTCGGCGGCGGGTTCGGCGGCAGCGCCGCCGCCCGAACGATCAAGCGGTTGGCGCCAGGGATCGATGTCACCCTGGTCGCGCGGGATACGACCTTTGTCTGCTGTCCAGGGAGCAACACCGTGATCAGCGGGTTCGGTCGCATCGAGGACCAGACAGTCGGCTATGACGCCCTGGCCAAGGACGGCGTGACAATCATCACCGGCCGGGCCGATGCCGTGGATACGGACGCGCGGACTCTGCGCCTCGCCGACGGCTCGGTTCTGCCATACGACAAACTGGTGCTGTCGCCCGGCATCGGATTTTTTTGGGATGAGGTCGAGGGCGTTTCCGCTGCCACGGCGGGCCGGATTCCTCATGCCTGGCAGGCGGGTGAGCAGACGGTCCTATTGCGCCGCCAGCTTGAGGCCATGCCCGACGGCGGTGTGTTCGCCCTGGTCGCCCCTGTCGGGCCGTTGCGCTGCCCGCCCGCGGTCGGCGAGCGGGTCAGTCTGGTCGCCCATTACTTCAAGACCGCCAAACCGAAATCCAAGATCATCGTATTCGACGCCAAATCCAAGTTCGCCCTGCAGCCCCTGTTCGAGGAAGCTTGGGCCGCGCTTTATCCCGGCATGATCGATTACCGGCTGGCGGAAAGCGACGGCATCGTCCGCGCCATCGACCCGGAAACGCGCACCGTGGCCACGGACTTCGACGACGTACCCGCCGATGTGATCAACTTCATCCCCCGCCAACGTGCCGGCGACATCGCGTTGGCCGCCGGTGCCGCCGATGAAACGGGCTGGTGCCCGGTCGATCCGGCGACTTTCGCCTCAACCCGTGTTCCCCATGTCCATGTCATCGGCGACGCCGCCTTCGCCCCACCCTTGCCAAAGGCCGCCGCCGCCGCAGTCAGCGTCGCGGAGACCTGCGCTCAGGCGATCGTTCGCGACCTGACCCAGGCCGACATGGCCGCTCCCCAGTGGCACGCGGGCTGTTATTCCCTGGCCGCCCCCGGCCACGGGTTCGAGGCCAGCACCGATTTCCACCTGGAAAACGGGCATGTCGTCGTCGACGGAAAGACCATGCAGCGCACGCCCGGGGGGGCCTCGGCCGAGGACCTACAAGCCGGCGCCGATAAGGCGGAGCTTTGGCTGCGCGGCATCATGGGTCGCGTTTGGGGCTGACGCAGCACGCGCTCAAACACATAAGATTTATTGAATATGTTTGAAAGGTGTGGAATCCTATCATTGTCGATGCCCAGAATAGGGTTGCGCCTTAAACTACAAAAACATGGAGGAAATAATGAAGGTACTCACCAGTATGTTGACGGCGCTTGCCGTCTTTGGGGTCGTTCTCGTCGGGCTCACCAAGGCTGAAGCCGCCGATCCTTACGGCAAGCAGAAGGTCGTCTATCACATCAACTATGAAGGCGGCGAAGCAGACAAGAAATACCGCGGCGCCCTGCGCAACATTCAGAACCACATCAACGCGGTCGGCGCGGAAAACATGGACATCAAGGTCGTCCTGCACGGCAACGGTTTGGGCGTGCTGAAGAACGCCAAGTCCAACGACAAGCTGAAGGGTCAGGTCGTCAGCCTGAAATCGCAGAACGTCAAATTCAACGTCTGCAACAACACGCTGAAGGGCCGCAAGATCAACTACGAGACCGACCTTCTGGAAGTCTTCCCGGAAGACATCGTCCCGTCGGGCGTGGCCGAACTCTCCCATCTGCAGCAGATGGGCTACACCTATATCAAGCCGTAACCAACATTCTTCCTGAAGACTCTCCCTCCCCCAAGACCTGAGCGGGGGCCGCAGAAAAAGCTGTGGCCCCCTTTTTTAGGTCTCTTGGGGTGGTCAAATGTCGGGCGCGCGCAACAACCGTGACAACAACCGTTCAACCGGCGCGTGGTCGTCGGTCAGCACGGGAGGGTCGACCGCCGCAAGCCGGCGGTCCAGGTCGTTTTCAGGCCAACGCGCCCAGGCCCGCGCCAAGCCGCGCAGGGAAGCGATGCGCGTTTCCCGGGTTGGCCGCGCCGAGGCAAGAACGATGAAGGTCACACGCCCGGTCTCGTCCATTTCATCCAGGGTCTTCCAAACCTCGACGGCGGGAAAGTCCAAGCGCAGCGTCTTGACCAGGGCGAACAGAAATCGCGGATCGCTGCCCAAATCGACCACGTTGACCGCATAGAACCCGCCTTCGCTCAGGCGTGCCGCCAATTCACCATGGAATTCCCGGGTCACCAGATGGGCCGGCACGGCGATATCGTGAAAGGCATCGCCGAACACCACGTCAAAGCGTTCCGCCGGGTCCAGCCGGTTGAGCGCTTGGCGCGCGTCCTGATGCAGAATGTGCAGGTTGGGATCGGTCGGGTTGAGCCACATTTGCTCCGCCGCCGCCTGTGTCACCGCCGGGTCCAATTCGGCCACCGTCATCTTCATGTCCGGGTGCAGGCGAGTCCAGGCGCGCGGCAGGGTATAGCCGCCGCCGCCGATGAAATAGGCCCGCGTCGCGCGGTGCCCGGCCAGGCGCAGATCCGCGATCTCGTCCACGAAATGAACATAGGGGCTGTACAGCAACGTCGGGTCGTCGCGGTCGTTGATGGAATGGACCAGATGGTCGAGCACCATCAGGCGGCTGGGCCGCCCGCTCATCGCGGAGAAGTCGTCGAAGCGGATGCAGAAATAGTCGCTTTCCACCTGACAGGGCGAGCGGTAGGCCGCGAGCGCGTTGCCCCAGGCCGCGAGCCCGCCCCCCGGCAGCACAAGCAGCGCCAGAACCGCCGCCCAGCGCCGCGACCACAGGCCGAAGGCCGCGGCCAGGGTGGCATACAGCACGGCGACGGCGATCACCGTCCCCGTCGCCCCGACCCAGGAAATGAACAGATATCCGGCGGCCAGGGTGCCGAAGATGCTGCCGCCGGCGCCGGCCGCGAACATGCGGCCCAGCACCCGCCCCGCCTGGTCCGGTTCCGCATCGATGGCCAGCTTGGTCGCCAGGGGCGAGACGATGCCGACGAACAGGGACGGCAGCAGGAACAGAACCGCCGTCAGCACGACCACCGCCGTGACGGCGCCCAACCCGCCCGACAACAACGGCCCCGAGACGAGACGCAGCAGCGGCAGCGACGCCAGGGTGGTGACGGCGGCGGCGGCCAGGGCCAGGGCCGTGCGGCGCACGCCCTCGGCCCGCCCGACGTCCGGCCCGGCCAGACGCCCGCCCAGCCAATGCCCGATCGAAAGCCCGGCCAGAACGATGGCGATGATCGCGGTCCAGGTGTATAGCGACATGCCCACATAGGGGGCGATCAGGCGCGCGGCCACGATTTCCAGGACCAGGGCCCCGGCGGCGGTCAGAAACACGGCGGCGGTAAAGGCGAAGGCGGTCATGGACGTCCCCTGGATCGGCCTGCCGAACCTGAAATCCGGCGACCCGCGGTTGTACCATGATGTGCCCAGGGGAAAACCCCGGATTCCCGGGATCGGCACGATCCAGCAATTGTACACAAATTGTGTGAAATATAATTAAATCACATATATTTTTGTGAATATAATTATTGATTCCCCCCTAAACGCTGTTTAAATACAGGGACCGGACGCGGCCCAAGGACCGATATTCGCCGGGAACACTCAGGAACGGCACGATATGGACTCGCTCGAACCCAGGTTTCTTCTTCTCGCCGGCGCGCTTGCGGTCGGCTTCATCTACGGCACCGTGGCGCGCGCCTCCGGGTTCTGCCTGCGCTCGGCCGTGATCGAGGTCATCGACCGGCGCCCGGCCCGTCAGGCCGCCGCCTGGGCCATCGCCCTGCCGCTGGCCATTCTGGGCACGCAGGTGCTGGCGCATTTCGGCGTGATCGACCTGAAGGACAGCATCTATCTCGGCACTTCGGTGACGTGGCTGGCGCTGATCGTCGGCGGCCTTTTGTTCGGGTTCGGCATGGTCATCACACGGGGCTGCGGCGGCCGCCATCTGGTTCTGGCGGCGGGCGGCAACCTGCGGGCCTGGGTCGTCATCACGGTCCTGGGCCTGACCGCCTATGCCACCCTGCGCGGCATCCTGGCCCTGCCCCGCACCTGGATCGAGGGTGCGGGCACGATCAGCCTGGGCGACACGCCGCAGGCCCTGCCGGTGCTGATCTCGGGCGCGGAGGGTGCGGGGGCGACCGCCCTGGTGATCGCCGCCGGCCTGATGGCCGCCGGTCTGTTCGCCGCCTTCCGCCTGCGCCATCAGCCGGGCGCCTTTGGCGGGATCGCCGCCGGTCTCGTCGTCGGCCTGCTGATTCCGGCATCCTGGTACGTCTCGGGCGTGCTCGGCTTCGACGACTTCAATCCGACCCGCCCGGTCAGCCTGACCTTCACCGCCCCCATGGGCGACGCGCTGCAATTCCTCATGACCTATACGGGCACGGCCGCCGACTTCGGCATTACCGCCATCGCGGGGACCCTGGCCGGGGCCTTCGCCTGGGCCGCGGCGACCCGGTCGCTCAAGGCAGAGGGTTTCGATTCTCCGGGCCATATGGGCCGCTACGTGCTGGGCGCCGCCATGATGGGTTTCGGCGGCGTGCTGGCCCTGGGCTGCACCATCGGCGCCGGCCTGTCGGGCATGAGCACCCTGTCCCTCGGCAGCCTGATCGCCCTGGCGTCGATCGTCACCGGCGGCGCCGTCGGCCATCATGTGAAGACCCGCATCGTCGGCGGCCGGGCGCCCAAGATCGTTCCCGCCGAATAGGCGCCTAATCCGCCCCGCCGGATGCCTTCGCCGTCTCCGGCAGCATCAATCCCGACAGCACGGCGACGACGCCCCCGATCAACAACAGGCTGAGCCCGCTTTGATAGGCGGCGGCGTCATAGACCCGGGCCCCGTCCACCATGTTGCCGTGCCAATTCAGATCCAGGGCCCAGCCGACCAGGGGCTGGAACACGGCGATGGCGAACATGATCCCTGTGTTGACGATGCCGAGGGTCACGCTTTCCTGGCCCGCGAACCGTTCGTGGGTGGTGGTGAACACCAGCACCACGGCCCCCGTGGCAAGACCCTGAAGAAACAGCAGTCCATGCAGCACCGCCGAACCATGGCCGGGCACCAGGATGAGGACGGCGAAACAGGCGAGTGACACCAGATTGGCGCAGACGAAGGGCACTTTCCGCCCGCCCAGGCGTTGCCCGATCCAGCCGAGCAGCGGCGAGCCGACAACCCAGCCGACGGCGTTGAGGGACACCGCCACCGCCGCCTGTCCGCGGGTCATGCCGTGGACCTGAACCAGCCAGGGCACGGCCCACAGGCCGCCGAACGCCAGCATCACCGACATGTTGCCCGACCCGGCGCCCGTCAGGATCCAAAGATCGCGCTGCGCCAATACGGCGCGAAACCCGACAAGCAGGCCGCCCCGGCCGGGGCTGAGCGGACGCAGCCCCGGCGCCCTTGGCCGGGGCAGGCGCAAGGCCAGAATGGCGCCGATCCCCGCCGCCAGCGCCACCGCCCCGGTCACCAGCATGGCGGGCCGCCATCCGGCGGCCTCGACCGCCCAGGCCAGCGGCACCTGACCGACGACGGCGCCGGCGACCCCCGCGCCCACGGTCAGGCCGCTAAGCAGGGCAAACCGGCTTGGCGGAAACCATACGGCCGCGAGATTGAGCGCGACGACGAAGGTCGCGCCGCCGCCGATGCCGATCAGCAGCCTTCCGGCGAAGGCACCCGGCACGGTCTCGGCCTGGGAGAACACGAAACATCCGGCGGCGATCAGCAACGCCGACAACACCATGATCCGGCGCGAGCCGTAGGCGTCGACGATCAGCCCCGCGGGCACCTGAAAGACGGCATAGGAATAGAAATAGATCGCCGACAGGTTGCCCAGCAGGGCGCCGCCCACGGCGAATTCCCGCATCAGGGTATCGACCATGACGCCGGGCGCGACCCGCTGAAAATGCACAAAGCTGAACAGGAAGGTGCCCAGACCCCAGATAAACCAGGGCAGAAGACGGTGCAGCGGATGGGGGGGATCGGAATCCGTCGGGGTCACGGCTGGGGCTCTTGGATTTGCGTGTTGGAATCTGTTAGACCAACTCTACACCGCCAGGACATTCAGGGAGAAACAGGCAAATGAGATACCTGCATACGATGGTGCGGATATCCGACGTGGACGCCAGCTTGCGCTTTTACTGCGACCTTCTGGGCCTCAAGGAAGTGCGCCGCTCGGACCGGCCCGAACACGGCTATATGCTGATCTTCGTCGCGGCCGAAGAAAACCCCGATTCCCAGATCGAGCTGACCTACAACTACGACCCCGAGGAATATTCGGGCGGACGCAATTTCGGCCACCTTGCCTTCAACGTGAAAGACATCTACGCGACCTGCCAGCGCCTGCAGGACGGCGGCGTGACCATCAACCGTCCGCCGCGCGACGGGCGCATGGCCTTCGTCCGCTCACCGGACGGCATCTCCATCGAGCTGCTGCAGGAAGGCGAAGCCCTGGCCCCGGCCGAACCCTGGGCGTCCATGGAGAATACGGGAAGCTGGTAGCCGCAAATCCCGAGCGAACCAGCCGGTTCGCGACGGAGATTTGCGTGAAACCGGAACACGGCCGATACGCCGGACCGGCGGTTCAGTCCGCCGCCAGCATCGGCCCCCGGCCGCGGTCGGTCAGGGACGTGGCGCCGCGGCGCTCGGCCAATCGCGCGAGAATTTCCAGGCGCTGATGGCGCATCAGGCGGGGCCATTGGGCGATTTCGTCCACGGTGCGCCAGCAGCCCTGGCAGAATCCCGTGGGTTCATCCACCACGCAGACGCTGATACAGGGGGAACAGATCAACTGTTCCAATAGGGCTTTATCGACGGGGGCTTCGGTCACGGTTTTGTCTCCTGCGCCCCCTTTCTCGCACATCGCCCCCGGGGACCGTCAAGGGCACCGTCAATTGCGGCTGCCGCCCCGGGCGACGACGACCCCGGCAACCACCACCGCCGCCCCCAGCCATTGCAGGGGGGCGAGCGGTTCATTCAGAAACACCCAGCCAAGCACGGCGGCGGCGATGACCTCCATGATCAGGCCGACCGAGGCGAAGGCCGTCGGCAGATGAGCCATGGCCATGGCGACCAGACCTTGGCCTGCAACATGGCTGATCAACGCCAGAGCCACCAGCATCACCCAACCGAAGACCGTGGCCGCCAGCATGCGGTCTTCCAACAGCAGGGCAAGAGGCAGCAACGCCGCCGCCGTGGCCAGAGTCGACCAGAACATCAAGGTACCTGTGCCGATCCCGGCCGTGCGCCGCAGCCGCCCCACCGTCACCATGTAGCCCGCCAGGAACAGACCCGTGATCAGGCCATAGACATCGCCCAACAGGCGGTCGGGCCGGAACGCGAAACTGTCACCCATCAACAACGCCGCCCCCGCCACCGCCAGGGCCGTGCCGGCCAGGAACAGGGGCCGCACCCGTTCACGAAACAGCACGAACAGGATCGCCGTGACATAGACCGGTGACAGGGTCGCCAGCAGGGTCGCGTTGGCGACCGCCGTGTTCATGATCGCCAAGTGCCAGAAAAACAGATCGCCCGCGAAGAACAGTCCGGCCAGGGCGAGCATCCCGTAATCGCGCCGCGCCAGGACGCGTGGCGCTGCGGCGTCGGTTCGCGTTTCCCAGCCCATGGCGAACCACAACACCGGCAAAGCCAGAAACACCCGGTAGAACGCCGAGGTTATGGGGCCAAGTTCGTTCAGGCGCACGAACAGGGTCGACGATCCTGCGAACAGGGCACCGATGACCAGCGCGGCCAGGATCCAACCAGCAGGGACTTTCATGGTTTGCCGGGAATCGGTCACGCAGGATGTTCCTTCGCGGTCGCGGGTGAGGTGCCGGCACTATTGCCGTGACGGCGCGGTCTGTCCAGGGATGCCGCGCGGGCCGTACAAGAGACTCCCCCAACCGGGGCAGAACGCTATATTGGGGGCATGGATGCACCCGACCCCATCGAAGCGGGCCAACCACTGCTGGCCGCCGACGAAGCCCCCGCCGCGGAACGGATCAATGCCGGGGCAAGCAGCGCCCTTGTTCTGTCCTGCGACCATGCCAGCCGGCGTGTGCCCCGCGCGCTGGGTGACCTGGGCCTCAACCCGGAACATTTTGACCGCCACATCGCCTATGACATCGGCGCCGAAGGCGTGACCCGCCTGCTGGCCGAATCCCTGGACGCGACCGCCGTGTTGGCGGGCTATTCGCGCCTGGTCGTCGACCTCAACCGCCCGCCGGGCCATCCCACCAGCATGCCCGAGGTTTCGGACGAAACCCTGATTCCCGCCAACCAAGCACTGACCCCGGCCCAGATAACGGCCCGCCTGGAAGCCTTGTTCGAGCCCTATCACCAACTGCTGCGGCGCACGATGACCGATGTCTGGCTGCATCACCGGCCACCGGTGCTGTTTGCCGTGCACAGTTTTTCGCCCCGCTTCGGCGGCAGCCCCCGGCCCTGGGACGTGGGCGTGCTGTGGAACCACGACCAACGCCTCGCCCGGCCGCTGATCAAGGCCCTGCACGACCATGGCCTGGATGTCGGCGACAACCTGCCCTATTCGGGCAAGGACGTGGCCTATACCATCGATGCCCATGCCGGGGCCTGCGGCCTTGCCAACTGCGTCCTTGAAATCAATCAGGATCAGGTCGCGGACGACGCCGGGGTCCAGCGCTGGGCCGGCATTCTCACGGACGTCTTGACCGACATCCTGCGCGAGGACGACCTGTTCAAGGTGGAGTACTTCTAAGGTGGCGACTGCCGCCCCACCCTTCACCCTGGGAATCGAGGAGGAATACCTTCTCGTCGACAAAGAAACGCGGGCGGTCACGGACAAAGCCCCCGAAAGCCTGTTCGAGGAATGCGAGAAACGCCTGAAGGGCCGCGTCGCCCACGAATTCCTGTCGTCCCAAATTGAGGTCAACACCAGCGTCTGCACCGATATCACCCAGGCGCGGGCGGAATTGACGGAACTGCGCGCGACCGTCGCCGACGTCGCGGACGGCTACGGCCTGGCGCCGATCGCGGCCTCGACCCACCCGTTCTCCCTATGGGAATCCCAGCACCACACGGACCGCGCGCGCTACAACGAGATCGCCCGCGATATCCAGGCCCCGGCGCACCGGCTGATGATCTGCGGCATGCATGTCCATGTCGGGCTGGGCGATGACGATGAACTGCGCATCGATCTCTTGAACCAGATCAGTTACTTCCTGCCGCATCTGCTGGCGTTGTCGACCTCGTCGCCGTTCTGGCGGGGGCAGGATACGGGGCTGAAATCCTACCGGCTCAGCATCTTTGATGAATTGCCGCGCACGGGCCTGCCCAATCAGTTCCAGTCGTTCAGCGAATATCAGCGTCACGTCCAGGTTTTGATCGATGCCGGCCTGATCGAGGATGCGACCAAGCTGTGGTGGGATGTGCGGCCGAGCGGCCGATTCCCGACCCTGGAAATGCGCATCGCCGACGTCTGCCCCCTGATGGAGGACGCCTTGGCCATCGCGGCCCTGTTCACCTGCATCCTGCGCATGCTGTACCGCCTGAAATTGCAGAATCAGCGCTGGCGCATCTATTCGCCCATGCTGCTGGAGGAAAACCGCTGGCGCGCCCAGCGTTACGGGCTGGACGAAGGCCTGGTCGATTTCGGCAAGGGCGCCGTCGTGCCCTTCGGCCTGCTGCTTGACGAGATCACGGGTCTGATCGCCGAGGATGCGGAGGCCCTGGGCTGCACCGCCCAGATTACCCATCTGAAAACCATCCGTGAGCGCGGCACCGGCGCCCATCGCCAGCTTGCCGTCCATGCCGAAGCCCTCGCCGCCGGCGCAACCCCTGACGCGGCCCTGGCCGCCGTGGTCGACCGTCTGATCCTCGAGACCACCCAAGTGCCGGAAGCCTGACCCATGCTGACGCCCCGCCCCGTCGAACAATCCTGCGTCGTCCCCTATCGGACGATTGGAACCAGGATCGAATTCGCTCTCATCACATCGCGCAACACGGGACGCTGGATCGTACCCAAGGGCACGGTTGAGCCGAACATGACCGCTGCCGCCTCGGCGGCCAAGGAAGCGCTTGAGGAAGCGGGACTTTTGGGGAAAACGGGCGACCAGCCCCTGGGGGAATATTTCTATTCCAAGTTCGGGCGGATCTATCGGGTGGAGATCTTTCCCTTCTTCGTCACCGAGCAGCTTGATAACTGGGACGAGAAGCACTTCCGCAAGCGCGAATGGGTCGGCGCGGAGGACGCCCTGTCCCGGATTACGGAAACAGCGGTACAGGACGCCATCCGCCATTTGACGGAAACAAGCCCTCGGGCCGACAATCCACAGTAATGCGCGGCAAGCCGGGCGTCAGCCGCCGGCCTGCTGCTTCATTTCCTCGATGGCCGCCTTGCGGGCCTTTTCCTGCTTTTCGATGCCTTCGCGCAGCGCCGCGATCAACTGCTTGCCGATCTCACCGCCATCGCCCGCGATCTTTTCACGCAGCACCGCCCGCATGGCGTCGACATGGGCCTTGACGATTTCCACCTGGGCGTCGTCCTCCCGGCAACCGTCACGGGTCGAATCAAACAGCATTTTGCCGAACACCGAAATCAGCGGATAACCGAAGGTTCCGCCCTGTCCGCGCAGTTCCAGCGCGACCTGGTTGATTTCCACGAACTGCTGGGTGCGTCGGCCCGGTTCCAGCAATGCCTGAGTACACAGGTCCGACAGGCGGCCCAGGTAATCCTGCGCCCATTTGGTAAAGTCGAGGGTCGCGCGCTCCAGCTTCTTTTCCGCCTCTTCGATGAGCGCCGTCGGCATCTCACCGCGCTCCATCGGGTTGATCTTACCGCCGGCGCATTTCTCCCGCAGGTAATTGGTCGGCTTGAACAGGAAGACGTCGCTGTCGGACTTCGGTTTGGTCATTTTTTCCGCCGAATAGACGACCGTGCAATCCTCTTCCGTCTTTTCACGCCGTTCATTATCGTCCGGCGGCGGGTCCTTCTTGCGCCGGCGGTCTGGCCCGAAATAGTTCTGGGTCATCACGAATTGGCGCGGGAAGTCGATGACCTCCAGCAGTTTCTTGTAGATGGTTTCGCCGGAAAACGGCTTGGCGAGGAATTCCGTTGCCCCCAGATCGCGGGCCGACCCCACATAATCCTGGTCGGCCGCCCCCGACAGCATGATGAAGGGCACCATGCGGTTCGGCGTTTCCTTGGCCGACCGGCACCAGCGGCACAACAGCAACCCATTGATCGGCGCCATCACCAGATCGGCGATGATCAGGTCCGGGCCAGGATTCTTCGCCTGCTTCAGCAACTTCAGGCTTTCGATGGCTTCCTGACCGTTTTTAAGGAGCGTGATGCGCTCGAATCCGAATTGCCGCAGCACATCCTCCAGGGTGCGCCGGACAAAAGCATTATCCTCACACACCATTACGGATACGCGGTCGAATTTATAAACCGCCACTTTTTTTGACCCCTTACTAGGATGTTCCCTTAATCATACATGCATAAAGGAAAATCTGAACATATCTGGTGTTAAAAAAGCATCACCCCGTTATCCCCGCTTTTCAACCGCTTGCCCGGACAGAGCCGGGTACTTATGGTGCGCGCACATTCCATGATCCCCAAATCCCAAGGACAGCCCAAGGACACCCAAGCATGAGCGAAAGCGAAATCGGCGGCGCCGCCAGCGAGCGCCTGAAAGCCCTTATCGACCGGATCGAACGTCTGGAAGAGGAAAAGAAAGCCCTCGCGGAAGACATCAAGGAAGTCTATTCCGAAGCCAAGTCCGCCGGGTTCGACGTCAAGGTGATGCGTCAGCTCATCCGCCTGCGTAAAATGGATGAAAGCGACCGCAACGAAATGGAAGAAGTCCTGACCATCTACATGCGCGCCGTCGGCATGTAGGAACCGGGGGCGTCAGCCGCCGCGCGTCAGCACCGCCACGCATTCCAGGTGGTGAGAATAGGGGAATTGATCCACGGGCAGAACCGGCCCCGGATCGAACCCGCCGTCAACCAGCACCCGGACATCCCGCGCGAAGGTCTGTGGGTTGCAGGACACCATGATCACGCGGCGCACGCCCGGCGCCAGGACGATCTGTTCGACTTGGCGCAACGCCCCCGCCCGGGGCGGGTCCAGGATCACCGTATCGATATCCTTCAATTCACCGGGTAGCAGCGGCCGCGCCGCCAGGTCCCGCGTTTCCGTGGTCACCCGCCCGCCCAGGCCGGACCGGCCCGCGCCGGTGCTGAGCGCACGCATCAGCGCGGCATCACCATCGACCGCATGAACCCGGCACATCTTGGCCAGACCGAAGGTGAACGTGCCGGCGCCGGCATAAAGCTCGGCGATGCGCGTGGCCCCTTCGGCGCCAGCCAGAATCGCATTGCGCAGGATTTCCTCGCCGGCCGTCGTCGGCTGCATGAAGCCGCCCGGCGGCAGTTCCACCACGGCGGGACCGAATTCGGCGGCGACTGGCGTGATATGCGCGATCGGCTCGACGATCCCCGCCCCGTCGCGCCAGGAAATACGTGCCGCGTTCGACCGGCGCGCGAAATCGGCCAGGGCCTCGCGCGCCGCCAGATCGGGTTCGCGATCGCGTTCGACCACCAGATCAAGCGCCCCACCCTCGGGGCCTTCCGTACGGGCGACGGCCAGACGCGCCCGTTCCCCCGTTTGCAGCATCGCCACCACCAGATCGCGCAGCAGGGGCAGCAGCGCGTTGATGTCCGGCAATAGCAGAGGACAGGCGTCGATATCGACGATCCGGTGCCCCCGCCGTTCGGCGAAACCGATAACCACGCCCTTG
The DNA here is from genome assembly GCA_024397995.1 of bacterium SCSIO 12827. Taxonomy (NCBI): domain Bacteria; species bacterium SCSIO 12827. Next base: position 986,963 of record CP073746.1, on the reverse strand, counting down.
TCCGTGCGTTCCGCCTGGAACGTGACACGGCGGCGGGCATCCCTGGGCACGGATGCAAGGTCCAGGACATCGAGCATCAGGCCCCGCCGGGACAAGGCCTGAATCAGGATGCCGCTTTTCCATTCAATGTAATGCGCATCCGTCAGGTGTTGCACCGCGCAGCCGCCGCAGATTTCGAAATGGCGGCAGAATGCCTCCCCCCGGGGCGCCTTGGTGACGAAGGACCGCACGCGGGCCTCGAATCCATCGCCCCGAGGCGGACCGATCTCAACGTCGATCTCGTCACCCGGAACGGTGAAAGGAATGAACAGGCGGCGTCCGTCGGCGGTGTCCGCCACGCCGTCGCCCTGTGCCGCCAGGGCGGTGATGGTCACACGGGCCGGTTCCTTGAACTGAACCGCGCGGGCATGGCCGCGGCGGCTGCCGGAACGCCCGCCGGCGCGTCCCCGGCGGGTCCGATGGGCGTCAGATTTGCGCGGCAATGTCGTTAACGAAGGCCTTGAAGATCTCGCGGGCGGCCGCGCTGAATCCCTTGACCAGGGCCGTCAAGCCATCGTCCTTGGGTGTGAATTCACGGGTATAGGTCTTGGCGACCAGCACCGTGCCGTCGTTGACCCGGCGCAACACAAGGTTCATCTCGATGACGCCGGCGTTCGATCCGTCGATCACCCTCTCCAGCTTCTCCACCCGGCCGGTGACCGCGAAGTCGGGCCGAGCCCGCATTTCCGGCGTCACTACCGTGCCGGCGATGCCGGCGGCGCGCAGGTAGCTGACCAGTTCGGCCTGCAGCAAAACCCCCGGCGCTTCGTTCCAGAAATGATAGTGATAGGCCTGAAGCTGATGCGGGTTGTCGGCGCGGCGATAGACGATGGAACGCTGCGTCAATTCGCCGGCGGCAAGCAGACGGTCAACCTCAAGCACGCCCGCCATCAATCGCTTGCCCGGTGCTTCCGGCGGCGTGACCTCAAGCCGGTAGAAATGGTTTTCCGGCACCGTGGCGTTGCCGCCGCAAGCCGTCAGGACGGCAACCAATGCCAGCGCGGATAATCGTCGGATCATGGCCATCCTCATTTCGCCTGTGCCTCATCGGTGACCGGCTTGCTGTTCAGCAGCAGACCGGGGCTTTGTCTGATCTGGCGTGAGAATTCCAACATATTGCGCGACATGCCTTCCAGGTTTTCGTTGATGGCGTCAATGCGACGGGCGACGCTTTCGACCACATAGCGGGCGTCCTTGATGGTACGCCGCAGGTCACCGTCGTTCTTGCCGACCATGTCGGTCAGGGTCGTCATCAGCTTGTCGCCGTTGGCCATGGCGGCACGGGCGTCCTTGGTCGCACCGTTCAGATTGGCGATCGTCTCCTCGATCAGCTTGCGGTTCGCCGGGGTGGCGGCGGCCTTCAGCTCGCCGCTGAACGACTTCACGTCCGACGCGATCAGTTCCATGTTGTCGATGACCACGGGAACGCGGCGGCTGACGTCGGCGACCAACTGCGATGCCTCGTTGATCATTTCCTTGAGGTCGCCGGCCAGGGCCTCGCCGTGATTGTCCAGAAGCTTGTTGGCGTTGTTCACCGCCCGTTGAACGCTGGCCAGAAGGGGCTCGATGCTGTTGTCGCTGAGCCCGCCCAGCTTTTCCGCGACACCCGACACGACGGCGAACAGATCGCCGCCTTCAACCGCCGCGACTTCCGATCCCGGCGCCAAGGCATCGGGGCTGGCACCGGCGGAAATGCTCAGCGTCACCGCCGCGAGCAGGCCAGGTGCCGCAATCGCCACCTTGCTGTCCTTGGGGATTTTCCAGCCTTCGTTGATCTCGAAATCGACACGGAATCGCATGCCGCCCTTGGACGGCTCCGGTGTCACCGTCTCGACCTGACCGATGGGGTAGCCTTCGTAAACGACCTGGGTTCCGAATTTCACGCCGGTGACGTTCGAATAATAAGCGTGGTAGGCGTCCGTCGCCCCCGTGCGGCCCGTCAGCACGGACAATGCGACGATCAACCCGGCGATCATGGCCAGAACGAAGGTGCCGACCAGCAGATAGTTTATCTTGTTGCTTCTCACGTCTTCGCTCTCACCGTGTCGGTTTTCAAAGGGGTCGGTAGGCGGGCTGTTCGCCCGTCAGTCGATTCAGGTAGGCATCCGCGTCCATGGTGTCGTCCTCGGCCACCCGGTTCAACAGGTTCTGGATGCGTTGCGACGGGTCGGCACGCAGCTCGTCCGGCGTGCCGATGAACAGAATTTCGCCGCGATCCAGAATGGTGATGCGATCAGCGATCTTGAACGCGCTTTCCAGTTCATGGGTAACCACGACCACGGTCATACCCAGGGCGTCGCGCAGCAGCAGGATCAGATCGTCCAGCGCCGAGGCGACGACCGGATCCAGCCCCGCCGACGGTTCGTCGCAGAACAGGATTTTGGGGTCCATGACGATGGCGCGGGCAAAGGCCGCGCGCTTGATCATGCCGCCGGACAGTTCCGACGGCATCAGGTTTTCGAACCCGCCCAGGCTGACCACTTCCAATTTCATGCGGGCCATGATTTCCATGGTCTTTCGGTCAAGGCCCGTATGTTCGAACAGCGGCAACATGACGTTTTCGCCCACGGTCATGGACGAGAACAGGGCCCCGCCCTGAAACGCCACGCCAAGCTTCTGGCGCAGTTCGACCAATTCGACCCCCGACAGCTTGTCGATGTCTTCGCCCAGGATGCGCATGGTTCCGGAGGTATGGTGTTCCAACGCCATCAGATGGCGCAAAAGTGTGCTTTTCCCGGACCCGGACCCGCCCATGATAACCATCACCTCATCGGCATGGACGTCCATCGAAATGCCCTTGAGGATCATGCGGTCGCCGTAATGGGTGACCAGATCGCGAACCTCGATCACGTTGCGGGGCGTCGATGCGGTGCTGTCGGTCATGGCCCCGTCCTTATCGCGTAACCACGAAAGCGAACAGCATGTCCGTCACGATAATCGCCGAAATGGATTGCACCACGGCGCGCGTCGTCGCCTTGCCCACGCCTTCGGCCCCGCCCTGGACCGAAGCCCCGTTGACCACGCCGATCACGGCGATAAGCACCGAGAAGATGACGCTTTTGCCGAGCCCGTGCATCAGGTCATCGACGCTGAGCAGGTCGATGGTCTGATCCATATAGGCGGCAAGCGAGATACCAAGGTCCAGATTGACGTAGACCCCGGCGAAGAACAGGCCGACGAAATCGGAAAACAGCGTCAGCGCCGGAACCATGATCACCATGGCCACCATGGCCGGCACGACCAGGAAGCGCACCGGATTGATGCCCATGACATAAAGGGCATCGACTTCCTGATTGATCTTCATGGTGCCGATGCGCGCGGCCAGCGCCGATCCCGACCGCCCGGCGATGACGATGCCGGTGATCAGCGGCGCGAATTCACGCACCACGGAAAAAGAAATGCCGACGGTGACCCGGCTTTCCGCCCCGAAAATACGCAGCGTATGGATACCTTGAATCGCCAGCATCATGCCGATGGTCGCGGCAAGAAGGGCGATGATCGGCACTGCCTGGATGCCGATGGCCATGCATTGCTCCGCGATGGCGCCCAGGCGCACGGCCTGTTTTTCGCGCCGCCCGAAGATCAACCAATAGAAGCTTTCCACCACCATCATGGCGCCCAGGCCGATTTCCTCGATCCCGGCGACGGCGGCGCGGCCGACCTTTTCGGTCGTTACAACGATCGGGTTTCGGGCATCGGTTGGCGTCACGCGCGGGTTCTCCGGTCGGCTGGGCTAGGGCAGGCTCTATACGGCGTCGTCGACGTTCTCATGGATGGCGAATACGGCGTCGAGGCGCGCCAGCTTGAGCACCCGAAGCGCCCCTTCGCTGACCGCCGCCAGGGCCAAGGTCTGGCCGCCCTTCTTAGCGGTCTGCAAGGCTTCCACCAGCGAGGCCACGCCCGACGAATCGATATAGCCGACCTTGGCAAGATCGACGACCACGGGCTTGCCTTGGCCGACGGTGGCCAGCAGGGCTTCGCGCGCCTTCGGCGACGTTTGCAGATCGACGTCACCTTCGAAGGCGATCACGACGGATTCGCCCACGTCTTTGACTTCGTGCTTCATGTCCAGTCCCCTCAAGATGCGCCGGCTTTTGTTTGAAGCCGCTTTCGCAGTTGTAACAGATTACCCACCCCGGCGGGAGGCGTCACGAACTGAACGTCGTCCATGATCTCACGGATCAAATGAACGCCGAGCCCGCCTGGCTTGATATCATCGAGATCGCGCCCCTTGACCTGGTCCGTATCGACGGGGGCCGCGAAATCCTGCAGTTCGACCACGAAATCATCACCTTCTCGGCGGAGTTCGATCGCGATCTCGCCGTCGGCGCGTCCGCCATAGGCATGGCGCACCACGTTCTGGCAGGCTTCGTCCACGGCCAGGATGACCTGTTCGGTCATTTCATCCTCACAGGTCAGGAAATCCAAGGCCGCGCGCACGGCCTGGCGGATGACCCGCAGCCGATCCGCCCGCGCCGGCAGGCGCATGGACATGATCGATTCCGACCCGCCGGCCACCCGCTCGGCGGCGGCCAGGGCCGCCGGCCGCTCGGCCGCCGTATCGCTGACACCCAACAGGGTGACGTCGTCGCGCATGCCGCCGTCGCCCGGCTGGATAACCCCGACCACGGCATCCAGCCGTGCCCGCAGCGTCTGGCCCCGAGTTTCCAAAAGAATCCTTTTCACGCCGTCGACGCCCAGTTCCGTACCGGCGTCATCAACATAGCCTTCCGTCACCCCGTCGGTGAACACCCACAGGCTGCCGCCCTTCAGGTCGACCGCCGTTTCCGGATAACCGTCCTTGGTCGGCGGATCGGCGAGAATGCCGAGCGGTGGGCCCTCGGCCTCGAAAGCCTGAAAATCGCCTTCCGGCGTCAGCAGCAGTGCCGGCTCGTGCCCGGCGTTGGACAACGTCACCACACCCGTGCGCGGATCATAGATGCCGCCGACCATGGTCACGAACATGCCGCGCGCCGCGGTTTCACAAATCTCGCGGTTGACCAGGGCCAGCAGACGGCCCGGCGACAAGATGGCCTTGCCCAGACAGCGATAGAGGCTGGCGGTCTTGGCCATCAGCAGGGCCGCGTTCACACCCTTGCCCGAGACGTCGCCCAGGCAAAAACAGATGCGCCCGTCTTCAAGCGGGAAGTGGTCGAAAAAGTCACCGGAAACCTCGCGCGCGGGCTGATTGACGCCACCGATGGGCGCGTCATCGCCGGGCTGCCGGGGCAGCAGAGAGCTTTGAATTTCGCGGGCCAGTTCCAGTTCGCGCTTGATGCGCTCCTGTTCCAGCAGCGCGTCCGCCTGGCGGGCATTGAGAATGGCCAACGCCGCCGATGCGGCCAAGGCTTCGAGAAAATGCAGGTCGTCGGGGCTGAACAGCCCATCGCCGCCGCGCTTGTTGATCAGCTCAATGGCGCCGATCCGTTCGCCCTTTACCGTCAGCGGCGCGCAGAGGATGGATTTGGTCGTATAGCCGGTCTTTTCGTCGACGCCGCCGAAGAAATTCGGGTCCTTCGACACGTCGCGGACGATCTCGCCCAGGTTGTTCTGCACGGAACGCCCGACGATGCCCTTGTCGGCGGCGATTACCAGGCCTGTGATTTCCGTCGCCCCGACGCAGGCATGGCAGCGCAGGTTTTCTCCCTTCTCGTCGAGCAGGAACAGAGCCCCGCCCTCCGCATTGACCGAATCCGTGATATGCCCGACAGCCTTGAGCAAGGCCGCATCCAGATCACGCGAGGCAGCGAAATCCTGCGACATCTCGGCCAGCAGCTCCAGGTTGGCCTGGAACCGGCGGGCATCCTCCGCGGCGGCATCGCGGATGTTCAGGGCGGGAGCATTAGACATGCCGGAACTATGCCCGTATTCAATCACATCGGTAAATAGTCCGGTCGCATTTCAGCCTATTTTTGGCGTTGGCAGGATCAGGCAGCGCGCACCTGATCCAGGAAGTCGGTAACATAACGGCGCAGGCGGTCCCCTTCCCGGTCGAGGGTATCGACGGATTTCAACACTTCGGCGGCTGATTGTTCCGTTTCGGCCGCCGCCTTGGCGACCTGGGCCGTACTGTCGCTGGCGCGGCGGGTACCGGTGGTCGCCTCGTCCGTGTTGCGGGCGATTTCCTGGGTTGCCGCCGACTGCTGCTCGACCGCAGCGGAAATACCGGCGGCGATTTCGCACATTCGGTCGACACTTTCTGAAATTTTCGCAATCGCGCGGACCGTGTCGCCGGTTTCCGTTTGAATGTTGGCGACTTGGGCTGCGATTTCCTCGGTCGCCTTGGCTGTCTGATTGGCCAGGTTCTTGACCTCGGACGCCACCACGGCGAAGCCCTTGCCAGCCTCTCCGGCACGCGCCGCCTCGATGGTCGCGTTGAGGGCCAAAAGGTTGGTCTGCTCGGCGATGTCGGTGATCAGGCGAATGACCTCACCAATCTTCAGCGCCGCATCGTTCAGACGCCGGACCCTCTCGTCCGTCATGCGCGCCTGACCGGCGGCCGCTTCGGATACCTGACTTGATGTCGCCGCCTGTTCGGCGATCTCGGTGATCGATTTGCTCAACTCGTCCGCCGCCGTGGCCACGGTCTGCACACTTTCCGCCGCCGTTTCCGACGCCTGGGTGACCAATTTAGTCTGATCAGCAGTCTGCTGGGCGACCCCAGACATCTGCTCCGATGTTGCCCGCATGTCCCGTGTTGCGGTACTGACGTTGTCGAGAGACCCTGACACCTGGGCGTCGAATTCCTTAGCCATGGCCTCGATCTTCTGGACTCGGGCCTCGCGGGCCGCGCGTTCGGCCCGCCGCTCCTCCGCCTGTTGTTCGGCCGCGATCAGACTGTCCTTGAAGACCTGAACCGCCTGTGCCATTTCGCCGATTTCGTCCGTACGGTGGGCGTCGGATACCTCTACATCCGTGTCATTGCCGGCCAGACGCGACATGATCGCGACGTTTCGTCCAAGCGGCCGGGTGATCAGCCTGACGACCAGCACGCTGATGGCGACCGCGCCGAACAGGGACGACAGAACCACCGCCGTGATCAACAGGCGCCGGGCCGAGCGTTCCTCTTCGGCGGTCCGGGCCTCCTGCCGGGCACGCTCTTCCTCACCGGCCTTGCGCAGCGCTTCCAATTCCGCCAGCCGGGCTTGGAACTGCCGGTCCTGTTCCGCCGATTGCTCCGACAGCTTAGCCGCATAGGACGTAGCCAGTTCGCGGGCCTCTGTCTTCATGGGGGTCAGGCGGTCCTGAAGAATGACTTCGATCAAGCCGAAGCGCTCCGCCGTCGGACCGATGAGGGCTGCGATGCGAATCAGGCCGGCCTCCCGGTCGATGGCCAGAAAGGGGGTTTCAACGCCCAGATTGTCGCTGATCACCTTTTCGAACGTCTTGACCCGCGCGGGCGCGAACCCTTCCGTGTCGGCAAGGTCGGCCAGGCCGTCGAGATCGCTGATCGGATAGAACCCGATCGAATTGGCGCCCTCAAGCACTGTAAGGAACACCGATCCGTCGAGAATAAAGAATTCCCGATCGGATTTGCTCATGGGGGACAGGATGGATTCCAACTGCGACGCGACGATGCGCAAAGCCCCCTGATAATAGCCCTGTAGTTCCGCTTCGCGGACGGCGATCTGCTGCTGGCGTGCGGCCAATTCTTTCGCGTTCTCGGCGGTTATCACCGCTCGGTCGCGGGCCTGTTCCGCCTTCAACCGCTCAGCATGGGCAGATTGCAGGGCGGCACTTTCGCGGCTCAGAAGCGTATCGACCTCGCCAATGATCGCGCTCAGCCGGTCAAGGCTGCGCGTGCTCATGACGACGATCACGATCCCCGCGATGGCGAACAGAAGCACGGTCGCCCCAAAGAACTTCGTACTCAATTTCTTGAAGTCGATCAATTTGGTCATTGAGCCCCCAATGAATACAAATACCGCCTCACCACGTCACGCAAAGCGCGGGTGATCCCCTGCGACGCGGATACAATCTATAATATTCGAATGCCAGAATATGTGAATGCTTTTGCGTCGTGACGCCGCATTCCCCCTCCGGATCCATCCTCACGGTCATCGACGGCAATGCGGGCTGCCCCCCCATGAACGGAGTATGAAGTTTTGATTTCAGGTGGTGATTACCATGGACATTTCCCGACCTATGCCGAAAATCATCGACAAATCGGGACGCATTCAACCATATCCCGCCCGACCATCATGGGCCGTCAACCAACCGGAAGCGCCATGAACCCCGCCGACCCCACCATCGACGCCCCCACTGCCGAACCCCGCCGCCTCTCCAGAGATCCCACCGCCCGGTTTCTGACCTGGGCGCGGGAGGAAGTCCACTTCGCCTTTCAGCCGATCATCAATCCCTACACGGGGTATCTCTACGGCGTCGAGGCTCTGATGCGTGGGCAGGAGGACCTGGACTTCACGTCGATCCACGCCTTTTTCGATTTCTCCTTCCGCATGGGCATTCTGCAGGAGGTCGAGGTCCTGCTGCGCGGACGCGCCATGAAACAGTTTTCGGCCCTCGACTTGGGGCCGTCCGTGCGCCTGTTCCTGAACATCGACAATCGCGTGCTGCTGACCGACGACCATCGTGCCGTCGACACGGTCGAGGCCGCCCGGGCAGCAAACCTGGCACCCGCGCGCGTGACCCTGGAAGTGTCCGAACGCCATCAAATCGACCGTGACGTCTCCAACACCGAAACCCTGGCACAGATCTACCGGCGCCGGCAGTTCCGCATCGCCATCGACGATTTTGGGACCGGCTTCGCGGGGCTGAAGCTGCTGTACGACCAAAACCCCGATTACATCAAGATCGACCGTTTCTTCATTTCCGGGATCGAGACCGACCGCATGAAAAAGCTGTTCGTGTCGCAGGTCGTCAGCCTGGCCCAGACCCTGGGCATCACGGTGATCGCCGAGGGCGTGGAGACGGAAAAGGAACTGCTGACCTGCAAGGAGATGGGCTGCAACCTGATCCAGGGCTATTTCATCGAACGGCCACTGATCATGGGCACCAACCTGCGGGACGCCTATCCACGCGTGCGCGACCTGCGCAAGGGCGAGACGGACCGCCGTTTCATCGACCAGGAACTGTCCATGCCGGCCCCCATCCGCAACAGCAGCGACATTATGGCGACCTTCGAGCATTTTCGCGAAAACAAGAACATGACCTTCTTTCCCGTGGTCGACGACATGGATGAACCGCTTGGCATCACCCGCGAGGAAGACCTGAAGGACTTCACCTATTCGCGCTATGGCAAGGACCTCTTGGCCAACGTGTCGTACAAGCGCCATCTCAACGAATTCATCCGCCCCTGCCCCGTGGCCGATATTCATGACAATGCGGAACGGGTGCTGGAGAAATATTCCCTGTCCGGCACGCAGGAGGGGATCATCGTGGTCGAGAACCTGCGTTACGTCGGCTTCCTGACCGCCGCGTCGCTGCTTCAGGTCGTCAACGAAAAGCATCTGGCCATGGCGCGGGACGCCAACCCTTTGAGCAAGCTTCCGGGCAATCACATGGTTGTCGAATACGTAACCGATCTGGTCGCCGACGACGAAACCGAAGCGGTCATCGCCTATTTCGATTTCGACAACTTCAAGCCGTTCAACGACACCTACGGATTCCGTCAGGGCGACCGGGCGATCCTTCTGTTCGCGGAGTTATTGAAGAAATCCTTCATCGCCGACGGGGCCTTTCTGGGCCATATCGGCGGCGACGATTTCTTTGCCGGCTGGCGCGGCATCGGCCTGAACCAGGCGCGGGAACGTCTGACGGACCTGCGCGAGTCGTTCCGCCATCAGGTCGAGACCTTCTACGACAAGGCCGCCCGCGATGCTGGCGGAATCGTCGCCAAAGACCGCAGCGGTGTCGAGCGGACCTTCCCCTTGCTATCCGTGTCCATCGCCGTCATGCACCTGAAACCGGGTCGAGGGGGCATCACCCCCGATGATCTGGCGCAGCAGATCGCAGTCACGAAGAAGGAATCGAAACGTGCCGATGACGGGATTTCCATCGGCATCGTGGGTTGATCCGCCTTAGCCCAGGCGCACCGCCGCATAAGACCCGGGCGCATCTTCGATGGTCGCCAGCTTACCGTCGCCCGGCCTGCGGGCGGCGACCTGGCCGCCTGATTTTTTTCCGATCCACTTTTGCCAATCGGGCCACCACGAGCCCTCATGTCGGGTCGCCGCATTGAACCAGACGTCCGGATCCTTGGGCGACTTGGTGTTGATCCAGTGGCAGTACTTGTTCGCCGCCGGCGGGTTGATCACACCCGCGATATGGCCCGAAGCGGACAGCACGAAGCGCACCGGCCCGGCATAAAGCTGGGTCGCCGCATAGGTCGATTTCCACGGCGCGATGTGGTCATCAGAGGTCGACAGCATGTAGACCGGCGTCTTGATTTTCGTCAGGTCGATCGGCGTTCCGGCAAGTTCGATCCCACCCGGTTTCACCAGCCGGTTTTCCAGATACATCTTGCGCAGGTACATGCCGTGCATCATGGCGGGCATGCGCGTGTTGTCGGAATTCCAGTACAGCAGGTCGAAGGCCATCGGCTCGCGGCCCAGCAGGTAATTGTTGACGACAAAAGACCAGATCAGGTCGTTGTCCCGCATCATGTTGAACACCTGGCTCATGTAGCTGCCTTCGAGGTAGCCCTTTTCCGCCATATGTTCCTCAAGCAGGTCCAACTGCTCCTCGTCGATGAACACACCCAGTTCGCCGGGTTCCGAAAAATCCGTCATGGTCGTGAAAAAAGTGGCGGAGGCGACACGGTCGGCGGTGTATTTGGCGCCTTCCGGCTGCGCCGCCAGATAAGCCAGGGTCGACGCCGTCAAAGTGCCGCCGATGCAATAGCCAATGACATTGACGCTGTCCTCGCCCGTGGCGCCGCGGATTGCGTCCAGGGCGGCCAGGGGGCCTTCGAGCATGTAGTCCTCGAAGGACTTGTCAGCCAGGCTTTCATCGGGATTGACCCAGGACACGACGAACACCGTATGGCCCTGGTCGACGGCCCATTTGATGAACGAATTCTTGGGCTGCAAATCCAGGATATAGAACTTGTTGATCCAGGGCGGCACGATCAGAAGCGGCCGTTTGAACACCTTTTCCGTCGACGGCGCGTATTGGATCAGCTGCATCAGATCGTTCTGGTAGACGACCTTGCCCGGACTGACCGCAATGTTTTGCCCCAAGGTGAAAGCCGTTTCGTCGGTCATGGAAATACGCAGCTGGCCCTCGCCGCGCTCCAGATCCGTCAACAAATGGTCCAGGCCCTTGACCAAGTTCTCACCCTTGGTGTCGAGGGTGCGCTGGATGACCTTGGGATTGGTCGCAGCGAAATTGGTGGGCGCCAGGGCATTGACCCATTGCCGGGTATAGAAGGTGACCTTCTCCCGCGTCTTGGGGTCCAGGCCGTCAACGTCGCTGACCGCCTCGCGAATCCAGTTCGACGTCAACAAGTAGGACTGCTTTAGGGTGTCGAACAGGACGTTTTCCGACCAGGCCTCATCCTTGAACCGCTTGTCGTCCGGGGCGGGCGCGGCCACCGGGGCGGCTTCCTCCCCATTCAGGCGCTTGGACGCAGAATCGAACAGGTCGGCGTAGCCCTGCCACAATTTCGATTGCGCTTCGGCCAGCTTGGCCGGGTCCTGCAGCATGGCGGCCCCCAGTTCGAAAAACGCCTTGCCGACCACCAACGGATCCGGAATCTGAAAACCATGCTGTTCCGCCTGGCGGTCCCAGAACCGCCGCATGATGCGTTGGCAGCGTTCGTTCAGCGCCTGGGCCGCGCGCTGCGCCTCTTCCGGGTCGGGGAACGGCGAAGCCTGATCACCTTCCTTGGCCTCGATGCGGGGCGGTGATTTCTTGGATGTCTTGGTCATGCGGTCAGCTTCCAGCAATGGACGGCGACGTTTGAAACAAGTGTATCGCTCTTTGTCGATCCGCGCCACGGGTCGGCTCTGTCAATTGCCCGGCATTGAGCGCTTTTCCCGCACCGGCCTGACCGTTAAAAGCATGGCGGGGGCGCTCATTCGGAGCAGCGGAGGACCCATGCCAGCATCAAGCCGAATAATGACCCTGCCCCGGTGGACGGCGCTTGCCGTACTCGCCATTGCCGTCATCCTTCTGTTGGCACCGACCCCCGAAGGCTGGGAGCCCAAGGTTTTGCGGGGCGCCGCGCTCATCCTGTTCGCCATGGGGTTCTTCGCCACCGGCGTCATCCCGGAATTCGTGACCGGGCTTGCCTTCTTCGCCGTGGCCTCGCTGATCGCCGTCGCACCGGCGGACATCATCTTTGCCGGCTGGTCATCGACCGCCCTATGGCTGACCTTCGGCGGCCTGATCGTCGGCATCGCGGTCACCCGCACGGGCCTGGGCGGGCGTCTGGCGGCGCGTCTGACGGGCCTGTTCGGCGAAACCTACAAGGCCCAGGTCGCGGCCATGATCCTGGTCGGGGTGGCGCTGTCGTTCGTCATGCCGTCGACCATGGGGCGGGTGATCCTGCTGGTGCCGATCGCCCTGGCCCTGGCCGACCGCCTGGGCTTTACCGAAGGCCGTAACGGGCGCCTCGGCCTGGTCATGGCCGTCGCCTGCGGCACCTGGATGCCCGCTGTCGCCATCCTGCCCGCCAACGTGCCCAACATGGTCCTGGCCGGCACGGCGGAAACGCTCTACGGCCTGCATTTCACTTACGGCGCTTATCTGCTGTTGCACTTTCCGATCATTGGGGTGTTCAAGGCCATCGCCATCTATTTCGCCGTCCTGATGCTGTTTCCCGACCGCGCGGAAGGATCCACCGCCCAAACCGCACATACGACGCCTATGACCCGGGACGAAAAGGTTTTGTCCTATGTTCTGGTGATCACCCTGGCCCTTTGGGCGCTCGATTTCTGGCACGGCATTTCGCCGGCCTGGGTCGCCCTGTCGGCGGGCGTCGTCTGTCTTCTGCCCGGCGTTGATCTGGTCAGCAAGGACGATTTCATGACCCGCTTCAACACGGCCTCGGTCATCTATATCGCCGCCGTGCTGTCCGTGGCCGCGATCATCGTCGATTCCGGCGTCGGCCGGGAACTGGCGGCCCGCATCCTGCCGCTGCTGCCGCTCGACCCCACGACGCCCGCGACCAACTTCGCCACCCTGATCGGACTGGGTTCGGTCACCGGCATTTTAGCCACGGCCCCAAGCGTGCCCGCCGTGCTGCCGCCGTTCGCCCAGGATCTGGCCACGGCCACGGGCTTTCCCCTGGTCACCGTACTGATGACCTTCGTGCTGGGATATTCGACCATGTTTCTGCCCTACCAGGTCCCGCCCCTGGTGGTGGCGATACAGCTGGGCGGCGTCAGCCTGCGCCAGGCCGGGCGGTTCACGCTGCTGCTGGCGGCCCTGACCATCGTGTTTCTGCTGCCGCTGAGCTACCTGTGGTGGCGCTTCCTGGGCTATCTGCCGTAGGATCATGGGCATGAGCATCGACGGCCCCATTTCCCAGATCACGACCCTGACCTGCCCCATGTGCGAGCATACGGCGACGGAAGTCATGCCGACGGATCAGTGCATCTACTATTACCAATGCATGGAATGCGGCAGCCTGTTGACGCCGGAACCGGGCGACTGCTGCGTATTTTGTTCCTACGCAAGCGTGCCCTGCCCACCAGCACAGGCCCGGTCCGGCCGCCCATAAATCCCGCCTGATCGGACGACTTCCCCGGCCGCGTTCCCTAGGTCGCCAGAAATGCCGAGGCGTCGTAGTCCGCCATGAATTGCGCAAACAGATCTCTGTTACCGGCGTTGAAATTTGCCAGATAAGCCCGCTGTTCCTCGGCGCTGAACGGCGTCGCTTCCTCGGTGGCCTGTTTTACCGCCTCAACGGCAAGCGCCGCCCGAATCGACGCGGCGTCTTCGCGCCCGCGGTTCTGCCGCACGGACTGAATGACACGGACAGGCTCCGTCACCCCGGATCGCAGAAGGCTGCTGACGTCGCGTGCCAGCGGCGGCGCGAGGACCTTATTCGCCGCAAGTTGCAGGGGCAGAAGGTTGGTCTTGATACTTGGATTGAACAGATGATTTCTCGGCACTTCGACAGGATCAGAAATGCCCATCGCCCCTTGAAGGGCGCTGAGGAACCCAGGATAGGGCGGCGTGCCCAACTGGTAGCATTCGGCGTTATAGGGAATGACGTGGATATTCTCTTGCCCGAATGAACCTTGGTACGTGCGAGCGATGTCCAACCAATCAAGCGCGGACAGCGGGATGCCGCCAACAAATTCCGCGAACCCTTGCGTTCCGCCGTTCTGAAGATGCAAGGCATAGAGCGAGCGGACAAACGACGCCTGATCCCTGACCAACAGCAGGATCCGCACCTTGAAACCCTCAAGCAGGGCGGCAAGGTGCCCTGCCCGCGCCTTTATATCGATCCCGGGGCCGCTGGCCAGCCAAGAGGCAGAAAGGCCTTCCTCTGTCAGGAAAAAGCCTCGCCAGGCAGCGTCACGGGTTTGCGGCATTACATACCTACGTCTTAACTGGCCGACGAATTCGCCGGTCCAATGGACGTCTTCCCGATGATCCCTGAGGTGCAGATGAAGGTCGAGCAACGGGAGTATTCCGCCTCCCCTAAGCGCGGCGGAGACATCGTGCCCAGGTGCCAGGAACGTGTTTTCAATCAAGGTTGAAGCACATCTCTGCAGCCCGACGTGTAAATAGAATTCCCGGGACAACCGCCCCTCCAGATCATTTTTTTGCGAACGATGCCACGACCCTAGCCTCTAGCGATTACCGAGACTTTAATTCGAACTATGCGGTAATTTTCAATCCCTCTAACGTAGTTAATTGACGGCTTCGACAGCCATCGTTTTAATTGGACTTTGACGTAGCTTGCCTTGATTCTACTTGAAAATTCAGTGTTTCAGCATTTCACGCCTTGGAGCAATAAACATGGCTTTTCAAATAGGCGCCCGTTGGGACGACGGATTAGGTCGTACCTATATGGAACTCAGCAACCCGATGCAGGCTACGCAGCTCTACGAGCAGCAAAAGGCATTTTGGGTCACCCGAAACCAGGGCTGCGACGGTAAAATTTCACCCGAAATGGAGGCTGAGATCATCGCGGATCAGCTTTCGGAATACAGCGGCCCAGGCTTCGAAACCACCAAACCGATCCTCGACCGCGCGGTTCGACTCACTCAAGACCGAGGGCAAACAGGGCTCTCTATCGTCGAAATCGGCGCCGCCAACGGTGGCACCGTGCGCCATTTCGAGAAGTTCAACCCGGAAGTCGACCTTGGCTTCTACGGCATGGAAGCCCTTCCTTTGCTGGCTGAGGATGGGGCAAAGAAGTACCCGCAGCACCGCTTTCAGGCCGGGACCGCGGAAGATTTTGTTGAATTGACCACCGAAGATCTGGGACGGGAGCGGTTCGATATGTTTCTCGCCTCGGGTGTGTTGTGCATGCTGCTGCCCGATCTCGCCTTCATGGTCCTGCGCAAGGCCAGCGAGATTTCCGATATGATTGTTTGTCGCGATTACCTGGCGAACAAAGGCGGCGAAATCTCCAGCAATCGGCCGGTCATGTTCGAACTGGTGCCCGGACATACGCATTACCTGTTCGCCAATCCCTACGAACTGATGCTTCGCAGCCTTGGATTCTCGCGTATCGAATATATTTTCGAAGAATCGGCCGATCCGCGAATTCGTGGAACCGCCAGTTTCCTGGCACTACGCAGCCGATAGGAAGAACAACCCTTCAACGGCCCACCTTGCGGAGCCTGAACCGCCAAGGCAGGATTTAAATACCGCCCAGTCGAGTGTCTTCCTCAGTCGACCGATACTTGTACTGTAGCCCCACGGCCATACCCTTCAAGGGCACCATGATGCCGAGGGTCAGCAGTGTGCCGAGGGGAATCCATAGCAACAGATGGACCCAGACAGGGGGCTCGTAGACAACTTCAAGCGCCAATGCCAATCCGACGATGATCCCGCCGATAATCAGCAGCACCGGCACCACGGGCCCATCGCCCGTGTCGTGGCCATGAAAGCTCATGCCGCAGACATCGCAGGTATCAGCGACCTTGAGGTAGCCCTTGAACAGCCGCCCCTCGCCGCAGCGCGGACAACGGCCCTTGATGCCACGCACCACTGGCGAGGCGCCGTCGTCGTCCGTAACGGGGGATGGATTGCTCGCAAGGTCGTTCATGGCCAACTCCTGAAAATTCTACATTTCCCAGTCGTGAATTGAAGATAAGGGTGCGGTGCGCCGATTACCAGCAACCGCTGATGAAAACCCACAAAAGAAAACGCTCCCCCGGGGGGGAGCGTTTCCGATACCAAAGGAATGTCGCCGACTTAGAGCAACTGGGTCGCGGACCCCTTGCCCCACCAGTAAATGGCGACGAACAGGAACAGCCACACCACGTCAACGAAGTGCCAGTACCAGGCTGCGGCTTCGAAGCCGATGTGTTTTTCCGCCGTGAAATGGCCTTTCGACGCGCGGATCAGGCAGACCAGCAGGAACGTCGTCCCAACGATGACGTGGAAGCCGTGGAAGCCGGTGGCCAGATAGAAGGTCGACGGATAGATGCCGTCTTTCAAGCCAAAGGCCGCATGGTGATATTCGTAGGCCTGGAAGCCCGTGAAGATCATGCCCAGGATGACCGTGTAGACCAGCCAGCGCGCACACATCTTGTTGTCGCCGTGGCGGATCGCATGGTGGGCGACGGTCACCGTCGCACCCGAGGTCAGCAGGATCAGGGTGTTCAGGAACGGGATGTTCCAGGGGTTGAAGGGCAGGATGTCCTTCGGCGGCCAGGGCACGGTCGCGACGTTCGACAGGAACGGCACCGAAGCGTGGAAGAAGGCCCAGAAGAAGGCGAAGAAGAACATCACTTCTGAAGCGATGAACAGCAGCATGCCGACCCGCAGCCCGTGCGAGACCACGTCCGTGTGGTACTTGCGGGTCAGGCTTTCGGCGATCACGTCCTTCCACCAACCGAAGAAGGTATAGAACATGATCACGAAACCGGCCGCCATCAGGTACCAGGGGCCGCCGTGCATGAACCAGATGCTGCCGCAGGCCGTTATCAAGGCCGCCACCGATCCCACGAGGGGCCACTTCGAGGGCTCCACCATGTGGAAGGGATGATTACCGCCACTCGCCATTATTTTTACTCCCTTTGGTCGTTCGTAGAAGGAACCGAGGTTCCCTTAAACCTGTCTGATGAAACCGCTCAACCACCCGTGCGCGCGTCGCCCTTGGCGACGGCACTGGTTTTCTGAACGGCAGGGGCCGCGTCAGCCGCCCGGTGAAACGTGTAGGACAGCACGATCTCGCTTACGTCCTTGGTATTGGGGTCCGTGAAGAATTCCGGATCGACATAGAACTGAACCGGCATGTCGACCTGTTGACCGGCCTGCAGCGTCTGCTCGGTAAAGCAGAAGCACTCGATCTTGGTGAAATAGATACCGGCCTTGTAAGGCGTCACATTGAAACTGGCCGTGCCGGTCACCGGCGCGCTCTCGTCGTTCCTGGCGGAATAGAAAGCCAGCGCCTGTTCCCCGGGATGAAGGGTTACCCGGCGCTGTTCCGGACGGAAGGTCCAGTTGAGGTCACGCGACACATTGGCATCGAACGCAATGGTGATCGTCTTGCCCTGGAGCCCAGCCGGAACGGCTGCGGCATCGGTGGTCGATACCTGGGTCGTGCCGCCATAGCCGGTGACCTGACAGAACAACTGGTACAACGGGACCGACGCATAGGACAGGCCGACCATGCCGCCGACAACGGCGAACAGCGCAAGCGCCGTCCGCCGATTGTTGGATTTACGTGGTTGCCGTGACACGGGCGGGATCCTCGTTGCCAGTTCCAGAGCCGGGCCTTAGTGGGCCTCGACCTTACCGGTCATGTCGGGCACGTCCTCGAAGGTATGGAACGGCGCCGGGCTGGCGACGGTCCACTCGAGGGTCGTGGCCCCTTCGCCCCACGGATTGGCGGCCGCGGCCTTACCGGCGGCAAAGGTCCGCCACACCCCGACGAAGAAGATCAGGGTCCCGAGGATGGTGATCAGAGCGCCAACCGACGACACCATGTTCCAGCCCGAATAGACGTCGGGATAATCCTGGATACGACGCGGCATGCCAGCCATGCCCAGGAAATGCTGCGGGAAGAACAGGACGTTGACGCCGACGAAGGTCACCCAGAAGTGCAGGCGGCCCAGGCCTTCCGGATACTGGTAACCGGACATTTTGCCGATCCAGTAGTACCAGCCGGCGAAGATGGCGAACACGGCGCCGAGCGACAGCACGTAATGGAAGTGGGCGACCACGTAGTAGGTGTCGTGGAACGCCAGGTCGACGCCCGAGTTGGCGAGCACCACACCGGTCACACCGCCGACCACGAACAGGAAGATGAAGCCGATCGACCACAGCATGGGCGTGTCGAAGCGGATCGATCCGCCCCACATGGTCGCGATCCACGAGAAGATCTTTACCCCCGTGGGCACGGCGATGACCATGGTGGCGGCCACGAAGTAGGCCCGCGTTTCCACGTTCAGACCGACCGTATACATGTGGTGGGCCCACACGATGAAACCGATAACGCCGATCGAGACCATGGCATAGGCCATGCCGAGATAGCCGAACACGGGCTTCTTGGAGAAGGTCGACACGATCTGCGAGATGATGCCGAAGGCCGGCACGATCATGATGTAGACCTCGGGATGACCGAAGAACCAGAACAGGTGCTGCCACAGGATCGGATCGCCGCCGCCGGACGGCACGAAGAACGTGGTGCCGAAGTTACGGTCGGTCAGCAGCATGGTCAGACCACCGGCCAGAACCGGCAGGGACAGCAGCAGCAGGAAGGCGGTGATCAGCATCGCCCAGACGAACAGCGGCATGCGGTGGATCGTCATGCCCGGCGCGCGCATGTTCAGAATGGTGACGATGAAGTTGATGGCGCCCAGGATCGACGACGCCCCGGCCACGTGCAGCGACAGGATCGCGAAGTCCACGGCCATGGACGGATGGAAGTCGATACCGGATAGCGGCGGATAGACGGTCCAGCCGGTCGCGGCACCGCCGCCGATGAGACCGGACATGACCAGCAGCACCGTCGAAGCGACCAAGAACCAGAACGAAATGTTGTTCATGCGCGGGAAGGCCATGTCCGGCGCGCCGATCATCATCGGCACGAACCAGTTGCCGAAACCGCCGATCAGCGCCGGCATGACAAAGAAGAAGATCATCAGGAAGCCGTGCGCCGTGACCAGCACGTTGTAGAAATGCGCGTCGGCGATGAATTGAATGCCCGGCTCGGCCAGTTCCAAGCGGATCAGCCAGGATGCGGTCCCACCCAGGATGGCGCAGATCATCGCGAGGACCATATACATGGTCCCGATGTCCTTGTGGTTGGTGGAATAGAGCCACCGCCCGATGCCTTTGGGAGCGTGGTTGTGATCGTCGTGCCCGGCGTGTCCGTCGTGGGCGCTCACTTCACTGGCCATGGGTCAACCTCTTCTCGTTCCGTTGTATTGCGGCCGCCGCAGCGTGCCGTGAATCCTTGAATGCGCTATCAAACCGCCTGGTCAGTTTTTGGCCTGGGCGACCTTAACCTGAGCCTCTTCGGCCGCCGGGGCAGGCATCGAGTCGGCATACTTCGCCTTGGCCGTCGCCACCCAGGCCGCGAATTCTTCCTTCGTGACCGCCTTCACATGGATCGGCATGTAGGCATGGCCGACACCGCAAAGCTCCGAACACTGACCGTAGTAATCGCCGGTCTTGGTGATGCGCACCCAGTTTTCGTTGGTCCGGCCGGGAACGGCGTCCAGCTTCATGCCGAAGGCCGGCATGGCCCAGTTATGGATCACGTCATCGGCCGTCTGCAGCACGCGGATGTTGGTATCGATCGGCAGAACCACCGAGTTGTCCACGGTCAGAAGGCGCGGCTGACCCGGCTTCAGATCCTCTTCCTGGACAATCTGGCTGTCGAACCCGAAACCGCCCTGATCCGGATAGCTGTAGGACCAGTACCACTGATGGCCGACGACCTTGAGGGTCATGTCCGGGTTTTCGTATTTGTCCTGATAGAACAGCAACTTGAACGACGGCACGGCGATCACCACCAGAATGATGATCGGCACCACGGTCCACACCACCTCGATAAAGGTGTTGTGCGTCGTCTTCGACGGGACCGGGTTGGCCTTTTCGTTGAATTTGACGATCACGTAGATCAGCAGAACCAACACGAACAGCGTGATGATCGTGATGATCCAGAACAGCAAATTATGGAAATCCTCGATCTGCTCCATGACCGGGGATGCGGCTTCCTGGAAGTTCATCTGCCAGGGCGTCGCGATGCCGTCCGCCAGGGCGCTGCCGCCGAAGGAAAGAAGGAAAAGTGCGGCACCTGTGATCAGGGCGTGCAATCTCAAGGTCATGGTCCTCATCCGAAATTACCGGGCATTGGGATTTACACTCAAAAGAAGTTAATCCGTTAGGCCCTTGTTTCTTAACCCATTCTGCCTACGCCCGGCCGCGCGCGATGGCGCCTCGCCACCGGGGAGACGAGAGGTCTTAGCTAGCATCCCCCGGCAGCATTGCAAAGGCTTTTTTACCCTGGACAATCGGCCTAATAGCCTTGATTTTCCGCCATCAAGGTCCAATCTGGGGCAGGCGCCGCCTTGCCCCCCGCGACATGGCGGCACCCCGCCCCATCGGGTCGGCGGCGCGAATTGAGTAAGGAATGCAAGATGATGAAGAACTGGCAGTTGGGCGCCATCCTGGGCGTCGTGGCGGTGACGATGTACCTGCTTTTCTGGCTTAACATGACGACCCGCTAGACCACTCGCCGTCATGACCATTCAAGACCTGCCCCACCTGATCGCCGGCTTCAACGCCTTGTCCGTGGTGTTCATGACCGTCGGTTATGTCTTCATCCGGCAGGGTGCGAAAGACAAACACCGCGCCATGATGCTTTGCGCGGCGGCCGCCTCGGCCCTGTTCCTGGTGGTTTACGTAATCTACAAATTCAATTCCGGGTTCGCCAAATTCGGCGGCGAAGGCATGATCCGGCCCGTCTATTTCACCATCCTGATCGTCCACGTGATCGGCGCCATCGCCATCACGCCACTGGTGCCCATGACCTTCTGGCGAGCCCTGACCGGCCAGTTCGCGCGCCACAAGGCGCTGGCGCGCTGGGTCTGGCCGCTGTGGATGTATGTCGGCATTTCCGGCGTCGTGGTTTATGTCATGGCCGTCCACCTTTATCCTTATACAGGCCAATGACAGACAACGATAAAACCCCTGACGGAACCCTGGGCACCGCCGCCAACAGTGAAGACGCGCGCTGGGAAATCCGCGCCTGGCTGTTGCTGGGCCTGGCCGCCCTCGCCATCGCCGGCGTGTTCGCCCTGATGCTGGCCGTGTCCCGCGTACCGGGTGCGGAACGGATGATCCCCTGGCCGCTCCATTTCTTTGAAAAAGGCCTGGTCATCCACGTCGTCTATTCCTTCGTCGTATGGTTCCTCTGCCTGCTCGGCGCCCTGGTGGCGGCGACCACCTATCACCTGGACGGCGGCCGGTCGCGCGGCCGGTCCACGGGGCGTTCTGCCGTGTGGTTGGTCGCGGCGGGGGAAATCCTGCTGATGATCCCGGCCCTCAAGCACGACACCCAACCGTCCCTCAACAATTACGTGCCGACGGTGATCGACCCGCTCTACTACCTGGGTCTGGTGTTCATGTTCATGGGCGTGCTGTTCGTCGTCCTGCGCCTGGCGGCGGCGTTCCTGCGCCGCGTCAACGAACCGGGTCCGGGGGGCCTCGGCGTTCTGTTGACGGGGCTGATCTATGTCGCCGCCTTTGCCTGCTTCGCCGTGACGTTCCAGGCCGCCTCGGGCGAGCCGACATCCGTGGAACTGAACGAACGCCTGTTCTGGGGCGGCGGGCATGTCCTGCAGTTCGTCAATACCGGCCTGATGCTCTGCGCCTGGTGGGCGCTGGCCGGGGCCGCCGGCCGGCCGCTTTCGGGCAGTCTGTTCTTCTGGGCCCTGGCCGCCCTCACCCTGTTCGCGCTGATCGGCCCGGCGCTTTATTGGATATTCCCCGCGTTCAGCGCCGAACAGACCCAGGCCTTCACCAACCTGCAATACCTGTTGGCCCCGGCCCCGGTTGTGTTGGCCGCCGCCTTCCTGTTCACCGGCGGCGGCACGCCGCCTGCCGACGACCGCGCGCGTCTGGCGCGGTCCGCCCTCTATCTGTCCATGGCGGTGTTTTTCCTGGGCGGGCTGCTCGGCCTGTTCGTCGACGGCGCCGATACCCGCACGCCGGCCCATTACCATGGCGTCATCGGCGGCGTGAACCTGGCCCTGATGGGCCTGGTGTTCTGCGCCCTGCTGCCGTCGCTGGAGCGCGCCCCCAAGCTGGGCCGCGCCGCGTTCGCCCTGTTCTGGCTTTACGGCCTGGGGCAGGCGCTGCATTCGGCGGGCCTGTTCCTGGCCGGCGGATACGGCGCGCCGCGCAAGGTGGCGGGCGACATCGCCGGGCTGGAAGCGTTCGGCGCGCAGGTCGGGCTGTACGGCATGGGGGTGGGTGCGGTGATCGCCGTGGCCGGCGGCGTCATGTTCATCTGGATCGTCGGGCGGGCACTTTTACGCCGACCTGGACCAACGGACACTGGCCCTCGGCGCGAACTTAAAATATAAAGCGCCCAGGCAACGCACACCGACCAACGCCATGAGGACACCCGTGAGCGACACCGTCGCCCCGCATATCAACGCTTCGGCCGAGACCGCGCCCCGCCCGGAACCCCAGTTCCGGCTGGCCGACTATGCCCTGTTGCTGAAGCCCCGGGTGATGTCCCTGGTGGTGTTCACGGCCATGGTCGGCCTGGTCATGGCACCGGGCGCCATCGGCACCTGGGAAGCCTTCGTCGCGATCCTGTGCATTTCCATCGGCGCCGGTGCTTCGGGCGCCATCAACATGTGGTACGACCGCGACATCGACCTGCACATGCAGCGCACCATGAACCGGCCGATCCCGGCCGGCCGCATGGACCCCGGCAACGCGCTGGTGTTCGGCACGGTGCTGGCCGTCGCCTCGGTCGCCGCCATGGCGGTCTGGGTCAACCTGATTTCCGCCGGTCTGCTGGCCTTCACGATCCTGTATTACGTGTTCATCTACACGGTCTGGCTGAAACGCCGCACGCCGCAGAACATCGTCATCGGCGGCGCCTCGGGCGCTCTGCCGCCGGTCA
The DNA here is from genome assembly GCA_024397995.1 of bacterium SCSIO 12827. Lineage (NCBI taxonomy): Bacteria > bacterium SCSIO 12827. The sequence goes on along the minus strand of CP073746.1, from coordinate 963,682 downwards.
TCGGCTGGGCCGCCGTGACCGGAAACGCCGGATTCCTGGCCGACCCCTGGGGTGCGGTAGCACTCTTCTCGATCATCTTCCTGTGGACGCCGCCCCATACCTGGGCGTTGGCCCTGTTCCGCCGCCAGGACTATCAGACCGTGGGCGTGCCCATGCTGCCCGTGGTGGTCGGCGAACACCGGACCAAGATCCAGATGGCCGTCTACACGGCGCTGCTGATTCCGGCGACCTTCGCGCCCGTGATGCTCGGCCTGTCCGGCTGGCTCTATACCCTGGCCGTCGCGGGCCTGAACGTCGGCCTTGTCGTGCATATGGCGCGGGTTTGGCGGGCGGAAAACGTCGCCGACGCCAAGCAGGGCCCCTGCCGACCGATGTTTTTCTATACGATCCTTTACCTGTTCGGGATTTTCCTGGCCCTGCTGGCCGACCGCACCCTGTTCGTCGCTGTCTTTTGACCCCATATAGGCGACATGCCGGACAGCCAATCCCCTGACACCCCCGCCTACACCCGCCTGGAAAACCGTTTCCGGCGTCTGAACGCGCTGGGCGAGGCCCAGGAAGTCCTGCATTGGGACATGTCCACGGTAATGCCGAGGGGCGGCCACGAATCCCGGGCCGAACAGCTGGCCGAACTGGCCGCCGTCTATCACGGCATGCTGACGGACAACGAAACTGGCGACCTGATCAATGCCGCCGAGGCCGATGCAGCGAACCTGAACGACTGGCAGCGCGCCAATCTGCGCGAGATCAAACGCAATTACGTCAAGGCCACGGCCCTGTCGGAAGACCTGGTGACGCGGCTCAGCCGCGCATCTTCGGCCTGCGAGGCCGTATGGCGCGACGCCCGCGCCGACAACGACTTCAAGGCCGTGCAGCCCCTGGTGACGGAACTTCTGGCCCTGGTCCGCGAAAAGGCCGCCGCCAAGGCGGAGGTTCTGGGCGTCGGCCTGTATGACGCACTGCTGGCCGATTACGAGCCGGGGGGACGGTCCGCCGAGATCGACGCCGTGTTCGACGAATTGGAGGCCTTCCTGCCCGGGTTCCTGGGCGAGGTTCTGGAACACCAGGCCAAGGCGCCCAAGGTGATCCTGCCCGACGGCCCGTTTCCCGAGGAAAAGCAAAAGGCGCTCGGCCAGCGGTTCATGGAAATGCTGGGCTTCGACTTCCATCACGGGCGGCTCGACGTCAGCCTGCATCCCTTCTGCGGCGGCACCCCGGACGACGTGCGCATTACCACGCGCTATGATGAAAACGATTTCACCTCGGCCCTCATGGGCGTGCTGCACGAAACTGGCCATGCCATGTACGAACGCGGCCTGCCCAAGGATTGGCGCGGCCAGCCCGTGGGCCATGCGCTCGGCATGTCCGTCCATGAAAGCCAATCCCTGCTGATCGAGATGCAGGTCTGCCGGTCCAAGACCTTCCTGGATTTCGCGGCCCCGATCATGGTCGAGACCTTCGGCGGCACGGGGCCCGCCTGGGACGCGGACAACCTGTTCCGTCTCTACACGCAGGTCGAACGCTCGTTCATTCGCGTCGACGCCGACGAAGTGACTTATCCGGCCCATGTGATCTTGCGCTACCGCCTGGAGAAGGCGCTGATCGAAGGCGACATGGAAATCGCCAACCTGCCGAGTGCGTGGAACGACGGCATGGAACGGCTGCTCGGCATCCGCCCGCCGACGGACACGCTCGGCTGCCTGCAGGACATCCACTGGTACGATGGGGCCTGGGGCTATTTCCCGACCTATACGCTCGGCGCCATGACGGCGGCGCAGCTTTGCGCCGCCGCCCGCGACCAGAACCCGGAAATCGAGCCCGCCATCGGCCGCGGCGACTTCGCGCCGCTGATGGCTTGGCTACGCGCCAACGTGCATGGCAAGGGGTCGTCCGTCAGCGCGAAAGAGCTTTTGATCAGCGCCACGGGCAAGCCGCTCGACCCGAAGGTGTTTGAGAACCACCTCAGAACGCGCTATCTAGCGCCCTGACATGACAAACCCCAGATACATCTCCACGCGGGGCCAGGCCCCCGCGCTTGGTTTCGAGGACGTCCTGCTGGCCGGCCTCGCGCGCGACGGCGGCCTTTACGTGCCAGAGACCTGGCCGCAGTTTTCCGCCGATGACATCCGCGCCATGAAGGACCTGTCCTATCCGGCCCTGGCGCAGAAGGTCATGGCGCCGTTCATCGGCGACGCCATTCCGGCAGCGGACCTGAAGGCATTGATCGAGGACGCCTATGCGACCTTCGACGCCCCCGATGTGCTGCCGCTCAAGAAGATCGGCGACGGTGAATACCTGCTGGAACTGTTCCACGGGCCGACCCTGGCCTTCAAGGACGTGGCCATGCAGGTGCTGGGACGGTTCTTCGATTACGTGCTGAAGAAACGCGGACAGCGTATCACCATCGTGGGGGCCACCTCGGGCGACACCGGCTCCGCCGCCATCGAGGCATGCCGTGACAAGGCCGCCATCGACATCTTCATGCTGCATCCCAAGGGGCGCGTCAGCCCCGTGCAGGAAGCGCAGATGACGTCGGTGCAGGCCGCCAACGTCCACAACATCGCGATCGAAGGCACCTTCGACGACTGCCAGGACCGGGTGAAGGACCTATTCAACGACCCCGCTTTCCGCGACCGATACAACCTGTCCGCCGTGAATTCCATCAACTGGGCACGGGTGATGGCGCAGATCGTCTATTATTTCTGGGCGGCAGTGAAGCTGGGCGCCCCTGACAAGCCGGTCGCGTTTTCCGTGCCCACGGGCAATTTCGGCAACGTGTTCGCGGGCTACGGCGCCATGCAGATGGGCCTGCCGATTTCCAAACTGGTCGTCGGTTCCAACGCCAACGACATCCTGGCCCGCTTCTTTGCCTCCGGCGCCATGGAAATGGCAGGTGTGGTGCCGACCACCAGCCCGTCCATGGACATTCAGGTGTCCTCCAATTTCGAACGCCTGCTGTTCGATCTGGTCGGGCGCGACGGGGCGACCTGCGCCGAAGTGCTGACCGATTTCCGCAAGACCGGCCGGTTCGAGGTCTCCGCCGACCAACTGGCCCGGGCGCGCAAGGTGTTCGCCGGCGCGCGCTTCGACGACGCGGCGACAAAGGCGGTCATCAAACAGGTGCACGACCAGACGGGCGAACTGATCGACCCCCATTCCGCCGTCGGCGTCGGCGCGGCGCGGGAATGCCGGGGCGAAACCGATGCCCCCATGGTCATTCTGGCGACCGCCCATCCGGCGAAATTCCCCGACGCGGTCGAGGACGCCACGGGCCTGCGCCCTGCCCTGCCCGCGCGCCTCGCGGATTTATTGGACCGGCCCAAGCGTTGCCAAACCCTGGCCAACGATCTAGACCAGTTGAAACGCACCATCGAATCAACCCTCGCCTAAGGGAATCCTGAGTGTCCGTACAGATCACCGACCTTGAAAACGGCCTTCGCGTCGTCACCGAACGCATGGATCGGGTCGAAACCGTGTCCGTCGGCGCCTGGGTCGGCGTCGGCGCCCGGCATGAGCCGGAAGCCGTCAACGGCGTGTCCCACTTGTTGGAGCACATGGTGTTCAAGGGCACAAAAAAACGCAGCGCCCGCGCCATCGCCGAGGAGATCGAAGCCGTCGGCGGGCATATGAACGCCTATACCGCGCGCGAGCACACGGCCTATTACGCCAAGATGCTGAAGGAAGACCTGGGCCTGGCCATGGACGTCATCGGCGACCTGGTCCAGCACGCGACCCTGGACGCGGACGAACTGGAACGTGAACGCCATGTCGTGATCCAGGAAATCCACCAGCTTCACGACACACCCGACGACATCGTGTTCGAAAACTTCCAGGCCGTCGCCTTTCCTGACCAGGCGCTGGGACGCTCTGTCCTGGGTTCGGAAGCCCTGATCGAAGGCATGTCCCGCGACGCGGTCCTGGACTACATGACCACCCATTACGCGGCCCCGGTCAGCGTCGTCTCGGCGGCGGGGGCCCTCGACCACGACCGCGTGGTCGACATGGTGCGGCACACCTTCGCGGACCTGCCCGCGGGGGCCCCGGCGGCCCGCGAGGCCGCGCGCTACGGCGGCGGCGACGTGCGCGTCGACCGTGACCTGGAACAGGTCCACATCACCCTGGGATTCGAAGGCCTGGCCTACGACGACGACGATTATTACGCAGCCTCCGTGCTGTCGGCGTTGTTGGGCGGCGGCATGTCGTCGCGCCTGTTCCAGGAAGTCCGCGAAAAACGCGGCCTGGTCTATTCCATCTACAGCTACCAATCCGCCTATGCGGACGGCGGCCTGTTCGGCGTCTATGCGGGCACCGGATCGGGCGAAGTGACCGAACTGATGCCGCTGATCGCGGACGAGTTGAACAAGGTGCGCCTGTCCGTCGACGAGGACGAGGTCGCCCGTGCCCGCGCCCAGTTGAAGGCATCGATCCTGATGTCCCTGGAAAGCACCTCGTCGCGCTGCGAACAATTGGCTCGCCAGATGCTGATCTACGGCCGCCCCGTTCCGGCCGAGGAAATCGTCGCCAAGGTCGATGCCGTCACGGCGGGTGACGTCGTGCACGTGGCCGAACGCCTGTTCAGCACCAAGCCGACCCTGTCGGCGATCGGGCCGCTCGCCAACCTGGAAGCCGGCGACACTTTCGCGGCCCGGCTCAGCGCCTGATCCGACGCGTCCCGCTCATGCTTCGTGACCGGGGGTGAAGCGATCGACCACCACTCCGCCCGTAATGGTTTCACCGTCCTCTGACAGGGGTAGGCGGATGGATGCCGTGGTGAACTTCAGGTTCTTCACCGATATCCAGCGCGTGCGCGAATAGACCGGCTCGCGCCGCTCGATCATCATCGGCAACACCTCCGCATTGACGAATCCGAACCCCTCGATGTTGTCGGCGAAATAACGTTTTCCGGTCAGTTCCTGGCCAGCAACCTGGACCATATGGGTTCCGAAAAAACGGTAGCGGAAATCCATGGGCGGACCGAGAAAATCGATGACGGCGATGCTTGGGATGATCGCCGGTGGCAGGGCTTCCAGGCGAAATTCACCAACCGGCGGACCGACGCGGGCACGGCGCACCCGGTCCCAATATTCAAAGACGGCGACATGTCCTGGATCATCCATACCGTCCAGGTCCAGGATTTCCTTATCGACGATATAGGCAACGCGTTGATCCCGGATGGATTCGAACATGCTTGGGGAGACCTAAGGTTATACCACCTACCGCAGGCCCCGTTGCCCCGTCACCCCCATCGTGGGACGCTTGGTCCGGAAATTCAACGTGTTTCCACCGCGGGATGGCTGCCCGGTCGATACGTGGCCCATCTGAAAACGGTTCGCCGTAGCCCCTGACCTTGTCCGCGAGGCAGCGCCGTCCGATCAGTTCCAGACCGGCGGGCATCAAACCTCGGTGCGGCTGTCCAGATAGCTTTCGATCAGGGCGTAGATTTCCTCGGCCGCATCCTCGTCGCCGGTGAACGTGAGGTTCGCCTGCTCGCCATAGATGTTCAGGACATAACCCCGGGCGCCGCACACATCCTCCAGCGCCTGGATGAACGGCAGGATGACCCGGTCGTTCAGGGCCTCAGCGGTCTGGCAGGCTTCCATACGCTCCAGAAGAAGCTTGCGCAGGTCGTCCGCGGGTTTGCGTTTGGGGGGGCGGCTCATATTAACGGTTCCGGCGTGGTTGGCGGCGTTCAGGCGTGGCCGGCTTCGTCCGACAGCATGCGCAGATCAACACCGATCTTGAGCATCGCCTGTTCCCACTTGTCGTCCATGCCGCCGCCGAACACAAGGGCGGGGTCGGCCGCGACATGCAGCCAACCGTTGGCCTTGATTTCGGAATCCAGTTGTCCCGGCCCCCACCCGGCATAGCCAAGCGCAAGCAACGATTGCCGGGGGCCGATGCCTTCGGCAATGGCCGGCAAGATATCGACCGTGGCGGTCAGGGCGATCTGATCGTCGACGACCATGGTGGCTTCCTGGACATAGTCCGGAGTGTGCAGAACAAAGCCTCGACCCGATTCGACCGGGCCGCCGAAATGCACGTTGATGGGCTCACTGAGCCCGGACGGCACGATGTCCAACTGCTCCAGAAGGTCAGGGAAGCTGAGCGTTTCCAAAGGCTTGTTGACGACCAGACCCATCGCGCCCTCGGCATTATGAGCGCACATGTAAATCACCGTCTTGGAAAACCGTTCGTCCGGCATGTTGGGCATGGCGATCAGCAAATGCCCGGCCAGATAGGCTTCGTCGTCTAGGGTCCGGGGCATGGGATGAGCCTCGAATATCCGTCCAGTTTCACCAATCTATAGCACAACCGCGCCCGATAATTATGGCGTCGTGACGGCACCCCCGCAAGCGCACGCCCGTGAAAAAAGCATCTCACACTGCCCGGAAACCGCCGCAATCACGCGCCATTTATTGGCTGTGTCCGCCGACACCGTGCCATAATATGGGCACCGCAGTCACCACAACCAACCCGCCGGGAAACAAGAATCGCTCCATGACCGCTGCATCCCTTTTTCGCGCCGTCCGCCCGACCGCCCTGATCGCGACCCTCTTGCTGCTGATCTCCGCGACCATCGCGCAGGCTGCGGGCACAGCGCAATCCGCCTGGCATGAAACGGAACAGACCAAGGCCCGCCTGGTCGCCGCCGTGACCCGCACCGGATCGGCGGCGATGCTGCGCCTGGGCCTGGAATTCCACATGCAGCCGGGATGGAAGATTTATTGGCGCTCGCCCGGCGACGCCGGTATCCCACCCCGGCCCAACTGGGACGGTTCGGACAACCTTGCGTCCGCGAAAATTCTCTGGCCGGCGCCGGAACGGTTCAGCGTGCTTGGTCTGGAAACCCTCGGCTACAAGAAAGAGGTCGTGTTTCCCATCGACGCCGTCCCGGCCGAACCGGGCAAACCGGTCATGGTCAAGGCGGTGATCCCTTACCTCACCTCCGACGATATCTGCATCCCCTACACGGCGAACTTGAGCCTGACCCTGCCGGCGGGCACGGCCGAGCCCAGTGAATTCGCCCATCTGATCAACCGCTACGCCGCCACCGTACCCGGCGACGGCGCCCGACACGGACTGATGCTCGCCGATGCGGCAGCACTAAGCCCCGGCGACACCGCCAAGGGCGAAATGCTGATCAGCGTGCGGGCGAAATCAGAAACCCCGTTCTCGGCCCCGGACATCTATCTGGAAGGGCCCGAGGTCCTGGCCTATTCCAAACCCCATGTGACCTTTTCCGACAACGGACGCGAGGCGCGCCTGGACATCACCGTCTACGGGGTCAAGGACCTGAACGGCGGGCCGCAACAATTGGCCAAGGAAGTCCTGACCGCGACCCTGGTCGATGGTGGGCGCAGCGCCGAACGGCAGTTGATGCTGACCCCCGGCGATCTGGCCCCGCCCGCCGACGCGCCGGTCCTCAGCATCGCGGAAACGACCCCGGCACCACAGCCCAATCTGTTGCTGTTCATCGCCCTGGCCGTGCTGGGCGGTCTGATCCTCAACCTGATGCCCTGCGTGCTGCCCGTGCTGTCGATCAAGGTTTTGGGCGTCATGGGGCATGGCGGCGGTGACAAAGGGCAGGTCCGCCGCGGCTTCATCGCCTCGGCATTGGGGATTTTCGCGGCTTTCATGGTGCTGGCCTCCGGCCTGGTCGCGTTGAAAGCCGCCGGCATGACCATCGGCTGGGGCATTCAGTTCCAGCAACCCTGGTTTCTGGCCGCCATGGCGGTGATCGTCTTCGTGTTCGCCTGCAACCTGTTCGGCCTGTTCGAAATCGCCCTGCCCCAGGCCATCGGCGACCTGGGCGCCCATGCCGCCGACCCCAGCCACCATACCGGCCCGATGGGGCATTTCCTTCAGGGCGCCCTGGCGACCCTGCTGGCGACGCCATGCTCCGCCCCCTTCCTTGGCACAGCCGTGGGCTTTGCCCTGGCCCGGGGGGCGCTGGAAATCTATGCCATCTTCGCCGGATTGGCGCTGGGCCTGGCCCTGCCGTATCTGGCCATCGCGGCCGTGCCCGCCGCCGCCACCCGATTGCCCCGCCCGGGCCCCTGGATGATCCGCCTGCGCCAGATCATGGGCCTCGCCCTACTGGCCACGGCCGGGTGGCTGCTGTGGGTCATCATGGGCATCCTGGGGACCACAGTCACGACCGGGCTGGCTGCTGGGCTGGCCATTCTGGGCCTTATTCTGTGGCTTGCCGGACGCGGCATGAAACCGGCCCGCGCCTTGGTGCCGGGGGTTCCCATCGCGCTCGGCGTCGCCATGGTGCTGGCCACTGCCGTGCTGCCGACGGCGGGCGAGACTCCGCCCCGGGCCGCCGGTGAGACCAACCTGCGTGGCACCAAGAATGTGGACGCACGCCGGCATTGGCAGCCGTTCGACGAGGCACGGATCGCCAAACTGGTCGCCGAAGGCAAGACCGTGCTGGTCGACGTCACCGCCGACTGGTGCATCACCTGTCAGGTCAACAAACGCCTGGTCCTCAACCAGGGGGCTGTACATACGGCCATCGCCGACGGGCGCATCGTCGCCATGATCGCCGACTGGACCCGCCCTGATCCGGTGATCGCCGCCTATCTGGCCAAATTCGGGCGCTACGGCATTCCGTTCAATGCGATCTACGGGCCGCAGGCCCCGGACGGCATCCCCCTGCCGGAACTGCTGACGGAAAACGCAGTGACCGAGGCCGTCGCCCGAGCAGGCAACGTGGTGATCGCGAAAAACTAGGCCGGGGCCCGCCATGGGGCGGTTTTTCATGGACTCTTCGCCGGAATGCACTATTTCATGCTGGCATGAACGGCCCGTGCGGCGCGTCCTTAGCGCCGCATGCAGCCATCTTTGAAAAATCAGATTCAGGGGAAATCCAATGACGCTTGGTGTTGGTGACAAAATTCCGGCGGCGACGCTTTACCACATGACCGGTGAAGGCCCGGCCGCCATTTCGACGGACGACATTTTCAACGGCAAGAAGGTCGCCATCTTCGGCGTGCCCGGCGCCTTCACGCCGACCTGCTCGGCCAAGCATCTGCCCGGCTTCGTCGCCAAGGCGGATGAACTCAAAGCCAAGGGGATCGACCAGATCGTCTGCATGTCCGTGAACGACGCCTTCGTCATGGGTGCCTGGGCCAAGGATCAGGGCGCAGACGACAAGGTTCTGCTGGTCGGTGACGGCTCGGCCGAATTCACCAAGGCCGCCGGCCTGGAGCTTGACCTGACCGCCCGCGGTCTCGGCCTGCGCTGCCAGCGCTTCGCCATGGTCGTCGACAACGGCACGGTGAAGTCGATCGAAATCGACGCCGCCGGCGCGTTCGAGAAGACCAGCGCCGAAAGCGTGCTTTCCAGCCTGTAATACAAACGCAGCCCCCGGGAGGTGTTCCGCACCGCCCGGGGGCCGTTTGCTTAATTCTACGCCGACAGCAGCCGGATATCAGCGGCCTCGACGCCCAGGCGCACGTTATCGCCAACGGCATGGACCGCCCGGCCCACGCGGTGGGTTTCATCGACCAGCATCGATACCCCACCGACCCGCACCGCGTAGCGTACGATGGTGCCGAGAAATTCCAACATCTCCACCGTCCCTTCCAATACCGCTGCGTCTTCTCCGAGGACACCGTCCGCATCTGTGATCGTCAGGTTTTGCGGCCGCATCATGGCCGCCGTTCGGTCACCGTCCGCCCCGGCATCCGGCATCAGCCGCAGGCGCGGCCCGGCATCGACGATGAACCAAAGCCCCCCGTCCCCGGTCTCGATCCGGCCTTCCAACAGGTTCGCCGTGCCCAGGAAGCTGGCCACGAAACGGTTGGCCGGATTGTCATACAGGTTCAGCGGCGTGCCCGTCTGCTGGATCACGCCCTGGTCAAGCACGGCCATGCGGTCGGAAATGGTGTTCGCCTCTTCCTGATCGTGGGTCACGAAGATCGTGGTCAGGTTCAATTTACGTTGCAGATCGTGAATTTCGCGGCGCATCTGAACCCGCAGGTTGGCATCCAGATTCGACAGCGGTTCATCCAGCAACAACACCCGCGGCTCAACCACAATGGTGCGGGCCAGGGCCACGCGCTGCTGCTGACCACCGGATAGTTGCGACGGCCGGCGGTCGCCATAGGCGGCAAGCCCGACCATATCCAACGCCGCCTCGACCCGCCCGGCGATCTCGCGCGCCGGCACCTTGCGTTCCTCCAGCCCGAAGGCGACGTTCTTGCGCACGGTCATATGCGGCCATAAGGCATAGGACTGGAACACCATGCCGACATTGCGGTCCCACGGTGCCAGGCCGGCGATGTCGTCGCCGTCGATCAGGATGCGCCCGCCCGGGCGTGGCCCGAACCCGGCGATGGAGCGCAGCAAAGTCGACTTGCCCGATCCCGACGGACCCAGGAAGGTGAACAGCTCGCCCGGCTTGATCTCCAGATTCACGCCCTTCAACACCTCGGTCTTGCCGAAGGACAGGCTGAGGTTGTCGACCGTGACGGTGACGCCGCTGGTTTTCTGCAATGCCATGCTTATGCTCCCTGGACTTTTTCTTCCGGGGCCGCCGCCTGCTGGGGCGCCCGTTCGGTTTCCTTCTTGTTGATAATGCGGTGCGACAGGTAGGTCGCGATCCCGATGATGAGCACCGCGATGATGCCCAACGCCGCCCCCGGCCCGCGTCCGGATGCGGACTGCATGAATTCATAAATGCCGTAGGCAAGCGGCGCGTCCGATTCCTGGGACACCAGCATGATCGTCGCCGACAGTTCGACGGCGGCGGTGGCGAAGCTGGTGACGAAACCGGCGACGATACCGCCCATCATCAGCGGCACGACGATGCGGCGCACGGTGCGGCTTTTGGTCGCCCCCAGGTTCTCCGCCGCTTCCTCCAGCATTACGCTGACCTGCTGCAGGGCGGCAACACAGGCCCGCAGCGCATAGGGCAGTCGCCGAATGGCAAGCGCGATGACGATGATCACCCACCACGACGCCAGCGGCTTGTCGATGAACGGCACGTCGAATTGATAGAAGGTGCGCAGATAGCCAATGCCCAACACGACGCCGGGAATGGCGACCGCGCCCATGGCCATGTAATCCAGCAGCTTGCGCCCGGGCAGGCCCGTGCGCCACACGACATAGGCGATGGCCGTGCCGAACACCACATCGATCCCGGCGGCCAAGCCCGCGTACAGCAGCGTGTTGGTGATGTAGGTCGAAGAGGTCGAAACGACGTCGACATAGTGCTGCGCCGTATAGGCGTCGGGCAGCGGACTGAACGACCACACGGTCCCGAAGCTGAGCAGCGTCAGCGCGATATGCGGCGACAACACCAGCAGCAGGATCAGGATCACCACGGCGTAGCAGCCGGCCTTTTCCCAACCCGCCAGGTCGCGCTTCATAAGACCGCCGCCGCCCTTCTGTACGGTGGCGTAATCCTTGCCGCGCAGGGCGAGGAACGACGTCCACAGGGCCAACAGGGAAAACGCCACCAGGATCACGGAAATCACGTAGCCCATGGGATCGTTGATGCCGATGGATGAAATACGCAGGTACGCCTGCGGCGCCAGCATGTTGTTGATGTTCAGCAATAGCGGCGTGCCCAGATCATCGAACACCTTGAGGAACACCAGGGATGCCCCCGCCACATAGCCCGGCATGGCGAGCGGAAACACGATGCGGCGGAACAGCCGCCCGCGGCTGGCCCCCAGGTTCTGAGCGGCTTCTTCCATGGAGCGGTCGATGTTGTTCAATGCCGCCGACAGGTTGATGAGGATAAAGGGGAAATAGTGGACGCTTTCGACGAAAATCACGCCGTTCAGCCCTTCCATGAAAGGAATGGTAAAGCCGAGGTATTCATCGAGCAGCAGGTTGATCGACCCGTTCTGCCCGAACAGCAGCACCATGGCCACCGCCCCCACGAAAGGCGGCATGATGAGGGGAATGACGCCCAGCGTCTGGATCAGGATCGATCCGCCGAAATTGAAGCGGGTCGTGAAATAGGCCAGCGGCAGGGCGAACACCGACGCCAGAACCACGGACATGGACGCCACGTAAAAGGAATTGAAAAAGGATTCCTGAAACAGCGAGGTGTTGAAAAAATCGACAAAGTTAATAAGCGTCAGGGCACCTGTGTTGGGGTCCTGGAACGCCACATAGATGACCTTGGCAACCGGAATGACAAGGAACACGATCAGGAATAGGGCCAAGGACAAGGCAACGGCGCCGGGACCCCAAAGGCTGCGCGATACGGTGGTCAAGACATCCCCCGGTCGGTATCAGAAAAGTCAGCGTCGGAATAAACAGGCGCCCGGCCCACGGCCGGACCGGGCGCCTGAATAAAGGATCGGCCTACAGCATGGAGGCGGCTTTATCCGCCAGTTCCTTGGCCTTGGCGTAATTCGCTTTGACCTCTTCGTCCCACTGCTGCTCAACCTCGGCCTGACGGCCGGTGACCTTGGTGTCGGCTTTCTTGCGCTTCTTCTTGAAGATCGCATTGAACTCCTTCTTGCCGGCCTCGGCCTCGGTGATCGGCATCTTGGCGACCAAGGCCTCAGCCTCGGCGATCAGCTTGTCCGCATCAGCATTGGATTTACCCTTGGCCTTCGCCTTGGCGTCATGGATCGCCTTGACCGCATTCTGCAAGTCGTCCAGGCGATAGGTCACCATCACGTCGAACAGAGAATTGACCACGTTGTAGCGGCTCTTGGACAAATCCAGGTCGAACTTGACGGCCGAGCCGAGGGACGGATCCTTGAACGGGTTGGGGAACCCGGCAGGTGCCTTGGCGTAAGTCGCGGGGTTCACGGGCAGGCGACGGATCTTGGGATCAAGCAGAACTGCCTGGCCTTCCGGCGACAACAGGAATTCGATGAAGGCCGCCGCCGCCTTGGGGTGCGGCGCGTTCTTCACGATCGCGATGTTGGCCGGCACCAGCGTGGTGATCGGCGGGTACAGGAAATCGACCGGGAAGCCCGAAGCCTGCGACGACAGACCGAAGAAATCGATGACGATGCCGAGCCCGAACTGGCCGGAGTTGACGCCGTCCGGCACGCCGAAGCTGCGTTCGGTGACGGTCTTGAAGTTACCGGACATGGCTTTCATCAGGGCCCAGCCCTTTTCCCAGCCCATACCCTGCAGAATGGTTTCCACGGTCAGATGCGTGGTGCCCGAGCGCGATGGCGCACTCATGCCGACATGGCCGAAATAGACGGGATCGGCCAATTCCGCCCAGGTCTTGGGCACGGGCAGCTTCTTGGCTTTCAGGTAGCGGGTATTCCACATGATGCCGTAGCCCGACGCGGCGAAGCCCTTGTAATAGCCGTCGGGATCGTTGATCGGGAACGCGCCGACCTTTTCCGGGATGCCCTGCACCTTGACCTCGTACTTGGCCAGCAGGCCGTCGCCCTTCAACACCTCGAAAGCGTCAGGCGCCGAAGCCCAGAACATGTCGGCTTTGTTGTTCGCGGCGGTTTCCTGAAGGAACTTGATGCCGGCCGTGGTCTTTTTCTTCAGCATCTCCACTTCGACGCCGGGATGGGCGGCCTCGAATGCCTTCTTGACCGTCACTGTGGTATCCGGCGGATACGACGTAACGATCACCAGCTTGCCTTCCAGATCCGCGGCGAACGTCGGTAATGCCGATACGGCCAGCACGGCGAGCGCGCCGGAAACCGCACGCAGGAAATCCTTGCGTTTCATAGTCTTGATGTCCTCCGAGACGTGAAGATCGATGATCTTCCAGTTTTTGCGCCCCTGCGCCGTTCATCGCGGGCAGGACGGCTCAGTTAACCATGTAACAAAACCGTAACAAAACTGTAGCATCCCGAATTACAGATTCCGACCGTATTTTCGTGGCTTCGGCGGGAATTCGGCCTGCCTCAGGGCAGGCCGTTGCGCCCGTGGGCAAGATAGGCCGGACGCTGGCTGAGAAGCTCGTAGTAGGCCGCAAGCGCTGGTGTCTCCGGCTTCTCGAAGCCTTCGACCTTGAACCAACGGTTGACCACCAGGCCCATGGAAATATCGGCGACGGTGAAGGTATCGCCCGTAACGTACGGGCCGCCCGCCGCCAAATGGGCTTCGACGATCAGCATGTCATGGATCAGGTCCTTACGGCCCTGATTGACGAACCAGTCGTTGTCCCAGGGCGCTTCCTTGAGCACCCCGCCCAGGAAGGCGCCGCGCAGGGCATGGGTCAGGTCGTAGGCGATCCAGTCCATCCATTGTTCGACCTGCTGGCGCTTGACCAGATCGGCGGGGTACAGATCGTCCCGCCCCGCCTTGGACGCGAGATATCGGACAATGGCATTGGATTCGCGCATCACCGCGCCGCCGTCGATCACCACGGGCACCTGGGCGACCGGGTTGAGGGCGAGAAATTCCGGGTCCGTACAGGCGCGGAAGCCGCGGCCATAATCCTCGCGCTCATAGGGCATCTCCATCTCGTCGCAGACCCAAAGGATCTTGCGCACGTTGAAAGAATTGGAGCGGCCAAGAATACGGACGGGTGCTGATTGGGCTGACATGGGGAGATCCTCCATCTGGGGGGCGGGTGTTTGTTGATTTGACGCCCATGATCTGCCGTGCCGTTGCTTAATTCAAATTCATAAATTATAATTATTCATCTATTTAATTTATGAATTTTACGCTCCGCCAATTACAGGTCCTGACCGCCGTCGCCCGCCACGGCAGCTTCACCCGTGCGGCCCAGGACTTGGGCATGACCCAATCCGCCGTCAGCACCAGCGTGCGCCACCTGGAGGCCGAACTGGGCCTGCCCCTGTTCGACCGCGACACCCGCAACGTGCGCCCGACGGAAACCGGGCGCGACCTGGCGACCCGCATCGGCGGCCTACTGAATGATCTGGACAATGTCCTGGAAAGCGCCCGCAGCACCGCCCTGCGCCGGCGGGGGCGCGCACGCATTGCCGCCGTGCCGACGGCGGTGACGCGGCTGCTGCCGCCCTGCTGTGCCGAATGCCGGGGCCGTTATCCGGAAATCGACCTGCGGATCGAAGAAATGGCCGCCGAGGACGTGGCGGCGGCGGTATTGGACGGCCGCGCCGACCTGGGCGTGCTTAACGAAGGACGGCAGGATCTCACCCCCCTGACCGCGACGCCGCTCGGCAATGATATTTTCTGCCTGGTCTGCCCCCAGGGACACCCCCTGGTGCGCAAGCGAACCCCGACATGGCGGGATCTGGACGGCCAGGACATGGTGATGCTGGATGCCCGCACGGGCAGCCGGGCGCTGATCGACGGTGTGCTGCGGGATCAGGGGGTGAGCGTGCGTCCCGTGCAGGAAATGTCCCGCCCGGAAGCGGTCTGCGCCCTGGTCGCCGCCGGCATGGGGATCGCCGTGCTGCCGGAACTGGCGGCGCCAACGACGACGGACCGGGTGCTGGTCACCCGAAGACTGTCTGAGCCCGAGGCCTTTCGCCGCATGATCCTTGTCCACGCCCTCGGGCGGCCCCTGGAAGGTCCGGTCGCCCTGGTCGCCGAGGTATTGGCCCGCCGGGGCGCTTAAGCCTTGGCCGCCGCCTTGGCGTGGGTGCGCATGAAGTCCTTCACCGTGGGCGCGATGTTCTCGCGCCATTTGCGGCCGTTGAACACGCCGTAATGGCCGACGCCTTTTTCCAAGTGATATTTCTTCTTCGCATCCGGCAGGTTCGGCGTGATGTCGAGCGCGGCCTTGGTCTGGCCGACACCGGAAATGTCGTCCAACTCGCCCTCGACGCAGAGAATCGCCGTTTCCGTGATCTTGCCCGGATCGACATTCTGCCAGCGGAACATCATTTCGCCCTTCGGTAGGGCGTGTTCCTGGAATACGACCTCCAGCGTCTGCAGGAAATATTCCGCCGGCAGGTCCATGACCGCCAGGTATTCCTCGTAGAACGCCGATTTCTTGTCCGCCGCCTCGTCGTCGCCTTCGACCAGATGATCGAACAGCTCGTTCATGGACAGCATGTGCCGTTCAAGGTTCATGGAAATGAAGTTCGACAATTGCACGAAGCCCGGCAGCACGCGGCGGAAAGCCCCCGGATATGGCGGCGGCACGGTGGTGATGACGTTCTTTTCAAACCACTTCTTGTCGTTTTCCTTGGCCAGCTTGTTGACCGCGGTCTTGCCGACCCGGGTATCAACCGGCCCGCCCATCAGGGTCATCGTCGCGGGCGCGCAGATGTCCTGCCAGCCGGACATGACGGACACCGCTGCCATCACCGGAACGCTGGGCTGACACACGGCGATGACGTGGGTGTTGGGGCCCAGGAAATGCAGGAAATCGATGATGTAATCGATGTAGTCGTTGAGGTTGAACATGTCGGCCATGACCGGCACATTGCGACAGTCAATCCAGTCGGTGATGTAGACGTCATGGTCCGGCAGCATGGCCTCGACCGTGCCGCGCAACAGGGTCGCGAAATGTCCCGCCAGGGGGGCCGCGATCAGAACCTTGGGATCGTTACGGTCGGTCTTGCGCTTGAAATGGACCAGATCGCAATAGGTCCGATGGATCGTCACCTCGATCTCGACCGGCACTTTCTTACCGTCGATGATCGTATGGTCGATGCCCCATTCGGGCTTGCCGTACTTGTTGGTCATCCGCGAATAGATTTCAGCGGCGGACCCCATGGCCTTGCCGACGGGGGTGTGGCTGAAGGCGTTCATGGGATTGTTGGCGGCGAACTTAAGCGCATCCGCCACAGCCCGTGACGGGGCCATCGCGAGACGCTGCATTTCGTGCATGTAGTAAAGCATGAATGGTGTCCTTTCCCGCGCGCAGAAGGCGCGTCCGGCAGCCATATAATGCACTGCAACATAGCCGACCGCAATAAGCCGTCAGATATAGGGAAAATCAGGTGACGCAGTGCGGCGAAAGGGCGTCTGGCCGGCCCGGGCCTAAATTTCCGAAATGCCGCGGCGGGCCAGTTCGTCCGCCCGCTCGTTCTCCGCATGACCGTCGTGGCCCTTGACCCATTGCCATTCGACGTCGTGGGGGGCCAGGGCAGCCTCCAGGCGGCGCCACAGATCCTCGTTCTTCACGGGCTTCTTGGCCGCCGTCTTCCAGCCGTTGCGTTTCCAGCCGTGGATCCACTTGGTGATGCCGTCCTTCACATAGGTGCTATCGGTGACCAGCCGCACCCGGGACGGCCGGGTCAGGGATTCCAGGCCCCGAATCGCCGCCATCAGCTCCATGCGGTTGTTGGTGGTCTGGGCCTCGCCACCAAAGAGTTCCTTTTCATGGTCGCGCCAGCGCAGCAACACGCCCCAGCCGCCCGGTCCCGGATTGCCCGAGCAGGCCCCGTCGGTGAAGATTTCGATGGTTTCGTCTGATGCCGTCATCAATTCAGTCCACGTCCAATCCATATTCGGCGGCACTTGCCACCCGTTCGTGAAAGCGCAGCTTGGCCACGTATTCCAGGGGATCCTTGGGCGTCACCAGGGCCCCCGGCGGAGTGTTCAGCCAGTCGTACAGGCGGGTCACCAGGAATCGCATGGCCGCCCCCCGGGCGAGCAGCGGCAGGGCCGCGATCTCGTCGGCGCCCAGCGGCCGGGTGCGCGCGTATTCCATGACAAGACGCCGCGCCTTGGTCACGTTGAAGCTGTAATCGGCCTCGAAGCACCAGGCGTTGAGACAGATCGCCAAGTCGTAGACCAGGAAATCCCGGCAGGCGAAATAAAAATCGATCAGCCCGGTCAACTCCGTGCCGCGAAAGAACACGTTGTCGGGAAATAGGTCGGCATGGATGATGCCCCGCGGCAGGTCCTTGGGCCAGGCGGCCTCGATCGCGTCAAGGTCGCGGTTCAGCTTGTCCCCCAGACCCACCTGCACGGTGTCGATCCCATCCCCGGCGCTATTCAGAAGCGGCCGCCAGGCCCCGACGCTGAGCGCATTTTCCCGCCCGCCCTGAAAATCCGCCCCCGCCAGGTGCATCTGCGCCAGGGCGCGGCCGACGCCCGCGCAATGATCTGGCGTCACCCGCCTGGGCCACAGGCCCGGCAGGAAGGTGACGATCGCCGCCGGCCGGCCGCAAAGGGTGCGGAGCGCCTCGCCGTCCCGCGCCCGCACGGGCAGCGGGCAGGCCACGCCGCCCGCCGCCAAATGATCGAGCAACGCCACGAAGAACGGCAGGTCACGGGGATCGACCCGCTTTTCATAGAGTGTCAGGATGTAAGCCCCCGACGACATGGTCAGAAGGAAATTGGAATTCTCGATGCCTTCGGCGATGCCCTTGAAGGCGACGACCTCCCCCAGGTCATAGGCGGTCATAAATTCGACCAGTTCCTCGTCAGAGACTTCCGTGTAGACAGCCATGGCGGTAATATCTTTGGACTTCGGGCCACGAACGCCGACGCGTTCGGTCTGTTGGGTGCGGGCCCATAAAACAGCAATTCCCGAAGAGGCGCCAGCAACCCGCTGGCATCGCGCCAACCGCAACGGTTAAACGGATCGCCATGTATCGAACACGGCCAATCATTGGAGCGGCGATTCTGGCAGGCCTGACCCTGGCCGCCACTTCCTTGCCTGCGCAGGCCGCCCGCGAGGCCCCCGACCGGCCCAGCCTGGGCGGCGAGACGGAAGCCCCGGACATCGCCGCCGTGCGCCAGGTGCAGACGGCGCTGGCCAGCCTGGGCCTCTATGCCGGTTTCATCGACGGCAAGTTGAACCAGAATCTGACGTCGGCCATCCGCCTGTACCAACAGCAGGCCGGCCTGAAGGTTACCGGCCGCATCACCGATGCGCTGCGCGACCATCTC
This sequence comes from bacterium SCSIO 12827, assembly GCA_024397995.1. NCBI lineage: Bacteria > bacterium SCSIO 12827. The sequence goes on along the minus strand of CP073746.1, from coordinate 944,947 downwards.
GATCGCAGCCTGCGCGTCAGCCGCCTGCTGCGGGACCTGGACGACACCCGGCGCAAAGCCATGGACGATGCCCGCAAGGCGCTGATGGCCCATCCGGCGACCCGCGATCTGGTCGAAGACGGTGCCGTCCCGTCCGCCGATGCGGCCCGCGACCCGACCCCCTGCTTCGACAAACCGACCGTACGTTGTTTGTTGGCCGAAGCCTTCGAAAGTGCGAAGGCCGTGACCAAGCGCGACCTACGCGATTGGGCGCTCGGCGAAATTCTTGCGGCCCAAGCCCGCGCCGGGCTGATGACGCAGGCCATGGAAACCACCCGGCGCATCCAGGACCCGCGCCTGATCATGGTTGCGCTTCGCGACATCGCCCAGGCCCAAGCCCGCGCCGGTCGCGGGGAAGAGGCCCTGGCCGCCGCCGAGATCATCCCCGAATCGCGAACCCAGATCGAGGCCCTGGCGGTGATCGCTGATACCCAGGCCCGGCACGGATATTTCAAGGCCGCCCAGGACACGGCAGGGCTGCTCTACAGCATGGCCCGCCACCTCAAGGCGCCGTCCGATCAGGTGACCTTCGCCACCCGTGCCGCGGTGACGCTCTACCGGGCTGGCGACCAGGAAACCGCCAACGCAGCCCTGTATTTGGCGCGGGTCACCGTCACCGACAAAGTGCCACCCCCCCAACAGGTCGCGGCCTGGCGTCAGGTCGCGGGGGCGCTCGCCGATCTGGACCGGTTGGACGATGCCCTTGTCGTGGCCGATGTGGTCAACCAGCGTTCCGACAAGGAGACGGTGATGATCGCCGCCGCGCAATCGGCGATCCGCGCGGCGCGGCTGGACAAGGCCATCGACCTGGCACACGACATTGACGCCGAACGCTACCGGGTGCTGGTCCTGGGCGAAATCGCGGTGGCCATGGCGCGGACGGGCGACCGCCCCGGCGCCAACGCCGTCATCGACGAAGCCTTCGCCGATGCCGAGGCGATTGGCCTGCCGTTCGCCCGGTCCTACGCCGTCAGCCGCCTGGTCCTGGCCCTTAGTGACATGGCGCGGATCAAGGATCAGCCGTCCGACGTTCTGGCCGAACGCTTCGTCCGCGCCCGTGACGCCGCTGAGGGCATTAACGATCCGCGCCTACGCGGCCAGGTTCTGTTCGAGATTTCCGCCCAACAGCGGCGGGCCGGCATGGCGGTTGAAGACGCCCAGGCCAGCGAATCCCGCGCCATCGCCGCCGCCGACGCCATTCCCAGCGTCATCAGCCGCGTCTGGATCCACGGCGACGTCGCCACCCTGCACGCGCGAGCCGGCGAGAGCGATCTGGCCTGGGGCGCCTTCCACCGCGCCATGGCCGAGGCCCGCAAAATCGACAATTCCTGGGCCCGCGCCCGCACCATGGCCAAGATGGCGCAAACGCTGATCGATCTGGTGACCCCGAAAACGGCGGCGACCGCCGATGAAATGTCCAAGGACTCGCCCTGATACCGGCAACCCACACGGTCCGGGCGGGTGGGCTTGCCGCCCGGACGCCGGTCCATTAGATTCCCCCGCACCCCGGCGACCCGCCGGGCGCGGACAGCCAAAGACGGAGCCCCCGATGCCCGAGCTTCATTGCGCCCCTACCCATTTCCGCGCCGTCCGCGGCATAAGCGGCAGGCCTTAGCCCGTGATGTTCCCCCGCGCCTCCATCGGTGCCGTCACGGCCCTGTTGAGCATCTTCGCCCTGGGCGGCTGCAGCAGCCTGACCGACACCGTAATGAACACCGTTGCCGGCAAAGTTCAGCTCGCCTGCCCGCCCCAGAACATCGTGGCGGACGCGTCGCGCCGCCTGACCTACCAGCCGGGCCCGGGCCGCGACCTGATCGACATCGACAACGAGATCATCGTCAACAGAGTCTCCCTGGTCTGCGATTCGAGCGTTGACCGCAGCACCCACGCGGGCACCATGAAAGTTGCCGTCACCACCCACATGGAGGCGGTGCGCGGACCCGCTAACAAGGACCGCAAGACCGACATCGAATTCTTCGTCTCCGTCACCGACCGCGCCAACAAGGTGCTGTATCGCGAGGCCTTCACCATCAATCTGGCCTTCGCCGAAAACGAAAGCCGGCGCGAGGTCGCAAGTGCACCCGTGCCCCTGATTCTGCCGATCCAGGCTGGCCAGACGGGCAAGAACTACCGGATTTTGGTCGGTCTGGTGATCACCCGTGAACAATTGGAAATGAACCGCCGGGACCGCCGCCCGCGACTGTAGGCGCCAATTTTCATTCCATCCCCATGCCCGCTTCCGTCGGATGTTCCGCGGTCGCGGTTGACCTTGGCCCATCCGTCGATAGAATGGGGGCACAACCTCAGTTGATCGCTGTGGGAGAGTCCGGTCCACGTATGGCCGGCGCCGAAGGAGCAACCGCCCCGGAAACTCTCAGGCACCCGGACCGCAGCAGGATGAGGCTCTGGAAAGTGGGCAGGCTGGCCGATTGATATGGCCGTGCCCCACCGAAGATGTAAGTCGGCGGCAGCGATTTCGCCGATCAATCTTTCAGGTTCCGAGACAGAGGGGGCGTTCAGACGGTGGTTTTGCCGTAGGAACGCCATTGAACCCTGCCGTCTCGTCTTTTCGGGCGGCGCCTTAGGACCAAGCCCGGGGAGGCTCCGTTGGCCGACGATACGAAAACTCTGAAGACCACGCCGCTGGATGCGCTTCACCGTGAATACGGTGCCAAGATGGTGCCCTTCGCCGGCTATTCCATGCCTGTCCAGTACAAGGCCGGCGTATTGCAGGAACATCTGCATACGCGCTCCCAGGCAGGCCTGTTCGACGTCTCCCACATGGGTCAGGCGCGCCTGCTCGGATCAAAGGCGGCGGAAGCCATGGAAACCCTGGTGCCGGGCGATATCGCCGGGCTGGGTGCCGGCAATATGCGCTACACCCTTTTGACCAACGACGCCGGCGGCATCCTCGACGACCTGATGGTCACCCATTGTGGTGATTCGCTCTATATCGTGGTCAACGCCGCCTGCAAGGATGCTGATTTCGCCCATATGCGGGCCAAGCTGACGGACGCCAAGCTCGAAATCATCGAGGACCACGCGCTGCTCGCCCTGCAGGGGCCCAAGGCGGCCGAAGTCCTGGCCCGCTATGTGCCGGCCGTGCGCCACATGGTGTTCCTGACCGGCGCATCGTTCCGCATCAACGACGTGCCCTGCTTCATCACCCGGTCGGGCTACACCGGCGAGGACGGATACGAAATATCAATCCCCAACAAGGATGCCGACGCTTTCGCCCGCCTGCTGCTGTCGGAACATGAAGTCATGCCGATCGGCCTGGGCGCGCGGGATTCGCTGCGGCTGGAGGCTGGTCTTTGCCTGTACGGCAACGACATCGACACGACCACCACGCCCATCGAAGCTGCCCTCAACTGGACAATCGGCAAGCGCCGGCGGGCCGAAGGCGGGTTCCCCGGGGCCGACGTGATCCTAGGCCAGATCAAGGACGGCACGGCGCGCAAGCGTGTCGGCCTGGTGCCCGAAGGCCGGGCCCCGGCCCGCGCCGGCACGGAAATTCAAGACCTGGACGGCGCCGCCGCCGGAACCGTGACCTCGGGCGGGTTCGGCCCCACCGTCGACGGCCCCATCGCCATGGGCTACCTGCGCACGGAACTGGCGGTGCCCGGTACCCGGGTCAACCTGATGGTGCGCGGCAAAGCGCAACCGGCAGAGGTCGTCAAACCGCCCTTCGTCAAACAGAACTACGTCAAGGACTGACCCCCGAACACCACAGCAATCAACAACCGAACACTCTAGGCAGGGAGACCGGCATGACCGTGAAGTACACCAAGGACCACGAATGGATCCGTCTGGACGGCGACGTCGCCACCATCGGCATCACCAATTACGCCCAGGAACAGTTGGGCGACGTCGTGTTCGTCGAAGTGCCCGAGGCGGGTGCCCGTTTCGACGCCGGGGCCGAGGCCGCCGTGGTCGAATCCGTCAAGGCGGCGAGTGAGGTTTACGCCCCCCTGACCGGCGAGATCGTCGAAGGCAACCAGGCCCTGGCCGACGACCCGTCCCTGGTCAATTCCGATCCCGAAGGGGCCGGCTGGTTCTTCAAGATGAAGCCCGACGACCTGTCGCAGATGGACGGCATGCTGGACGACGTGGCCTACCGCACTTTGCTGGTCGACCTGGACTGATCCCCGAACCGAGGTAAGGAACCGCACTCATGGCCGCATCGCAATCGGGCGACAGCTTCGCCGACCGTCACATCGGGCCCCGCCCGGGCGAGGTCGACGACATGCTCAAGACCCTGGGGCTCGCCACCCTGGACGACCTGACCGTAAAAACGGTGCCGCCGTCGATCCTGAAGCCGGGCGGCTATGAGGCCCCCCCCATGTCCGAGGCCCAGGCGTTGGCCCGCCTGCGCGCCATGGCCGATCGCAACGTGATCGCCAAGACCATGATCGGCATGGGCTATTCCGGCTGCATCACACCGCCGGTGATCCTGCGCAACGTGCTGGAAAACCCGGGCTGGTACACGGCCTATACCCCCTATCAGGCGGAAATCAGCCAGGGCCGCATGGAAGCCCTGATGAACTATCAGCAGACGATCATCGACCTGACGGGAATGGAACTGGCCAACGCGTCGTTGTTGGACGAAGGCACGGCGGCGGCCGAAGCCATGACCCTGATGCGGCGTGTCGGCAAGGCCAAGGGTGAGACCCTGTTCGTCGACGCCGCCTGCCATCCGCAGACCATCGCGGTGATCGAAACGCGGGCCGCTCCCCTCGGTATTCCGGTCAAAGTCGGCGATCCCTTTGCGGATCTGGCGGGCCTGGGCGACGATATTTACGGCCTGGTCCTGCAATACCCTGCGACGGACGGCGCCGTCCGCGACTTCCGAACCCTGACGGAACAGGCCCATGACGCGGGCGCGCTGGTCACCGTGGCGGCGGATCTTTTGTCGCTCGTCCTGCTGATGCCGCCGGGGGAATGGGGGGCCGACATCGTCGTCGGCTCGGCCCAGCGGTTCGGCGTGCCCATGGGCTTCGGCGGCCCTCACGCGGCCTTCATGGCGGCCAAGGATGCTTTCAAGCGCACCCTGCCCGGGCGCTTGATCGGCGTGTCCATCGACAGCCGGGGCAAGCCCGCTTACCGCATGGCGCTGCAAACCCGCGAACAGCACATCCGCCGCGAAAAAGCGACATCCAACATCTGCACGGCGCAGGTTCTTTTGGCCAATATCGCGGGCATGTACGCGGTCTATCACGGGCCCGAGGGCCTGACCCGCATCGCCAGACGCGTCCATCAATTGACGGCGGCCCTGGCGGCCGGACTGAAGGCGGGCGGCGTGACGCTCGCCAACGATACCTTCTTCGACACCCTGACCGCCGACCTGGGCGACAAGGGCAAGGCGGACATGGTGATCGCCGCGGCCCGGGCCAAGACCATCAACCTGCGCGACTTCGGTGACGGTCGGGTCGGCATGGCGTTGGACGAGACGACGGATGAGGCAGACGTTCTGGCCGTGCTCGCCGCCTTCGGCGTCACGGACGCCAAGCTCGACCTGGACGCCCCCGGCGGCATTCCCAAGGACCTCGCCCGCACGACGGGCTTCCTCGACCATCCCGTGTTCCACGGCCATCGGTCGGAAACCGCCATGATGCGCTATCTGCGCAAACTGGAAGGCAAGGACCTGGCGCTGAACCGGGCGATGATCCCGCTCGGTTCCTGCACCATGAAGCTGAACGCCGCCGCCGAGATGATTCCCATCACCTGGCCCGAGTTCGGCCAGATTCACCCCTTCGCGCCCGCCGATCAGGTTCAGGGCTACAAGGAAATGATCGACGACCTGGAACGCATGCTGTGCGAGATCACGGGCTTCGACGCAGTGTCCCTGCAGCCCAACGCGGGCAGCCAGGGCGAATACGCGGGCCTGCTCGTCATCCGGGCTTATCATCTGGCCCGCGGCGACAGCGCGCGCGACGTCTGCCTGATCCCGTCGAGCGCCCACGGCACCAATCCGGCCTCCGCCGTCATGGCGGGCATGAAGGTGGTCGTCGTCGCCTGCGACGATCACGGCAACGTCGACGTCGCCGACCTCAAGGCCAAGGCCGAGACGCACAAGGACGCGCTGGCGGCGCTGATGGTCACCTATCCCTCGACCCACGGGGTGTTCGAGGAAGCGATCGAGGAAATCTGCGACATCATTCATGCCAACGGCGGTCAGGTCTACATGGACGGCGCCAATCTGCAGGCCATGGTCGGCCTGTGCCGCCCGGGGACCTTCGGCCCCGACGTGGCGCATATGAACCTGCACAAGACCTTCTGCATCCCCCACGGCGGGGGCGGGCCGGGCGTCGGCCCCATCGGCATCAAGAAACACCTGGCGCCGTACCTTCCGGGAAGTCCCGTGGTGCCCGCCGCCGGGGGTGCCAAAACCGTGGGCGCCGTGTCGGCGGCGCCCTGGGGGTCGGCGTCGATCCTGCCGATTTCCTGGGCCTATATCGCCATGATGGGTGGCGAAGGACTGATGCGGGCGACCCAGGTCGCGATCCTCAACGCGAACTACGTGGCCAAGCGCTTGGCCGGGTATTACAACTGTCTCTACACCGGCAAGCTGGGCTTCGTCGCTCATGAGTGCATCATCGACACCCGACCGCTGAAGGACGAGCACGGCATCACCGTGGACGACATCGCCAAACGGCTGATCGATTACGGCTTTCACGCGCCGACCATGTCCTGGCCCGTCGCCGGGACGTTGATGGTGGAGCCGACGGAATCGGAACCCAAGGAGGAACTGGACCGCTTCGTCGAAGCCATGATCGCCATCGCCGAGGAAGCGAAAAAGGTCGGTGCCGGTGACTGGCCCGCCGACGACAACCCCCTGGTCAACGCCCCCCATACGGTGGATACGGTGACGGCCGGCGCCTGGGCCCATGCCTACAGCCGCGAACAGGCGGCCTTCCCGGTGCCGGGGCTTTATCACGGTAAGTACTGGTCGCCCGTGGGCCGTGTCGACAACGTTTACGGCGACCGCCACGTAGTCTGCACCTGCCCGCCGCTGGAGGCCTACGCGGACGCCGCCGACTGACCGCTGTTAAAGAACCGCGCGCAAGCGATCCAGGAAGCCCCGAACTTCGCTTTCCAGGACGGTCGACTGCCGCGCCAGTTCGCCCGATGCGGCCAGCACCTGCTGGGCGGCGGAACCGGTTTCCTGCGCTCCTTCGGTCACCAATGAAACGTTACGGGTGACTTCCGCCGTGCCGGCGGCGGCCTGTTCTACATTGACCGCGATATCGCGCGTCGCCGCATCCTGTTCCTCGACGGCGGCGGAAATATTGGCGGCAGCCTCTTCCATCCGGTCGATGGTCGCGCTGATCTCCGCGATCGACGTCACCGTCTCCGCGGTCACCGTTTGGATGTTCTCGACCTGAACCGCAATGTCATCGGTGGCCTTGGCCGTCTGATTGGCCAGGTTCTTGACCTCGGACGCGACCACGGCGAACCCCTTACCGGCCTCGCCGGCGCGGGCGGCCTCGATGGTCGCATTAAGCGCCAGAAGATTGGTCTGGTCCGCGATATCGGCGATCAGCTTCAACACCTCCCCGATGCGTTCCGACCCTTGAGACAGGTTTTCGATGCGGGTGTCGGCCTCGCGGGCATGGGCCACGGCCGATTGGGAAATCGACGTGGAATGCGTGACCTGGCGGCCGATTTCAGAGATCGAGCTCGATAGTTCTTCCGCCGCCGAGGCAACGGTCTGCGCATTGGCGGTCGCCTGGTCGGCGGCGCTGGCGGCGGTCGCCGCCTGCTCGCTGGTCGCCGAAGCCGTGGCGCTCATAGCGCCGGCGGAGGATTCGAGTTCTGTCGCGGCGGCGGACACAGCCTCGGTCACGCCGCCCATGCGGGTTTCGAAATCGCTGGTCACCTCGCGGAAGGCATTGATGCGGTCCTGCATCGACTGCGTGGCCGTGTTGATGGCCCGGGACGCCGTGCGGAAGGCACCCACCATGCCGCGTTCCTGAATGCGCCGGAAGTATTTGTTCTGGCTGACATATTCCAGGCTGGCGGTGGATTCACGCACATAGGCGTCGGTGCGGTCGATCAAACGGTTGATGGCATGGCAAAGTTCGGCGATCTCGCCGTCACGGTCGTTAATCCCGATGATGCGGGCTTCGAAATCACCGTCGGCGACGGCGTTGCAGACCCTCAAAGCCTCGGCGATTTTCGACTTCTTGTGGTTGGTGAACATAAACACGGACTGACGTTCCTTCGGCTTGGTATGCCGGGCCAAAGGCACGGGCGTGCGCGGTACTGCGTCGCGCGGTTGTGCAAAAAGAGATTGGGAAAACTTAAATCGTGGCGATGAATTCGTCGTAGGCGACGCCTTTGCCCTGCAGCAGGGCGGTGATGTCATCGAAGGCGGCGTTCATACCGTCCTTGCGGTTCTCGAAGGCGTCTTCCCTTTTCTTCAAGTCCCGGTACAGCGGGATGATCACGCGCTCCAACGCCTGGCGGTCGGGCACGCGGCGGTTCGAGTGGTAGCCGACGATGGCCTTATTCGCGTCGAACGACGGCGTGACATGGGCCAACACCCAATAGTGGTCACCGTTCTTGCAGCGGTTCTTCACGTAGGCGAAGATTTCCGCCCCTGATGAAATCGTATCCCAAAGCAGTTTGTAGACGCAGCGCGGCATGTCGGGATGACGGATAAGGTTGTGCGGCTGGCCAAGCACCTCGGCCTCGGTATAGCCGGCGATTTTCAGGAACACATCGTTGGCATAGGTGATGTGCCCCTTAAGGTCCGTCTTCGACACGATGATCTCGTCGTCTCCGAAGAAGGCCTCCTTGCCGGTTACATATGATGTTTTTGTCATTTGGCTCCTCTTGGTAATGGCTCTAGCCTATACAAATACGGGGGTTTTTCCCTGTACCCATACAATGTGTTTCTTGACCGGATGTTGACCTTGGTCAATTTTCAAGTCGCCCGTCAGTTGTATGCAGGCCCCGTGATGAAACGCCGCTTCGCCACCGTCGATGTGTTCACCGACCGCGCCTTCGGTGGCAATCCGCTGGCCGTGGTGCTGGACGCCGAGGGCCTTTCCGACGACACGATGCAGGCCGTCGCCCGCGAATTCAACCTGTCGGAAACCACCTTCGTGCTGCCGCCCGCGGATCCGGCCAACACGGCCCGCGTGCGTATTTTCACCCCGGGCCGTGAACTGCCCTTCGCCGGGCACCCCAACGTCGGCACAGCCTTCGTGCTGGCCCGCGAGGGCCGCCTGTTCGGCAAGCCCCTGAGATCAATCCTGCGGTTCGAGGAAGCGGCCGGTCTGGTCCTTGTCGACATCCGAACGGGACCGGACGGACCGGTGGGGGCACGCTTGACGGCGCCCCAGGGGTTTTCCCACACGGATGAATTCTCACCCGCGGATTTCGCCGCCTGCGTGAACCTGGACCCCGCCGATATCGATACCTCGGCCCATCCGCCGCTGCTTGGGTCCGCCGGCATGACTTTTCCCATCGCCCGGCTGAACGGAGTCGACGCTCTGGGCCGGGCCCGGGGCAACGCCGACGTCATGGCCCGGCATCCCGCCATGGGCGGCCATATCTTTGTCTACGTTCCCGCCCCCAATGCCCCCGGGACCTTCCATGCGCGCATGTTCGCACCAGGCCTGGGCATTGCCGAAGATCCTGCCACAGGTGCGGCGGCGGCGGCCTTGACGGGTTTGCTCGGCACGCTGACGACGGGCGACGGCAGTTATGATTACCGGATCATCCAGGGGGTCGAGATGGGCCGCCCGTCGCTGATCGAAACCGCGGCCGATGTCGCCGGCGGCACGGTCACGGCGATCCGCGTCGGCGGTGCCTGCGCGGCGGTGATGCGCGGCGAGATCGAAGTCTAAGTATCGTCCATTTCCAGAAGCAGTTGTTCGCCTGCGTCGCAGGGCGGGCGCGCGTCGAGGCGTGCCGGGTGGTACAGGCCCCGCGTCGTCTTCGGCCCGCCCAGGTCCGCGATCTCGCGAATCAATTTGCGCTTGATGGCACGGCCGAAGTCGGCAAAACCGTCGGCGACGACGATGAAGGCACCCGGCCCGCCGATCACGCAGTCCTCGAAATACCAATCCAGATTAGGCAACTGCGGCATGCCGAAGGGGCTGGGCCGGCCGTTGACGATGGGTAGGCCGTTGATGGTCACGCCCTGGCGCACCGCGCGGTCGCGGGCCGGCAGAACCGCCTCGCCATGGTTGTTGGCGCCGTCGCCGGAAATGTCGATGACCCGGCGCTTGGATCGATAGGGGCTGGCGCTAAGGCGCTCCATGCCGAAATCAATGGCCCCTGATATGGAGGTCCAAAGTGCCGAGGCGAAGGGCAGATTGGACAACTCAGCGGCAAAGTTATGTGCCGCCTTGGCGCTGTCGATGATGCGCCAGTCAATGCCCATGCGTTGATGGCTGACGCCCGCCCACTCAATGTAGGTGACGGCGATGCGCTTGTGTTCGCCGCTGGTGACGGCGCGGATCACGGCCTCGTTGCGGAATGCCTGCACGAAGCCCTCACGCTGCAGTTCGGCTTCGTCTTTTTCGATGCTGCCGGAAACATCCACGGCCAGCACCAGTTCCAGGTCGACGTCAAGGGCGCGGGCCGCGCCGGGCATCCCTGCCACGAGCGCCGCCAAGACCATCGGAAACAGACGCATAATCCACATGGCCGTTATCCTACCTCAATGCGCCTTCGAGGGCCCGCCCTTGTATCGGTCCTTCTGGATGTCATTCAGTTCCTGCAATTCGCGGAGCGTGCGTTTCTCTCCGGTCAGGCAGTCAACCTTCGGCCGCAGCGCTGCCCGCACGCGCCGGGGGGCGGGCTGCCAGCCCGACAGTTCCAGAAACAGCTTGCGCCGGATGGCGCGGGCGAAGTCGGAAAACCCGCGGGCGACCACCAGGAACGCCCCCGGCCCGCCGATCACGCAATCCCGGTAATAACCGTCCAGGTCTTCCGGGGGCGCCATGCCGTTGGGGCCGGTGCGCCCGTTGATGATGGGCAGACCGTTGATGGTCACACCGGCGGCGATGGCGCGGTCGCGGGCCCCCATGATGGGATCGCCGTTGTTGTTTTCGCCGTCGCCGGAAATGTCGATGACCCGGCGCGCGCCCCGGTAAGGGCTGTTCTCCAGATACTTCATGCTCTGGTCGATGACGTTTGAGATCGAGGTCCACTGCCCGCGGAACGGCGACCCGTCGGATATGGTTTCGGCGAAGTCGCGGGCGTCGCTTTCATTGGCGATCACGGTCCAGTCGGCGACAATGTGGTGGCGGTCCAGTCCCGACCATTCCACATACATCACGGCGACCCGGCCCAAGGGGCCCGAACGGATGGCACGCATGATATGCGGGTTGGTGATGGCCGTGGCGAAACCTTCGCGCTGCAAACGCGCTTCGTCATCATCGATGCTGCCCGAAACGTCCACGGCCAGCACCAGTTCAAGGTCGACGTCCTTGGCCTCTTTGGCCTCGCCCGGCGCCGCCATCGTCAGCATTGCCGCCACGCACGCCGCCCATCCACGTGTGCCCATGAACATATGAAACACCGCCGTAGGAACGGCGTAAAGCGATTCCCGCAGGCAACAGCCCGCACATCTGCGTGACCGCACCACCCGACAGCGACGCTGGCATCCCGTCCCAGAACCCGCTATGTGAATTGCCGGGGTGGGCATACCAAGACGGAGGTCGCAGCATGGCGGACCAGAAAGATTTCAACAACGTGAAGGCCGTCGTGTTCGACACCTTCGGGACGATCACCGATTGGCGCGGGTCGGTCACCCGCATGGGCGAAGCCCTGGCCAAGAAAAAGGGCATCGAGGGCGTCGACTGGGAAGCCTTCGCCCGGGCCTGGCGGGCCGGCTATCGGCCGGGCTTGCATCGGGTGATTTCAGGTCAGCGTGCCTGGACGCCGTTGGACGTCATCCACCGCGAACGCCTGGACGAGATCCTGGTCGAATTCGGCATCGCCGACCGTTTCACGGAGGACGAAAAGGCCGATCTCAACATGTTCTGGCACCGCCTGTCGCCCTGGCCCGACAGCATCCCCGGTCTGCTGCGCCTGAAAACCAAGTTCCTGATCGCGCCGCTGTCCAACGGGTCATTGATGCTGCTGGCCAACATGGCCAAACATGCGGGCCTGCCCTGGGACTTCATCTATTCGTCGGACATGCACATGGCCTACAAGCGCGACCCCGAGGTCTATCGCAACGCCGTGCGCCTGCTGGGCGTCAAACCGGAAGAAGTGATGATGGGGGCCGCCCATAACGACGACCTGGAGGCGGCGCGCAAGGAAGGCCTGCGCACGGCCTATATCAACCGGCCAACGGAATACGGCGTCGATCAGGTCAAGGACTTCGAAGCGACCAGCGACTATGACGTGATCGTCGACAGCGTCGAAGATCTGGCCATCGCCCTGGGCTGCTGACGAGGAAACCCAAGCGTGGCCGATGATGACCTGCCCGAATTGGACGACGTCGACCTGAAACGCCTGGTCGGGTACGACGACACGGCAGAGTACGAGCTCGACCTCTGCGGGCTCGACCTTGCCCATGCCACGGAATCCGTGAAACGTATGATCGAACGGTCGCGGTTCCGCGCGGCACGTTCGGTCATCGTGCGGTTGGACCCGGCCGGGCCGGACACGGGGGAAACCCTGTTCCAGCCCATCGGCCGTCTATTGCTCGATCTCCGACGCAAGGGTCTGCTGGCCAAGCTCAGCCCCCTGCCCCATTTCGCGGGCAGCGGCTATTATCTGGTGACTCAGGGGAAGAAGCCGGATGCCTGAACGGGCATCCGGCTCCCGCCACTAGGGCAGTTTCTTCCATTTCTGTGCGGCCGAGCGATTGCATTCCCAGGTCTGCAACCCGTTGCCCGGCACTAGGCGACCGCCGGGCACGTCGGCGCATTGCCCGGCCAGGCCCGAGACAAGCTCGTCCCGCGACGAAAACTGCCATTTTTGGTTGGCCTTGCCATGGCAGTTCCACAGGATGATCTGGGCGCCCGCCCGGGTGCTTTCTCCTGCGATGTCCATACATTTTCCACCGGGCGCCTGCAGCACATCACCATTTTGGTTCCACATCACGGCGGCCCGGTCCGCGCATCCTACAAGCTTCAACGATTTACCGTCTGACGACCCCAGACACAGGCTCGGCTTCGCATTCAACGCCAACTTGAACGTTCCATGCTGGATGGTCACGCTGCTGCTGCCCGGCTTTGGGATCGTTACCTGGTTGGTCGTGATATTGATCTGCCCGGGACCCGACACTTGGCTCGGTCCGGCACTGCCCTTCACCGCCGCGAAGAACGCCGGAGACGGCTTGGACGGTGCCGAGGTGATAATGCCCCAATGGTGCATGACCTGTTCGAAGCCGTCTTTCTGCTGGATGAATTCTTCCAGACGCACCTGCTGGGCCGCCAGACGCAGGTTGTCGGCGATGGTGATGCGCATCTTTTCGCTTTCGGCGATTTCCTCGATCCCCATCTGAAGGGTGATCATGGTCGCGGTCAGGATCGCCATCGGCCCCGCCGCCGCCGCCGCAATGTTGGCGGCACTGCTGCCGGCCGTGGTGACCCCTTTCTTGATCACCACTTTTGCCACCTTCTCGCCCGTATACAGGACTTGCTTGATCAGCTTGCCGCCATGCGGCGCAAACACCTTGAAGGTGGGGATATGCCGCGTTGCATTGCTCATGGCGACGATGCCGATCCCCAGATTGGCGAGCGGCGCGGCGGCACCGCGTACGGTTTTAGAGATCATCGTATGGAAATCCGACGGTGAGCCGATACGCGCGGCAACGGAACTCATGCCGCCACGTTTGGCGTTGGCCGCCAGGGTCAGTTGCCGCATGTGAATCCAGTTCTCGTACATCTGCCGCGCCTGATCGGCCAGGAAGATGCGGTTTTCGCGGATGCCCGTCTCGATCTCCTGGATCAGGTCGCGTTCGGCCGATGACCGCTTCGCCGCCGGTTTTTCCAACGCATTGACCGCCTTCATCAGGATCGCCGTGGACAGAAACCCGCTTTGCGCCGGATCCTTGGCCATGGTCTCCCAGGCCTCCTTGACCCAGACATCCGGGTTCTTGCTCAAATCCTTGGCGCCTTGGGCGATCATCAGGTTCAGCTGATCACGATCTCGGATGATCTCGATGGCAAGCGCCTCCGCCCCTTTCAGACGGAACAGGCCGGGCAGGTTGCGATTGGGCACGTCCCATTGAAGGCTCAGGTTCTCGCAGGCTTCACGGGTCTTCACGCCCATCACCGTGCGTACGTAGTTCGTTGGGCAGCGCCAGCAGGTGCCGCCGTCGATCAGATCGAAATGGTCGCCGGCCTCGCAGGTCAGCGCGGCGGTGCGCTTGGCGGGCTGCAGGTCGACCTCGCGCAGGCAGGCGTTGTGCTGATCGACCGCCGCCGCCGTGCGGATGAAGCCCCGCGGGCAGGACCAACATTCGCCGCCCTTACGCGGATCATACCATCCGTTCTTGCAGGCCTTGCCGCGGAAGGTTGCCGCCTTGGCATCCTTCAACACGGCGCCGCAGGCGTCCCAGGCATCAACCGCCGCCAGGGTGCGGCCGTAACCCGACGGACAGGACCAGCATTCGCCACCGTTGCGCGGATCGACGAAGGCGCCAGGCGGGCAGGACGCACGGCTTTCGTACTTGGCCCGCGCGGTCTGGTCGGGCACGTCCTTGGAACAGGCATCCCATTCGGTCACGCTGTTGGCCGTGCGCTGATATCCCGGCGGGCATTGGAAGCACGCCCAGGTGCCGATATCGAAGAACGAGCCCCGGGGGCAATCACGGCGGGCCTTGCTGATAAATTTCGCCGGTTGGCGATCGCAGGCGGGCTGGATCTGGTTGCCGACGGCGCCACCGCAGATGGGCCGGCCCGGCAGGGTCTCCGCCGACACCTCGACGGCAGTCAAAGACACCCATGCCGCAAGCAGTATGCCCATGAATGCCAAGGCAAATCCGCGCCCGGAATGACGCGCGCACGTTCCAAAAGAAACCATGATTGACACCTTTTGTAAGACTTTCTTGTGCAAGACCTGAACCGTGAGCGCCTGTCCATCCGCATGGACGGCGCACCATGAGCACAATGTTTTATTTTTATGGGGATATGACCGCCCCCCGCATTTACGAGCCTTCGCAGACTCTTTCGAGGGAAGATAAAAGAGGGCGATCCACCGCCGGAAGCCCGAAGACGAGTGCTGTGGGATTTTCGCGCGTTATTCGGATATCGACCGCGTTAAATGGCTACTTCCCGCGGCGCAGGGTCTCCGACGGCAGTTCGCCGAACTGGCGGCGGTAGTCCTGGGCGAATCTGCCCATATGCGCGAAGCCCCATGTGGACGCGATTTGCGCAACGCTACCTTGTCCGTCTTGGGACAGCAGCGCGGCACGAACCCGATGCAGGCGCACGTTGCGCAGATAGGTCATGGGCGACATTCCGTAGGCGCCTTGAAAGGATTCTTGCAGGGTCCGGTAGCTGCATCCGGCGACGGCGGCCAGGTCCGCCAGGCTGAGCTGCGTGTCGGCGTGGGCCTGGATATGATCACGTGCCCGTTTAACATGCAGGGAAATGGCACGCGCGCGCGGGCGCCCGAGCACCTCATCCTGAAGGGTGTTGGGCAGCAGCGTCAGAGCCTGGGTCAGAAGCAGGTCTTCCAACTGCCTTACCAACAGCGGATTGTCCAATTCCCGCAATGGACCGTCCATCATGTCCGCCACATAACGGATCGTCTGCGCGAACATGCTTCCCTTCGCCGTGGTCAAGTCGACCGATCGCCGAAAGTCCATGTCGCACACGCCCACCCCCTCGCCGACCAGCGCCCGGGCCTGAGCCTGCAACCGTTCCTTTGGCAGGACCAGACCGAACGACGCGAAGTCTCTCTCCCATCCGCTGATCGCCCTGCTCAAATCTCGGATGACCGCGCGGTCCCCGGTCGCGTCGATTTCCGTCTTGCCTTCGCGTACGCGCGCTACGCCGCGGGTCAATAGGCAGACGGCGAAGGCGTCGGCGTCGTTCTCCTCGGACGAGACTTCGATCTCGACATCGCCGAAGCTGAGATGGAAAAGACCCAGGTCGCCGACAGTGGTGGCCGACATGTCGGCCCGCAGCGCCTGATGCGCCCCCCTGACCTCAAACGAGTGCGGACCGGCCAACCGGTTGACCGTATCACGCAGATCGTCCAGGTCCGCGGTGGTCATCACTTTGTGATTTTCCAGATGGGCCATTCCCACCTCGACACTCAAATCCAGTCTGATGCGGCCAATTCAAAGATACCGCCACCGACCGCCTCAGCCGGTATATTGTTACAAAATCGAATTGTCATCACCGTCTTCGGGAATATCGATGACCGTGCCGCCCGCCTGTTCGTCCTCGGGCAGGGCCATCTCGCCGAACAGGCTTTCCATCAGGTCCATTTCCTTACGGCGTCCACGGCGGGTGTTCAATTTGCGCTGTGCGCCGCCCGGCAGTTCGTTGAACATGAACACGCCCTTGTCGATCAGAACCTCGACCAAATCTTCCACGACGCGGACGAGTTCCAAATCCGACTGGACCCATTCGTCGAGGACCATGCCGGTCTGGGCATTCTGGTTGATGAACGCGCCAAGATCGGGATCGTCGGGCGCGACCTCTTCCGCGCCGTCGACCGGTGAATCGAAGACCGCGCGGACATTGCCCTCACCGTCACGCACCACATAGGGCATGCATCCCTCCATTTCGCCGGTTATTGTTGGCCCCTAGTGTAATGGACAGATCATCGCAAGTTAAAGCATTTCAATCCCTTGGCGCCCCCCGGAAGACGGGGGGCCTGGCCTTGCCGGCGATCTGCGCACTGGCGCTGACGGCCTGCGCCGGGTCGCCGGCAGCAGTCGAGACCGATCCCGTCACGGCCCTGGGGCCGACCGCCGAGATCTCCTTCGTCGTCATCGACGCCGAAACCGGCGCCGTAACAGCGGCCCAAGCGGCGGACCGGCCGATGCCCCCCGCCTCCACCGCCAAGATCGCGACCATGGTTTCGGCTCTTGAATTGCTGGGCCCCGATTTCCGCTTCCAGACCCGCGTGCTGGCGACCGGTGCGCCGGATGCCGCCGGAACGCTTACGGGCGATCTGGTGCTGGCCGGCGGTGGTGACCCCTTGCTGACGCCGCAGGACCTGTACGGCCTGGCGGTGCGGCTTCGTGACTTGGGCCTGAAACGCTTCACGGGCCGCTTCCTCTATGACGAAACCCTGCTGCCCGCCCTGCCCGCCATCAACCCGGACCAGCCGGCCGAGGCCCGCTACAACCCGGGCATCAGCGCGCTTTCGGTCGACTTCAACCGCTGGCGCCTCAAATGGCATCGGAACGGGCACGGATCACCCCCCACACTGACCCGCCTGCCGCCCTTGGACAGCCACCGCGCGACCCCCGATGACCACCCACAAGGCCCGGGCCGCGAACTTCTATGGAACGGCCGCGCCTGGACGCTGGGCGCCGATGCCGGCCTGGACGGTGACCGCTTCCTGCCCGTGAAGGCGCCGGGAAGGGCCACGGCGGAACTGTTCCGCCGGTTGGCGGCGCAAACCGGGATCGACCTGCCGGCCCCACAACCGGGACCGACATCCGAGGGTGGCCGCGTCGCCACCGCAATCGCCGGTCTGCCGCTGGCCGAGGTCGCGCGACTGGGCTTGGAGCATTCCAACAATCTCGTCTCGGAACTGGTCGGCCTGACCGCAGCCCGCCTGCTGGGTGGGCGCCCGGATACCCTGGACGCCTCGGCCGCCGCGCTGTCCGGCTGGCTGCGGAAGGCCGTCGGCGGCACCGTCAAAAATGTCGATTGGCGGGGCTGGGACCTGCCCAACCATTCAGGCCTGTCGCGTCATGCCCGCGTCACGGCCAACCAGATGGCGGCGGTGCTGCGCTTTGCCCACGGACGGCGATATGGCGGCTGGCCGTTCGCCAGCCTGCTGCCCACGGCCGGGTTCCGCAAGGCGTTCCGCGACCGGTTCCTGACCGAGACCGCCGCCGGGCGCATCTGGGCCAAGACCGGCACGCTCCACTACGCCAAGGGACTGGTGGGATACCTCATGGGGGCGGACGGGCGGACGAAGGTCTTCGCCCTCTATATCGCCGACCCGACGGCGCGGCTCAACTATGATGCGTTGGATGATGCCGCCCGCAACGGGCCGACGGCACAGGCCGATGCCCTTACCTGGATCGACGCGGCGGAACGGGCGGAACAGGCCATTGTCCTGGACTGGTTGGCGCGCTTTTAATGGTCAGGCTTTGCCTAACCGGCGTGGGCGCCGCTTATCATGGCGGCCGGGCGGTGGGGGCGGTCACGACCATAGGTTTCGTAGAAATCACGCATGGCCGGATTGTCCCGCAAGTCGCTCAGCGACATGATCCGTTGAACCCCTTCGCCATCGGCTGACAGCGGCAACCGCAAGGTGGTCTGCGTCGGATTTCCGTTCTTGCCCGCGATGGCGCCCGCGACCGTGCGGCGGAACGCCAGCGGCTTGCGGGCTTCAAGGGTGCGCCGGTATTGCTCGAAAATTACCTGCGCGTTCTCATTGGGACGCGTTTCCATGATGGAGCGGCCCGTCAAATCCCGCGCCTTCAGCGCCATGTAACCGGTGCCGTAAAACGCATAAACAAAATCCAGCGGGGCGGGGCGGACCTCAACCACCGCCAGGTAAGGCAGCAGTTTGGCCGGCATATCGATCAGTTCGACATCGGTCCAAGATGGCGCGAACTTGGCGCCGCGCAAGTTTTCCCAATAAGAAAAAAATTCGCGCAGTTCGGGTGTCGTCAAATTTTCAACAGCAATACAGGCATTCGTAATTTCAATCATGCCCGTGTTTTCCACCCGATATTGTTCGAGGCGAATCTATTATTTGCCCGACTTAAGTAAATACGACAATCCCAAAGGGAAACGACCATCGAATGCTCGCGCGTACGCCCTTGAGTGTCAACATAGCCGGAGGTCATAGCCATAATGGTCTAGACGTTCCGCGCCTTACGCAGCGCTGTTTCAGGCAGCAAACCACCGCCGCCAAGCATCCCATTCGGCCACGCGGTCGGCGATGATCGTGTATCCGTTGTCCGGCGGATGCACCCCGTCACCCACCGCGTCGCCCCAGGCAATGTCCCCGGACAGCGCCGTGAACAGGTCCAGATAGGGCACCCCCATGTCGGCGGCGGCAGCGGCGAAGGCAGCGGATAAATCTGCGATGCGGGCATTGCTGAACATCCGCACGGGTGATCCGGGCCCGGCCTGGAACGGTTGCTGGCTCTCATCAATCGGTGGCGGGCCGATCCACAAGGTCGGCTTCCAGTCCATGGCCTCGGCGATCATCGCCCGTGCGTTCTCGATCGACCGTCCGGCGGCGACACGAGTCTGCCCCGCCTCTTCCGCCGTATCGTTGGTGCCGAAGGAAAACACCAAGGCCCCCGGAAAACTGTCGAGCAGACGCGGTGTGCATTCGGCCCGCCAACGCCTGCGGATCATCTCCGTCGTCTCGGCCCGGATGCCCAGATTGTAGCAGGTGATGTTATGGCCGGCCTGGACCTCGCGCCGGCATATCCGACCGGGCCAACCCAGAAAGGCATGGTCACCGGTGCCGTTGGTCAGGCTGTCGCCGACGAAGCAGATGCGCAGTTGGGTCATTCTTCTCTCCCGATCAGGTCCTTGGCCTTGGCTAAGCAGGTACTGCGGTCGGCTTTGAAGCCACCGTCTTCCCACCAGGTTTCGACCCGGCCGAGAACCTCGCCGACACAGGGGCCCGGGGCAAGACCCAAGTCGATAAGGTCCCCCCCTTTGATGGGGAGTTCCCGCCCCCGCCAGCCGACCGCCGCCGCCAGAAGTTCGCGCCAGGCCGCCGACCGCGCAGCCGGCAGGCGCGTCGCCGCGCCGATCTCGGCAGCCCAGCCGAGGATCACCAGATCGCGGAAGGTTTCCGGCCCGATGCGGCGCAACAATTTTTCATGGTCAAGGGCAGCCTGATCCAGAGTCGGCGCCACGGCGGGTGCTGTCAGGGACAGCAGACGGTCCGCCTGGGCGTTGGACAGGCGCAAGCGCTGGGCGACGGCCGATGCCCCATCGGCATCCGTGTCCAGCAAGGCCGCCAGATTGCGCAGGGGGTCGGGACCGACACCGTCCATCAGCACGCCCCGCGTCGTCAGCCAATTGACCAGGCGCAGGCGCGTGACCTCACCCGCCTCGGGCAGGATATGGTCGAGCACGCCGTATCCCTGCATCAACCGCACGACCTCGGCCGGTTGCGGCACCGTGAGAATCTTCAACAGTTCGTTGCGCAGCCGTTCGCCCGAAAGTTCCTTGAGCTTGGCCGCGTTCGCGCGGCAGGCGGTCAGCGCACTGCGGTCGGCAGGTGGGCGGCCATAACCGCCCCAGAACCGGAAAAAGCGAAGGATGCGCAGGTGGTCCTCCGCCACCCGGTCGCCGGCCCGGCCGACGAAGCGGACCACCCCATGAGCCAGATCGGGCATGCCTTCGAACGGATCGTAGACATCGCCGTCAGGTGTGCAGGACATGGCGTTGATGGTGAAATCGCGGCGTTTGGCGTCCTCGATCCAATCGTCCGTGAATTCGACCCGCGCGTGGCGGCCGTCCGTATCCGCGTCGCGGCGCAGTGTCGTAATCTCGAATTTTCGCGCACCGATCACGGCGGTCACCGTGCCGTGCTTGAGGCCCGTGGCAATCACCTTGATCCCGGCGGCTTCAAGCCGCGCCATGACCTCTTCGGGCGGCAGCGGCGTCGCCGCGTCGACATCGGTCACCGGGCGGTGGGCAATGGCGTCGCGCACGCAGCCGCCGACGAAGCGCAGCTGATCCCTGCCCAGCACGTCTGCAAGCCGCCGGGTTTCCGGCCAGGCCAACCAGCCGTCGATCGCCAGCTTGCCCAGCGGTTCGCGGCTGATGCCCCGGATTTCGACGTACTCGTCTTCCACCGCGCTCACTCAAGTCCCATTCCGACACCGGACATCCGCCCAGCGTTACTCAGTTGAATTTGGGGGGGATAATACGGCCGTCCTCAAGGCGTGGCGACTGATACCCGCCCTCCCCGGGATCGGCGCCGGTGACCGCGGCAAGCACCAGAAGCGTCACGATCATCAGGCCCAGGCCCACGACCATGCACCAGAACAGCCCGCCCCGGGTGATCTCCGGCGGCTGGCCGCCGAGCGCCTCCGCCCGCTTGCGGTAATACCAGACCCAGGCGAGATAGGCCGCCGTGGGCAGCACCAGAGGGATCACGTAATTGAGCAATAGCCGGATCATGGCGCCGGCCTCGCGCCCTGGAAATCACGGCGGAAATTGGGGTCCGGGCCGTCACCGACCAGCACGTCATAGAGATTCTTGACCATGCCCGCCGTGGCTCCCCAGATGAAACGCTCCTGATAGGGCATGGCGTAGAAATCACGGCGCGTGCCGTTGACCTCGCGCTTGTGGCGCTGATGGTTGGCCGGGTCCATGAGGAAATTGAGCGGCACCTCGAATACATCCTCGACCTCGTGCGGGTCAGGTTCGATGTCGAACGGCGGCGTGACCAGCCCGACCACGGGAATGACGGAAAAGCCCGTGCGCGTGATGTAGGGGGCAAGCCGCCCGATAACGCGGATACGGCTGCGATGCAGGCCGACCTCTTCCTCCGTCTCGCGCAGCGCCGTGTCTTCTGCCGAGGTGTCTTCCGGGTCGGAATGGCCGCCGGGAAAGCTGATCTGCCCGGCGTGATGCTTCAGATGCGACGTGCGCTGGGTAAACAAGGTGGTGAGCTCGGTTTCGCGCTCGACCAACGGGATCAGCACGGCGGCCGGGGTCAGGTCCGGCAGTATGCCCATGCCGGGATTCAGGTCGTGGTCGCCGCGCAAGACCTCGGGATCGCAGTCCAGCGCATCAAACCGGTCGATCAGCCAATCGGGTGTCATGTGCCGCCGGTCCTCATGCCTGCCATCATTCCTCCACGCGGCCGATGGAAAAGAACCGGCCGCCACTCCATATACCGTACATGTGCGCTCCATCGGCAATTTCTTCAACGGCGAGATCGACCAGTTGATAATAGACCGACCGCGTCAGGCGGGCCTCAAGCCCCCGATCCAGGCCCACATAGGGCCGGGGTTCCTGGGTTTCCGGATCGATATCGACCCGCAACGGATGATCAGGGCCAAGCGCCACGGTTTGGTCAATATTTGTCCGGAAAGTGACGTTCTGGGCCTGGCCGCCGCCGGTGACCTCAGCCACGACGGCCAGAAACGGCGCGTCCTCGACCCGAATGCGGCAGGCCTCGGCCGGGGTCAGCAGCCAATGGTCACCCGCATCGTCGCGGTGCAGAACCGTGGAAAACAGTTTGACCAGTTCTTTCCGCCCGATGGGAGAGCCGAGATAATACCAAGTACCGTCCAGGCCGATGCGCATGTCGATGTCGCCGCACAGGGACTGGCGCGGACCAAGGGGAATACCCACGGGCCCCGCGAGGTCTCCGGCGGGCGGCACGGCGCCGATAAAGGAACGAAGATCGGGTGTATTTTCAGACATGGTTTCGATGATACGCTATCCGCAGCTACGCGATCTCTGGTGGACGGGGTCGGCCCCGTCCTGTTCTCTTATATCATTGAACGGAGGCGTCTTCCGTGACGACCAACACCAAGAATAAGGCAACCGGGGACGGTGGCAACACCGACGACCTGGTTGACGCCATCGACGGCCTGGTCGACGACATCGCCAAGGTCCGCGACGGCGTGGGCCGGGTCATCTTCGGCCAGGAAACGGTTATCGAAGAAACCCTGATCACCCTGCTGGCCGGGGGCCATTGCCTGCTGGTCGGGGTGCCCGGCCTGGGCAAGACCCGGTTGGTGGAAACGTTGGGTAAGGTATTCGGGATGGACGAAAAGCGCGTCCAGTTCACACCCGACCTGATGCCCGGCGACATCCTGGGTTCCGAGGTTCTGGAGGAAAGCGAAAGCGGCAAGCGCGGCTTCCGCTTCGTCAAGGGGCCCGTGTTCTGCCAACTGCTGATGGCCGACGAAATCAACCGCGCCAGCCCGCGCACCCAATCGGCCCTGCTGCAGGCCATGCAGGAACATCGGGTGTCCGTCGCCGGGCAGTACCACGACCTGCCGAAGCCGTTTCACGTGCTGGCCACCCAGAACCCGCTGGAACAGGAAGGCACCTACCCCTTGCCCGAAGCGCAGCTCGACCGTTTCTTCATGCAGGTCGACGTGACCCACCCGGATCTGGAAACGGAACGGGAAATCCTGATCAAGACGACGGGCGCCGACACCCAGGACGCCAAGCGGGTCATGGACCCCAAGGCCCTGATGCGCGCGCAGACGTTGGTCCGCCACGTACCGGTGGGCGAAAGCGTGGCCGAGGCGATTCTGAAGGTCGTCCGTGCCGGTCGCCCCGATGCCTCGGACCTGCCGGAAATCCGCAATTACGTGTCCTGGGGCCCGGGGCCGCGCGCCAGCCAGGCCCTGATGCTGGGGGTTCGTGCCCGCGCCATGATCCAGGGCCGCCTGTCGCCCTCGGTCGAAGATGTCTACGCCCTGGCCCATCCGATCCTGCGCCACCGCATGGCACTGACCTTCGGCGCCCGTGCCGAGGGCGTGACCGTCGGTCAGATCATCGACCGTCTCTGCCAGATCATCGAATAGGAGGCGATCGGCGCAACGCGGCCCAAGGGCGAACAACGCATGGCGAACCCGCTGGACAGACCCGACCTTCACCACCAGGCCGAAACCGCGGCCTCGGGACTGCCGCCGCTTCTGGTGGCGGCGGAGCGCGTGGCGTCCACGGTCAGCCAGGGCGTGCATGGCCGACGGCGGGTCGGCCAGGGTGAAACGTTCTGGCAGTTCCGGCGTTATGAGTTCGGTGATTCGACGCAGCTGATCGACTGGCGGCAATCGGCCAAGTCCGACCCGGTCTATGTCCGTGAAATGGAATGGGAGGCTGCGCAGAGCGTATGGCTGTGGGCCGACGGATCACCCTCCATGGATTACGCGTCCGACGGCGGGCCTCTGTCCAAGGGCTGGCGGGCCAAGGTTCTGGCCGTCGCCCTGACCTCGCTTCTGGTCCGCGCGGGTGAACGCATCGCCCTGATGGGTACCGGCATGATCCCCTCTACGGGCCGCAACACCTTGTTGCGCATCGCGACCGCCCTGGAACGCGCCGAGACGGGCGCCACCGGCAGCCTGCCCGGCCCGGAATTCGTACCGCGCCATGGGCGCGTCGTCCTGTTCGGGGATTTCCTGGCCCCGCTCGGCGAGACCCGCAAAGCCATCGCGCGGTTGTCGGACCACGGGGTCGAGGGCCATCTGGTACAGATTCTAGACCCGGCCGAAGAAACCCTGCCGTTCGACGGACGGGTCGAATTCGAAGGGCCGGAGGGCGAGGGCCGCATCATGATCGGGCGCGTCGAAAGCGTGCGTCAGGCCTACCGCGAGGAACTGGCCCACCATCAGGCGGGCCTCGACGCCGTGGCGCGGTCCTTCGGATGGAGCCTGACCCGCCATATGACTCACCGCCCGCCCGAGACCGTGCTGATGACGCTTTATCAGCTGCTGTCTCAGGTCATCCGGCACTAGGCGGGGGAGGTATCTGACCCCATGCTCGCCTTCGGCTCCTTCGCATTTCTGGCCCCCTGGGCGCTGCTCGGCCTGCTGGCCCTGCCAATCATCTGGTGGCTGCTGCGCCTGACCCCGCCGGCGCCGACGCGGGTCACCTTCCCGCCGTTCCGCCTGCTCCTGGGCCTCGTCACGCGCGAGGAAAGCTCGTCCAAGACACCACCCTGGCTGATCCTTCTGCGCCTCGCCATCGCGGCCCTTTTGGTCCTGGCCGCCGCCGGCCCGCTGATCAACCAAGCCACCCAATGGCAGGGCTCCGGCCCGCTGGTCCTGGCCGTCGACAACGGCTGGTCCGCCGCCAAGGGCTGGCCGACGCGTCAGCGCCTGCTGATCCAGTTGACCGATCAGGCGGCGCGCGACGGCCGCCCGGTGACCATCGTCACCACGGCCGCCCCGCCGGCCGGGGCCGGCACGGACAGGGTGCACGTATTCACCCCGCGCCAAGCCCAGGAATTCGCCCAGACCCTGCAGCCGCGGCCCTGGCCGTCCGACCACGTGACAACCCTTGAAGCGATGGACCAAGGTCTTCTTCCCCAGGACCGCAGCGCCCAGGTCGTCTGGTTGTCCGACGGGCTTGACCACGGAGCCGCCGACGCCTTCGCCCAGGGTTTGGCCAGGTTCGGGACGCTGACCGTCGTCACCGACGGCCCCGGCACGGTGATGCCCAAGGTTCTGCGCCCGCCCGTGCTGGACGGCGGCGCCATCACACTGCGGGTGGAACGGGCCGACGCGCGGGCCGAGGAAACCCAATTCCTGCGCGCCTTCGCCCTCGACGGGCGGCTGATCGCGCGGGAAGAAATTCTGTTCAACGCCGGCGACGCCGCCGCCGAAGTGCGCCTCGACCTGCCGGCGGAAATGGCCAACAAGCTGGTCCGTTTGGATCTGGAAGACGCCGGATCGGCGGCCGCCGTGATCCTGCTGGACGAACGCTGGCGACGGCGCCCGGTCGGCATCGTGACCGGTGACGGCGGGGCCGAACTGCCGCTGCTGTCCTCCGTGTTTTACCTGACCCGGGCGCTGGAGCCGTTCAGCGAAGTCCGCCAGGGCACCATCAGCGGCCTGTTGCGCCGCCAGCTTGCCCTGATGATTTTTCCCGATCCCGGCACCATCGCCGGTCCCGACCGCGTGGCGATCAAGACCTGGATGGAGGACGGCGGCGTCGCGCTGCGCTTCGCCGGGCCGCTGCTGGCCCAGGCGACCAGCGGCCAGGCCGTCCAGGGCGGCGACACGCCCCTGGTTCCCGTACCGCTGCGCCGGGGTGACCGGGTCATCGGCGGCGCCATGTCCTGGACCCAGCCGGCCAGCTTGGCCCCCTTCGGCGCGGAAAGCCCATTCAACGGCCTGGCCGTGCCGTCCGATGTCACGGTGACCCGTCAGGTTCTGGCGCAGCCGTCGCTGGACCTGGAACGCAAGACCTGGGCGCGGCTATCCGACGGCACGCCCCTGGTCACCGCCGAACGCCAGGGCAAGGGCTGGTTGGTGCTGTTCCACACCACGGCCAACACGCAATGGTCCAACCTGGCCCTGTCCGGCCTGCTGGTCGAAATGCTGCAACGTCTGGTCGGCCTCAGCCAGGGGGTGGTCGACACGGGCCACGGACCGCCGCTGGAACCGATCCAGACGCTGGATGCCTATGGTGCCTTGGGCGACGCGCCGCCCGACACGGGCTCGATCGCCCAGGACACCTTTGCCGAAACACCCGTGTCGCCGTTGCACCCGCCGGGGCTGTACGGCCGCGGCAATGACCGCCGGGCCCTGAACCTGGGCCGCGACGCGGCGGTGCCGATGCCGCTCGGCGAGCTCTCGGTGACGGCGGAGCGCACGATCTACGGCGGCAGCCCGGCCATCGACATCCGGCCCTGGCTGTTCATTCTGGCCGCCATGCTGTCGCTGGCCGATTTCGCCATCAGCCTGTGGCTGCGCGGCCTGTTGCGGGTGCCGCGCCTGGCCGCCCCGCTGCTGGCCCTGGCGCTAGCCGGGGGCGCCGCAAGCACGGCGATGGCTCAGGAAATCACCGTGGCGCCGCGCGCTGCCACTCCCGCTCCGCTGTCCGGTACGGACGCTTATGCTTTGGAAAACAGCACCCAGACGCGTCTGGCTTATGTCCTGACCGGCGACGCGGAAACGGACCGGGTCAGCCGCCTCGGCCTGACAGGCCTCAGCCTGATCGTGCGCCGGCGCACGGCAGCGGAACTGTCGGACCCGCAAGGGGTTAATCCGGACCGTGACGACTTGTCGTTCTTCCCGCTGATGTACTGGCCCGTGACGGCCGGCGCCGCCGACATGACCGAAACAGCGCGGATCAAGGTCAACGCCTACATGCAGAACGGCGGCACGATCCTGTTCGACACCCGCGACCGCGCCGGGGGCGCGGACCTGGGCGAACTGCGGGCCCTGGCGCGAAAGCTCGACATCCCGCCCCTGGTAGTTGCCCCGGCCAACCATGTCCTGACCCGGTCATTCTATCTGTTGCAGGATTTTCCCGGACGCTGGACCGGAAGCGCCCTGTGGGTCGAACGGGCGGGGGCGCGGATCAACGACGGCGTGTCGCCGGTGCTGGCCGGCGGCAACGACTGGGCCGCCGCCTGGGCCTTGGACGAAGACACGCAGCAGGCCCTTTTCCCCGCCGTGCCGGGCGGCGAGCGGCAGCGTGAATTGGCCTTCCGCTTCGGCATCAATCTGGTGATGTACGTTCTGACCGGCAACTACAAGGCCGACCAGGTACACCTGCCGGCGATCATCCGGAGGCTCGGCCAATGATGTCCGCAGCCGCCGTACAGTTCTCCCCCCTGGTGCCGGTGCCCGTGCTGCTGCTGTTGGGCATCGCCGGATTGGCGCTGCTCACCGTGGGTTTGTACCGGCGGGCGGCGGGATCCTTGTTCCGCTTCCTGTTCCTTTGCGTAATGCTGCTGGCCCTGGCCGATCCGCGCATCGTCAACGAAAAGCGCGAAGCACAGCCCGACGAGGCGCTGATCGTTATCGACCGAACGTCGAGCCAGAAGACGGGCGAGCGGCGCAAGCAAAGCTCCGACGCCGAGGAAGCCCTGGTCGCCGCCATGGACCGCCAGGAAAACCTGGACTACCGCATTGTCGAGATCACCGATTCCGCAACCGACGACCGCCCGGGCACGCGCCTGATGGAAGCCCTGGCGACGGCGTCAGCCGACATCTCGCCGAACCGTTTCGCTGGTGCCGTCATCATTACCGACGGCCAGGTCCACGACCTGCCCAAGGACATCGCCGAGGGCAAGGTGCCCGGCGTGCGGGGGCCGCTGCACGTCCTGCTGACCGGCAAGCGCGACGAGATCGACCGCCGCCTGGTCATCAAGAACGCCCCCGGATACGGCATCGTCGGCAAGGAAGTCACCCTGACCTACCGGATCGAGGACAAGCACGCCAAAAACGACGGCACCACGGCCCGGCCCACGGCCCGGGTCGAATTCAAGATCGACGGGACCGAGGGCACGACCGCCCTGGTTCCCGTGGGTGAGGATCAGACCTTTACCTTCAAGTTGGAACACGCGGGACCGTCGCTGGCCGAAATGTCGGTGGAGGCGGCCGAGGGCGAGCTGTCCACGGTCAATAACCGGGCGCTGGTGTCCGTCAACGGCGTGCGCGACCGCCTGCGCGTGCTGCTGATATCGGGCCAGCCCCATGCGGCGGAACGAACCTGGCGCAATCTGCTGAAGTCCGACCCTTCCGTCGATCTGGTCCATTTCACCATCCTGCGTCCGCCCGACAAGGACGACTTCACGCCGCTCAACGAACTGGCGCTGATCGCCTTTCCGACCCACGAACTGTTTGTCGAGCGCCTGGACGAGTTCGACCTGATCGTGTTCGACCGCTATCTCAAGCGCGGCGTGCTGCAGCCCCAGCATCTTGCCAACATCGCCGCCAGGGTGCGCCAGGGCGGCGCCCTGTTGATGGCCGTGGGACCGGAATTTGCGGGCCGCGCCAGCCTGTATCACACACCGCTGCGGGAAATCCTGCCGGCCGCCCCCACGGGCGAGGTGCTGGAATCCGGGTTCCGGCCCCGGGTGTCCGACACGGGCCTGCGCCATCCGGTAACCGCGGCCCTGGTGCGGCCCGGCATCGACCCCAAGGCGGATCCCATTTGGGGCCGCTGGTTCCGCCAGATTCCGGGAGATGCCTCGGCCGGCGTGTCGCTGATGACCGGTTTGCAGGACAAGCCGATCTTGTTGTTGGACCGCGTCGGCAAGGGCCGCGTGGCGCAGGTCATGTCCGACCACATCTGGCTGTGGGCGCGGGGCTACGACGGCGGCGGGCCGCAGGGCGAACTGCTGCGCCGTCTGTCCCATTGGCTGATGCGTGAACCCGATCTTGAGGAAGAGGCCCTGCACGCCCGCGTGCGCGCCGGGAAATTAACCGTGGAGCGGCGCAGCCTTAAGGACGCCGTCAGCAAGGTGACCGTCACCGCGCCATCGGGAGAGGTTCAGGAACTAGAATTGAAGAACGCCCAGCCCGGCCTGTGGCGGGGGGAGTTGGCAGCGGCGGAAATCGGGCTCTACCGACTAAGCGACGGCGAGCATCAGGCCCTGGTCGCCTCGGGCGAATTGAACCCGCTGGAACTGTCTGACCTGCGCGCCACGGACGCGCTTCTGACACCGGTCACGGACATCACCGGCGGGTCCGTGCGCTGGCTCACGGACGGCGTGCCCGACGTGCGCCGCGTCGACCCGGGGCGCGATCTGGCCGGGCGCGGCTGGGTCGGGCTGGTCGCCCACAAGGCTTATGTGGTGACGGGGCTGAAAGACATTCCGCTGCTGTCCGGGTTGCTGTTGGCCGTGCTGGCGCTCGGCACCCTGATGGCCGCCTGGTGGCGCGAAGGACGCTGATCGCCCATTCCAGGCATTGCGCCGCGCAAGCCGGCGTGATTATCATGCTCTCAGGGGGGCGCATTTGATCCGACCCGGCGGGAAAAGCCGGGCGGTATCGGAGGAAACGCCCATGTCTGTATCTCTTAATCCCCTGTCGTCGACCTTTGGCGTCGAGGCGACAGGTATCGACCTCAGCGGTCCGGTCGCATCGGAAGACTTGTCCGCCATGCAGAAGGCGCTGAGCGAGCGCCTTGTCATGGTCGTGCGCGGGCAGAATTTCACGCCCGAACGGCTCTTGGACGCCGCACGTCTGTTCGGCGACCTGATGCCGCAACATCTGACAAACATCCTGATGCCGGGACATCCCGAGATCGTCGTGCTGGACAGCCGCCAGTCGGACAAGGGCAAGGACGGCAAGGCCATTCCTACCGGGTCCCGCGCCTGGCACACGGACCACACCAACCACGCCCGCCCGCCCAAGATGACCATGCTGTACGCGGTCAAATTGCCGTCCAAGGGCGGCGACACCAGCTTCGCCAACATGCAGGCGGCTTATGAAGGCCTGTCGGCGGAAGAACGCGACAAACTGAACCCGATGATTACCGTCAACGTGATCGAACAGGACACGGGCAGCGTCGGAGAAGACGCCCGTCAAGCCCTTGCCAAGGCGCCGCAACGCCACCCCCTGATCCGCACCCATCCGGAAACCGGGAAAAAAGCGATCTATGTCCACCCCGGCAAGACGGAACGCATCGACGGCATGGAGCCGGCGGAAAGCCGTACCTTCATTCAGGATCTTTTGGCGCGCGCCATCACTCCCGACATCACCTATCGGCATACCTGGCAGCCAGGCGACCTTGTGCTGTGGGACAACCGGGCGACGTTGCATATCGCACATCGGGATTACGACGCATCCGAAGGGCGCATCATGCACCGGGTGATCCTGGAAGGCGAAGTCCCGGTCTAGGGCCCCGCAACCAACCGGCGGGGTTCCAGAAATTTCCATAAATGCTACAACCGCTGCGCAGGCGGCTTCTCGCCGTGACATAGCATTAACACTCAAGGGGATCGATCGTGCGAGGCGCAGACCTTCTCGTTAAGTCGCTGGCGGCCGCCGGCGTGACACGCATTTTCTCACTGTCCGGCAACCAGATCATGCCGGTCTATGACGCCTGCTTCGACGCAGGTATCGAGATCATCCACACCCGGCACGAAGCCGCCGCTGTCTACATGGCCGAGGCCTATGCCCAGCTGACCGGTAACGTCGGCGTGGCCATGGTGACGGCGGGCGGCGGGGCCGCGAACGCCATGGGCGGGCTGTACACGGCTTGGGAATCGGACACGCCGGTGTTGCTGCTGACCGGCGATTCCCCGGTCGCCCAGGACGGCCGGGGGGCGTTTCAGGAAATGCGCCAGGTGCCGATGACGGCCCCCTTGACCAAGCTGTCGATCCGCCCCGTGCGGGCTGCCGACCTGGGCAGCGCCGCCGCCCGGGCGATCCGCACCGCCAAATCGGGGCGGCCCGGGCCGGTCCACATGTCCCTTGCCTTCGACGTGGTCGAGGCCGACGCCACGGGCGGCAAGGTGCCGCCGGCCGACGCCTTCGCCCGCGAGACCATGGCGCTTGCGCCCGAAGACGCCAAGCGCGTGGCCGATGCGGTCGCCGCCGCCAAGCATCCGATCATCCTCTGCGGGCCGGTCTTGAACACGGCGCGTGGCCCGGGTGTCCGCGACAAGCTGGCGGATGCCCTGGACGCACCCGTGGTCGTCATGGAAAGCCCGCGCGGCCTGAAGGATCCGTCCCTCGGAAGCATCGCGGGCGTGATGGCCGAGGCCGACCTGATCGTCACCCTGGGCAAGCGGATTGATTTCACCCTGGGTTTCGCCGGCACCAACATCTTCGATGCTGGCTGCAAGTGGATCTGCATCAATGCCGACGCGGATGAACGCGACCGCGCCCACCGCAACCTGGAAGACCGTATCGTGACCGCCCTGGCCGCCGACCCCCGGGACGCGGCCGAGGCCCTGATCGCCCAAGGGGCCGGCGGCACGGCCCATCAGGCCTGGCGTGCCAAGGCCCAGGACCAGATCGCCCAGCGCAGCTTCGTACCCGACGCTCCCGGAGCCAACGGCGGCATTTCCCCGGCCCAAGTCTGCGCCGCCGTGCAGCGCCAGATCGACAAGGCCAAGGATGCCGTGCTGATCATCGACGGCGGTGAATTCGGGCAATGGGCTCAGGCCGCGACGCGGACCGACAAACGCATCATCAACGGCATTTCCGGCGTTATCGGCGGTTGTCTCGGCTATGGCGTCGGGGCCAAGAAGGCCGTGCCGGACGCCACCGTGTTCGCGCTGATGGGCGACGGCACCGTGGGTTTTCATTTCGCCGAGTTCGAGACGGCGGCCCGCGCCGGCACCCCCTATGTGGTGGTGATCGGCAACGATCACCGCTGGAACGCGGAACATCAGATTCAGTTGCGCGAATACGGCTCCAACCGCCTGATCGGCTGCGAACTGTCGGATGCCCGTTATGACCTGGCGGTGGCCGGGCTTGGCGGACATGGTGAATACGTGACCGACCCGGCGGAATTGGACGCGGCGCTGGACCGCGCCGTGGCCAGCGGCAAGGTCGCCTGCGTGAACGTGGAACTTGAAGGCCTGCCGGCCCCCAGCGGCCCCTCGCACTGACGGGCGTCGCGTCGGTCAGGTGACGTTCATGCCGAGCCAGATCGGGTCGGCGAAACGTTTGGCCATGAAATCGACGAAGGCGCGGACCTTGGCCGACAGATGCCGGTTATGGGGATAGACGGCGTAGATACCGCGGTCGTCGTCCTCATACTCCGCCAGCACCTGTTCCAGCCGCCCTTCCACCAGATGGCAGCCGACGATGAAGGTCGGCGAGCGCACGACCCCCAAGCCGGCCACGGCGGCGGCGCGCAGCAGGTCGCCGTTGTTACCGCGCATGGGGCCGTCAACCCGCACGGCGAAGGGGCCGTCCGGCCCCCGGTGGCGCCATTCATTCAGGTTCGACAGATAGCTGTAGAGCAGACAGGCGTGCCCCCGCAGGTCGTCCGGATGCTTGGGTCGACCATGGGCATCCCAATAGGCCGAGGACGCACAGGTCGCGATGCGGAACGGCGCGATCCGCCGGGCGATCAGGGATGAATCCGGCAGATCGGTGATACGAATGACCACGTCGTAGCCTTCGTCGACCACGTTGACGACCCGGTCGTCGAGGGTGACGTCCAGGCTGATTTCCGGATAAGCCGCCATGAAGTCCGGCAGGGCATCGGCCATGTGGATCATGCCGAAGGACATGGGCAGATTGACACGCAGGGTGCCCCGGGGTTCCGCATGCAGGCGGGTGACGGCCAATTCCGCCTCCTCCGCCTCGGCGACGATGCGCCGGCAGCGCTCATAGAACGCGGCCCCGACCTCGGTCAGGCTGGACCGCCGGGTGGTGCGGTTGAGCAAACGCGCACCCAGACGGTCTTCCAGCTTGGCGATCTGCTTGCTCACCGCGCCCTTGGACAGGCCCATGGCCTGCGCCGCGCCGGTGAAGGTCCCGGTTTCCACCACCTTGGCGAAAACGGCCATACCCGTCAGGTGATCCATATACCGCTCTATTGTTTAATTTAAGAAACAATTATATTCCATTTAGGCCAATTGTCTACAAATACGCTCAGGCGTAGGGTCCCCGTCATCAGCGCCGGCCCCCCAATCCATTGGCCCGCCGGCCCTTACCAGACAGTCGAAAGGACCCGATCCATGAGCATTCTTCTCATCAGCTCCAGCCCCAATCTCGAAGGTTCCAGCTCCCGCGCCCTGGCGCAGGAATTGGCCCATTCCCTGGCCGGCGACGCCGACGTCGTCGTCCGCGATCTGGGCGCCAACCCGCCGCCGCACCTGGACCAGGCGACCATCGGCGCGTTCTACACGCCGGAAGCCGACCGCACGGCCGAGCAGAACCAGAAACTCGCCCTGTCGGATGAACTGATCGACGAGCTGTTCGCCGCCGACGCCATCGTCATCGCGGCTCCCATGCACAACTTCGGCATCGCCTCATCGCTGAAGACCTGGATCGACCAGGTCGCCCGCATCGGCCGCACGTTCGAACCCACCGGCCAGGGCCCCAAGGGCCTGGTGACCGACCGCCCTGTCCATGTCGTAACCACGCGCGGCGGGATCTACGGCCCGGGCACACCGTTCAACCATCTGGACCATCTGGAACCCTATCTGCGCCGGGCCCTCAACTTCATCGGGCTTGAGAACATCTCGTTCATCTATGCCGAAGGCACGGCCAAGGGCGACGACGGCATCAAGGCCGCCCAGGCGGAAATCGCCCAGGTCGCCCAGGCGGCCTGAGCCCCGGCGGACGCAGGACAAGGAGTTAAGACAATGGGATTGCTTGTGAACGGCGAATGGCGCGACCAATGGTACGACACCAAGGCGACCGGCGGCCGGTTCCAGCGCGAGGACGCGGCCTTCCGCAACTGGATCACCGCCGATGGTAGCCCCGGGCCGACCGGCAACGGCGGCTTCAAGGCGGAAGCCGGGCGCTATCACCTGTATGTCGCGGCCGCCTGCCCCTGGGCCCACCGAACCATGATCTTCCGCGCCCTCAAGGGTCTGGAGGACATGATCTCGGTGACCGTGGTCGAGCCCCTGATGCTGGAAAATGGCTGGGAAATCGCCGCCGGTGCGGACCCGATCCTGGGCGCACGTTTCCTGCATCAGGTCTATGCCGCGGCCAAACCGGACTTTACCGGTCGGGTCACCGTGCCCGTGCTGTGGGACAAGCAGACGCAGACGATCGTCAGCAACGAATCGGCCGAAATCATCCGCATGTTCAATTCGGCCTTCGACGATGTCGGCGCCAAGCGGGGGGATTTCTATCCCCATGACTTGCGGCACGAGATCGACCTGGTCAACGACCGCATCTACCGGACGGTGAACAACGGCGTCTACCGGGCGGGTTTCGCGACGACACAGGCCGCTTACGACGAAGCCGTCACGGACCTGTTCGACAGCCTGGACTGGATCGAGGACCTGCTGGGTGAAAGCCGCTACCTGACGGGCGACCGCATCACGGAAGCCGACTGGCGGCTGTTCACCACCCTGCTGCGCTTCGATCCGGTCTATGTCGGCCACTTCAAGTGCAACATCCGCCGCATCGCCGATTACCCCAACCTGTCCGGCTTCCTGCGCGAGCTTTACCAATGGCCGGGCATCAAGGGGACCGTCGATATGACGGCGATCAAGGCCCACTACTACGGCAGTCACAAGACCATCAACCCAACGGGGATCATCCCCGCCGGCCCCGATCAGGACCTGGACGCCCCCCATGGGCGCGACCGCCTGAAGGCCGCCTGATCAACGAAAGGATCATCGCCATGATATCCGTTACCCCCCTGAACGACCTGGGCCGTTTCACCAATGACTGGCTGAACGCCCGCTATCACTTTTCCTTCGCCGGATATTACGACCCGAAACGCACGGGCCTGGGACCGCTTCTGGTATGGAACGACGACACGGTCCAGCCGGGCCGCGGGTTCGACCCGCACGGCCACCGCGACATGGAAATCATCACCTATGTGCGGACGGGGGCCATCACCCATCAGGACAACCTGGGCAACACCGGCCGCACCGAAGCGGGCGACGTCCAGGTGATGTCGGCGGGCACCGGCATCCGCCATGCGGAGCACAATCGCGAGGACGAACCGACGACCCTGTTCCAGATCTGGATCGAGCCCCGGAAGACCGGCATCGCACCCCGTTGGGACGCCCGCAAGTTCCCCAAGGACAGCCGCGGCGGCAGGTTGGAGGTTCTGGCCTCGGGCCGCGCAGCGGACAAAGCGACGGACGCCCTGGTAATCCATCAGGACGCCGCCGTCCTGGGCGGCACGCTCAAAGCCGGTGAAGAAACCACCCTGACCCTGGCCCCCGGGCGCAGCGCCTATATCGTGCCCGCCGTGGGCGACCTCACCATCAACGGCGTCACCGCGCCCGAACGCTCGGGCACGGCGGTGACGGATGTGGATACCATCACCATCCGCGCCGATACCGACGCCGAAGTGGTCGTCGTCGACGTGCCGTAAACAGCTTGGTCCGGCGGCCTGGGAAACTAGGCCGCCGCGACCGCCTCGACCTCGGCCAGCCAGTTGGGCGACGACAGCCCGGCGACGATCAGCAGGCTCGACGCGCAAAGATGCCCGGCCATGAAGCGGTCACGCACCTTGCGCATGACGCCCGCGTCCTCGGCCCGGGTCAGGAAGATGGTGATCTTGACCAGGTTGGTGCGGTCCATCTCCGCTTCTTTCAGGATTTCCCCCAGCTTGAAGAAGATCGCTTCCAACTGGCCTTCGATCCCCTCGACCGGATTGCCGTCGCTGTCCGCCCCGACCTGGCCGGAAATATGTAGCCAGCGCGTGGCGTCCTGAACCTCGGTCGCCAGGGCATAGGCCGAAAACGGCTTGTGCACGGTCGCCGGTTGATGGTTGATCATCTTCATCACTGATGCTCCAGATTCTTCGCCACGACGACCTGGGCGACGCCGTGGACGTCGCCTGCCTCTACCGCTTCATGGGCCTTGACCATGTCCTCGAACTGGAAGCGTTCGCCGATCCGGTGGACCAGGGTGTCCGGCGACATCAGCGGGCTGACCGTCTGCAGCACTTCATCCTGCGTCAAGCGGTCGAGCTGATAGATCGTGAACATGCGGATGTTGACGTTGCCGCCCATCCACTTGTTGAAGGGGAACGAAGGCTCCGGCACGGCGTCGGACGCATAGGTCGCGACGGTGCCGTTGGGTTTCAGGATATCCGGCAGCAGGTCCGTGTTGGACCCGAAAGCGACCTCGACAATGCGGTCGACGGGGCCGCCGGCGGCTTCGAGAATGCGCTCCTTCAGGCCCGGCTCCTTGTAATTGAGGGCTGCCGCAGCACCCAATTCGCGCGCCTCGGCGCAATGGTCATCGGACCCGCAGGTCGTGATCACCTTGGCCCCGCCCCACACGCCCAATTGCACCGCATAGGCGCCGACACGCCCCGTGCCGCCGGTCACCAGAACGGTCTTCCGCGACAGATCGCCGTCGCAGAACAGCGCGTGATAGGCCGTCACCACCGGCACCCCGGCGCAGGCCCCCTGGCTTAAGGATACGTCGCCCGCAAGCGATATCGCCTGGCGCGTCGGCAGGACCACGTATTCCGCCGCCGTGCCTTGGGGGCGGCCATGCTGGGCGCCGAATATCCAGACCTTCTGGCCGATACGGGCGTTGTTGACCCCTTCGCCGACCTTGTCGATGACGCCAGAGCCGTCGTTGTTGGGGATGATCGGCGAGAACTGGGCCAATTCGCGGCCCGAGGCGCGGCGCTTCACGTCCGTCGGATTGATGGCGGAATAAGCGATGCGGACGCGGACCTCGCCCGGACCCGGTTCCGGGTCGGGAAGGTCGCCGAACTGCAGGACGTCCGCCGCCGGGCCGGCGCGGTCATACCAATAGGCGCGCATGGATGTCTCCTCCTTGGGAATTCTCATCGATTGTCCGGGCCTTTGCGGCGCCGGAAGGGATTGACCGGAAGGTGACGCGCCGGGCGCGCGATGACAAGCCCGATCGGCGGCCCTCCCGCCCCTGAAGTGCCGCCCGACCCGGCAAGAATTTCCCCTTTGCGGGCGGTTTCTGCCGTCCCGGGCCCAGGAAAATTAATTTAATCTGTTGAAAACAAACAATTCTTCATATGGCACGGGGATTGAAACACCCCCAGCAGCACCTGGATCGGGGTCAACCCCGGCGAAGGCGAACGTATAAGGAACGGGAAAAATGAATCCACTCTATATCGCAGCCACCGGAATGGTGGCGCAGCAGGAGCGCGTGGACGTGATCGCCAACAACCTGGCGAACATGAACACCACCGGCTATCAGCGCCGCCGGGCATCGTTCAACGATCTTATTTATGAAGACAACAAGCGCCCCAATTCCAAGCATTCGCGTGCCAACGGCATCGTGCCGGGCGGCGTCAAGGCTGGCCTGGGCGTGCACACGGCGTCCTTCTACCGGGTCGTCGAACAGGGCAACCTGGCGCAGACGGGAAACCCCTTCGATGTCGCCATTCAAGGTTCCGGCTACATGCCGGTCACCCTGGCCAACGGCGAAACCGCCTATACCCGCGCCGGTGCCTTTCAGTTGAATCAGGCCGGGCAGATCGTCACCCATGATGGCCTCACGGTCGGTGCCGGCATCGCCATCCCGCCGGGCGCCATCGAGGTCACGATCAACAATTCCGGCGAGGTCTACGCCTCCTTCGAAGGACAGCCGCAGCCGCAGAACCTGGGTCAGATCAACCTGGTCCGCTTCCCCAACGAAGGCGGCCTGTACGCCATCGGCGACAGCATGTTCCAGGAAACCACGGCGTCTGGCGCCCCTCTGGTGGGCACGCCCGGCACGGCCGGGTTCGGCTCCATCCTGCAGGGCTTCCTGGAATCGTCGAACGTCAACCCGGTGGAAGAGATCGCCAACATGGTCAAGGCCATGCGGGCTTATGAGCTGAGCTCCAAGGTCATTCAGACCGCCGACCAGATGATGTCGACCAAAACCGGCTAATCCCGGCCAGGGCGTTAATCATCGGTAAACCATCCCCCGGCATACTCGCCGGCACTACCACCGCGACACAGAGATCGCGGAACCAGAACAAGGCCGTTCGGGCGGCCCTAAAAAACCGATATACGAAACGCTTCGTTTCGAACGATCCAAACGGCGGCGGGAATCCCAGAAAGCGGGTTCCCGCCGTCATTGGTTTCGGAAGGCGCTAGCTTGCCTGGAACACGAGGAACGCGCCGAAGGCGATGCAGGCGAACCCCGCCGCGTGCATCCAGGAAAAGCTTTCCCCCAGATAAAGCACGGAAAACCCCGCGAACACGGTCAGGCTGATGACCTCTTGGATGGTCTTCAATTCCGCCGCCGAATAAATCCCGTGGCCATAACGGTTGGCCGGCACGGCGAAACAGTATTCGACGAAGGCGATGCCCCAGCTGATGACGATCACCAGCCACAGAGCCTCCGACTTGAACTTAAGATGCCCGTACCAGGCGACCGTCATGAAGATGTTGGACACGCAGAGCAGCAGAATCGGCGTGAGGGCGGCGAGGGAGAAGGTGGGCATGATGACCTCTCGGCGGAAAGAGACGGCAAGAAGGAAGGGCGCAGTAGGCTGCGTTTCCCTATTAGCCTAGGGAATCACGGCGCCCAGCTTCGTCTTTCTGGGTGGTGGGATTTGTCCCTTCCCAACCAATACGTATCAGAAGACAATTTTTGATCTCTTCTGCAGTCACGTCATCGTTGTAAAACTTCCAACCACGTCTAGCCTCATCGAATAATTTTTCAGCGAGCACATGAATCCGCGCGGCATCACTGAGCGCACTAAGCGCATTAAGCGTCGTCACTATGTGCGTCGTATTGCCAGTCTCAGGGTTTCTAATTCGTTCTAAATAATCTGAGAGCCTTGCATACTGGACCTGATATGCTTTCAGCAGGTCGATGACCCTATCTGATCCTAGATGGTTCCCCGCGTCCGCAACCCGATCAATTAGTTCCTGAGGTAGGCGTGGCACTTTTTTTCTGAGAAGTTTTTTCCTGATGTCGTCAGCAGCAACGCGAGCCTCTCTTAACCGCAAATCCCAGGTCTCAATATCTAAACTAAATGCTCCAGGCCCTTGTTCCAGTTCCCGAATATTATTTATTTCCAATATATACTCATGGAGCAACTGAGCAAACTTCATTGCCTTAGTTGCATACTTAGTGATGTCACTCAGATCATTTGTCAGTCGCCCAGTGGCTCCTAATGCGGCCCGATTTTCTTTAACAGCAAGTTCTTTGCGATAAGCTTGATAGTGCAGCAGTGCTACGATACCGACTAATAAGGTTTCCCAATCGTCGGGCATCCACCTGCTGTTGATCGGTTCAAAATTCTGGAAAATGGCATGAATAAACCCGACGAGCACAACCCCGGTTAAGATTCCCCCGATCCACAGGTGCATTTGAACGAGTCCTAATTAAGAGACCTCGGCTCTGGTCAGCCAGTCGAAAGCAATACCAAGAATTGTAGCGTGAAAGAAAGCACACGAAGCAAAGGTCGTATTAAGACGCCCGCAAGCCGGCCACGCCATCCTTTGTGGGCTTGAGAGCTTTTCAACCGATCACTTCTACGGCCAGGCGACGTCCGGCGGCAGGGACATCAGGATCGCCTCGGTATTGCCGCCCGTCTGCAGGCCGAAGATGGTGCCCCGGTCGTACAGCAGGTTGAATTCCACATAGCGCCCGCGCTTCACGCGCTGGGCTTCGCGGTCATCCGTGGTCCAGGTCTTGTTCATGTGCTTGCGCACGATCTCGGGATAGACGGTGGCGAAGGCCCGGCCGACGTCCTGGGTGAAGGCGAAATCGGCGTCCCAGTCGCCCGTGTTGTGCTGATCGTAGAAAATGCCGCCGACGCCCCGCGCCTCGTTCCGGTGCGGCAGGAAGAAGTAGCGGTCGCACCATTCCTTGAACTTGGGATAGTAGGCCGGATCGTGGGCGTCACAGGCCGTCTTGAAGGCGCCGTGAAACTGATCCGTATCCGCGTCATCGGGGAACACGGGCGTCAGGTCGCCGCCGCCGCCGAACCAGCCCTGGGTGGTGACGATCATGCGCGTGTTCATATGCGCCGCCGGCACCAGCGGCGAATTGGGATGGATGACGGTGGAAATGCCGGACGCCCAGAATCGGGGGTCTTCGGCAGCACCCGGGATTCGCGCCCTGAATTCCTCGGAAAATTCGCCCATGACGGTGGACACGTTGACCCCCGCCTTTTCGAACACCCGCCCGCCCCGCATCACGGCCATGACGCCCCCACCCCCATTGGCGCCGCCCATGCTGCCGGCCACGTCGCCGGGACGTTCCCAGGATTTACGCGCGAATCGGCCCGGCTGGCGCGCACTGGTGCCGTTGGGGCCGGTGACCGCGTCCTCGAGATCCTCCAGCGCCTTGCAGAAATCGTCACGCAGGCGCTCGAACCAGGCCTTGGCGCGGGATTTGTGGGCGTCCGAGTAATCGGGGGCGGGGGGCGTTGCGTCGTTCATGGGGTGCCTGGGTCTCCGGGATAGGCGCCGAGTTGGCCCAGCGCCGTCGCCAGAACCATGGCCGCACTGGCCGCCAGGTTCAAGGACCGTGTACCGGGAACCAGGGGAATCCGCACCCGCGCATCGGCCGCGGCATGCACATCGTCCGGCACGCCCGCGCTTTCGCGCCCGAACAACAGCATATCGCCGGCCTGGAAGCGGAAATCCGGCAACCGCGTGGCCGCCGCGGTGGTCAACAGCACCAGGCGGCGGCCTTCCGATGCCTCCCGGAACGCGGCCCAGGAGGCATGGCGGCGCATTTCCAGGTGATCCAGGTAGTCCATGCCCGAGCGCCGCATGCGGGCATCCGACAGCACAAAGCCGCAGGGCTCGATAATATGCAGGGCCGTGCCCAGGCAGGCGGCCGTGCGCATCACGGCGCCCGTGTTCTGCGGGATATCGGGTTGATACAGGGCAATTTCGACCGGTGCGGGCATGACGGCCCCATGAAGGCCCCGAAAGGCCCGGTTTGCAAGCTATTCTCAACAGTTAGCGCTTGCCTGAAGGCCCCTCAGGACATAAGGTCTCGCCGGTTCGTGCGGGCGTCCTGCGTCCGCACATTCCATGACGGTTGGGTAATATACAGCCCGCCGTTGCCTCTTTTCCGCCGGTCCCTTAGATTTGGCGGTGAGTTCGGGGGCCGTCCAGGTTTGACACCCATCAAGCCGGGGCGGCGAACACAAGATCAAAACACCTTTTAAGGGGAAGTGCTTATGAGCGACACGGCGAGCACCCCGCCAACCGCCGAAATCGACGCGCAGACGCGCCGCGATTTCCTACTGGTTTCCACGGCTACTGTCGGCGCGGTGGGTACCGCGTTGACCCTGTGGCCGTTTGTTAACAGCCTCAACCCGGCGGCCGATACCCTGGCCCTGGCGACCACCGAAGTGAATCTGGAGCCCATCAAGGACGGCCAGAGCATCACGGTCGTCTGGCAAGGAAAGCCGGTGTTCATCCGCAACCGCACCGCGGCCGAGATCGAACAGGCGAAAAAAGACGACACCGCGGCCCTGCCGGACCCGGCCAAGGACGCCGACCGCGTCCAAAAGGACGACTGGCTGATCATGGTCGGCGTGTGCACCCACCTGGGCTGCATTCCGCTGGGTCAGAAAGAAGGCGAGCCGAAGGGTGACTTCGGCGGCTGGTTCTGCCCCTGCCACGGCTCGCATTACGACACCTCGGGTCGGATCCGCAAGGGCCCGGCGCCGCAAAACCTGCTTGTCCCGAACTATACGTTCGCGTCGGACACCCAGGTCGTGATCGGGTAACGGGGGACGTCATGAGCGAACAACAATCGACAAGCAAATTCATGCAGAACGGCGTCGTGAAGTGGATCGAGCATCGCATGCCGATCTTCAGCTTCATCGACCATTCCGTGGGCTCCGGCTATCCGGCGCCGAAGAACCTCAGCTACTGGTGGAACTTCGGCTCCCTGGCCGGTCTGGCGCTGATCATCATGATCGTGTCGGGCATCGTGCTGGCCATGCATTACACGCCGCACACCACGTTGGCCTTCAATTCCGTCGAGCGCGTCATGCGCGACGTCAACGGCGGCTGGCTGATCCGTTATCTGCACATGAACGGCGCCAGCTTCTTCTTCATCGCCGTCTACATCCACATCTTCCGCGG
This sequence comes from bacterium SCSIO 12827, assembly GCA_024397995.1. NCBI lineage: Bacteria > bacterium SCSIO 12827. The sequence goes on along the minus strand of CP073746.1, from coordinate 902,677 downwards.
CCTCTACTTCGGGTCCTACAAGAACCCCCGCGAACTGCTGTGGATCATCGGCGTGCTGATCCTGCTCGCCATGATGGCGACGGCGTTCATGGGCTACGTTCTGCCCTGGGGCCAGATGTCCTATTGGGGGGCCACGGTCATCACCAACCTGTTCTCGGCCATTCCGGTGGTCGGCGACAGCATCGTGACCCTGCTGTGGGGCGGCTTCGTGGTCGATAACCCGACGCTGAACCGCTTCTTCTCGCTGCACTACCTGCTGCCCTTCGTGATCCTGGGCCTGGTGGTCGTGCACATCTGGGCGCTGCATACCTTCGGGTCGAACAACCCGACCGGCGTTGACGTAAAGGGCCCGCAGGACACCATTCCCTTCCATCCCTACTTCACCATCAAAGACCTGTTCGGGATGGGCGTGTTTCTGCTGATCTTCTGCTTCTTCGTGTTCTTCGCGCCCAACTACTTCGGCGAAGCGGACAACTACATCCCGGCCAACGCGCTGGCGACCCCGCCGCACATCGTGCCCGAATGGTACTTCCTGCCGTCCTACGCGATCCTTCGCGCCTTCACCAACGACTTCATCCTGTATTGGCCGGTTTCCTGGCTGATGACGGCGAAGTTGGCGGGCGTCATCGCCATGTTCGGCTCGATCATCCTGCTGGCGCTGGTGCCCTGGCTGGATACCTCCAAGGTGCGTTCGGCCCGGTTCCGGCCGATCTACAAGTGGTTCTTCTGGATCTTCGTGCTCGACTGGGTCGTGCTCGGCATGGTCGGCGCCCATCCGCCGGAAGGCATCTGGGTTCTGCTCGGTCAGATCTCGACGATCTACTACTTCGCGCACCTTCTGGTGATCCTGCCCATCCTCGGCGTCATCGAACGGCCCAAGGCCCTGCCGGAAAGCATTTCCGCCTCGGTCACGCAGCCTGCGGAGTAAGGAAAATGATGAAACCAACCATCAAGACCGCCTTCGCGGCCGTTCTCACCGCCGGTGCCGTCGCGGCGCTGTCCCTGACCTCCGCTCCGGCCCAGGCGGCCGGTGCCGCTGCCAAGCCGGCGGCCCAGGACTGGTCCTTCAAGGGCCTGTTCGGAACCTACGACAGGGCGTCGGCTCAACGCGGCTACAAGGTGTACAAGGAAGTCTGCTCGGCCTGTCATTCCATGAGCCTGATCAAGTTCCGCAATCTGCAGGACATCGGGTTCTCGGAAGCGCAGACCAAGGTTCTTGCCGCCGAGTATGAGATCCAGGACGGCCCCAACGACGACGGGGACATGTTCGCCCGCAAGCGCACACCGTCCGATCCGCTGCCGTCGCCGTTCGCCAACGACAAGGCCGCCGCCGCTGCCAACAACGGCAAGGCACCGCCGGACCTGTCGCTGATCACCAAGGCCCGTGCGCAGGGCGGCGATTCGATCATCAAGGTGTCCATGAAGCATCCGGATGGCTTCACCATCGGTGCCGACTACGTCTATGCGCTGCTGACCGGCTACGGCGAGGCCCCCGCGGGCGTCGAAGTGCCGGATGGCGGAAGCTACAACAAGTACTTCCCGGGCGGCGTGATCGCCATGGCCAACCCGCTGGTCGAGGACGGCGTCGAGTTTTCCGACGGCACCAAGGCCACGGTGGCCCAGCAAGCTCATGACGTGTCCACGTTCCTGGCCTGGGCGGCGGAACCGGAGCTGGAGGAGCGCAAGCGCCTCGGCATCAAGGTGATGCTGTTCCTGCTGGTGCTCACGGGCATGCTGTTCGCCCTCAAGCGCAAGATCTGGTCGGACGTCCACTAAGCCCGACCGGCTCTAAACCGAATAAAAAAAGGCCCCGGAGAAATCCGGGGCCTTTTTCTTTTGAACCACTGAGGCGGTGAGGCAGAGAGAAGGTTGTGGAGAGAGATCGTCATGCCCGGACTTGTTCCGGGCATCCACGAACGGCCCAAGGAAGGCATGGATGGCCGGGTCAAGCCCGGCCATGACGGATAAGGGATTATCCCCTTCTCACCGCCTCACCGTCTCTATAGTTTCCATAGCTTGAAAAACCGCCCGACCACGCAGTCCGGTACTGCGGCCTTAGAAACTTCCAGGACCATTTCTGTGGGCTCATGTTCGTTGATCGGTGATCGAAAACGGCTTGCCAGAAATCCGCTCAATCTCTGCAATAGTTCTGTCCCGAGCCCGGCCGCTAAAAAATCTGAATGTCTGGGAATGAGGAGGGAATACGGCTTTCGGATACCACCACCGTTCGATTTCACGACTCCAAACCCAGCACGTCATGCTGCACGAAAAGAAGCCGCCTTCCAGGTCAATTTTCTCCAGCGCCTCAATCGGAAAGAATATCAAGCCTCGCCCGACCAAACGGGAACTGACAAATCCAATGTGTTTGGATGTGACAACGATATGGCCGGACCTATCTGGGCAATGGCTCAGTTGCTCCCCAGAACGAAGCAAAAATCCGCGTCGAAACCCGCTCAACACCCCGCGAATGTACGAGCCAACATAAGCCCATTGGTACCCGATGATGCGTTCATCCGGCTCCAAATCAAAGAGATGCTTAAATCTGCGGACGGGAGCAGGCTCACGACGCGCCATTCTCTAACACCTTCTCACCGCCTCACCGTCTCTGTGGTTTCCTTAGCTTAAGAAATCCTCAATGAACCCCCGGATCACGCTGTCCAGGTCGGCGTCCTCGGGGCAGCCCAGGGCCTTGGCCTTGGCGCTGTCCATCTTCAAGGGCCAGGAGCCGCAGATGGCCTCGACCGCCGCATCGCGCTGGCGGGTGATGGGGCCGAGCTTGATGCGTTCTTCCGTCGCCACGCGTTCCAGGGCGTCGATCATCTGCGCCACGGCATAGGCCTTGTTGGGCAGGCAGACGGTGCGGTCGGTGCCGATAGCCGCCCCGTCGGCTTCGTGCACCGCAAGGAAGCCCTCGACCGCCGAGCGATAGCCCAGCAGCATCATATAGAAGCCGTCGTGCACGGGCAGGACGTGTTCTTTCCCCTGCAGCGGTTCGCGGAAGATGCCGGACGCCCAGCCCGAGGCCGCCGCGTTGGGCACCCCCGGGCGGATGACGATGGTCGGCAGGCGCACGGTCCGCCCGTCGATGAACCCCTTGCGGGTATAATCGTTGATCGCCAGTTCGCCGAACGCCTTGGTCATGCCGTAGGTGGTTTCCGGAGTGTGTCGGGTCCAGTCGTCGACCTCTTTCGGCAGGTCCGGGCCGCCGAACACGGCGAGGGAGGACGAGAACACCAAACGCGGCGCGCTGTCTCTCGCCCGCGCGGCGTCCAGGATGTTCAGCCCGCCCATGAGGTTGACCCGCATGGCCATGTCGAAATCCTTCTCGCCGCCCGCCGAGACGACGGAGGCAAGATGGAACACGGATACGTCGTCGCGGTCGACCAGGGCGGAGACCGTGGCCTTGTCGGAAATGTCGCCGGCAGCCGTGGTCACCCGCTTGTCCGCCCAGGAAAAGGGCGTCACGGGCGCCAGTTGGTCGAACAGCTGGATTTCATCGACTTCGGCCGGTTTGCCGTCGGGGCCGCGCATCTCACCCCGCTTGAGGACCGCCTTGGCGATCATCTGGCCGAGGAAGCCGCACCCCCCGGTAATGACGACTTTCATGTCTGTCTCCTCCCCGCCGGCCCGCGTTAAGCGAGCGGCTTGATGCCTTCCTGCGCCATCACCCGCTGGGCGGCGGGAAGGGCGTCGACCCGATTGGCCAGCGCCCAGAGGGCCGGAAAGCCGTCCGGCGTCTTGGGCGTGCAGCGCAGGCCCCAGCGGGCGTGCACCCAGGCCAGGCAATCGGCCAGGGTCATCTTGTCACCGACCAGCCATTGGCGGCCTTCGGCCCAGCCGTTGGTGCGGGTCAGGCAGGCCAGCCAGTTCTGTTCCGCCTTGGCCTTGATGCCGGCATGGGCGCTTTCATCATCGGTCCAGCGGAAGGGCCGCATGTTGATGGCGAAGGCCGGGTGTTCCTGCGACGCCATGAACATCAGCATCATCATCATCTGGCCGTGCTCCCACGTGCCGCGCGCTGGGGTCAGATTGCCGCCGAACTTGTCGGACAAATACAGCATGATGGCGACACTTTCCGTCAGCAGGCCATCCTCCGTCGCCAGCGACGGCACCTGGTTGCGCGGGTTGGTCTTTTTGTATTCCTCGGACGCCAGAACCTCGTCGGACACGGCAATGGCTTCGTAGTCGACGCCCAGATCCTCAAGCAGGAGATGAACGGCCATGGAACAGGCGCCGGGACGGTAATAGAGCTTCATGATGTTTCCTTGATATGGTCAGTTTCGGTCGAGAATGAATTTTTGTTGGGCCGGATCATAGCCCACCCAAAGCGCGTCGCACATGCCGTCGTCGATACGCAGCCAACGGGCGCAGGCAGCCAGCAGGGCGAACCGGGTCCGCGCGCCTTCGGGAACCGGTTCCATGGTTGCCCTGTAACCGGCGCCGAAGGGTTCCCGGCGATTGTCGCAAAGAGCGAACTGGGCGCCCGTGCCGACGTCGAGGCGGAGCGGCAGCAGCCCGGAAACAACGTCGGGCAGACGTTCCCACCCGGCACCGCCGCCGGAACCGGATACCAGGGCGACGTGAAAATACTCCCCTTCCGGATTGACCCCGTCGCGCCAGGCGAACACCCGGTCTGCAACGCCGTCGCAGGTGAGATCGGCGGCAATATCGGTACCTTCCTGGAAATCCTGAGACCAGATCGTTCCGTACCAGTAGCGCATCAGACGGTAGGCATCGCCGGCAAGGTCCGCGTACCCGATCTGAACCGTCAGGGGCAGGATGACCAGGGCTGCCGCAATGACCCGACCCCGCACCGGATCAAGCCTTTTCCGGATAAAGGCCCCGCAGCCCCTCGGGCGTGGCGCGGGCGACCCCACGTTCGGTGATCAGCCCGGTGACGAGGCGCCGGGGCGTCACGTCGAAGGCATAATTGGCGGCGGGAGAGCCGTCGGGGGTGATGGTGACCGTCGCGATCTCACCGCCGTCGGTGCGCCCGGTCATGCGGGTAACCTCGTCGGCGGAGCGCTGTTCGATGGGAATGTCCTTCACACCGTCATGGAGCGTCCAATCGATGGTCGGGCCCGGCAAGGCGACATAGAACGGCACGCCGTTGTCATGGGCCGCCAGCGCCTTCAGGTAGGTTCCGATCTTGTTGCACACGTCGCCCGACGCCGTGGTGCGGTCCGTGCCGGTGATGCAGAGGTCGACCTGGCCGTGCTGCATCAAATGGCCGCCCACGTTGTCGGCGATCACCGTATGGGGCACCCCGTGCTGGCCCAATTCCCAGGCCGTCAGGCTGGCGCCCTGGTTGCGGGGCCGGGTTTCATCGACCCAAACATGAACCGCCACGCCCGCGTCATGGGCCTTGTAGATGGGAGCGAGCGCCGTGCCCCAGTCGACGGTGGCGAGCCAGCCCGCGTTGCAATGGGTCAGCACGTTGACGGGTTTGGACTTGCCGTGGCGCGCCCAGGCTTCCTCGATCAAAGGCTTGCCGTGGTCACCGATAGCGGAACAGATGGCGACGTCCTCGTCGGCGATGTCGGCGGCACGTTTATAGGCCGCTTCCGCCCGCTGATTGGCCGAAAGCGGGGCCAGCAGGGCCTGCATCTCGTCCAAGGCCCAGCGCAGGTTGACCGCCGTCGGCCGGGTCGCCAGAAGATCGTCATAGGCTTTGGCGAGGCCCGCATCCGACGGGTCGTCATGCATGGCCAGCGCCATGCCGTAGGCCGCCGTGGCGCCGATCAGGGGGGCCCCCCGCACCCACATATCGGCGATGGATTGCGCCGCGTCCGAAACGTTTTCCAGCCGCCGCGTGATGAAATCGAACGGCAGGCGGGTCTGGTCGATGATTTCGACCGCCCAGCCGTCGTCGGCGAGCCAGATCGTGCGGTAGGGGGTGCCGTCGACGTTCATGCCGCGCCTGCCTTAAGCCAATGCCTCGGTGATGCAGATATCACGGGTGCAGCCGCCGTCGAGAGCCTTGCGCGCCTCGACGTAAAGCGGCGAATCGTAGTAACCGGCGGCAACGTCCCAGTTCAGGTGTTCGATCAGGGCGATGCGGGTCTGCGGAAAGCCTTCCATGGTCTGGACCCGGCCGCCGCGCACCAGGCCGCGCGCGCCCGCCGCCTGGATCGCCGGGGTTGCCTTGGCCACGTAGGCGGCCATCTTGTCGGCGTCATGGACGGTCATATGGGCGCCGATCCAATAGGCCACGGGCCCGGCGGTCTCGCCCCGGGGGGCCGGGTCTTCGATGCCTTCGACGATGAAGGTGTCGCGTTCCACAGCACCATTCAGGATGTGGGAATGGGCGTCTTCATAGGCCGGGGAATGGTAGGTCTTGAGCGCGGTGTCGAAATCGGGGAACTCGATGATGACCACCCGGCCCTGGTCATAGCCTTCCAGCGACTTGACCTTGCCGCCCCGGGCCAGGAACTTGCCGCCCCCGGCGGCGATGGCCGGCCCGGCCTTTTCCGCATAGGCCTTCATCTTGTCGGCGTCGTGAATCTGAATCCGCAGGCTCATCCAATAGGCCTTGGGCATGGGTCGTCTCCTCCTCAGTATTATTAAAGAACCCGGCCAGCGACGGCGGCCAGTTTCTCGATCATCTTAGGATCGCGGGCGTCGGGGGCGGTGATCAGGGCATGCTCCAGGGCCGTGTGGCAGCCGTGGGAACAGGTCTCCGTGCGCCCGGAAAGCTTGGGCGCGACCTGCTTCACCAGAGTGCGGCCCTTTTCCGCGTTTTCCAGCAGCACCTTGATGATGGCCTCGACCGTCACGTGGTCGTGGTCCGGATGCCAGCAGTCGAAATCCGTGACCATGGCGACGGTGGCGTAACAAATCTCCGCCTCGCGGGCCAATTTGGCCTCCGGCATGTTGGTCATTCCGATCACGTCACAACCCCAACTACGATAGAGGTTGCTTTCGGCCAGGGTCGAGAACTGCGGCCCTTCCATCGCCAGGTAGGTGCCGCCGCGCACGGCGTCGATACCCACTTCCTTGCAGGCGGCCTCGACCGCGTCACCCAACCGCCCGCAGACGGGGTGGCCCAAGGCCACATGGGCGACCAGGCCCGTGCCGAAGAACGATTTTTCCCGCGCGATGGTGCGGTCGATGAACTGATCGGCGATCACGAAGGTGCCGGGCGGAAGGTGCTCCTTCAATGAGCCGCAGGCGGAGACGGAGAGAATTTCCGTCACCCCCGCCCGTTTCAGGGCGTCGATGTTGGCGCGGTAGTTGACCTCGGACGGCGGAATGCGGTGGCCGCGCCCGTGGCGGGGCAGGAACACCATTTTCTGTCCCGCCAGGTCGCCGAACAGAAGCGCGTCCGACGGCGTGCCGAAGGGCGAGGCGACGGCCTCCCAGCGGGTGTTCTCCAGCCCGTCGATGTCGTAGATGCCGCTGCCGCCGATGACCCCGATGACCGGTGGCGTGCCGGGTGCCGTCATCTGCCCCTACCCCGCCAGGTGTTCGTCGAACAGCCGGAAGGTACGGATGCTGGCGACCTGGGCGGCATGGGGATTGAACGAGCCCCGCATATCGCAATGGAAGCCGTGGTCGGCATCATAGAGATAGACCGGGCATTCGGGATGGGCCTTGGCGATCTGGTCGACGTCGGTCAGCGGAATACCCTGATCCAGCTTGCCGAAGTGCAGGATGGTCGGGCCGTTGGGCTGCTCGCCCACATAGGGCAGGATGCCGCCGCCGTAATAGGCGCTGGCGGCCTGGAAATCGAGCCGACAGGCCGCGGCCCAGGTGACGACGCCGCCCCAGCAATAGCCGGTGATGCCGACCTTGCCGGCCTCGGCCGCCACTTTCCGGGCGGCTTCCACGTCCAGCAGTACATTGTCGAAATTAGCGTTGCCGTTGTCCTTCATGACCCGGCCCTTTGCGATGTCGTCCGGCGTGTAGCCGACCTCGAAGCCTTTTTCGAAGCGATCATAAAGGGCGGGCGCGACGGCCAGATAGCCGACCTCGGCAAAGCGGTCGCACAGGTCGCGGATGTGCTCGTTGACGCCGAAAATTTCCATGATAACGACGATGCCGCCACGGGGCGTGCCTTCCGGATCGGCACGGTAGCCGTGCAATTGGAAGCCGTCGCCGGCGGTCAGCGTGATGTCTTGTCCCATGATGTTCCTCCCGGGGAATGGTCTGCAGGTTTGGCGGGTAACCTAGCGTAGGGAAATCCGGGGAGGAAGAGAGGATATCGTTCAGGGGTTAGGCGTTCGGCCGCGTCGGCACCTTGATCCGCAACTTTTCAAAAGCTTCGCGGACCGGAATAAAGAAATTATGCCCCGTGGGCAGCCCGTCACGGCCGCGAATGCGCGCCTGAACCGTAATGGCGATGACGTTTCCTTTACCGTCCATCATCGGGCCGCCCGAATTCCCCGGCTGGATGGTTACGTCGCTCTGGATGAAGCGCCCGTCCTCTTTCTGGCGATAGGCACTCAGGATGCCCTTGGTCAAGGTTCCCTCGAGGTTTTCGGAAAGGGGCGTCCCGTAAACCAGGACGTCCGTCCCGACAGGCGGCTCGACAAAACTGAGAGACAGGCTTCTGAACCCCTTTTCGCCAACCTTGAGCAGGGCGATGTCACGCCCCGCGTCGGTCCGCAAAACCTCCGCCGGGACATGGCGCCCACTGTGCAAGATCACACGAACAGTCTTCGCGCTGCCGACGACGTGTTGATTGGTTAGAAGATATCCATCAGAGCTGATGAAAAAGCCGCTGCCATGTCCGGTCGGCGTTCTGACCGTAACCACGCCGGGACGAATGTTGACAGCATCGAACGCCTTCTCTTCACCGATGCGTACCGCCTTGATATCCAATTCTGAAAACCGCGTTACGCCTTCCCGCTCCTTGTCGCCCCCCAATCCGGCGACCAATCCATGGAATTCCTTGTTGGCGAGCAGGTTTTGCAGGGCGGCGGCAAACGACTCCTCCAGAGAGACAGTCATCGCATCATCGATACTGTCTTCCTGGGCATGGGACCCCTCGGTCTCCGTCTTGAAGATAACCCGGCGCCCCAAGGTTTCATAAAGCTGCCATTCGACCTTCAGGTAGGAACTGGCCGTCCCTTTTTCATAATCGCCGAACCCAGCCAGCGGGAAGCAGGCATTGGCCTCAATCTCCGTGATCAAACCCGCAATGAAATACTCCGCCTGATCGAGTGACGGGTCCGCAAACAACGCATCCGGATCACCGACAACCTTATAGTTCGCCGCTTCTAATTCATCGCGGAAAACGTCCGTGAACATGTCTGAATCGACGCTATATCGACCCCGCCGCGCACGTACCTTCGCACTGGGAAGGCAGAACATGCCGACACCCACGCGACCAATTTCTTCATTTCTCGGAACCTTGAGGACCAATCTTGTGAACGCGACCGGCTTTGTCTGCACACCCTGCGGCACATCGATCGCGGACAGGACGGGAGCGACCTTCTTTTGGGCCGGCACACAAGCCGTCACGCTCAACCCCAATAGCATCGCCACCCATAACAGACTGCGACGTTTGGAAAACTTCGAGGGCGCTTCCGGAACCATGCCCTTTCCTCCTCCGGCATATCCTCAAGATATGACCAGAATGAAAGGGCGAGGCTAAATTTTCAACAATTTAATAGTGCAGCAACCCACCAACAACAATTACACGTTGAATCGGAACAACATGATATCGCCGTCCTTGACGACGTATTCACGGCCTTCCTGGCGCATCTTGCCGGCGTCTTTCGCCGCCTGTTCCCCACCCAGCGCGACAAAGTCGTCATAGGCGATGGTTTCGGCGGCGATGAAGCCGCGTTCGAAATCCTTGTGGATCACCGCCGCCGCCTGCGGTGCCTTGGTGCCCTTGTGGATGGTCCAGGCGCGGGCCTCTTTCGGGCCGACGGTGAAATAGGTGAGAAGACCCAAAAGCTCGTAACCGGCGCGGATCACGCGGGCCAAGCCCGTTTCCTCCAAACCCAGGCTTTCCAGGAATTCCTTCTTGTCCGCCGGATCATCGAGCATCGCGACCTCGGCCTCGATCGCGGCAGAGATCACCACACTGCCCGCCCCCTGGGCCGCCGCCATTTCGGCGACACGATCCGACAACGCATTGCCCGTAGCGGCCGAACCTTCGTCGACGTTGCACACGTAAAGCACGGGCTTGGCGGTCAACAGCTGCAGCATGCGGAAGGCCTTGCCCTCGCCGTCCTTCAACTGGACCTTGCGCGCCGGCTGACCGTCGCGCAGCAGGTCCAGGCAGCGGTTGACGATCTCAAGCTGCTTGGCCGCTTCCTTGTCCTGGCCGCGCGCCTTCTTGGTCAGGGGATCGACCCGCTTTTCCAGGCTTTCCAAATCGGCCAGCATCAGTTCCGTTTCCACGGTTTCGGCGTCGCGCACGGGATCGACGGTGGATTCCACATGCACCACGTTGCCGTCCTCGAAACAGCGCAGGACATGGCAGATGGCCTCGACCTCGCGGATGTTGGCGAGGAACTGGTTGCCCAGCCCCTCCCCCTTGGAGGCCCCCCGGACCAAGCCCGCAATGTCGACGAATTCAAGTTGCGTCGGCACGATCTGGGCCGACTTGCCGATGGCGGCGATCTTGTCCAGGCGCGGGTCGGGCACGGCGACACGGCCCGTATTGGGCTCGATGGTGCAGAACGGGAAATTGGCGGCCTCGGCCTTGGCCGTCGCCGTCAGGGCGTTGAAGAGGGTCGACTTGCCGACGTTGGGCAGGCCGACGATGCCGCAATTGAAGCCCATGTTAGTCCTTCTTTTCCTTGTCTTGGCCGACGCCGTCCTGTTGCCGGGGCGCCTTCGGGCGCGGCGGTTTGAGGGCCAGCGCCACCCGGTTCTGGAACCCGGCGTCGTCGCCGGAGAGCAGCAGGTCCGCATTGTCGGCGACGGCGTCCAACAGCGTGTCCCGCCAGGCCTGATCCTCTTTCGAGAAATCCTTCAGCACATGGCCGACGACCTTGTCCTTGTCGCCGGGATGGCCCACGCCGATGCGCACGCGGCGGAAATCGGGGCCGATATGGGCCTGAATATTGCGCAGGCCGTTGTGTCCGGCATGGCCGCCGCCGGTCTTGACCCTCAGCTTGCCCGCGGCCAGGTCGAGTTCGTCATGGAACACGACCAGGTCAGCGGGTTTCAGCTTGTAGAAGGTCATGACCGCCTGAACGGCGCGACCGGACTCGTTCATATAGGTCTGCGGCTTGAGGACGAGGACCTTGCCGTCGGCAATCGTGCCTTCGGCAAGGTCTCCGTGAAACTTGGACCGGTATGGGCCCAACCGCCAGCGGCCATGGATTGCATCCACGGCCATGAAACCGACGTTGTGCCGGTTGTCGCGGTAGGATGGACCCGGGTTGCCGAGCCCCACCAGAAGCAGCATGGAACGCCCTCCCCGGAACCGATCCGGACGAGAGGATTACTCCTCGCCGCCCTCCTCGTCTTCGCCTTCCTCGCCCTCTTCGGCTTCGGCTTCGGCCTCGGCCTGGGCTTCGGCGGCTTCATCCTTGACCACCGTCGGCGCGGCGATGGTGACCAGCACGAAGTCACGGTCGGTGATGGTCGGCTTGACGTCGGCGGGCAGGCCGGCATCCGAGATGCGCAGCGCATCGCCGATGTCCAGACCTTCCAGGGACAGGGTGATCATGTCCGGAATGTTTTCCGGATCGCAGCGCACTTCCACTTCGTGACGCACCTGGTTCAGCACGCCGCCGCGCTTGATGCCCTTGCACTTGTCCTCGTTTTCAACTTGGACCGGGATCATGACGGTAATGCGGGTACCCTTGCCGATGCGCATGAAGTCGACATGCAGCGGCGCGTCGGTCACGGGGTGGAACTGCACGTCACGCGGCAGCACGCGATGGTGATCGCCCGCGACGTTGAGGTCCATAAGCATGGAAAAGAAGCCGGGCTTATGCAGATGACGCATAAGTTCGACGGGTTCGACGGAAACCAGGATCGGATCCTTGTGATCCCCGTAGATCACGGCCGGAACGCGGCCGGACCGGCGGGTTGCGCGGGCTGCCCCCTTGCCTGCCCGATCGCGGGGTTCCGCCGTCATGGTGGTGTTACCAGACATGGCATAACTCCGTATCAGTTTGAAAAGCCCCGGCCTCCAGGGGTGCCGGCGGCGAATATCCCTCTCGCGAGGGCGCGCATACATAGCCCCACGGGTCTCGTGGGTCAATACCGGCGGTAAACAGGCGGAAGCAGGCCGTTCCCGGCCCGCCGGCCACTAGTAGGCGCCGCCCAGGACGAACCGCACGATCCCGGCGGCAACCTCGGCCTCCTGATCGAGAAAGCCATGGGGCGAGCGGCCCTTGCAGGCCGCGAGGCTATCGCCCCCATCTGATCCAGGCCCGCCGGTCACCCTCACCACCTGTTCGCGGCTGCCGTTGGTCTTGTCCGTGATGTCGGACGCCAAACCCGGCGGCGTGCGGACGCATTGGTCATCGGCATGAACCACCACCAGGACCGGCACGCGGATATTCTCCAGCGGCACGGAAAACACCGTGTCCGCAACCCAGGGCTTGGCCGCCCCGATCTTGCCCGAGGTCAGGGGCGAGGTCATGACCACGCCGTCGGGGGCTTCCGGGCCCGAAAGCCGCGACGCCGCATTGGCCGCCGAAATGCCGCCCCGGCTGGTGCCGACGATCCACACGGGCAGGCCTGTCCTTGTGCGTAGGTCGGTGATCACGCGGCCGATGTCCCCCGCATGGGCAGGATCGATGCGGAAACCGCCCAATTCCTCATTTCCCTGATGGTCGTCCGGGGCATCGACCAGAGCCGTCACCATCCCGCCGTCGTGAAACAGCGGCCGGGAACGGATCAGGGAATTGCCCTTCAGCTTCCGCGGGCAGCCGTCGTCATCAAGGTTGAGAAACCCGCCGCCGCCGGCCAGCAGCACCAGCGCCGCCCGCGCACCCGAAGACGGTCCTGCCAGGCTGTAACGGGTTTGCGTCCCGTCGTGGGCGGCAACCGCGACAACCGTGCCGCAGGTCTCCGCCCGCGCCGATGTCGCGGCGACCATGGGAACAATTGAAACGAAACACAGAAAACCGAAACCGATACGCCCTATGCGCCGCATGGCCGCAGGCCCTCCGATGAACCGGCCGAAATCATAACAGAACGCCTGACCGTGGCATGGGAGAGTTCCCTCTCTCAAGCACCTGATGCAGACGCACAGGAAGGCGCGCCCCCAGACCGTGCCGCCACGACGACATCGTGCACGAACTGCAACTTTTCGACGACGGCGGGCACCACCAGTTCCGGCAGGAAATCGATCAGGCCGAGAGCGCGGTTCAATTCGTTCATCAACAGCCCCAGACGCACATAGGTTTCAACCAGGGCCTTGAGATCGTCACGGGCCGGCGCCGCGATCAGGTTCGACGCCGCCGCCGTTTCCATGACGTCGACAATATCCAGGTAGAAGGCGAAGGTTTCCGCCCAGTCCTCCCAGGGATGCATGGTCGCATAGGCGCTGACGAAGGCCGACTGCCAGTCGGGCCGGGGGCCGTCGCTGTAGTGCCGATCGAGGGCGTCCTGATAGGTCGGGTTTTCATGGTCGCCGAACAGCGCCTTGAACGCGGCCAGCCGCCCGCCATCCGGCTGCACCAGCTTGTCCCAATAGTAATGGCCGATTTCATGGCGGAAATGGCCGATCAGGGTCCGGTGCCCCTCGCCCAGATCGACCCGAAGCTTCTCCCGCTCGACGGTGTCGGCCTCGCGGATGTTGATCGTGATCTTGCCGTCCGCATGGCCCGTATAGACCATTTCCTGTTTGCCGACCTTGCGCCAGAAATTCCCGGACGCAACGCTGTCTCCCTTGAAATCAAAGGACAGTCCCGCTTCGGGGTCGCCCAGGCCGGGACCGTGCAGCAGGCCCAGGCTGTCCAGCCCGTGGATCAGGCGGCGTTTGGCCTGTTCCAGAGCACGCCAGCGTTCCAGGTTTCCCTCGACCGCCAGGTCCGGAATGGTGTCATTGTAACGGCAGCAATCACACAACAACGCGCCGGCGCTGCCGGGATCGGCGGGTGCCAGAATGCTGCGGTTGCAGACGTCATGTTCGACCCGGTTGGCGCATTTCCACACGTCCGTGTGGCAACGTCCACAGTGCAGGCCCGGTTCGGCGAACACCAAGGTGGTCATCGTTGCACAACTGGGGCACCAACCGACCTCGCAGCCGCAGGCCAGACAATGCGTATTCTCAAAGAACAGCCGATTGCCGCAATCACATTGGAACTTTTGCATGCCCAGCCCTCCGGCAACCGAAGCCCTGGCGCAAGAAATAAGCGACCGCGCCACCATATCGCCGACACCAAGCGTAGCAGCGTTCACGTCTGCCCGCCATGGGGAACAAGGACCTGTGGAGGCCTAACCCGTCATATGAGTGTAGAAAATATAGCCCCCGATAGCGATCAGGATCACGCCCCCCGCGATTTCCGCGCGACGGCCCAGCATACGCCCGACACGAGGGCCGATCAGCAGACCCAGGGTGCTCATGGCGAAGGACACGACACCGATCACCGCGACCGTCCGCCAGATGTCGACGGCGATGACCGACAACGCGACCCCGACAGCGGCGGCGTCGATGCTGGTGCCGATCACGGTGGCGATGTTGCCCAGGATACTGCGCTTGCCACGCGGGGACGATGCCTCGCCCCCGTCGTCGCTCTCACCATCCCCGAACAGGCCCTCGTAGAGCATATGCCCGCCGACCCCGCCCAACAGGATCAGGGCGATCCAATGATCGGCCTCGGTCACGTAGTCGGCGAAGCGGGCCGCCAGCAGGAAGCCCAGCAGGGTCATCGCCGCCTCACTGGCGCCGAACATCAAGCCCATGCGCGCGGCCGGTATGAAGGTGCGGAAGCGCCCGGACGCCCCCCGGCCCAGGGACCCGGCAACGGCGTCGGCCGACAGCCCGAAGGCGATGGTCATGACGGCAAGAAAAGACATAATCTTATCCGGGCTTACTGCGCCGTCCAGCCGCCGTCGACGACCAGGGACGCCCCGGTCATCAGACTGGATGCGTCGGAAGCCAGGAACACCACGGCGCCCATCAGATCTTCGACCTGCCCCAGACGGCCCAGGGCGATCTTGGATTTCACGAAGGTGACGAAGTCGGCATCGGCCAGAAAGCCTTCCGTCATCGGCGTTTCGATGAAGGTCGGGCAGATCGTGTTGACGCGAATACCCTGGCCGCCCAGTTCCCAGGCCATGGCCTTGGTCGCCCCTTCGATGGCATGCTTGGTCGCGCAATAGACCGTGCGCTTGGGCCCGCCGACCAGCCCCATCTGCGACGACACGTTGATAACGGAGCCGGGCAGGCCGGCATCAACCAATCCCTTCACCACCGCCTGAGCGACGAAGATGGCCGCCCGCACGTTCAGGTTCGTGACCGCGTCATAATCTTCTTCCGTGATCTCCAACAACTCCTGCGGGCGGTTGCCGCCAGCGTTGTTGAACAAAACCTGGAACGGCCCCCCCGCCGCGATTTCGGCCTGCATGCGCCCTGTGTCGGTGACGTCCAAGGTCAGGGCCTCAGCCTGTTGGCCGCGGGCACGGATGGCTTCGGCGACGGCCTCGACCTCACCGCCGGAGCGCGCGCAAAGGGTCACGTGGGCCCCTGCCTCGGCCAGGGCCGCGGCGGCGGCCAGGCCGATGCCCCGGCCAGCCCCGGTCACCAGGGCCGTACGGCCATCAAGACGAAACGAGGGGGTGTTCGGCAGGTCCATGATCGGTCGTCCTTAACGTAATGCGTCTCATAGGCAATGGCGACGACCCCGGTCAGAGGCGCCGCCACGATTAGGTCAGAGATTGGAAGGCGAGAAAAGACCCGTCGGGGCCTTAACTCAATTAAACAGGGATGAAACCGAGCTTTCCTCGGAAATGCGGCGCATGGCCTCGGCGATCAGCGGAGCCACCGTCAACTGCTCGATGTTGTGGGCGACGCGCACAGCCTCGGTCGCCATGATGCTGTCGGTGACGCACAAGCGGTCCATGGGCGAGGACGACACGCGTGCCACGGCACCGCCGGACAGAACCCCGTGGGTGACATAGGCGGAAACGGCCTCGGCCCCCTCTTCCATCAGCGCCACGGCGGCGTTGCAGAGCGTACCCGCACTGTCGACGATGTCGTCGACCAGGATGCAGCGGCGGCCCTTGACGTCGCCGATGATGTTCATGACTTCGCTGACACCGGCCCGTTCGCGGCGCTTGTCGATGATCGCAAGGTCGCCGTCCAGGCGTTTGGCGAGGGCGCGGGCGCGCACCACGCCGCCCACGTCCGGCGACACGATGACCAGGTCGGCACCGTCCTCGCGATCCTGGATGTCCTTGGCCAGCACCGGTTCGGCGTAAAGGTTATCCGTCGGGATGTCGAAAAAGCCCTGAATCTGCCCGGCGTGCAGGTCCATGGTCAGGACCCGGTCGGCACCGGCTTCGGTAATCAGGTTGGCGACCAGCTTGGCCGAGATCGGCGTGCGCGGGCCGGATTTGCGATCCTGACGGGCGTAGCCGAAGTAGGGAATGACGGCGGTGACCCGGCGGGCGGAACCGCGGCGGAGCGCGTCCAGCGTGACCAGCAGCTCCATCAGGTTATCGTTGGCCGGGAACGAGGTCGACTGGATGACGAAGACATCCTCGCCACGTACGTTTTCCTGGATCTCGACGAACACCTCCATGTCGGAGAATCGTCGGATCGAAGCTTTGGTCAGCGGCAGATTGAGATAGGCGGAAATCGCCTCTGCAAGCGGCCGATTGGAATTGCAGGCAATGATTTTCATGGCTGCGCACTTTCGTTTTGCGTCCGAAGGCGGAGCAAAACCACCCCTGGAGATGCCCGGTGCCGAGCGCCGATAGGGCCTATTCCCCTGTTCGGCGCGCGGACTCTAACAACGCCGGCCCTGCCTGTAAACGATCTTTCATAACCCTTTTATTTCAGCAGCTTATCGCATTATCGACGGGGTGGCGGGATGGCTTCGCCGGGGTCCCATGGAAGAGTCTCTCCGCTTGGCGCTGGCGGCGGCACTGCATCGGCGGATAATCGCCGGGCGAACGGGCGGGCCTTATCCCCAAGAACCCGCTGAATGCCCACGACCGCCCCCATGGCGACGTTAAGCGCCGTTTCTCCCCAGTTCTCGTCGAGCAGGCCCGCCGAAACCGTGTTGTTCTGCTCTGCACTTCCCAGCGCCTTGCCCTCCGTGGTCTCGACCGACCACACGATGCGGGCGTCCTGCTTACCGTCCTTGGGCTCGGACATGACAACCAGGCCCCGCACCAGGAACCGCGCCTGGCGCGGGTCGTCGGTGACGTTCTGGTCACGCGCGCGCAATACGCGCTTCAGCGCCTCGCTCAGCAGGCGGTTGCCGTTGCCGGGGGCTCCCGTGACCTCGGCGATCAGGAAGGAATTGGCCGCTCCCTGGTCATGGGCCCGCAGGGTCGGCGGTGTGAACGTATCCTCGACGACCTGTTCGCCGGCCGCATCCTCGGGGCCGAGGACGCTTTTTTCCTCGGGGGCCGGCGGGGTGTCTTCGGCCGCCACCCTGGCGCGGGAGGCCTCCAACTCTTCCTGGGCGGTCAGCTCGGGGGGCACGCCCTGGGTGATGGGGGCGTCGGGCGGCACCAGATGGTCCTGCAACTTGGCGATCACCCGTCTGGGACCGCCGGGGGTGGGCAGGTCGGGGTTGTCGAGATTGTCCGGCACGCCCAGGCCGCGCCCCTCGGCCAAGGTGCGTTCGCGCTCTTCCCAGCCGCCGATGACCTCGTGAATACCGTCGACGGCGGCGGCGGCGATCAGCCGCGCGGTCGGCATCCATTGCTCATCGAAGGTGCCCGACGGCACGGTGTTGTCCTGTTCCGCCTTACCGACCTCCTTGCCGTCGGGACGGGACAGCCGCCAAGTGATGCGCACCCCCTGACGGCCCTGGACCGAGGGGGAGACCTCCATCAATCCAGTCAGCACGTATTTCGCCTGCTCACGGTAGCGGGTCAGGCGTGTACCCCGTGCCTTCAGGGCTTCGGCAATGGCACGGGTCAGGGAAAAATCGCCGTCACCGGGGGCTCCTTCGACCGGCATCACGAAAATGCCCTTGTCCGGGGCCGGTTCCGGCTGCGCCGGGGCGATCCCGGCCAGGATGGCGGCGACCCGATGGGCAACGTCCTCTGCGACACGGATGATGACCTCGGGCGTGCCGAATTCCCATTCCCCGCTTGTCGCGTCGACGGGCTGTTCCAGATCGGCCAGCAGCAGGCCGTCCTTGTTGGACAACTGCCAATGGATGGTGACGTAGGGAATGGCGTTGGGGTTTTTGTCGTGATGGGCGCGACCGTGAAGAATGTATTCCGAGGCATCAAAAGGGGCGACCCCGGCAGGCAGGCCGTAGGGTTCGAAGGAATCGACCGTGGTCCGCGCCAATATCTTGGACATGATCGGCGCCGTGCCCTCGATCGGATTGACCTGAATGCCATTGGTGAAGGTGCCGTGCACGATGGCGGTACCGACACTGTCCACCTCGCCCGGGGCGAAGGCGCGTGGCACGGGCGCGCAGGCGGCCACGGTCAGCGCCACCGCTGCAAGAACCCAGATTGCGAATTGGACCGTTGCCCGCAAGGCCGTCCGTCCTTCGGCTTCACGCGCCATCAGGCGATGGCGCCCCTAAACAATAACGCAGGTGACGAGAATCACCGCGAGCGCCGCCAAGGTCAAGACCGCCAGATAAGGCATGGTCCCGGCCCTCAGCCCGTGGCCAGCGCGACCACGGCGAGTTCGCGCCCGTAGTCGGCCTCGCCCTGGTGAGTGGCGCGGCGGTAGCTGAAGAACCGGTCGGCATCGACATAAGTGTCGAGACCCACGTCATGGGTACTGGCCAGACCCAGGGCGGCCAGCCGGTCCATGATGAAACCCGCCAGATCGAACTGGTAATGGCCGGGCCGGTCGCCGCCGGCGAAATACCGGTCGTGGTCGGCGTGATGAGCGGCGAAAGCATCCTTCATGTCCTGGCCGACCTCGTAGGATTCCTGACGGATGCAGGGACCGAGGGCAGCATGGATGCCGGCCCGCTGCGCGCCCTCTGCCTCCATCCGCGCGACCGTGTTTTCCAGCACCCCGGACATTGCCCCGCGCCAGCCCGCATGGGCGGCGGCAACCACGCCCGATGCACCATCGGCGAACAGCACGGGCGCGCAATCGGCGGTCAGGATGCCCAGCGCCAAGCCCTTGCGACGGCTGATCAAGGCATCAGCCTTTTCCATGGCGGCGCGGTCACGGGGGGCATCGGCGGTCCATACATCGGGCGAATGCACCTGATGGACCAGGGCCAGATCATCCGCCCCCAGCCCCATCGCCGCCATCACCCGGCGTTTGTTTTCCTGGACGTGGTCCGGGGTGTCCTTCGACCCCTGGCCGCAATTCAGCCCGGCGTAAATGCCGCTCGAGACCCCGCCCCGGCGGGTGAAGAAGCCATGCGCGACCCCGGCCTGTTCGGCCAGGTTGGGCGCGCGGACGATGTCGAGGGAATCGGTCATGGGGACTTTTACCTTGTTCGCACGGGCCAGTTCAAATCACGGATTCCCACCCTGCCTATTCAAATCCGGGCGGCGCCGGCAAGCCCGGGTGCTGCACGGCCAGGACCCGGAACAGGCGGCCCATTTGGTCGGCACCGGTCAGGCGGGTGAAGGCTGCGTCGATCGCCGCCTTCTGGCGGGCGTCGGCTTGGGCGGTCAATGCCTCTGCCCGCGCACCGATGCCGAGGGCAATGAGGAAATCCCCCTGCCCGACGGGGCCGAAGGTCACGGAGCCTGCCTGAATGCAGGTCTGGGCAAGCTGCTGAAAATCAACGTGGGCGGTCAGGTCCGCCTTGCCCGGATCAATCAATACATCCGCGTATTGATGATCCTTCACCGCCTGAAGGGTGTCGCCGGGGGCACTGCGGTCATGGCCGTAATCGACGATCAGCGCCGCCCCGCCCTGGGCCGCCAGCCGCGCCGCCAGTGTATGCGCCTTGCGCAAACCGACGGGGCAGATTTCGATCAGGCTGCCCTCGGGCGCTTGGTTGAGGGGCGGCGGGATCAACGGGCTTGTCGCCTGGGCACCCGACAGGACGAAGGCAAGGGCCGCCGCGTCCGCATCCCAGGTAACCAGACGTTCGCGCCACCCGTCGGGCCCGCGCAGGAACTGGCGGATCGGCAAGGCGTCGAAAAATTCGTTGGCGATGATCAGGGCGGGGCCCGCTGGCACCTGGGAAAGGTCGTTCCACCATTGCGGCGTCACGCCGGGATGGACCGCGGCCAGGGTTTCCCGCTGCCGCTCACGCAACACCGGGCTGGTTTCGACCAAATGCACCTGCACGGCTGCCTGAAAAGGTGCGACGGTCGCCACCGCACGCAGCGCGTCCGCCATCAAGGTGCCGCGCCCGGGGCCGAGTTCCACCAGATGCACGGAATCGGGTGTCCCCATGGCCTGCCATTGCACGGCGGCCCACAGGCCGATCAGTTCGCCGAACATCTGGGAGATTTCAGGCGCCGTGGTGAAATCGCCGGCCACGCCTAAGGGGTCGCGGGTCATGTAATATCCATGGGCCGGGTTGCCCAGGCATTCCTCCATATAACGGGCGACGGTCAGCGGCCCTTCCAGGGCGATTCGGCGGCGGAGATGCGCCAGCAGGGCCGTCATGCGTCCGCTTTGCCGGCCCGGTTGGCACGCCAGATCAGCCACAGGCCGAAGGCGATCATGGGCAGGGACAAAAGCTGGCCCATGGTCGCCCCCTGGAACAGGAAACCAAGGTAGGCATCCGGTTCGCGGAAGAATTCGGCGGTGATCCGCGCTGCACCGTAGCCGATGAAGAACACGCCGGCGAGAAAACCGGGTTTGGCACGCAGGCCCGGTCGCCGCCACAGGACCGCCATCACGACGAACAACACAAGGCCTTCAAGCAGGGCTTCGTAGATCTGGCTGGGATGGCGGGCCAGGGGGCCACCGTGGGGGAATACCATGGCCCAGGGCACGTCGGCCGCGCGGCCGAACAGCTCCCCATTGATGAAATTGGCGATCCGCCCGAAGAACAAGCCGATGGGCGCCGTACAGCCCAGCATGTCGGCGAAGGTGAACAGCGGAATGTCCCGCTTGCGGCAGAACAGAAGGGTCGCGACACAGACCCCCAGTAGCCCGCCGTGGAACGACATGCCGCCTTGCCATACGGTCAGGATGTTCAGGGGGTTATCGAAATAGAACCCGGGCTTGTAGAACAGCACGTAGCCGAGCCGCCCGCCCAGGACCACGCCGATGGTTGCCCAGACCAGAAAGTCATCGACGGCGAGACGGCTGACGACAGGCTCCTGGGCGGTCGTGGTCTTGCCGCGTTCATCCGTGATCTGAACGGTCCGCGTCGGCAGGTCCCCGGTCATGCGCAGCATGTAGCGCCACCCCAGGATCAGCCCGCAGATATAGGCCAGAGCGTACCAGCGGATGGCGAAGGGGCCGATCTCGACGATGATCGGATCGATGGCGGGAAAGGCCAGGACGGGGAGAATAAGCGCAAAGGTCATTTCAGGCCGCCCGTCACAGATAAGGGTCGCCGGCGGCGAGGAAGTCCTGCACGTAGCGGCGCACCCCTTCCTCCAGCGGCGTTTGCGGATGGGCGTAGCCGGCGGCGCGGATGCGGTCCATGCGGGCTTCCGTGAAATATTGATACTTGTCGCGGATGTCCTCGGGCGTCGGCACGAAATTGATCATCGGCTCTTTGCCCAGCGCCCGATATACGGCCGCCGCCAAGTCGGCGAAGCTGCGCGCCTTGCCCGCCCCGCAGTTGAACAGACCCGATGCCTCGGGATGGTCAAGCAGCCACAGCACCATGTCGACGCAATCGCCGACCCAGACGAAATCACGCAACTGGCCGCCGTCGGGGTAATCCGGGTTATGGGATTTGAACAGGGTGCAGGCCTCGTCCCGGGCCGCCTTCTCGTAAACCTGACGGGCGACGGACTGCATGCGGCCCTTGTGGTATTCGTTGGGCCCGAACACGTTGAAGAACTTAAGCCCGGCCCAGCCCGGCGGCCTGGGCGCGCCGGCCGCGATCTGTTCGGCGACCCAGATGTCGAACTGGTTCTTGGACCAGCCATACATGTTGAGCGGCTTAAGCGCCTTGAGCGCCTCAACCGCGCCATCGTCGTCGAACCCTTGGTTGCCGTCGCCGTAGGTCGCCGCCGAGGACGCATAGATGTAGGGAACACCTTGTGCCGTGCACCAATCCCACAGGCGGCGGGACAGGATAATGTTGTTCTTGATGATGCGGACCAGCCGCGTTTCCGTGGTCGCCGAGATGGCGCCCATATGGATGATGCCGCGAATCCGGCCCGCGTTGGCATCGAGGAATCGGGACAGATCTTCAGGCGTGACTGTCTCAACATCCCGGCGCTTGGCGATGTTACGGGCTTTTTCATTCGAATCGATGTGGTCGACGACTGCCACCGGGCCCAGGCCCCTGGCCTCCAGCCCGTGAACGATATTCGATCCGATGAACCCGGCGCCGCCGGTGACCACATACATGGGCTGCTTATAGGCCGGGCCGGGCCGGGGAGCAACCGGGCGCGCGGCCGGGCCCACGCTTGCGAAAGCCCCCCAACAGGGCCATATATCACCTATAGATTACGCGCCATAAGCCAAGGAGTTCCGCCATGCAGACGTCCAACCGAATCCTCGACGACCTGGCCAAGGTGGCCAACGGCGCCGTGGCGACGCTCGCCGGCGTGAAGGACGAAATGGAAGCCATGATCCGCCAGCAGGTCGAACGATTCCTGGTCGACGGCAATCTGGTTCCCCGCGACGAGTTCGACGCCATGGCCGAAGTCGCCAAGAACGCCCGCGCGGCGCAGGAAAAATTGGAAGCCCGAGTCGCTAAACTGGAGGCCCAGATGGCCGGCAAGGGGGCCGCCAAACCGCGGACGGCCGCGAAAAAAACGGCGGCCAAGCCCGCCCCACGCAAGGCCCCGGCCGGCAAACCCAAGGCCTGACGCACCGTCCATATATGGAGTCGTTTCAGGGTCTTGCGGCCAGCCGCTTTTTCGCCCATTTGCGTCTAAGCCGTTCTGATTCCCGATTCTTCCACAAATATTCACAGAACCGTCCCAATCCGCCCTTGCACGGCTTTCGCCCATAAGGCAGGCTACCTCTTGTATCCAAGGGGGCCACAGATACCATATTTCGGTAACCTCCGAGATGTTGTGGGCGATCCCTTTGGCGACATGCCTGGAGGCGCCCGCCCGGGCGCCGCCGGTCCAGCCACGAAGGAGCAGCGGCCATGCCTGCACTCGAATTCGCCGTAGACACCCATAAACACAATCCTTTGGACCTGATCGAACAGATCGTGGAAGGAAACGACTGGACCTTCGACCGCCGAAGCGACCAGGAACTGGCCGTTCAAGTGCCGGGAACCTGGTGCGATTACAGCCTCTATTTCGCCTGGAACGACGAGATCGAGGCCATGCACTTCACCTGTGCCTTCGACATGCGCGTGCCCCAGGAGCGGCGCACGCCGGTCTACGAGCTTCTGGCCCGGGTCAACGAGAAGCTCTGGCTCGGCCATTTCGGCATGTGGGATGACGAAGGCCTGCCCATGTTCCGCCATGTCTTGCCCATGCGCGCGGCCAACGGCCCGACCATGAGCCAGATGGAAGACATCGTCGAAACGGCGCTGTACGAATGCGAACGCTTTTACCCCGCCTTCCAATACGTGATCTGGGGTGGGCGGACCGCCGACGACGCCGTGGCCGCCGCCATGGTGGACACGGTCGGCGAAGCCTGATCCCGCCCTACAGGATCGAAGGAACCCTGCCATGACGGCCGCCCGTCCCTTGTTGGTTGTCGGCGGCGGCAAGATGGGCGGTGCCTTGATGGCCGGCTGGATCAGCCGGGGCATTCCGGCGGCGGACATCTTCGTCGTCGAACCCAATCCCGACAACGCCTCGGCCCTGGCCCGCGATCTCGGAGTCACCGTCGCCGCCGCGGCGGACGACCTGCCCCCGGATTTGCTTCCCGAACTGGTGATGTTCGCCGTCAAGCCGCAGGTCATGGCCGACGTCGTCCCGGCCTACCTTCCGTTCGCCGGGCCATCGACCGTGTTCCTATCCATCGCCGCCGGCACGCCGATCGCCTTGTTCGAGGATTGCCTGGGCGAGGTCGCGGCGATCGTCCGCGTCATGCCCAATACTCCGGCCGCTGTGGGCCGGGGCGCCAGCGTCGCCTGCGCCAATGCCCGCGTCACCGACGCCCAGCAGAAATTGTGCCATGATCTTCTGACCGCCGTCGGCCAAGTTCATTGGGTCGAGGACGAAGACCTGCTGCATGCCGTCACCGGCCTGTCCGGCAGCGGCCCGGCCTATGTCTTCCACTTGGTCGAATGCCTGGCCCGGGCGGGCCGTGAGGCCGGCCTGCCGGAAGACCTTGCGAATTCCCTGGCTCGGGCAACGGTCGAGGGGGCGGGCGAACTGCTGCACCGATCAGCCACGGACACGCCCGATACCCTGCGCCGCAACGTGACCAGCCCCGGCGGCACCACCGCGGCCGGATTGACGGTCCTGATGGGCGGCGATCCCAACAAGGACGACCCGGCCCATGGTCCCCTGGGTGATCTGGTGACCGGCTGCGTCGCCGCCGCCGCCAGGCGGTCCCGCGAACTGGCGGAGTAATCCCGGCGATCCGACTGGCATTTCCGCCGATCCTTCCTACATAATAAAAAGCGCAGGTAAGGAGGCACCGCCATGGCCAAACGGCCCCAAGGCAAGACAACCGGCAAAGGAAAGGCGAAGACCGCCGCCCCCGGCGATCCACGGGACGCCGTGATCGACGCCGCCATGGCCCGGATCGCGTGCGATGGTTGGCGGTGCCTGTCCCTCGCCGATGTCGCCGCCGACGCCGGGGTGTCGCTGGCCGATGTCCTGATCCCCTTTCCCACCAAATACGACATCGTCAACGCATTCCAGGACCGCATCGACGCGCAGATGTTGGCCGCCGCCGACACGCATGCAGCCTCGGGCGACGCGGGCGTCGGCATCCGCGACCGCCTGTTCGACCTGTTGATGGAACGATTCGATGCTCTGGCCCCGCACCGGGCCGCCATGGCCGAGATCGCCAAGGATTCGCTCTGTGACCCGGTGGCACTGCGGTTTCTGCCGCGCATGGCGCGGACCATGACCCGGGTGCTTGCGGCCGCGGGGATCAACGCTGCCGGCCCCTGCGGACTGCTGCATGCCAAGGGCTTGGCCTTGGTCTATGCCGATGCCTTTCGGGTTTGGCTTGGCGATGACGGCGCCGATCAGGCGAAGACCATGGCGGCGCTCGACAAGGGGCTGCGCCGGGCCGAGGCGGCGATGCGGTTTCTCGGCCGGGTCCGCCCGAAACGGGCTCCCCGCCGGGACGGGCCCGAGGCTGCCCCGGCCTGAGTTTTATTTTATTGCACTGCAATATAAGTCTTGACTCACATCCCCATTCGACCGCATATAGGCATCACTGTTGCAGTGCAGCATAACCCTCGCACTCGCACAAAGCATATTCCCTTTCGCGCTCCAATGGAGGACCGACCAAATGTACGCCGATATGTTCAAGCTCGACAAAAATGGCTTCCCCGCCTGGGCTGCCGACTTCACCAAGATCTATGCCGATTTCGACCCCGCCAAGATGTCCGACCAGGTCATGAAGGCGATGAAGGGCGGCTCCATGGAAGCCATCGACGTCAACGCCGTTATGGATATCCAGCGCAAGAACCTTGAAGCCCTGAACAAGGCCAGCCAGGCCGCCTTCGAAGGCGTCCAGGCCGCTGCCCAGAAGCAGGCCGAACTGTTCAAGGCCGCGTTCGATCAGGCCAGCACCGCCGCTGAATCCCTGGGCAAGGTTTCTTCCCCGCAGGATCTGGTGACCAAGGAATTGGACCTGTGCAAGGCCGCTTTCGAATCCTCACTGGCCAATTCCAAGAAGGTTACGGACGTTGTCACCAAAGCCAACGACACCGCCGTTAAGGTGATCAACACCCGCATCGCCGAAGCCTTCGACGAAATGAAGGGTCAGATGAGCAAAGCCAAGTAATCGGCTTTTCCGTCTTTCGAAGAAGGCCGCCCCCTGAGGGCGGCCTTTTTTGTTGTCCGCCTTTTTGATTGCATGACGGGGTAAGCGCGATAAATTTCCGGGCCGAAGGAGACACTCCATGTCCAAAAGCCCGCCCCCGCAGATCACTTTCGACGATTTCCTGGCCGTGGATATCCGCGTCGGGACGATCGTCCGCGCCGAACCCTTTCCCGAAGCCCGCCGCCCCGCCATCAAACTGTGGGTCGATTTCGGCCCGGACATCGGCGAGCGCAAGACCTCGGCCCAGATCACCCGCCACTACACGCCGGACAGCCTAGTCGGGCGTCAGGTCGCGGGCGTCGTCAATTTTCCGTCAAAGCAGATCGGCAAGTTCATGTCGGAAGTGTTGGTCCTGGGGTTTCCCGACACGGACGGCGAGGTCGTGCTGATCCACCCGGACCTGAAGGTTCCCAACGGCGGACGGCTTTTCTGATCTTCCCGGCCGCCCGTCAGACCTGGCGTTCCATCTCGTCCTTTTCCTGCGCCCGGGCACGCGCCTCGATCGCGGCCATCCGGCGGGCATAGGCGATCGATTCCGCGACCATCAGGCGCAGTTTCTCGGGCTGAATCGGCTTGTGCATGACCTCGAATCCGCTGGCCGCCGCCTCGCGCAGGCGGTCCGGGCCCGTGTCCCCGGTCAAAAGGAACCCCGGCACATCCCCACCCCAGACATGGCGGATGGCTAAAATCGCATCGGCCCCCGTATGGCCAAGCTTGAGCCGATAATCGGCGACGACCAATTCCGGCTGCTTGCGTTCCTGCTCCAGCTTGGCGATCGCCTCGACCGCCGAGCCGGCGACCACGGCGTCATAACCCCAGCCCGTTAACAGCAACCCCAACGCGTCGCGAATATCGGCCTCATCGTCGATGCCGACCACCACGGCCCCCGTCACATCGGGATGCTCATCCGCCGGCAGGGTCATTTCCGCAGGCGCATGATCGCCCGCCAAGGGTAGGCTGACGGAGAACCCCGACCCCCGGCCCACCCACGACCGCACATCCACGGGATGGTCGAGCAGATTGGACAGCCGCTGCACGATGGCAAGCCCCAGGCCCAGCCCTTCGCGCCGGTCGCGCGCCGGATTACCGACTTGGTGGAACTCCTCGAAGATCATGTCCAGTTGATCGTCCGGAATGCCGACGCCCGTATCCCAGATTTCGACACGCACATTGGACCCGGCACGCCGGCAGCCGACGAGGATCTTGCCGGTTTCCGTATGTCGCACCGCATTGGTCAAAAGATTGCGCAACAGACGGTCGAGCAAGCCCGGATCGCTGTCGACCAGAAGCGCGCACGGCACCATGTTGAGCCGCAGGCCCTTTTCCTCGGCCAACGGGCGGATTTCCGAACACAGGCGTTCCAGCACCGCGCCGAGGTTGAAATCGCGCCGCTGCGGCACGAACAGTCCGGCATCCAGTTTGGAAATATCGAGCAACGAGCCAAGCAGGCGTTCCAGGGCGTCCGAACAGTCGCTGATGCGGTTGATAAGCTGCTTCGCCTTGTCGTCCAGGTCCCGTTCCGACAACACGTTGACGAACATCGCCAGCGCCTGCAGGGGCTGACGCAGATCATGGCTTGCGGCGGCCAGGAAACGTGACTTGGCGGCGCTTGCCAGTTCGGCGGCGTCCTTGGCCTCGGCCAACATTTCCTCGGCCTCTTTCGTGGCCGTGACATCGCGGCCGACGCCCTGGATTTCCACCATGCGCCCGTCGTCGTCGAACACCGCGCGTTCGGTCCATTGCTGCCAGCTGACCTTGCCGTCGTGCCCGATCACCCGGTGGAGATTCTCCTCGATCGGGTTTTTCGGGCCGATCCGGCGAATGATGGCCTGACGCAAGGCGGCTTCACTGTCGCTCAGTTCCGAGCCGACGGGCCGGCCGATCAGCTGTTCACGGGGCACGCCGTAATATTGGCAATAGGCTTCGTTGACGAAGGTCCGAACCCCGTCAGGGGTGCAGCGCCGGATCAACTCCGTCTGGTCCTCGACGATGGCGTGGTAGCGCAGCTCGGAATCGCGCAGCGCCTGTTCGGCCCGCTTGCGCTCGGTAATGTCCTGGGTCACCCCGAACAGCCGGCGCGCGCGGCCGTGTTCGTCGAAATCGGCGCTAAGATCCTCAAAGACGTAGCGCACCGAGCCGTCGGGCCGAAGAACCCGGTACTCATGCCGGCAATTGGGCACGGGATCTTCATAGGCGGCGGCGATGCGCGGGCGGTCGTCGGGATGGATCATGTCCAGAAAGACCTTCCCCGTGGGCCCCGCGCGACCGGGACGCAGGCCCCAGATCCGCCACAGGACGGGCGAACAGACGGTGCGGTTATCATCCGGGAAATGTTCCCAATAACCGACGCGGGCCGTGCGCGACGTCGCCTGCAGCTTGCTTTCGGAATCGGCCAGCGCCTCTTCCCAGCGCTTGTCCTGGGTGATCTCCTTGGCGGCGCCGACCACGCGCACGACCTCGCCGCTAGTCCCCCGTTCCGGGCGTGAATAAACGCGCAGCCAACGCACCCGGCCGTCGGCCGACAGCAAGCGGAATTCGTCGGTCGACGGAATGCCAAGGCGCAGGCGCTGATCGCGGGATTCCAGGATCGGCACATCATCGGGATGAATCTGCGTCAGCCAGGCAAGGGGCGCGTCGCTTTGCCCGGACTGCCCGGCTAGGCCGTCGATCCCGCCGACCTGCCATTTCGACGTCACGCGCCCATCGGGGGCAACGTCATAGGCATAGACGACGTCCGAGGTCAGTTCTGAAATGATGCGGTAGTGGGCATCCGTTTCGGCATCACGTTCGGCGGCCGTCATCGCGCGTCGGGGGGGGGCTTCCTCCACCCGTGCCGCGGGATTTTCCACGGTCGCCGGATCGCGCCGTCGGCGCCCCCACCACAACCCGACAAGGAACGCCGCTGCTGCGACCGCCAGCCCGGCCATGACCGCCGGTCCCGGATAGGCCATCACCGCATCGGATTGCGCCCATGCCGGCGCCGCCGAAATCAATATCGGGACGGCAACGGCCGCCGCGCCTGATTGGCGGCGAACATTCAACGGAGAATGATTGTTTTCCCGGCCTCTGGTGCCAAGGCCCGTATGGGGACAGCGGGACGTCATGGCGCCCTCCTTGTCGGCGCGGTCAGTCCTGTTCCAGGCCCTGTGTCAACCCCAGCGATGCCGCCTTGATAACCGCCTGGGTCCGGTTGTTCGCGTCGAGCACCTTCAGCAGGCCCGTGACATGCAGCTTGATGGTGCCTTCGGCGAGCCCCAGGATGCGGGCGATCTCTTTGTTCGACTTGCCGCCGGCCATGAGGTTGAGTACGTCACGTTGACGCGGCGTCAGGTGCAATCCGCCGGGGCCTTCGGTCTTGGCCCCGCCGGGAGCCCAGTCGAGCAGTGTCGGCGGCAGATAGATTTCCCCGGCGATCACCTGACGCACGGCATTGACCACCACGGAACTGTCCAGGGTCTTGGGGATGTAGCCATGGGCACCACAATCCATCGCCAGACTCATTTCCTCTGACGTTTCGGCGGCGGACACGACCACCACCGGCACGCCGTCCAGGGAACGGATCAGGGCGTTCAGGCCCGCGAACCGTTCCATCCCCGGCATGCCCAGATCGACAAGCGCGAGGTCCAGGTCGTCGGTTTCGTTGGCCGTGCGCAGGGCTTCCGGATAACTCGCGGCTTCGACCACCGTGATGTCGGGATCGATGATTTCCAACAGCGAGCCCAGCCCCTTGCGGAACAGGGCATGATCGTCGGCAATCAGAACTTTTGACGGAAGGGAATCAGTCACCTACACCCCCCAGACACCAAGCCGACCCCTCCCAGGGCCGCGGTGCCTCTATTATCGGACCATTACGTGATCTTTTTCCATTATAGATGTCATCGGCGGAATTGCCATGAAATCCGCTGGGGACGTCCCGCCGGATATGCCTATAGGGGCAGGCGGATACGGCCGCGCAGACCACCGGCCGGCGATTCCGACAACAGGATTTCGCCGCCGTGGCTGCGCACCACGTCGCGGGCGATGGTCAGACCCAGCCCGACCCCACCCGTTTCCGGGTTTCGGGAATCGTCGAGCCGAAAAAACGGCCGGAACACCTCGGCACGTTTGTCTTCGGGAATGCCGGGCCCGTCGTCATCCACGGTGATCTCGATGGTGTCGCCCCGGTGCCCTGCCCGCACCGACACATGTTGGCCATAGCGCGCGGCATTCTCCACCAGATTGGTGACGCAGCGCTTGAAGGCATTGGGTCGCAACGGCAGGTTCAACTGATCTTCCAGGTGCAGGTCGATGGGCCGGCCACGGCGTCGGACCTGACTGACCACGTCCTCCAACAGCATGCCCAGATCCGTCGGCGTCGGTTTTTCCGTGCCCTCGCCGCGGGCGAAGGCAAGATAGCCTTCCAGCATGTGTTCCATTTCCGAAACATCGGCGGATAGGTCGTCCACCCCATCGACGTTCTTGAACATCGCCAATTGCAGCTTCATCCGCGTCAACGGCGTGCGCAGGTCATGGGACACACCAGACAGCATGTCCGTGCGCTGGGTGATCTGGCGCTGGATGCGTTCACGCATGGCCATGAAGGCCTGGGCCGCCTGGCGGACCTCGGTCGCGCCTTCGGGTTTGAAGTTTGATACGTCGCGGCCCTTGCCGAAATTATCGGCGGCACGGGCCAGGCGGCGGATCGGCTTCACCTGATTGCGCATGAAGATGGTGGCGACCCCGAACAGAATCAGCGACGTGCCGATCATCCAGATGACAAAGACATAGACCGTGGTCGAAAACAGCCGCTTGCGTGTGGTGGTGATGCGCAGCACGCCGTCGGCAAGCTGTACGTCGATGCTCACGTTGCGGTCGGAACTTTCCGAATCCAGGCGGTAGGGCTTGACGATGAAACTCTGCATGGAACGGTCAAGCACCTCTTCCAGGTCGTTGGTCGGCGGCACGGCTTTATTGGACAGGATCGCGCCCGGCAGAAAGGTCACGAACATGTCCATGTTGCGGCCGGCCAGGGCGGCGGCGCGCTCGCGGCCTTCCTCACTGGGGTCGTCAGTCACCAGTTGCACGATGGCCGCCACGTCGCCGGCGACGCTGCGCGCCAGACGGTAGGACACCTTGTCCCAATGGGTTTCGTAGAAAATCAGCCCCGACACCACCTGCAACAGGATCAGCGGCGTGACGATGATTAGCAGGGCGCGGCCGAGCAGGCTTTTCGGCAGGGCGTTCTTGATGGTTGTCTGAAGGGGCATGGCCGGGTCTTCAATCAGGACGTAGAACGTAGCCCTTGCCCCGCACAGTCTGTAGATAGCGGGGATCGCGGGGATCGGGCTCGATCTTACGGCGAAGACGGGTGACCTGTACATCGACGGCACGCCCGCCGCCGGCCGCCCCCGTGCGGGCGATCAGGTCGTCGCGGGTCAGCACGTCGCCCGGACGCGCGGCAAGCGCGCTCAGCAATCCGGCCTCCAGATCGGTCAGGCGCACCGGCTGCCCCCCCCGCAACAGCTCGCCCCGGTCACGGCGGAACAGAAAATCGCCGAGATGAAGATCATCCCCGGGGGCCTGGGCCTGAGGGGTGCGCTTCATGATGTTGCGAATGCGCAAAAGCAGTTCACGCGGTTCGAACGGCTTAACCACATAATCGTCGGCGCCGCCCTCCAGGCCCGAGATTCGGTCCTCGGTCTCCGCCATGGCGGTCAGCATCAGGATGGGAATGGTCGACCGGGTGCGCAGGTCGCGCGCGAATTCCAGACCCGTTTCCCCCGGCATCATGAGGTCCAGGATCACCGCGTCGAAATCGAAATGGCTGAGCCGGCTGCGCGCCTGGGCCGCATCGGCGGCGGTGACCACGACGAAGCCGTTCTCCGTCAGAAAGCGGCTCAGCAGGTCGCGCAGACGGCCGTCGTCGTCAACGACAAGAAGATGCGGCAGGTCGGCATTCACGGCATCACTCCCTCGTGCCATGCGGTCAAGCGTTCAAGCCGCCGCAAGGCCGGTGTAAATCCTATCATGATCAAGCCGGACGCGGCAGCCCGTCAGCCGTGGGCCGCGGGCCCAGGGGGAGGCACGCGATGGCGGTCCGCCTCGTTGATCAGGCCGAACAGCACGCGGCGAAAGCCTTCGACCGCATCGGGGCCCGCGTCGCGGTAGGCGCGCGCGATATGCGCCGACTGGCGGCGGGTCAAAAGCTGCTCCAGATCACGGCCCTTGGGCGTCAAATGCATGAGCCTCCGGCGACGGTCGCCGTCGTCGGTTTCCTGCACGACATAACCTTCGTCGATCAGGGTCGACAGCACACGGTTGAGGGACTGTTTGGTGATCTTCAGGATCGCCAGCAATTCCGACACGCTGATGCCCGTGTTGGCGCCGATGAAATAGACCGCCCGGTGATGGGCGCGGCCCATGTCGTAATCGGCCAGAACGGCGTCGGCTTCGCCCGTGAAGTCACGGTAGGCGAAGAACAGAAGTTCCATGGCGTGGCGCAGGTCGTCATCGCGCGGCGCCAGGGGATCGGCCTGCTGCTGGACCCAGGGGACCTGTTCATCCATGACGGTTTCCTTCACCGGGGCCGCCGGAAAATATGATCGAAGACCCCGCAAAAATAAGTCAGTGTTATTGACTTATATGCCTGAGAATGATAATAAACGCAACATCGTTCTTGGGAAAAACGGATGGACGAAAGAATATTACAATGGCAACTGCTACCTTCGACGACCGCGACGGTCTGATCTGGTTCAATGGGGAATGGGTCGATTGGCGGGACGCCCGCGTCCATGTCCTGACCCACGGCCTGCATTACGGCTCTTGTGTGTTCGAAGGCGAACGCATGTACTCGGGGCAAATCTTCAAGCTGCGCGAACATACGGAACGGTTGTTCTATTCCGCGCAAACCCTGGGCTTCAAAATCCCCTACACGGTGGAAGAGATCGACCAGGCCTGCATCGACGCCTGCACCAAAAACGGCATCGTCGACGGCTACATCCGCCCGGTCGCCTGGCGCGGATCGGAAATGATGGGTGTGTCGGCCCAACAGAACCGCATCAACGTCGCCATCGCCGCCTGGGATTGGCCCAGCTACTTTTCGCCGGAATTGCGCGAAAAAGGCATCAAGCTGGAAACCTCGACCTGGCGTCGTCCGGCACCTGAATGTGCGCCGGTTCACGCCAAGGCCGCGGGCCTGTATATGATCTGCACCCTATCCAAGCATACGGCGGAATCGCACGGCTGCCAGGATGCCCTGATGCTGGACTACCGCGGCCAAGTGGCCGAGGCCACGGGGGCGAACATCTTCATTTCCTTCGGCGACGGCAAACTGCACACGCCGACGCCGGATTGCTTCCTCAACGGCATCACCCGTCAAACCGTGATCGCCCTGGCCAAGGCCCGGGGGATTGAGGTCATTGAGCGGGCGATCTTCCCGGACGAGCTGAAAAAGGCGACGGAAATCTTCCTCACCGGCTCCGCCGCCGAAGTAACACCCGTCGGCCAGATCGACGACATGACCTTCACGCCGGGCCAGATCACTCATTGGCTGATCGAGGACTATGAAAAAACCGTCGGCAAGAAGACGGAAAGCGCCGCGGCGGAATAGGCCATCGGGACGGCGGAAGACACAGAAAAGATGCCTTCCGATCATCCTCCCCGGCGGCGGCGCGCGGCCAAAGTTCAGGCACGCCCCCGGCATCGAGCAAAAAAGCGCGCCTAGGCCTCGACCGTCAGCCGGCTCAGATGAAGGCGCACGGGCGTATCGTTCGGGTTGGCGGCGAGGCATTCCTCGAACAATCTCCGGGCGCGAACCGGATGCCCCGACTTTAGCGCCGCGATCGCTGCCAGATAGGTTTCAAGGGTTGCTTCCTTGGCCGCACGATCATGATCGGAAAGACCATCCAGGACTTCGAACACGGCCACCTGCTTGGTCTTGCCTTTGACCGTCACGGAATCCAACGGTCGGATCAAATACTGCCCCGGGTCCGATAGGGAATTCAGGGTGTTGTCGGTGATGATCAAAGGCACGCCATATTCTTTCGTCAACCCCTCGACCCGGGCCGCCAGGTTGACCGCATCACTGATCACGGTGCCGTCCATGCGGTGTTCCTCGCCGATGGTGCCGAGCATCAGGGAGCCCGTATTGATGCCGATGCCGATACGGATGGCATCACGGCCGTAGCGGATACGTTCTTCCTGGTTATAGCGTTCCAGGCGCTGCAGCATGTCCACGGCCGCCGACAGCGCATTGTCCGGTTCATCGAACAACGCCATGATCGCATCACCGATGTACTTATCGATGAATCCCTTGTGGTCGCGGATGATCGGCCCCATGCGGCCGAGGTAATTGTTGATGAAGCTGAAATTGTCGTTGGGCGTCATCGTTTCGGACAGCGTCGTGAAATCACGGATATCCGTGAACAGAACTGACATGTCACGCAGCGCGTAATCGCCCAGTTCGACGTCAATGACGTTTTCTTTATTCAACAGTTTGAGGAAGGTGTTCGGCACGAACCGTTCGATGGATTTGTTTGTATCCGTCAACAGAACGATCTGCGATTTGATTTGATTGTACAGATCCAGCTGCTCTTCTTCCAACTCGACGCGCCGCTTGGCGTTCTCGCGAAATACTTTCAAGGCCCCGCCCAAGGCGCCGATCTCGTCGTTGGAACCGGATGCCGGGATATCCACATCCCATCGCCCATCGGCGACCGCCTGCACCGCACCCCGCATCTCGCTCAGGCGCTGTGCGATAGGACGGCCGATCATCACGCCGACCAGAACAATCAATAAGCCGCTTGCGACGAAGGCCAGAATGACGAAGCGGCTGACCCTGTCGCCCGTATCCAACAGGCGCTCGACATCGACAACCACCTCGAACACGCCGCGCAAGTCACCCAACTTCCACCCCTTCTGGATCGATAGGGGATGGTAGTTGTGGCAATCCACACAGGTTTGCTCGCGAAAGACATCACCCACGGCAACACGGTAGGCACGATGGCCGTCGATGCTCGTCTCTTCGCTAATCACCGCTTCGGGATTGGCTGACAATAACTCCCAAGCCTTGGAGCCGAAGGCATCAAGTTCGCGGTCGGCGCGGTTGGCAAAGGGAAAGGGACTGTAAAATTTCAGCGAGATACCTTCTTTCGACAGGGCCTCGCTGATATCGAGGATGAACGTCGCAGGTGGTGGAATTTCGTTGATGTTGTCGCTGTGCTCCACGGTCGCGGAAAATTCCGGATGGGCGAGCACTTTACTGACGACGTTGCGGCTGTAGATACCGCGTACGGTTTTGTACTGATGGATGGTTTCAAGGGCGGCGTCGCGGGCGGCGGCCTCGACATTGGTGCGCACCATGGGTGGCACGATCAACAGCACGACGACAAGACTGATCAGCACGACAAGCGGTGTCGGCGCCAACATCTTCCATACAATGCTAAGCCGTGAAAGGCTGGCACCTGACATTCTGTCTAATTCTCCTGGAGCGCCGTTTATCTGCGCGTCGGCCCCGGCGATGCGGCCAATTAATGAGCTAACTTAGATAGATGGACTAAAAATTGATATATAGCCGATGGTTATAGAACGCGGCGCAACAGCTCAATACTAGAGTTCCGGCCCTTTCGGGGCTTCCAGGCTCTTGGACAATTCACCGGTAATATAGGTGAAGGCATCATCGACCGTATCGACCACATGCAACAGGTCGACATCCTCAGCATTGATCGTACCGTACTTCACCAATGCATCCAGGTTCAGCACCTCGTCCCAGAAATCGCGGCCGTAAAGGATGACCGGCATATGCTTCTTGATCTTGCCAGTCTGGATCAAGGTCAGGGTTTCGAACAGTTCATCCAAAGACCCGAAGCCGCCGGGAAACACGATCAGCGCCTTGGCGAGATACATGAACCACAGCTTACGCATGAAGAAGTAGTGGAATTCAAAGGCCAGTTCGCGGGTGATATAGGGGTTGGCGTGCTGTTCGTGGGGCAGTGAAATGCCCAGCCCGATATTGATGCCCTTGGCTTCCGAGGCGCCCCGGTTGGCGGCCTCCATGATCCCCGGCCCGCCGCCGGAACACACGATGAAACGCTTGTGCTTGTCTTCCAACCCCTTCGACCATTCGGTCAGACGCCGGGCCAGTTCGCGGGCATCCTCGTAATACCGCGACATTTCCAATGCCATTTCGGCACGGGCAACGTCGCCGCCGTGTTCGCGGGCCGCCTGCAGGCGGCGTTCGGCTTCGTCCCGGGGCAGAATACGGGCCGAGCCGAAAAAAACCACCGTATCGGCCACGTCGAGGGCGCTGAAGCGTGCCGCGGGCTCGACATATTCCGACAGGATGCGCACACTCCTGGCGCTCTGGGAATTCAGGAACCGCTCATTCTTATAAGCCTTGGGTGGATGGTAGACCCGATCCGGATCGTCGGCGGCGCTCATCCCTCGGCCTCCGCCTGCGACCGGGCCGACGACCCTCCGGCCAAAGCCAGGGACCACATATCCGGGGTGACCTCGGTATCATCCGGGAACCGGCTTTGTCGCCAGGGCGGCACACGCCCAAGAAAGCGGGTGCCGACGGCCACCGCACAATTATAATCGGTCAGGGAATCGCCGACGAACAAAACACGATCCGCCTGAACCCCGATCCGCGAAAGCTCGTCCCCGACAATGTCCGGCTTGACGCGGGGCGATCCGAACACGGTAGCAAAGTATCCATCCAAGCCCCGGCGCTGGGCGATGCGGCGCAGTTCGTCCTGGGGTGTACCTGACACCACGTAAAGCGGGCAATGTTTGGCCCAGGTGTCCAATGCCTCGACCGCGCCCGGCACGGCCTCGCAGGCGACCACGACGTCCTCAACCATCTCGGAATAGGTCTGCGCTAGATCGGCAAGACCGTCTTCGTCCAAGACAATGCCGAGAAATTCCCGGTGAAAGCGTTCCAGCTTAACCACCCGCGACACTCCTTCGTGGCGGACATGTTCGGCGATAACCTGATCGACCACGTCGGTTCCGAAGGGTTCGTACAGGCGGCGGAAGGCTTCGATCTTGACCTCGTTGGATTCGACCAGCACGCCGTCGAAATCGAAAAACACCGCATCGATGTCCCGCGGGTCGACACTGGCGGCGGGCGTCCCGGTCGTCACTCGGCCGCCTTCCCGGAAGATTGCATCCAGCGCTGGGTCGCCGCATCATCGGAATCGCGGGCATCGACCCATTGGCCGCCGCCGGGCGTGCCTTCCAGCTTCCAGAACGGCGCCTTGGTCTTGAGGAAATCGATCAGGAAATGGCAGGCCTCGAACGCCGCCTCGCGGTGGGCCGACGCGGCGGCGACCAGAACGATCTGATCGCCCGGCTCCAGCCGCCCGTAACGATGGATGATCAGGGTTGCGTCGAGCGGCCAGCGCGTCAGGGCCTCGGCCTCGATGCGCGCCAACTCCTTTTCCGTCATGCCGGGGTAGTGTTCGAGGGTCATGGCGCCGATCGCCTCACCGCCCGCCATGTCGCGGACCAGGCCGACGAAGGAACACAGGCCGCCGATGCCGTGATTGCCGGCGGTCAACGCCTTCAGTTCAGCACCCAGGTCAAAATCTTCGGTCTGCACGCGGATCATGGGTTCGCCTTGCCCTGTCAGCCGCCCGTCACCGGCGGAAAGAACGCGACCTCGTCGCCCGCCGTCACGGGATGATTCAGACTAACATATTCCTGGTTCACGGCGACACGCACGACCTTACGGTCGGCGAAGGCCTCGGCGCGGCCGCCGCCCTGTGCTTCCAGCCAGTCAATAAGCTGAGCCACGGTCGTAACCGTCACCGGCGGCTGGACGTCTTCCTCCCCGACCCCGGCTTTTTCACGCAGCCA
Source organism: bacterium SCSIO 12827 (assembly GCA_024397995.1). Classification (NCBI taxonomy): domain Bacteria; species bacterium SCSIO 12827. The sequence goes on along the minus strand of CP073746.1, from coordinate 864,741 downwards.
AGCGAAATACAGCAGTTTTACGGGCGCGGTCATTCAGGTCACCTCACGGAACGGCAGGAAATCCACGGTCGCACCCTCTTTCAGTTCGGTCAATTCTTCCGGCAATTCGACCAGGCCGTCGGCATCGACCATGGAGGTCAATATACCCGCCCCCGACGAATGGTGTTTTTCCGCGACCAGCATGCCGCCGCCGTTTCGCACCAGCTTGGCCCGCGCCCATTCCCGCCGCCCGGTCTTTTTCTTGTAGGGAAAACCGGCCTTGACCGCAAAGCGGGGGGCGTCCGTCTCCGCCGCGCCCGACAGCATCATGATCAATGGCCGCGCGATCAGCATGAAGGTGACCATGGCCGCGACCGGGTTGCCCGGCAGGCCGACAAAGGCGGTGTCGCCGACCTGGCCCAGGGCCACGGGTCGCCCCGGCTTGATCGCCAGACGCCAGAAATGGATGCTGCCCCGGCGTTCCACGGCAGCCTTCACATGGTCTTCCTCGCCGGCCGACACGCCGCCCGAGGTAATCAGCAGATCATGCCCCGCCTCGGCCGCCGTCAGGGCCTTGGCGATGGCCTCTGGATTATCGGGCAGAATGCCCAAGTCCGTGACGGCACAGCCGAGCCCGTCCAGCAGGCTCATGATCGTGTAGCGGTTGGCGTCGAAGATGCAGCCCTCGGGGGCGTCATCGGCCGGGTCACGAACCTCGTCCCCGGTCGAGAACACGGCCGCACGCAGGTTTTTCCGCACGGCCAGGTTGCCCCGCCCGACCGAGGCCGCCAGGCCGATTTCCTGGGCGCGCAGGCGCTGCCCGGCGCGCAAAATCACATCCCCCTGCTTCACGTCCTCGCCGGCGAACCGCCGGTTCGATCCCTTCTTCAGGCCCTGGGGCAGGACGACGGCATCGCCCACGGCTTCTGCATCTTCCGCCATGAAGACCGTGTCCGGCCCGCCGTCGGCGCCCGCCGGCATGGGGGCGCCGGTGAAGATTTGATAAGCCTTGCCGCGTTCGGCCGGTCCGCTTAGCGGATGGCCGGCGGCGATCCGACCGGCCACGGGCAGGCGCGTCTCACCGTCGGGGTTCAAATCCGCATGATAGACCGCATAGCCATCGACGGCCGAATTGTCATGTGGCGGCACGTTGCGGGGGGCAACCACATCCTCGGCCAGGATACGGCCCAGGGCCTGACGCAGCGGAACCTCTTCCGTGCCGAGGACGCAGGCAATGCGCCCGGCCAGGATCGCAAGCGCATCATCGACGGGCATCAGGCCGCCGTCGAAGGCGAAACAATCGTCCTTAAGCTGCGCCATGGCTTACCTTGCCCGGCTGCCCCTGGGCGGCCGAGGCCGTCAGGCCGCAATGGGCGATGATGAAATCGGCGATTGCGCTAACGTCGTTGATGTCGAGGACCGGGCAGGTCACGCCCGCGACCGCCCCGTCCGAGGCCACGGCGACGATAGTGTCGTCATCGGCGGCGATCAGTCCCTTCCCCACTTCGGCGCGGAACACTTCCATCTTGTCGTGGCGATGGCGCTTGAAGCCCTCGATCAGGACCAGGTCGACCGGTGCCATGCGCCGGATCAGGCTGTCCATGTCGGGCTCACCCTCGTCGCGCAGTTCCCGTTGCAGGACCCAGCGCTTGCCCGATGTCAGCATGACTTCCGTGGCCCCCGCCGCGCGGTGCTCGTAGGAATCCTTGCCCTTCTGGTCGATGTCGAAATTGTGGTGGGTGTGCTTCATGGTCGAAACCGTGAGCCCCCGCGACGTCAGTTCCGGGATCAGACGCACCAGCAGGGTCGTTTTACCACTGCCGCTCCATCCGACCAGGCCGAATACCTTCATGCCGCCATTTCCCCTTGGATGTTTCCTGCCTACCGGGCCGAGCGCCACCGGAAGGCCGTTGATATTGGTTAGAATGACACAAAATTCAACGGTTTTCAGCGCCTTGCGTGCCGCCCGGCGCGGCTGGCGGGGCGCTATCGGCGCGGCGGATATGGCGCAGTCCCGCGATCAGATAGTCGAACCCGGTGACGAGCGTCAAAAGGGCTGCGATCCACAGGCCGTAAACGCCCACCTCGGTTGTCGAAAGCGGTCCGAAATCGGGGCCCGCCGGGCCGACGATGAGGAATCCCAGGGCCAGGATCTGTACCGTGGTTTTCCATTTCGCCAGGGTCGAGACAGGCAGGCCGACCCGGGCCGAGGCGAGAAATTCGCGCAGGCCCGAAACCAGGATTTCACGGCACAGGATGACCGCCGCCGGCAGGATATGGATTCCGTTGAAGCGATCAACCCCGACCAGCGCCAACAGAAGCGCAGAAATCAGCAGCTTATCGGCGATGGGATCGAGAAACCGGCCCAGGGACGACTGCAGATCCCAGGCACGGGCCAGATAGCCGTCGAAGAAATCGGTGATGGAGGCATAGCAATAGACGGCAAAGGCCAGCCAATTGCCCAAGGGGGCCTCGATAAACAGCATCAGACAAACCACCACCGGAATGGCGGCGATGCGTGACAAGGTCAACAGATTGGGTAATTGGGTCAGCAAGAACGTCTCCATCGCGAGGCGCTGAATTCCATGCGGCACCACCGCCCCCGCACCGATCATCCCACCCCAATGCGGGCGACAACCAGCGGAACGCATTCAACCACATCAGTCGTCGGGATGAAACCAGTCATAGATTTTACGCGCCATCGACTTGGAAATGCCGTCGACGGCGGCGATATCCTCAGGTCGCGCCTCCTCCACCGCCTTGGCATGGCCGAAATGATGCAACAGGGCGCGTTTGCGCTGGGCACCGATGCCCGGCACATCATCCAGGCGTGAGGTGTGGATCGCCTTGGCCCTGCGGCCACGGTGGGCGCCGATGGCGAAGCGGTGGGCCTCGTCACGCAGGCGCTGCAGGAAATACAGCACCGGATCCTGGGGTTTCAGCAACAGTTCACGCCCGTCGGGCATGAAGATGTGTTCGCGCCCGGCATTACGGTCCGGCCCCTTGGCAATGGCCGCCAGGGCGACGTCTTCGATCCCCAGATCCTGGAAAACCTCCATGGCGATGCCAAGCTGCCCCTTGCCGCCGTCGATCAGGATCAGGTCGGGCCATTGGCCCTCGGCGCGCTCGGGATCTTCCTTGAGCGCCCGGGAAAACCGCCGGGTCAGGACTTCCCGCATCATCGCGTAATCGTCGCCTGGGGCGAAGCCTTCGCCCGTCTTGCCGTCGGCGTCCGGTACATTGGCCGCCCCCTTGATGTTGAACTTGCGGTAGGCGCCCTTTTCGAACCCGTCCGGGCCGGCCACGATCATGCCGCCCACGGCCTTGGTGCCGCCGACATGGCTGTTGTCATAGACCTCAATACGATCCGGCGCGGCCTCCAGCCCCAATACATCGGCCAACCCGTTCAACAATTTGCGCTGCGTGGCACTTTCCGACTGGCGGCGCGATAATGCCTCTTTCGCGTTGTTCTGCGCATGGTCGACCACCTTGCGCTTCTCACCCCGGGTCGGGACCGTGATCTGCACCCGCCGCTCGGCACGCACGGAAAGCGCGTCCTCGACCAAGGCCCGATTGGGCAGGGCATGGCTGAGGATCACCGTTTTGGGCGGCTGTGCGCGGGCATAGAACTGGCCCAGGAAGGCTTCCAGTACGTCGCCCATGTCGTCGTCGGGGCCGTGGCTGGGGAAATAGGCCCGATTGCCGAAATTGGCGCCCGTGCGGAAGAAGAACACCTGCACGCAGGTCTGCCCGCTCTGGCGATGGGCGGCGATCACGTCGGCGTCGCCGACGGTGCGGAGATTGATATCCTGATGGGCCTGAATGCGGGTCATGGCCTGGATGCGGTCGCGGTACTGGGCCGCCAATTCGAACTCCAACGCGTCCGACGCCGCCTGCATGCGCTTGGACAGGTTGGCCTGCACGGCCCTGGAGCCACCGGTCAGGAAATCCCGCGCCTGGCCGACAAGATCGGCGTAATCGTCCTTGGAAATGCGCCCGACGCAAGGCGCCGAACAGCGTTTGATCTGATACAGCAGGCAAGGTCTGGTGCGCCCGGAAAAGACGTTGTCCGAACACGAACGCAGCAGAAATGCCCGTTGCAGCACGTTGAGCGCGTCATTGACCGCCCAAACGGAAGCGAATGGCCCGAAGTAGTCGCCCGGCCGCGATTTCGCCCCCCGGTATTTCACCACCTGGGGATAGTCGTGGTCGCCCGTGACCAGGATGTAGGGGAAGGATTTGTCGTCACGCAAAAGGATGTTGTAGCGCGGCGCGTAGCGCTTGATCAGATTGGATTCAAGCAGCAGGGCCTCCGCCTCGGTCGCCGTGGTCACGAACTCCATGTCCATGGTCAGCGCGATCATGCGGCGGATGCGGGTCGGCTGGCGGTCCGGCGCCGTATAGGCCGCGACCCGCTTTTTCAAATCCTTCGCCTTGCCGACGTAGAGCACGGCGCCGTCGACGGCGATCATGCGGTAGACCCCGGGCGTGTTGGGCAGGGTCTTCAGATGGCGGGCGATGACCTCCGCCCCCCGGGAGATCGAAGCCGCCGGCATGTCCGTGTCCGCCGTGTCGTCGTCGTGATTTTGTTTGCCCACCGTCACCGATGATCCTCGTTTGAACCGCCCTTCAGGCGAGAAACCTGAAGTGAATCAATACTATGTCGAAAGATATATCCGACCGATCAATTTCGCGACGGACAACTATCCACGACTCTTGTGGATAAACCTGTTGAAAAACCCGCCCGCACAGGCCCGGAGCCAGAAAATCCCAGGATTCCTCCGCTTTGCCTAATATTTGGGCACGAATGTAAGTTATTGAAATACAACAGAAAACAACCCCCTGATAGAGACGCCCGAGGTATTGAAAATTTTCGGAAACAGGCTGGACACAAATATGAAACGACAGGAGGGCCTGTGCACAACTCCCATCGGAGTCAGTCACAAAGCCGCGATTTCAAGCACTTAGAGGAAGGCTTTCAGATAGCTGTCAGGCCCGGGAGTTGAAGCGCTCGATCTCGACGCCGACGCTCTCCGCGTTTTCGAAAATGTCCAGTTTCTCGACACGCACCCGGGCCGAACGGACGCGGGGGTCTTCCAGGCACATGGCCGCGATATCTTCGGCCAGGGTTTCGACCAGATTGACGTGACCACGCCCGACGATGCCCTTGATACCGTCCGTGATCTCTTCGTAGCAGACCACTTGATTGATCTCGTCGGCGGGCGGTTGTTCCGTCTCGCGCACGGCCAGGTCGACGTTCAGGCGGATGCGCTGGGTCCCCGTCTTCTCGAAGGAATGGATGCCGACGTTGGCCATCAGCACCAGATTACGCACGAAGACATGGCGGATCAGCGACCGCGCGTCGGCGATCTTGGCCGTGTCCGAAACCTTGTATTGGTCGACGGTCATCCGTTCCCCGGTTGGTTTGGCCGGCCCGCCCTATTCGGGCGCGGGCGCATTGTCCCAGGCGGCCCCCATGTGCTGACCGCTGTCCAGGGCGATGATTTGGCCTGTAAAGGCCGGCGCGTCAAGGATGAAGCGCAAGGCGCGGCAAATATCCCGAAGATCGACAGGCCGCCCAAGCGGCGTCGCCTGCCATTGCGCGGCGAACTGATCGTCGGTCTGGCGGGGGCTCGGCAGGGTCGGGCCGGGGCCGATGGCGTTGACCCGGATCTGCGGGGAAAGGGCCCGCGCCAGCATCTGGGTCAGGCCCCACAGCCCGTATTTGGACAGCGTATAGGACGTGAAATCACCGCGCAGGTTCATGACCCGCTGATCGACGATGTTGACCACGTTGCCCACGGCCCCGTCCGGCAGATGCCCGGCGAAGGCCTGGGTCAGCACGAAGGGAGCGCGCAGGTTGATCTCCATATGGGCGTCCCAGCTGTCCCGGGTCACCGTGTCCGGCATGTCCAGTTCGAACAGGGACGCATTGTTGACCAGCAGGGTCACCGGGCCCAGGGCGGTGATGGCGGCGGGGATCAGGTTTCCCGTGGCATCCTCGTCCGCGAGGTCGGCCTGAACCGCCGCCGCGCGCCCACCCTTGGCCGTGATCTCGGCAACAAGGGCCTCTGCCGCGCTGCGTGAGCCGTTGTAATGCACGGCAACGCGCCAACCGGCATCCGCCAGGTCTAGCGCCATGGCGCGACCGATGCGGTGCGCCGCCCCGGTGATCAGGGCAGTTTCGGGAAGGGCTGCGGGATCGTTCTCGGTCATCACCGCCTCAGAATAGCATGCCGGCGACGGTTGTCGGCAGGCCCACGACCTGGGCCGCCAGGTAGCCGCCGTAGAGCACGAGAAGCGCCACGCCGCCCGTCCGGGACACGCCGGTCCAGCCGATCATCGCCGGCACGATCAGGACCGCCGCCCCCAGCATGACCCACAAATCAAAGGCAAGCATCGACGATGGCACCGGCAGAGGGGCGGCCATGGAGACGACGCCCGCGATGCCCAGCATGTTGAACATGTTGGACCCGACGACGTTGCCGATGGCCACATCGGCATGGCCGCGCCGGGCCGCGACCGCCGATGCCGCCAGTTCCGGCAGAGACGTGCCGATGGCGATCAGGGTCAGGCCGATGACCTCTTCACCCAGGCCGAAGGAGCGCGCGATCGCAACCCCGCCGCCGACCATCAGGTCGGCACCGACGGCGATCCCGGCCAGACCACCCAGGGTCGCCGCCCAGGCGATCCAGGACTTTTGGGGAACGGCGCCGATCTCCTCGACCTCGCCGACGCGCTCGGCCGATGCCTTGGGGTTATTGATGTCGCGCCAATAGGCGCTGCCCATGAAGCCCAGGAAGATGATCAACAGCAGCCCCCCCTGGGCCACATCCAGCGTATCGCCCCAGCACAGCATGACGAACAGCGCCGTGCACAGAACCAGCAACGCACCGTCGCGGTAAAGCCGATCACCGCGCCGCGCCATGGGGGAAATCACCGCCGCCGCGCCGACGATCAGAAGCGTGTTGGCGATGTTGGAGCCGACGATGTTGCCCGTGGCGATCCCCGCATTTCCGGTCAGCGCCGCATCCAGCGAGACCACCAATTCCGGCGCCGAGGTTCCCAGCGCCACGACGGTCATCCCGATCAGGAGCGGCGACAGGCCGAACAGGCGGGCCAAGCCGACGGCTCCCCGGATCATAACCTCGGCCGCAACCATCAGAATGATGAGCCCGCCCAGCAGTTCCACGTACATCATCGGCGGTTGGGTCCAACGTCACCGTCGAGATGCCCGAAGGCGGCCAACAGATCGTGGTAGAGACTGCGCTTGAACGGCACCACCAGGGCCGGCAGGTCGGCCATGGGCGCCCAGCGCCACTGGGAAAATTCCGGCTTATGGTGGGTATTCAGGTCGAAATCCCCATCTTCCCCCAAAAACCGCAGCGCATACCATTTCTGACGTTGACCGCGAAACCGCCCCTTCCAGACCCGGTCACGGACGTCTAAGGGCAGGTCGTAGGCCAGCCAGTCCGGCGTTTCGGCGATGATCTCCGCCTTGGCCGTGCCGGTTTCCTCTTCCAGTTCGCGGAACACGGCATCGCGCGGGTCCTCGCCTTCGTCCAGGCCGCCTTGGGGCAGTTGCCAGGGATAATCCATCTGCTGACCGGTGCGGCGGATACGCTCGCCGAGCCAGACACGGTTGGCGCCGTTCAGCAACAGGACACCGACACCAAGCCGATACGGGCGCGGGTCGTCATTAGGATCGGTCATGGGATATCGTCACCGGTTGAATAGGGGGCCCCAGGGGTTTCAGTCTATTGGATGATCTGACGGTCGGCGACGGCGCTGACGGGCACCAGGCGCAACTTCGTCGGTGATTGGGCCGCCAGCCAATTCTTCACTTCGCGGATCGTATGGGGATAGGGATCGCCCATCCCCACGGCGACGGACTGGCTGCGCGCCAAGGCGCCCAGACGCAGCAGCTTGGATGCGATCTCGCCCTCGGTCGGCGTTCGGTCCAGGTGAATATTGACAACTGCCTTGGGCAGGGCCATTTCGGCGGCGATCCGCGTCATCGCGCCGCTGCCGCTTTCACCGGAATCAACGAACATCAGACCGCGCCCCTTAATCTCCTCGAACACGGGCTTGAGTTGCCCCTCGGCAACGCCGAACTTGGACCCGAAGCGCGCCAAAAAGCCGACGTATCCGGGCACCATCCCCATGAGTGTCCTAAGTGTGCGCATGTTCTCCTCGACCTGTTTGGTGGTATTCAGCGCAAGCGGGCCGGCGTCCTCGAAGGGGAAATTAGCACTTTCCATGGGCAGGCCCATGAACACCTCGTGCCCGGCCAGACGCGCGCGGATCACCCAATCGCCGGGGTCACGGGCATAGGGCGAGATCACCATGCTGACCTCGGGCGGCAAGGACTTGATTGCGGTAATGGACGCGGACCGCGACAGGCCGATGCCGCGGATCAGGATCGCAACCTGGGGGATGCTGGCATCCGCATCGGCCACCGGCCGGGCATAAGCGTCCATGGGGCGGGTGCCGTTGCGCGCGACGATGGGCATGTCGCGGCCATCAGGACCCTTTTCCACCAGGGCCAGATCCGGCACCCGGGCCAGGGCTTCGACACCCTCGATCCAGGCGATGCCCTTATAGGCCTCGGCGGTGGTGAAGGGGATGACCCGCCCATGATCCGGATCCTGGGCGATGCCGCTGGGCGCGGTGGCGACGCTCAGCCCGCCCGTCCCTTCATTCTGCAGGGCGAGCTGCGAAGCGGTAATGCCGCCGACCACCTGGTCAGACGTCGGCGTCGCGCCCGGTGCGGCGGCACCTGTGGCGCCGGGGGCAGCAGGGGTAGCCTCGCCTACCGGGGCGGCGCCGGTTTCAGCGGGGGGCGTCAGGCCGCCGCCGGGCGCCTGTGCGGTCGGAATGGCGATGGAGCCGTCGGGGCGCCGCTGCTCGGCGACAGGTTTCGGTTCGGACGACCCCAGCAGGAACCAGGCAGCCCCGCCGAAGATGGAGGTCAGGAGAAGGCCGCCGGTGAGGGCCGAGATAATGAGAATCTTGCGCTGAGGATCCATGCGCTCCCACGCACTTCCCTCTTCCTCATCATCGTCGTCATCGTCGTAGGCGTCGTCGTCGTCTTCCTCGTCCTCGACTTCGTCGAGATCGAATTCCTCTTCGTCATCCTCATCATCGTCGCCACGCTTTTTGCGTTTCAGCGACGGCATCTTGATCGACGGCAGTTTGATCGACGGTAATTTCAACGGATCACCCGTTCACTCAAGGCCGGCTTGCGCCACGGAATGCCCCCCATGGATCAGTCCGGCAGACGCGGCCGACCGCCATGATCGGCATGGCTTGGCCGCCGTTTTTAAGTCCACCCCAATAAATCCAGGGTACTCAATTGGTTGACGAGGTCAACGCACCGGAGAACAGGGCCACGCCACGCAACAGGTCGATCGCCCGCAAAAGCTGGTAATCAACCGGCTCGGCCTTCTTTTCTCCCTCTTTTTCCGCCGTTTCCCCGGCTTCCGGCTTGGCGTCCGACTTCGCCTCGGGAACCGCGTCCTTGGCGTCCTTTTCATGCTCGCCGTTGTCGAGAGCACCGCGCAGATTCTCCTCGCGGCGGCCGGGGCGGCTATCGATCTCTTCGATTCGCGACGGCTTGACCTCGATATCCGGATGGATGCCCTTGGCCTGGATGCTGTCGCCCGACGGCGTATAGTAACGCGCCGTGGTCAGCCGCATGGCCCGATGGCCCTGCAACGGCACGATGGTCTGCACCGAACCCTTGCCAAACGAGCGCGTACCCATGAGCACGGCGCGGCGGTGATCCTGCAACGCGCCGGCGACGATTTCCGAAGCCGAGGCCGATCCGCCGTTGATCAGCACGACGACCGGCTTGCCTTCCGTCAGGTCACCCTTGGTCGCGTTGAAGCGTTGCGTATCGTTAGGATCGCGCGACCGGGTCGAGACGATCTCGCCCTTGTCCAGGAACGTATCGGACACGGCAATCGCCTGATCCAACAGCCCGCCCGGGTTGTTGCGCAGGTCGAGGACGTATCCCTTCAACTTGTCGCCGGAGTCCTTCTTGATCTTCTCGATGGCCTTGTCCAGGCCTTGCTTGGTCTGTTCGCTGAACGAGGTGATGCGGATGTAGCCGATGTCGTCGCCTTCCATCCGCGAGCGCACGGAAGTGATCTTGATGATCGCCCGGGTCAGCGTGACGTCGAAGGGGTCCTGACCGGCACGGAAGATGGTCAGCTTGATGTCGCTGCCGACCTTGCCGCGCATCTTTTCAACCGCCTGCGACAGGGTCAGACCCTGGATCGATTCACTGTCGAGATGGGTGATCAGGTCGCCCGGCTTGACCCCGGCGCGGGCCGCCGGCGTATCGTCGATGGGCGAAATCACCTTCACCACGCCGTTTTCCATGGTCACCTGGATGCCCAGGCCCCCGAACTGGCCCCTCGTGTTGACCTGCATTTCCTTGAAGGTGCGGGCGTTCATGTAGCTGGAATGGGGGTCCAGGGACTGCAGCATGCCGGTGATCGCGGCCTCGATCATCTGCTCGTCCGTGGGCTGATCCACGTATTGCGAGCGGATGCGTTCGAACACGTCGCCGAACAGGTTGAGCAGGCGGTAGGTCTCTTCCGAGTTCTTGACGTCCGCCGCCGGGGCTGCCGCCGGCTCCTGTGCTACCGCCGGATGGCCGAGAAGCGCCAATCCGCCCAGCACCGCCGCACCGGCCAAAGCCCGCATGCCCGCAACCTTCATCATTCTATGTGTCATCCGCTTACCTTGTCATTGCGTGACGCCAACCACGGCAAGGGATTGATCGGTTGTCCCTTGCGGCGCAGTTCAACGTAGAGAACGGGCCGGTCGCCCCCCTCGGACCCCATCAGGCCCACGGGCTCACCGGTGGAAACGTGTTGGCCCACGGCCATGTCGATGCGGGCCATCCCGGCCAGCAGGGTATGATATCCGTCGCCGTGATCGATAATCAATAATTGCCCATAACCTCTGAATTTTCCCGCGAACGCGATTTTCCCGTCATAGGTGGCGATCACCTGGGCGCCGCCGCGGGCCGCGATGTCGATGCCCTTGCGCGAAAGCCCTGTCGGCAGGCTCTCGCCGTAACGGCCGATCAGGTCGCCGATCACGGGCAACGGCAACCGGCCGCGACGACTTGTGATCGACACAGATGGCGAAACTGTGGCGGCAACACGGGCTTGGCGCTGGGCTTCGGCACGCACACGGGCGGCTTGTTCCTTGGCGGTCGCCTCGCTTTTGGCGGCCTCTTCGGCGCGGGCGGCCTGGCGTTCGTCGGCGGCGCGCTGTTCCTCCAGCCGGGCCATCAGGTCCTTCAGGTTCTCCGCCTTGGCGGCCAGGCGGGCAACGCGCTCGGCGGCCCGGCGTTCCTCGGCCAGGGTCTTGTCCAGCAGGCGCCGCCGGTCGGCCATCAACTGGCGGATCTCGGCGCGTTGACGGTCCAGGTCCTGGGCCGCCGAATTCAGGTTCAGGCGCTCATCCGCGGTTTTTTCCCGGGTATCGGCCAGGGATTGCAGATCCAGGCGGATGCGCGTCGCGCGGCGGTCGATTTCCGGCACCACGGCGCGCAGCAGAATGGCGCTGCGGACCAGGTCGTCAGGGCTGGACGGCATGGCCAGCAAGGCCTCGGGCGGGAATTGGACCATCTTCTGCAAGGCCACCAGAACGCCGGCCAGCTGTGAGCGGTTGGCGCTCAGCTGGGCCAGCTTTTCCTTTTCCTGGCGCACCAGGTCGGCGATCTTGGCCTCCAGGGTAATGACACGCAGTTCCCGGTCCTGCACGACCTTGGCGGCCGAGACCAAACGATGCTGCAAGTTCTTGAGGTCGGCCTCCAGCGCCTGGGCGGCCCCCTTCAGGCGTTCACTTTCCGCCCGGCCCTTCTTGATTTCCTGCTGGACCTTGTCGAGGGATCCGGCCGCGGGCTTGTCGTCGGCCACAACGGCGGAAGCCGACATCTGGGCTGCCAAGGCCGCCGTCAGCACTATTCCAAAGGATGACCGGCGGCGCCGGGCCAAGGGGCCCGCCTACTCCGCCGCCGCGCGGGCCGCGGCCGCGCTGCCGTCGATCAGCGACCGGCCGGTCATTTCCGCCGGCTGTTCCAGGCCCATGAGTTGCAGCAGCGTCGGCGCCACATCGGCCAGCCGTCCGTCATGCAGGCCGTTGACCCAGCCGGGGGCGTTAACCAGCAACGCCGGCACCAGGTTCAGGGTATGGGCCGTGTGGGGGCCGCGGTTCTTGGGATCGGCCATCTGCTCGCAATTGCCGTGGTCGGCGGTGACCAGCATGACGCCGCCGGCATCGACCACCGCCTTTTCCAGGCGGGTCAGCGCGGCGTCGATGGTTTCCGCCGCCTTCATCGCGGCCTCGAGGATACCCGTATGGCCGACCATGTCGCCGTTGGCGAAGTTGACCACGATCAGATCGAACTTGCCCTCGCCGATCACCCGGACCAGTTCGTCCGTCACCTTGGGCGCCGACATTTCGGGCTGCAGGTCATAGGTCGCGACCTTGGGCGACGGCACCAGGATACGCTCCTCGCCGTCGAACACGTCCTCACGCCCGCCGTTCAGGAAGAAGGTCACATGGGCGTATTTTTCCGTCTCGGCGATGCGCAATTGGGACTTCCCGGCCTTCGATACGACCTCGCCCAGAATGCCCGAGAGGGTTTCCGAAGGAAACATGGCCGCAAGGAAGGCATTGAGATCACTGGAATATTCCACCATGCCCAGGCGCGCCGCGAAATCCACGGTCTTGGCCCGCGTGAACCCGTCGAAGCCGGGGTCGACCAGGGCCGCGAGGATTTCCCGCGCCCGGTCGGCGCGGAAATTGGCGCAGAGCAGACCGTCACCGTCGGACATCCCCGCATAATCGCCGATCACACAGGGTTCCATGAATTCATCGGTCTTGCCGATGTTATAGGCTTCTTCGATCGCGCGCACGGGGTCGTCCGCCGTGTCCACGCCTTCGGCCCGGACCATCACGTCATAGGCCTTGGATACGCGGTCCCAGCGCTTGTCCCGGTCCATGGCGAAGTAACGCCCGGTCACCGTGCCGACGGTCACGCCGTCGCAGGTATCAAGGTCGGTCAGGAAGCGCCCCATATAACCCTTGGCGCCCTTGGGCTGGGTGTCGCGGCCATCAAGGAAGGCATGGACGACGACGGGCACATCCGCCTTGGCCACGGCCTTGGCCAGGGCGACCATGTGATCCTGATGGCTGTGCACGCCACCGGGGCTGAGCAGGCCGATCAGATGGCAGGCGCCGCCGGATTTCTTGAGGCTGTCGATAAAAGCGGTCAGCGCCGGATTTTCCGCCAGCGAGCCGTCGGCCACCGCCGCGTCGATGCGCGGCAGATCCTGCATGACAACGCGCCCGGCGCCCAGGTTCATGTGCCCGACCTCGGAATTACCCATCTGGCCCTGGGGCAGGCCGACTTCCTGGGCCGAGGCATCCAGGCGCGCGCGCGGACACGCGGCGACAAGCCGGTCCCAGGTCGGCGTCTTGGCCAGGGAAATGGCGTTGTCGGGGGCCGCTTCGCGGTCGCCCCATCCGTCCAGGATGCACAGGACGACGGGTCGGGGGGATTTGGTCGCTTCGGACATGGCGCTCTTCTTAACGATAAACAGGCATTGGGGTGCTGAAATGGGGTGTTCTCGGTCTGCCGTCAACGGCGCCGATCCTCAAGCCGTCTTTTACCAGAGGATCGCGCCGGATGGTAGCCTTGGCGCGCGGCCCGCCCCACGGGGGAACCGGCCCTCAGACCCGGTGATAGGGATGCCCGGTGAGGATCGCATGGCCGCGGTAAAGCTGTTCGGCCAGCAAGGCCGGGACCAGTTGGTGCGGCCAGGTCTGCTTGCCAAGCGACATCACGAAATCGGCCCGTTTGCGCAGGTCAGCGGCCAGGCCGTCGGCGCCGCCGATCAGGAACACCAGATCGCGCACGCTGTCGTCGCGCCAGGCACCTAGGCGTTCGGCGAATTTCGGGCTGGAATCCGAGGTGCCGCGCTCGTCGAGGGCCACCAAGGTGGCGCCTTCGGGGGATGCGGCCAGCAGCAATTCCGCCTCCCTTGCCTTCAGGGCGTCGCCGGAAAGCGGCTTTTTCTCCTCGACCAGCTTGAGATCCAGCGGCCAGGGCAGGCGCGCCTTGTACTGGTCGAACAGGTCCTGTTCGGGGCCTTTCTTGCGGCGGCCCACGGCGATGATGGTGATGCGCATGGCGAGAGATTAGCGTGATTTGACGGCAGTGCGAACAAGGCCGTCTGATACAGCCCGCTTTCCTGTGACGAAAGCGGGGCTGCCGTCGGGTATACGTCGTTCCCTAGGTCCCGCCGGCGTTATGCCGGGGAACCGGGTCTTGGCGGCTGACCTTACATCAGGACATCAGGCCGGTGCGGCGCTGGCTTCCTGGACCGGAGCGCCGGACCACAGCTTTTCCAGGCCGTAGAACTGCCGCACTTCGGGGCGGAACAGGTGCACGATGACATCACCGGCGTCGATCAGGACCCAGTCGCACTGCGTCAGGCCCTCGACATTGATGCCCTTCAACCCGTTCTGTTTGAGTTTTTCCCGAAGGTGGTCGGCCATGGCGCCCACCTGGCGCTCGGATGTGCCGCTGGCAATGACCATATGGTCCGCGATGTCGGTCTTGCCGTGAAGGTCGATGACGGAAAGGTCCAGTGCCTTGTCGTCATCCAGGGATGCGGTCACCAGCTTCAAGACGTCATCGCCGGTGAGGGGCATCGGTTTCGCTTTTGGTATGGCCTTTTTCCTTTTCGTTCGTTGCACGAACCGTCGGCAACCTTGCCGGCGGTCTTGTTAACCGCCTGGACGCCGGAACAGGCCCCGCGCCCGGAGCGCCGTGGCCGAGGTCGCGTTCAGGGGCGTATGAAGGAAGACCCACGCCGGAGGACGCATGTCGGCCAGCCGACCCGCCCGGGATTCCTTGATCCGTTCCCGGTGGAACCGGCGCGCTGCCCTGCCCGACAACGCCCCTAAAGAATAGGTAGGACGGTCGAAAACCGCAACGGGCACGGTTTGAAAGATTCGTGTCCAGTGGTTCCAGCGGGAGATCTGCGCCAGGTTGTCGGCCCCCATAAGCCAGACAAACCGGTGATTTGGGAATCGCCGGACCAGTCTGGCCAGGGTTTCCGCCGTATAGGTGGTGCCCAGGCCCTTTTCCACGTCGGTGACCCGGATGCGGGGGTGATCAGCGACTTTTTGCGCACTTTCGATTCGCGCCTCGAAGGGCGCCATGCCCGCCTGGGGCTTCAACGGGTTCTGCGGCGAGACCAGCCACCACACCTCGTCCAGCCGCAAACGCTTCAGCGCCTGCAGGCTGATGTGCCGGTGACCCTGGTGGGCGGGGTTGAAAGATCCGCCCAGAATGCCGATGCGCCGAAGATGCCGTTTCAAGGAGGGCCCGCCTGGGGTCAGGGGTGAGGAGGATGCCCGAAGGCGCTACGGCCGGACTTGGCCGACGCCGCGGACGATGTATTTGAAACTGGTCAACTGTTCGACCCCGACCGGCCCGCGGGCATGCAGCTTGCCGGTGGAAATGCCGATCTCCGCCCCCATGCCGAATTCGCCGCCGTCGGCGAACTGGGTCGAGGCATTGACCAGAACGATGGCGCTGTCGACCTCGTTGATGAATTTTTCCGCCGCCGCCGCATCGCCGGTGATGATGGCGTCCGTATGGTCGGAGCCGTGGGTCCCGATGAAACGGATAGCATCGTCGATATCGTCGACCAGCTTCACCGCGACGATGCTGTCCAGGTATTCCGTGTCCCAGTCTTCATCCGTCGCCGGCACCACGCGGGCGTCCATCTTCTGCACGTCTGCGTCACCGCGCACTTCACAGCCGGCCTGAACCAGGCCGTCAAGAATGCCGGGCAGCAGGGCGGCCGCCGCGTCACGGTCGACCAGGATATTTTCCGTCGCCCCGCAGATTCCCGTGCGGCGCATCTTGGCGTTGACCACCACGTCGCGGGCCATGGCCGGGTCGGCGGCCTTGTTCACGTAGGAATGGCAGAGCCCTTCCAGATGCTGGAACAGGGGCACCTTGCTTTCCTGGATGACCCGTTCGATCAGGGACTTGCCGCCGCGCGGCACGATGACGTCGATATAGTCGGTCATCCGCAGCATTTCGCCGACGGCGGCGCGGTCGCGGGTCGGCACGGTCTGGATCGCGTCCTCGGGCAGGTCTGCCGCCTTCAGGCCTTCGCGCAGGCTGTCCAGGATCGCCGAGGATGAATGAAAGCTTTCCGAGCCGCCGCGCAGGATCGAGGCATTGCCCGCCTTGAGGCAGAGCCCGCCTGCATCCGCCGTCACGTTGGGCCGGGATTCATAGATCACACCGATCACACCCAGCGGCACGCGCCGGCGTTCGATATGCAGACCGTTGGGCCGGTCCCATTCGGCGAGCGTCGTGCCCACGGGATCGTCGAGCTTGGCGATGTCTTCCAAGCCCTTGGCCATGGCCTCGACCCGGTCCTCGTTCAACAGCAGACGATCGAGCAGGGCCTTGGTCAGCCCCTTCGCTTCACCCCCCGCCATGTCCTTGGCGTTTTCCGACAGGATGTGGTTCTGGCGCCGGCGCAGACTGGCGGCGGCCTCGGTCAAGGCCTTGTCCTTGGCGGCACGCGACGCCACGGCCAACTTCGCCTGGGCAGCGCGGGCGCGGCGGCCGATCTCGGCCATCATCCGGGGAATATCGTCGGTTTCGTTCGTCATCGTCCTCTCCTCACCAGCAGCGATATGGGGGCTGGCGGGCATCAGTCCAACACCAGATCGTCGCGGTGGATCATCTCGTCACGGCCACGATAGCCCAGGATGGTCTCGATTTCCTTCGATTTTGCGCCCGCGATGCGCCGCGCATCGGCCGCCGAATAGGCGACCAGCCCGCGCCCCAGGGGATCGCCAGCCTGATTTTTCACGGTCACCGCGTCGCCGCGCTCGAACCGGCCTTCGACCTTGACCACGCCGGCCGGCAGCAGGCTCTTGCCCCGGGCCAGGGCGCGGGCCGCCCCATTATCGACCACCACGGCGCCACCGGGCTTCAGCGAACCTGAAATCCATTGCTTGCGTGCCGTCAACGGCGTGGCGTCGGGCAGGAACCAGGTGACCCGGCCGCCCGCTTCCATGCGGGCGAGCGGATGATCTTCCATGCCGTTGGCGATCACCATGCGACAGCCGGCGGCCATGGCCATGCGCGCGGCGACCAGCTTGGTCACCATGCCGCCCGACCCATCGTCGGTCTTATTGATGCCGGCCATGGCCTCGATCTCGGGTGTAATGCCGTCGGTGACCAAGGGCACATGGACGGCGTCGGGGTTCTGGGTCGGGTCGCTTTCATAAAGCCCGTCCGACGACGACAGCAGCACCAGCGTGTCGGCGGACACCATGGCGGCCACGCGCGCGGCCAGGCGGTCGTTGTCGCCGAAGCGAATTTCGTCCGTCGCCACGGTATCGTTCTCGTTGATCAGAGGGACCGCTCCTAAGCGGATGATCTGGTCGATGGTGTTGCGGGCGTTGAGATACCGGCGGCGGTTTTCGCTATCGTCCAGGGTCAGCAGCACCTGCGCCACCGTGACATCGTAATCGCCCAGGACCTCTTGATAGGCATGGGCCAGACGCACCATGCCGGCGGCGGCGGCGGCCTGGCTTTCTTCCAACTTCAACTTGCCGCGTGCGGGCAGGCCCAAATGGCGGCGGCCGACAGCGATGGCCCCGGAGGATACGATCAGGACCTCGTGCCCGCGCGCGCGCAGGGTCATCATGTCCGTCGCCAGTGTTTCCAGCCAGCCGCGCTTGACGGTGCCGCGTTCCTTGTCGACCAGCAGGGCCGAGCCGATCTTGATGATGATCCGCTTGCCGTCGGTCAGGGCGGGAGTCCCGGTCATGGCCGCCAGGCCTCCTCCTCCGCCGGGCCTGCTTCGGCGGCTTTCTCGGCATCCTGTGCGCCGCCGATCTCGGCGACCAAGGCGCGTAGCACCTCGGGCACACCCTTGCCGGACACGCCGGACACCAGCATCACGTCGGCCATCTTGCACTTGGCCGCCCGGGCCAGCTTTTTGCGCTGTTCCTTGATCTCGTCGTCGGTCAGGGCATCGCATTTGTTGAGGGCCACGATTTCGGTCTTGTCGGCCAGACCGCCGCCGTAGGCCTTCATTTCGTGGCGTACCTGCCTGTAGGCCCCCGCGACATCTTCCTGGGTGCCGTCGACCAGATGCAGCAGCACGCGGCAGCGTTCGACATGGCCGAGGAAGCGCGTGCCCAGACCCGCCCCCTCGCTCGCACCTTCGATCAGGCCGGGGATGTCGGCCAGCACGAAGGACCATTGGTCGACCATGACCACGCCCAGGTTCGGGTGCAGGGTGGTGAAGGGATAATCGGCGATCTTCGGCTTGGCCCGCGACGATGCCGCCAGGAAGGTCGACTTGCCCGCGTTGGGCAGGCCGACCAGGCCGGCGTCGGCGATCAGCTTCAGGCGCAGCCAGATCCAGCGTTCCTCTCCGGGAAAGCCGGGAATGGTCTTGCGCGGGGCCTGGTTGGTCGATATCTTGAACCGCGCGTTGCCAAGCCCGCCGTCGCCGCCCTTCAGCAGGACGATGCGTTGGCCCACACGCGTCATGTCGGCCAGAACGGTTTCCTTGTCGTCGTCCAGGATCTGCGTGCCGACGGGCACCTTGAGGGTGATATCCTTGCCGCCGGCGCCGGTGCGGTTCTTGCCCATGCCATGGTTGCCGCGCCCGGCCTTGAAATGCTGCTGATAGCGGAAATCGATCAGTGTGTTCAGGCCGTCGGCGCATTCGATGATGACGTCGCCGCCACGCCCGCCGTCGCCGCCGTCGGGACCGCCGAATTCGATGTATTTCTCGCGCCGGAACGACATGCAGCCGCTGCCGCCGTCGCCGCTTTTCACGAACACCTTCGCTTCGTCGAGGAATTTCATTGCGAGAACCTACACCTTGCATCCGACACGAAAAACGGGGGAATGGCTGGCCATTCCCCCGCGCATTTCAAGTCGCGAATGGCCGTTCAGTCCGTCAGACCGACGGCTCCACCGAAATGTAGGTGCGGCCCTTGGCCTTGGTCGCGAACTTCACCCGGCCTTCGGCCATGGCGAAGATCGTGTGATCCTTGCCGATGCCGACGTTTTCGCCGGGGTGATACTTGGTGCCGCGCTGACGCACGATGATGTTGCCGGGTTCGACAGCCTGTCCGCCGGACTTCTTCAAGCCCAGGCGGCGGCCTTCTGAGTCGCGGCCGTTGCGCGAACTACCACCGGATTTCTTATGTGCCATCGGTGACTACTCCTTATTCCTCGCCCTTTTTGGGGGCGGCTTTCTTGGCGGGGGCCTTCTTGGCCGCGGGCTTTTTCGCGGCCGGTTTGGCGTCAGCCTTGTCGGCGGCCGCCTTGGATTCCTTTTTCGCCGGCTTGGCGTCGGCTGCGGGTTCGGCGTCAGCCTTCTTCGGCGCCGCCTTCTTGGCCGCGGCCGGCTTGGTGCCGGTGGCGCTCACGTCAAGGATGCGCAACACCGTCTCGAACTGCCGATGACCCTTGAGGCGGCGGTAGTTGTGGCGCCGCTTCTTTTTGAAGATCAGAACCTTGTCGCCCTTCTGCTGTTCCAGCACTTCGGCGAACACGGCAGCCTTCTCGACCACGGGGGTGCCGAACGTGGGGGCCTTGCCCTCTTCGCCCAGCATCATCACCTGGCCAACTTCAATCGTTTCACCCGGTTCGCCAAGCAGCTTTTCCACGATAATGACGTCACCCGACGTCACTCGATACTGCTTACCGCCGGTTTTGATAACCGCGTACATCGTTTCAGAACCCTATTAATTGTTGATCTTGTTTGGTTATTTTAATTCCACCGCCCCTTATGGATCGGCAGAAGGGCGGCACTATAGCCGTGAAATCCCATAAGTCAATGGCCGTAACGCCCGGAAACGCAGGCATTCCGGCGCCCCCGACGGCCTCCGGCAGCCGTCTCGGCGACGCCCGCCACGAGGCGCGCAACCTATCCCCCGCGACGAACCAGTGGACAGGGAAAAATTCGCGGCTATAAAGGGGCGTTCCCGGACCATATTTGGTTTCGACATATCGGGTGGCGTCTTGGCGGACGCCGCCGGGCTTCTGAAAAGATATCCCTTTTCAGGGCTTTAGGAGAGGTGCCGGAGTGGTCGAACGGGGCGGTCTCGAAAACCGTTGTGGGCGCAAGCCTACCGAGGGTTCGAATCCCTCCCTCTCCGCCATTTAGTCCCGGACAAACCTCCGGTTTTTCCGTCTCCCGCATTCATATTTATAATTCAAAGGTTTATTAGCAGGATCCCCCTACGATTCGCGTTGTGGCGTGCTCTCGACCTATAAGACGGTTAGTTCTGGCCCGAAAATCTCTGTCGGCCGATTTGACGGTTACATTCGGGATGCAGTACGGACGCACAAACCCCGTTCTGGACCGCTCGCTATGGCCACTGAATCGAGAACCTGCGCCATTTTATATGGCGACATTGTCGGATCCTCCGCAATCAAAGGCGACATGCTTAAGACGCAGGTTGCCAGCATCGTCAAAATGCTGGCCAAGCAGGCGAGTTCCATAGATGGAATTCTCTACGCGAATACTTGGGGCGACGGAATTGTCGTGGTCGGCAACACGCCGGCGATCATAGCCGAGGAAGCCCTGAGATTCCGCGACCGTTTCCGCAACGAAGACTGGGAGAACGAAGGCTTTCCCTCACCTGTTCATATCCGAATTGGCTTGGATATGAACAGCGTCGTGCTTGAGATTGAGGGCGGCCTGGTTACCGGCGTTTCCGGTCAAGGCATGGTCCCCGCCGCCCGCATCGAACAAATCGTCGAGGCAAATCGCATCTGGTGCTCGCCATCCTTCAAACACACCCTCTCGGGAATGGGTGGTTCGAATATCCGGTTCGTTTCCACTGGCTTACAGGAGTTACCGAAAGGCGCCGGAAGCATGGAGTTGTTCGATCTCTCCCGAGCCGATGACCCTCCGCCAGATTCCGCTCGCCCGGCAACAGCCGGGCCGACCGGCAAGGCCCCACGTGTGCCAAAGATAAAAGGGAGGATCACCGATCGCGACCGAGACGACTTCCTCCGAGACGCTTTTGTCACCGTCAAACGCTACTTCGAAACGGCTGCCAACAGTGTCAGCAATCAGTATCCGGAAGTGGCCGCGACAATCCAAACGATCCACTCGTTGAAATTCACCTGCGACGTATATGTGAACGGCGAGAGCAAGAATCGGTGCAAGATTTGGTTATCCCAAGGTTCGTACTCAGAGGGGATCGGTTATGCGGAAGGGAGTTTCAGCATCGACGCGGACAACTCCTACAACGAAACGATCCGCGTCGAGGATGATGGCCATGAGTTGTTCCTGAACCCGCTGGGAATGCGGATGTATGGGAACCACGACAAACGTTTCTCCCCGGAAGAGGCAGCCGAATTCTTGTGGGAGATGTTTATCGAACGGCTGGAACACTGAAAGGCGGAGTGCACCGATGCCAGAAATGGTCCGCTATCGTTGCCTGAATTGCGGACATCGATTTGAGGAAGAAACGCTCTCTCCTGAAGAGTCGCGCGAACGCCGCAAAGAAGGCAAAAGAACTTACGCGATTCATTGTCCTGAATGTAATCGCACGGATATCCGTCCAGGCTGGGAATAACCGGCATTAGAGGCGTTCAAGAATTTGCCTCTGCTCGCCCCAAGAATCTGGAAGATGCGCCAATCGAGTCAGCTTCTCGGCGGTGACGTTTATCGGATGCACTCCGCTTAGAACCGCTCTGACGATATCCGGCGCCAGGACGGAAAGTTTCAGAATTCGAAGAACATATGTATGCGCCAGACCTTCCGATTTAGCGATGGCGGATACCGAAGGCATATGACCTTCAATCAACTGTTTGTTCCAATAATTTGCGCGCGCGACGACCTTGATCAGGGCCTGGTCCAGCGTCGGCTGTCGCCGATGAAGATCGGGGCTCAGTACCAACTTCGCCTCGCCCCCCCGCCGTCTCAGACTGTACTCAACAGTCAGAATAGGCGCCTTCGTCTGATCAACTACCGGAAGATGGATTTCAATTTCAGCCTTCCCAAGGACAACCTTTGTGACGCCCGTTCGCAGGAACTCGACGGCATCGACTTCCGCATCGGAAGCACGGCCTGACAATTCACGCTCCTGCCCCAAGTGCCGCCTTAGTTCGGCAAGCACGGCGTTCTCCAACTCTTTGGCCGGCAGGCGAATCGCCGGCATGCTGCTGTCGTCTCGCGGATCGGTGACGTAGTAGCGATAGCGCCGCCCGCCCTTGTTGGCGTGGCTCGGCGTCAGGCGACGTCCGTGTTCGTCGAACAGGATGCCGGCAAGCAGGCTGGGGTCCCTGGCATTGGTGCCACGTTTGCGCTCGACCCGGTTGGCTTCTAGCTTCGCCTGCACCTCCTCCCACAGCGCTTGGTCAACGATGGCCGCGTGCTGGCCCGGGTAGGTCTGGCCCTTGTGGACGATCTCGCCCAGGTAGAGGCGGTTCTGCAGCAGGTGATAGAGGGCGCCGCGGGCGAAGGGTCGGCCGCCGACGCGGCGGCCGCCGGCCGATGTCCAAAGCTTGCTAACGATCCCGGCGGCGTCCAGGTCGGCCTTCAGCGCCCGCACGTTGCCGAGGGCGATATAGCGCCGGAAGATGTGGCGGACCGTTTCAGCCTCCGCCTCGACCATCACCAGCTTGCGGTCCCGGCAGTCGTAGCCGAGGGGCGGGTTGCCGCCCATCCACATGCCCTTTCGCTTCGAGGCCGCGATCTTGTCGCGGATGCGCTCGCCCGTGACCTCGCGCTCGAACTGGGCGAAGGAGAGCAGCACGTTAAGGGTGAGCCGGCCCATGGAAGTGGTCGTGTTGAACTGCTGGGTGACGGAGACGAAGGAGGCGCCTTGGGCATCGAAGACCTCGATAATCTTGGCGAAGTCGGCGAGCGCGCGGGTCAGCCGGTCCACCTTGTAGACAACGACGATCTGCACCTTGCCAGCCGCCACGTCGGCGAGAAGGCGTTTCAGGCCCGGTCGCTCCATGGTGCCGCCAGAGATGCCGCCGTCGTCGTAGCGGTCCTTCAGCAGCCGCCAGCCCTCGTGCTTCTGGCTGGCGACGTAGGCCTCGCAGGCCTCTCGCTGGGCGTCCAACGAATTAAATTCCTGCTCCAGCCCCTCCTCCGACGACTTGCGCGTGTAGACGGCGCAGTTCAGCTTTCGCTCACCCGCCATGGGCTTTTCCCCTCGTCTTCAGGCCGAAGAAGCGGGGGCCCGACCAGTGGGCCCCCGTGATCTCCCGGGCGACGGCAGTGAGGCTGGGGAACCGGATGCCCCGATATTCGGCGCCGTCGTCGAGCACCAGCACCTCGTGGACGACGCCGTTCCATTCCCTCAGCAGCTTGGTGCCCGGCTTCAACTGGCGCGTCGGCTTCGGCTGGTGGCCCCGGTCCTTCTCGAGGGCCCGGGCGATGCGCTCCAACTCCCGCTTGGTGGCGTTTGACAAGCGCGGGCCCGCCCGTTCCTGGATGCGGTAGGCGAGCACCGACCGCATCCAGCCGGCGCTCGCCCGGGCAGGCGGCGAGCGACCCAGGTCTTCCTCCCAGGCCGCCCGCAGTTCCGCCGTCGTCATGCCGTCCAGGTCATCCAGGCTCAGCATGCGTCCGCCACCGGCGCCGCCTTGGCGACGCGGTAGACGGTGACGCCCTTGGCGTCCTTGCCGCGCTCAACGGCAAGGCCTGCCTTGCGCAGGCCGGTGAGCGCCGCGCGGACGCTGTGCGGCTGCCATCCCGTGGCCTTCTCCAGGGCGCCCAGGCTGGCGCCTGCGGGTCGGCTGATGAGCTTCAGGATGGTTTCGGGCTTGGTCGGTTGGGGTTTGGTAGTTTTCGATTTGGTCTTGGCGGTCATGTGCGCCTCCTTTGTCGGGCCCCGCGGGATGCGGGGGCTTCCACCGCCCAGACCCCGGCCGGTCGCAGGACCGGTCCGGGCGGGCGGTGGTTAGGAGGCGTTTCAGGGGCCCTGGCGGCCCTCACTGCTTAAGTCTCAGTACCGCTCTGTTGGCAGCGGAAGTCCAGTCATTGATTAGGGCTTCACGCTCAGACAAACAAGAAGGGGGCACCCGTCATCGTGCGCCCTCATGATCAATTCCGCTTTGGGAGAATGCCGCTATCTGAACTTCGGGATATCGACGATATGCCCCAGATTTCTGGAGTTTGGCCCTTGCAACGACCTATAGAACGCCGCATTCGTCTTTCCACCGATATTCCCCGAAGGCGGCGGAGTAAGCTCCCGAATTGCCCTTTCGAGGGTGTTAAAACTGACATGGTCGCGTGAGTGCGCTCTCGCCCAATCCAGAAACTGCGAAAGACTATCGACCTGATCATCGTGAACGCCATATGGAAAGGCGCTGCACTCTCTCTCGAAATCGGCCAACCAAAGAGCGTCTTGCGGCAAGATCACACGCCCACCCTCGATTTCGGCTGTACCCGGCGTCATCCGCGCGACTTTATCGCCCTGCGGATTACATGAGATGACGCTGAACGGACCGGACGCTCTGACGTCCTCGATCATCGAAACGCCGACACTGGCGTTTTCAACGAGAATGTAATCGGCATCGAAATTATGCGCGGACCATAGGATGCGCATTCGCAGATCGCGGTATCCGACTTTCTCCCGCACTACGTCGAGGAGATAGTAGGTCGCCTCCCTCACCAACCAGGTCGTCCCGACGGAATAGTCGTTCGTCTCTTTGCGGCCCTGCGCGAGATCCCAGCTTTGCACGATCAGATCGCCGGGTCGCCTGGATGGGGCGACGGGATACCGTTTGAACTGCGATACTTGGATCAGGTGTCCACCCGCGGGGACCGGCTCTTGTTGATACTGCGCCGAGAAGATGTGACTGCCGACCGCGTCTCGCCGCTCATTGAGTGCTTCCAGTCCATAAATCGCTTCATGCAGCACGTCGCCGGCTTTGAGGACATGCTCCACGCCATCGGCCAACGGCACGCTCCGGTCCTCCTCCGCAATCGCCTGAAGGCGCAGGTGTTCCCATCCCCCTTTCGCCAGCAAGTGCCCCGCCAAATCATGCTCGTGGATGCGCTGTTGAACGACGATGATGCATCCGTCTTTCATATTGTTGAGGCGAGAGAGCAGCGTGTTTTCGAACCAGCTCACCGCGCTCTCCCGATAGGCGTCCGACAGCGCCTCTTCCGCTTTATGCGGATCATCCACGATGATGCAATCCGCGCCGCGCCCGGTCAGCGAACCGTGAACGGATGTCGCGAGCCGGAGGCCCATCTTTGCGGTCGCAAACTCCCCTACGCTGTTTTTGGTCGATGAGAGCTGCGTATCCGGGAATACCTCCCGATACCAGTCTTCCTGCATCAAGGTCCGGGTCTTGCCGGAAAAATCTTCTGCCAGGCCCTGCGCATAACTCGCAGTGATTATCTTCACCGACGGGTTATGGCCCATGAGGAAAGCCGGCAGGCATACGGAAACTAGGTGCGACTTCAAACTTCTGGGCGGCAGCGTGATAAGCAAACGCTTGCACTCGCCTCGAAGGCATCGCTCCAATTGATAAACGATGGCCTGGTGGTGCCAATTTGGCTTGAAGGACTCACTTGGATTTAGGGTCTGGAACGCCTTTTGTGCGAAAGCCAAAAGGTCCAGGCGTAATAGAGCCAGAAGTTCCTGTTTTGAATAATCACTCATTGTTTTAATCCTTAACCAAATTTCGCGCCTGATGGCGCATAATGAAGGCATCGATAATCGCCTCGTCGTCCTGTGAAATTTCAGGACTGTTCAGTTCCGTCACTTCCTCAAAATGCGTGCGTTCGATTAGCCGTAAGAACGCATTGATCGCCCTGATGTCGCCCTTCAGGGCATTGTTGAAGAGCGTCTTCACGAGGGCCCGCTGCTTGGAAATTTTCTGCTCCCGCGCCCCCTCCCGGACGACAATCTTGGCGGTCAGTTCCTCCTGCAGATCCGTTGCCAGGTTCTTGGTGCCCTTGGGACGCCCTTTCGGGTTTCCCGACTGGCGCGGCTTGAATTGCGAATGCGTCGGGGGTTTCTTGTAGCCGACCACATAGTCGCTCTTACTCATCGCGGGGAACCCCGACAGATCGTTCGGCTTTCAGGTCGTCGAAATCCATTCCGCTTTCCTCGTGATTTACGGGTGCGCCTGAAACCTTCCGAAAGCGCTCAATCGCGACCTCAACGTAGCGGGGGTCGATCTCGCAGCCGTAGGCGACGCGGCCCGTTTGTTCGGCGGCAAGGAGCGTTGTGCCGGACCCAAGAAAGCCGTCCAGAACCACATCCCCGCGATTGCTGGCATCCAGGATCGCGTCGGCGATCATCGCCGTCGGTTTGACCGTGGGGTGCAGCGCCAGCGCTTCGTCCCGCTCTTTCCCAAAGGTGTTCATGCCCGCATAGGCCCAGACGTTACTTCGGTTTCGCCCGAACTTCCCGAGCTGCACGTTGTTCAGGTGTGAGGCTTTGCCGTTCTTGAAGACGAAAATGAACTCATGCTGGCTGCGATAGAGACTCCCCATCCCCGCATTCGTCTTTGCCCAAACACATATGTTGAGAAGGCCGTCATAGACGTGATCGCCGGCTTGGAGCATCTCCCCCGCATGCCGCCAATCCATGAACAAGTAATGGAGAGAGCCATCGACGCTGTGCTCTCGGAACTGTGCAAAACCGTCGATAAGAAAGGCCGTAAATTCGTCCGGCGACATCTCCCCACTCGCCATGGCGAACTCCGCATGGCTGCTTTTCCCTGTGAGCACATGGCCGTTCACGCGCACATTAAATGGCGGGTCCGTCACCACGACACTGGCTGTGGCCCCCTCCATCAGACGCGACATCGTTTCCGAATTGCGGCAATCGCCGCAGACAATCCGATGACGCCCCAGCAGAAAGATATCGCCTTCTTGGACGACGGGATTTTCCGGAGGTGCCGGCAGAGCCTCCGGCGGGCGTTCCTCATCAAGGCTTGTATCGGCGAGAAGGGCGTCGATCTCTGGAAGTTCGAACCCCGACAGGGAAATATCGATATCGATCTCACTGAGATATTCAAGTTCAAGCCGCAAGGCACGCTCGTCCCAGGTCGCGTTCTCCGCAAGTTTGTTATCGGCGATCCGATAAAGGCGAACTTCCGCCTCCGATAAATGGTCCACCCGAACCGTCGGAACGGATATCAACCCAAGTTTTTTCGCAGCGCTCAGCCGAGCATGCCCGGCGACGACGACGCTCGCGTGGTCGACAACGATGGGGTTTATGAAGCCGAACTGCGAAATGCTCGCCGCGACTTGAGCAATTTGCGCATCCGAATGGGCACGGCTGTTGTTTTGGAAAGCGATTAAGTCTGCAGCTTGTGCGTACTCTATAGAAATAGTTTTCATCTGATTTCTCCAAAGCAATAGCGCTCACCGCTTTGGTGAGCGGAGTTGAAACGACTAGCTTTTTGAGAACTCAGAGACGCTGGACGTATTAGGCACGAAGCTGTGCAGCGACTTAATCTAACATTCGAAGAGAGTGCTCTCTCTTCTTGCTAACATGAGCTAGCAATGAACGGCAGCTTGAAGCCATCCACCACCAACTGACAAAATTTCACCCTGATGCGCAAGCATTTTCTAACTTTGGATCTTATGCCACACGGCAGGCATTAGGCTTACAAACACTCTCTTTGGCTATTTCAAAAAGATTAAGGAAGCAAACCCGGGAGCCGGTACGAACTTCAAGTTTCTAACGTTCGATTGGACAACCAAGCCCCAGTTTTTCTGGTCGACAGGATCCTGGATCAACATTGTCTGAACCCAGATGCCATCAACAGTGGCATCACAGAATTTGATATTGACGTCGGAAGCTGAAACGGGCCGTAACTTAGCCGAAATTTCTTTGGAAACCGCAACCTTGACCGACAGCACCGCACTCTTTTCGAGGTGCTTTTCTTTGAACGCCTGCAAGGCTGGCATCATTTGGGCCTTGTAGCCACTTCCCTCCCATTCTATCCCCGTCCCTCGAAACCAAGCGTTCAACGCTTCATCTGCTTTCGCTTTGATCGCTCCATCTGTGCATGCGGGGAGTTCTCCCTGCACATTCGTTCCGGCAATCGCCTGAAGCGACAGGGCGGCACAAACACTCGCTAGTCCGCAAACTTTCAACATCGATGCTTCTCCTCTATCCGTTCCAAACAAATATTATCCGATTTTGGGATAATCCTGCATTGGGATTAGCTCTGTTTGCGCCCTCTTTCAAGTCGATTGGCGCAAATGGAAAAATCTCTCTACACAAAGAGGCACAAGGCTCTGATCAATGCCCTCAAAGAGGCGCGTGAAGCTGCGGGCCTGACCCAGCAGGCTGTTGCAGACAAACTCGGAAAACCTCAGTCGTTCGTCGCCAAATATGAAAACGGCGAGCGGAGGTTGGATGTAATCGAGTTTTTGGCGGTAGTGGAGTCTTTGTCCTCCAGCGAGGCATTTATCATCGACCTAATTAAACGCGTTTGATATCTGCCTCTATTCTTCTCTGGGGTGATGATGCCACCTTTTGGAAGCGGGAGTTCTAGAGCAACACCCGAATGTTCTCACTACGCGAACCGAATCAACCAGAGAACATGAAGCTGAAAGGTTTTTGGGCTGAAGTATGCCTAGGCAATGCCATTCCGAAGCACATCAAAGAAGTCAAAGCTCCCGCCGCCAAGTTCAACGCCCTTACACCCTCGCATATCGGTCAAGCGCGCATGGCAGAACAGAGCGATGGATGCCATCTCTCAGGAACACAACCAAAGGGAGCGCCCCCTCTGCCCTTCCTGCTTCCAGCGTTCAATCACATAAGTTCCTTACGTCCCGTTCATGGTAGAATCGCCCGATTCGTGCATATTTTGCACGCATTCTGCCAAAACAATATTAGATGACGGAACGATGTTTGCTGGTGGCATAGCGGATAAGCTTGGAAACAGATACGAGGCGAAATGGCTAATTCGTCAACTTATCCGTGTCTTGTATGGCGAGCGAGACTCGCTCCGCTTTGAGGGCATAACGAATAAATTTGACGGCTTTGAATTCGCCATTGGCATTGGTCCTGCAGTTGAATGGCACCAAACAAAAAAAACATCTCCCAACGGAAACTGGACTATCCGCGCATTGGAACGAGAAGGCGTGCTGGATGCCTTTCGTGACAGGCTATCCACATCAGAAGCGGATACCTGTTACTTCGTGTCAGAAGACCCCGCGAAGGACGCCCGAATCCTGGCTCAGAAAGCCAAAGTTGCCAACGATCAAGAAGAGTTCGAGGGCGGGTTATCACAAGACCAATCACGAGCTTTCACCGATCTCAGCTCCGCATGGGAAACTGATCGCACAACCGCTTGGCAATGGCTCCGGCGTTCATTCTTCCAAGTGGAATCAATGTCCGAGCTTGAGTCTCACATCGGCGTGCTGGCTCAATACGCCTTTGAAGACGCAACTGGCCAGAGCGCTTTCGAGGCCTTGCGCGACTATATGGAACAGCACTTCAATGTTCAGCTCTCGACCGAGAGCCTTCGGCAAGATTTGCGTGAAATTCCTCATCTCAGATTCAAAGACTGGACGCTCGATCCGACTCTGAAAGAGAAACTTCGGCAAGAAACTGAATCCTATCTTGCAACTTACAGCCCCTTCGGTGCCGGAGGCGAAGTCATTGATCGAAAGGAGGCGCAGCAAGTCTTCGAAACGCTTATGGACTCCGCCGCCCCCAAAGTCGCCTTGGTCACCGGCGTAGCGGGGAGCGGCAAGTCCGGAGTGATCCGGCGGCTAATCAACCTTCTGGCAGAGGCGAATGTGCTTCATTTGGCTTTCCGTGCCGATCACCATTTGACAAGTCAGAGGCCCGAGGATTTCGGAGCAGCCATTCTGGATCGACACGAACGGCCAACAATCACCCTCAAAGGCATTGCCCCCGATCAAACCACTGTCTTGATTGTCGATCAGGTTGACGCTGTAAGCGAAGTATCAGGTCGAAACGGCGTCGTGAGAAACGCACTTTTGCAGCTTCTTGACGGCCTCTACGCGCTACGAACTGTCCGAGTGGTTCTGGTTTGCCGAAATTACGACTTTGACAACGACCCTCGCATCAAAAGCCTTCGTGACAGTCAGCATGAGAACCGCATTGACGTTCCATTGCTCGACTGGGAAACGGAGATTTCTCCAGTCGTTGTGGCGAAGGGTTTCAAACCCGAACACTTCACCCCTGCGCAGAAGGAACTGCTCCGACTTCCTCTTAATCTCGCGGTATATTTGGAAGTGGCGGAAGAATCCCTGTCATTCACTTCCCGCGACGATCTATTTCGCGCTTTAGTTCAAAAGAAGGAACGAATGCTGCGGCGTGACCGCAATGTGCCATGGTCTTTGATGCAGGTGATGGAAGCGCTTGCGGAATGGATGAGTGATCGGCAGCGTTTAGAGGCTCCCGTGAACGTGCTGGATCCGTTTCCCGAAGCACGAGACATCCTTTCTTCCGAAGGGCTCATTGTCGTTAGCCGTCAGCACGTCAACTTCTTTCACGAGAGTTTCTTTGACTATGCATATGCGCAGGCGTTCGCGCGGTCGTCAAAATCGCTGTACGAGATGTTGGTTTCTTCTGAGCAGCATCTTTTCCGCCGCACACAGTGTCGTCAGATATTAGAAGTCATGCGCCAGCACGACACGCAGCGGTATCTCGACACACTGTCCAAAGTTCTGTTGGACAATCAGGTTCGCTACCATGTGAAGCTCGCTATTGCTCAATGGCTTGGGACGCTTTCCGACCCCACTCCGGCAGAACGCGACATCATCCTCAAACTCGATACCCCCGATGCGCCCTTCCCGAATTTGGTAGAAAAAGCCGTGCTCGGCTCTGCTGGGTGGTTTGATCTGAATGTTATGAACGGGTGGTTGCAGGGGCTATTGAATGATTCGAACGAGCAGCGCAAGAACTCAGCATTCTGGTCTATCCTGAACGTATCGTCAGACCGACCGTCCGAAGTCGCGCGACTGTTGCGGGACTGGTGGGGAGGAGATTCTGAACGCGCAAGAATTCTGTTCAGTTGGTTGGGAAGCTTTCGCCGTGCCCAGCCTAACGCCGATCTCGAACAGCTCTGTGTCGACCTCATACGATCCAAGCCTCCCGGCATGTTCTCTGAGGAATCTGAACACCGCAGAGAAATGATCCTGGTAACATGGGTTGAGGAGAATTCGGGGAGAGGTGCGCCGCTCCTAAAAGCGTATTTCGAAACCTGGTTTGAAATACACCCCGACGATCATCCATTCCGACACGACAATATTAAAATGATCGACCTCCATTCGATCAAAAAGCTCTGCGAAAAATTACCTGCCGATTTTCTTGAGGCGGTAACAGACGCATTTGTCCACTCCTTGCACGTAATCCGTAAGCGCAAAGAAATCGGAGAGTGGGACTCGACATTTGAGTCTCTTATCTACTCGGGGCATTTAGTCGGAGATGATGAGTTTCTGCACCAGTACAGAACAGCATTGCGAGCCGTCGCGGAGATCGATCCTGACCTTGCCTCGATGTTCCTCGGTCGGTTGCCCACCCACCTCCATACTGTAAATCTACACCTCCATTTGCATACGATCCTTGGCAATCCACCCGCATTGAAAAATCACTTCTTGAGCCTATTAGCGGAGGACGCGCTTTTTCGTGCCGGGTGGCGTAGTGCTGAATGGAAGTCGTTTGCCGATGCCGCCGCCGCCATGTACCCAATCCTATCGGCGGACGAAAAATCGCTTGTCGAAGCCGCAGTTTTCAAACAGGCACCGGAATATAAGCGCGCTCTTAAAATCTCCAAGAAGTTGCGGGAAGAGGGAGAAGACGACGGCTACTATACCCGCGCCCATGCAATCTACTTCCTTAACCATTCGGGTTATGAGCAATGGTGCGTTCTCAAGACCATTGGGGAAGAACACCTGACGCAGCAAGGGCGCCGCGAGTTCCAGCAGCTTGACCGGAAATTTCCGAACGCAACATTGGAAAAGCCCTGGCATAACGAAGCCTACTCCGTCGGGTCTCCTATCAAGACCGAGAGTGCGGAACGTATGTCGGATGACCATTGGCTCAAGGCCATGAAAAAGCACGACAAGGAACGCGATTTCCCCCGTGGCCCGGACGGAGGAGGGCCACACGAGCTTGGGCAGGTACTTAAGAAATGCGCAAAGGAGGATTTGCCTCGTTTTGTAGCGTTGATGGAGCGGATTCCAGAAACTGCTCCCCATACTTATGTGTCAAATATTCTGTGGGCGGTCATTGAGCACGAAGATACTACGAATGAACTAGCACGAGCCGCCGTTCTAAACGCTCATGACCGAACTGATCGTCCATTCGGCGAAGATATCGCCAGGATAATCTCCCGAAATCCCACTTTGGCGGAAGAAGATGAAATCTTTGCCATTCTTATGTTCTATGCCGAACATGGTGACGCGGAAGAGCACCCTGAGACCGAGGAACAGCGCATTGAGCGAGAGACTTCTTCGATCCGCGAACTGCTCGAATACGGGCAATCGTTACATATTCGCGGCGTCAACGGAGCACGCGGAGAAGCAACAGAAGCGTTGGAGTATGTACTTTGGAATGTTCCGGATCGCACTGAGGAAATCAGAGATTTCATCGATAAAAGAGTCGATCATGAACCGCTCGTTAGTGTTCGCTGCGCCCTAATGGGGCCCCTCAAACCTCTCTACAATCACGACAGAGAAGACTGCGGCCAACTCGTCGAGCGGCTTGTGTCTGCCTATTCGAAATCTGCTTTTTCTCTCCCTCCGCCGAGTACGTGCGAATTGACGCCGCTTATCACTCGGGACGGCATTGAGTTACTGCCGTACCTGCTTTATGGCGCTCCGGCACCAGCGCGGCGCCTGCTCGACCGACTTCGCAAAGCTGATAGTGAAATGATGCAGGCCGTTTCGGCCTTTCATGTCTTGCGTTCCAGTTTTTCAGTTGAAGAATTTTGCGAGGAAGCTGACGCGCTTATCGAACAGGGCGGTCAGTACCGTGTGATGGCATCTGAGATTGCAGCACACCTGATTTCTGTCGCCGAATGCCAAGACCGTGTATGCGCGTTGTTGATCCGGTTTTTCAGCGATGATGACGAAGATGTAAGAAAGCGAGCATCCTCGGTTTTCTCTCATGCCGACCCGACAGAAACCGCAAACGCAGATACCCTCTTATCTGCATATCTCGAATCACCTGCTTTTGATGGTGAAGATTTCTGGTTTTTTTCGTTTCTGAAGAAAACGGACAAGCCAATTGCCAACCATCTGATTGCCGCCGCGGAAAAGCTTATGAGTGGAAAAGTCGAGAAAGACAGTTCGCAATGGGCATATCGAGACTTTCACCATCTCCATGAACTAATCCAAGCCGAGTACGCAGCATCAGAAAACAATCCTGATTTACGGCGCAGGTTGCTTGATGTCATCGACCGAAGTCTTGAACACGGCATTCATGGCACGGACAGCATTCTCAATGCACATGACAGAACAACTTAGGCGCATTGGCGTGTCCTTCGGCTTTGATCCCTCACACGAATTCTAAGGGCGCTGCCCTCGCGCTGAACGAGACATCTAAACGTCTCCCAAAGGGGGCCTTAGTCCGGAGCCTTCTTACCTTTGCTATCCTGCCCTACGCTAGAGTATCAGGGGTGAAATGCGCCGGCCTTATTATTTATGGAATGTTTATCGCCGCACACGTAAAAGACGTTCAATGGAAATTTTAGATAGGAGACCCGCCCCGATGGAAAGGAGCGAGTGGATTCGACTCATAGGCGGTGGTTTCGCTCACCAGACCGCCCCCTTTGCCGTACATGCTTTCGATGAGAAACGAGCCAACGAATACCTGGACGCAGCACAAAACGCAGGACTGAGTCTGGCTGACGCACTTGACCACGCCAGTGCGTATCTCGACCAGGCCCCTGGTTGGCCAACGGATAAACCCAAGCAACTTGAGCGAGTCAGGACGTTCTACGCGGGAAGACTTCCAGGTTAGGAGCCAGTGCCGATAGATGAATAACGACACCGGCAAGCAGGATTTCTTCAGGAGGCAAAGGCGAAACCTGATCGGTGTGTCGATCATCACGACGTTCTATGAGGCTGCGGGACTTGAGATCAAGAATGTCAACCTCTTCGGCAACCACATTGAGATAAAAAATCCTGAGATAGTCACCACGGCAATTTCTATCGCCTTTGTCTATCTTCTCTGGCGTTACTATACCGCCTGCCGCGAAATCGAAGGCATATCGCGCTACCTGATGGCCTGTGAAATGTGGGCGAATGAACGCTGCCATGCGTACGTCAATCGGAAATATGTCGATCCCCAGCGGGAAGTTTATGAAAGCGCAGACCTCATTCAACGCGATTCGAACGGCCTGATCTTCAAACTGCGGCTTAGGCAAAGAGGCACCCCATCCGATGAGAAGATCCTGGTTCGCGGTTGGTATTGGTTTTATCGCGCCGTAGCGTTCATTCCAGTCAGCCTACAGACATCAAATTTCACTGAATACTTGTTGCCTTATTTAATCTCATTGATCGCTGGCCTGGAACTGCTCGGGTTCGGAGTTAGCAACCACCTTTTGTAAATTCTTTTCTAGACGGGCCGTACTTCAGCCAGGCCGCGGTATCGCTGCGGTACGCCAACTATCAATGCCCCACTTCCTACTGCCCAGACGTCTGACTTTACTCCTAGTTTTTGATAACACTAGTCGCGACAGACGAGACGGAGATTTCGCCTGCGGATACATTTTTAATAATATTCAACAGAATACAGACGGTTTACTTATGAAAACAGACGCGGCTGCAAAATCAACGCAGAAATGCGCCCGGATTAAGAAATAAAGGTCGTGATTTTACTTAGACTGGAATCAGCCCGGAAATCTGAACCCCTGCAGAACATAATTATTCTATCATATACTTTCTTTGTTCCCCTTCTGTTACTTGCAATCGCATAACGTACGTTAGAATACATTAGAAGAAAAAGAGGCCCGTGAAATGCAGGCCTCTCGATATTTCAAAAGATTCAGTTTTCAAAATCGATCACGTATTCTTCTTCAGTTCCATCGGCTCGAGTTGGTGAGCTTCTTCATGGTAACGCACGTTCAATTTCCCTTCTGCCAATTCCAAGACTCCTAAATTGGAATCAAAGTTTGCTCGCTTGAAGTGCTTAGTGATCGAAATAGCGCGTTCAATTTCGCCGATATATTTTCGTGGCACTTGCTTGCCTCTCCCAACGAATTCGACATCGACATGGCCTCTGATCAAGCGCCCGTACCCACGCTGTACAACTCGGCCAGTGAGGATGACGTCGCCATCCTCTGTTTTCCATACTTTGACCATGTCGATTTCGGTCTTGGCAGTATTCTCAACCTTGATTGAGAGCCCCCCCTTCATTGTGATCTCTTGGCTATTGGAGGCACATCCGCTCAAAAGAACGGCTCCAATTACAGCAGCTGTCACAGGATAAAATTTACGCATCACATTACCTCCGAGGTTTGAAAGTTGGACTGATGAGTGCGCCGCCAATAACGGAGCATGCCGCGCGAGAACCACATGTAGAGCGCAGGAAGGAGAAGTAAGGTCAGGAGTGTTGAGCTGAGCAGCCCTCCGACCACCACGGTCGCCAAGGGCCGTTGAACTTCGGAACCAACTCCGGTTGAAAGCAACATCGGGATCAGGCCCAACGCAGCGATCAATGCCGTCATCAGAACAGGGCGGAGGCGCGACAAGGCGCCCTGATACACGGCCTCGTCAGGTTTCATACCCCCAAGGATGTTCTGATTGATGGCGTTGACCATCACCACACCATTCAGGACAGCCACGCCAAACAATGCGATAAACCCAATTGATCCTGGGACCGACAGGAATTGTCCTGTCAGGAACAACGAGAAGATTCCACCGATCAACGCCAAAGGCACGTTCACCATGATCAGGAAAGACTGGCCAACGGATCCGAAGGCGAAGAACAGCAACAAGAAGATCAGGCACAAAGATAGTGGAACGACGATAGTCAGGCGTTCTTGTGCGCGGCGTTGGTTCTCGAACTGTCCACCGAACACCACAGAATACCCCGGTGGAAGTTCGACGGACTCCGGGATCCGTTTCTCAAGTTCGGCGACAAGCCCCCCCATATCACGGCCTTCGACATTCGCCTGGATCACAACGCGCCTTTGCACATCGTCCCTTCGAATCTGTGGAGGGCCGCTAATGATTTCCACGGATGCAACATCCCGAAGGCGAACCCACCCGCCACTGGGCGCTTGGAGGACAAGACCAGATATTGCCTCCGTACTGTCCCTAAATTCCTGCGCTAACCGGATGTAGATGTCGTAGCGTTCGTTCCCGCTGATCACCTGCCCCGCCGAAACGCCACCAATGGCGTCGGCAACCAAGTCCATCACCTGACTAACAGGAATACCGTAACGCGCCAGTTGATCCCGATCCGGGCTAACCACCAGTTGGGCTTCCCCGACGACCTGTTCCATCGCGACGTCACGCGTGCCGTTCACGGTCTTCATGAATGCCTCGATCTCCTGTCCCTTTCTGGCCAGGACATCCAGGTCCGGGCCGAACAGTTTCACCGCCAGCTGGGCTTTTACGCCCGAAAGCAATTCATCTACGCGGGTTGCGATGGGTTGTGAGAAAGAAAACAGGAGACCAGGGTGAACAGACATCTTGTCCTCCATCAGGGCCTGCAATCCCTTGCGGTCACTGGCGGACGTCCATTGATCTACAGGCAAGAGCCCGACCAATAACTCAATGTTGGAAACGGGTTCCGGATCCCCCCCAAGTTCCGGCCGACCGACGCGTGCGGAAACGTAAGTAACTTCCGGGAAGTCGATGAGTTTTCGTTCAAGTTTTTTTGCGACCTCGAGAGACGTATCGAGACTCACGGACGGCCCCAGAGTTACGCGAACGTTGAGAGTGCCCTCCTCTAGCTCCGGCACGAACTCCGTTCCCAAGTATGGAACCGTGGCAAGAGACCCAAGGAAGATCGCAAGCGCCACCAAAGTCACGGCAATACGATTGTTCAGTGCTCTGGCAAGGCCCCACCTGTAAGTTGACTCAATCGGCTTGAAAATAGGGCTGTCGCGATGTTTGACCGGTTTACTGAAGGCATAAGTCGCCAAAGCAGGAATGACAATCAGCGCGACGACAAGCGATGCCATCATGGCCAAAACGATTGAAGTCGCCATAGGCTGAAAGAGTTTTCCTTCTACCCCTTCAAGGCTGAACAACGGCGCGAACACCACGATAATGATGAGGACGGCGAAGAAAACCGGCCGGCCGACTTCTTTGGCGGCCTCTTGAACCCTTAAGCGCAAGGCATGAGGCTCCTGCCCCAACGTTCGGGGTTCACTCCCCTCGCCATGGGAGGTCAGATGCTTGAAGATGTTTTCCATCATCACGACGGAGCCGTCGACCATCATGCCGATCGCGATCGTCAATCCGCCGAGCGACATCAGATTGGCGGACACCCCCCAATAAGCCATGGCCATCAAGGCCAAGCCGATTGACACCGGAACGGAGACCAGAACCAAAAGCGAGGCCCGCAGGTTCATCAAAAACAAAAGTAAGATCACGACGATCAATGCAAAGGCCTCGACCAAGGCACGCGTAACCGTCTCCACTGCTTTTGTGATCAGATCGGATTGATCATAGATGGGTTCCAGCAGAACGCCCTTGGGAAGGGCATTCTGAATGATCGGCAACCGCGTCTTCACACCGTCGATGGTTGCCTTTGTGTTCGCCCCCGTCCGCTTCAGGACGATACCGGTGACAACTTCCCCGTATTGGACTGGCGCCCCTTCGGTGGATCGTGCGGTCATCGATACAGCACCTTGCCGAATCTCATTCCCAAAGGCGACGTTTGCGATGTCCTTCACCCGGACAACGACACCGTCTTCCTCCTTGAGTGGTATGTTGCCGATATCCCGCAGACCATCTTGTTCGCTTCGCACCCAGCCAACACCCCGGATGACAAGCTGCTCCTGCCCCCGGTCCATGAACCATCCACCCGCGTTACGATTGTTGTTTTCAATCGCTTCTTGAACTTCGCGGACATGCAGGCCGTAGGACAGCAACCTTTCGGGATTGACCTGCACTTGGTACTGGCGAACCTCTCCGCCGAAAGACAAAACTTCCGTGATGCCATCCACGGGCATGAGTAACAGCTTCACGACCCAGTCATTCAGACTACGCAATGCCGTGACGTCGAAAGCGTCTTCCGCCTCAGAACGAAGGACATATTGAAACACCTGCCCCAAGCCGCTCGTGTTCGGCCCCATTTCAGGCGATCCTATACCTTCCGGGATTTGTTCCTTTGCCGCCTGCAAGCGTTCAAACGTAAGCTGGCGCGCAAAATAGATGTCGGTCCCTTCAGCGAAGACAACGGTGACAACCGAAAGCCCGGATTTCGAGATTGAGCGGACTTCCGAGACATCCGGCATCGAGTACATCACTGCCTCGATCGGGTAGGTAATGAGTTGCTCGACTTCTTCGGCGGCAAGCCCGCGTGCTTCTGTATTGATCGAGACTTGGACGTTTGTAACATCCGGGAATGCATCAAGGTTCAGGCGGGGCAGCAGGATTGCAGCTCCGGCCATAATTCCAAACAGGGCCAGGACGACGAGCAGCCGCCCCTGAATCCCAAGGTCGATGATCTTATTCAACATATTTCTGGCTTCCTGCTGATCAGTGGTTGTGAACGCTGAACCCGCTCTTCGCGAGTTCCGACTGAACGAAGAAAGCACCTTCAGTCACCACCTTGGCACCGGCCGGGACGCCTTCAAAGACCACCATTCCGGCAGTTTCGCGGACGACTCGTATCTCCACCGGCTCGAATCTCTCGGCCGACACCTGTTGAAATACCGTCCAATCTCCATCGGGACCGCGCAGCACGGCCCTTTTCGGCAATGCCAAAACACTCTCGTGCCCACCGCCGTTTAGAGAAACCCTGACAAATTGCCCCGGACGCAATTGTCGCTGCAGGTCAACGACTTCGATCCGCACTCCCAAGGTTCGGGTTTTCTCATCCACTTGTTGTTCGACCTGCAGGATTTGCCCCTCATACACTTGGGCATCTGCTGAACCTGTCTCGATGCGGACCCGACCACCTATTTCAACAAACCGCGCCTCGGAAGGGCTGATCCTGGCTTCGACCCATCTCGATTCCGGATCGGTTAGCTTGTACATGGGCGTACCTGGTTCGATGACCTGTCCGGCCAGAAAGTCATCCACCACGATCAAGCCATCTTGATCAGCGAGAATGTCAAATTGCCCCGGCGTTTTCAAAGAGCCTTGGTCTGACAGCGCCGCTATTTGACCTGTCGTCAAGCCATAAGCAATCAAACGGGCCCTTGCTTGTTGCAAGGTCACGCGCGCCTCGGTCGCGCGTTTCTCAGAGACGATTTTTTCTCCAATGCTACGGACCCGTTTCCATTCGGCATAAGCGACAATGTATTCGCCTTGGGCCTGGGCCATCTCGACGCTGAACAGAGTCGCGAGGACGTCGCCTTTTCGGACCTGTTGCCCCATGACCGCTTCCCGCTTCAGTGCCATCGCCGTGATCCGCGGTGTAACAATACGGGTTTTGTACTGGTTTAGACGCACCTCGCCAGGGACTTTGATCTGGGAAGGCAGTTGCACTGGCCGAAGCGGGAGAACGACCACACCGGCCTCTCGGAGTTGGACCTTTGATAGGGAGACACCTTTCTCCTCTTTTTCTTCTTCATGCCCACTGCTTCCATGCGGTTTTTCTCCTTCCGCATGATCTCCATCAGGCTCCTTGCCCGAATGATCCCCCCTTTCCGGTTTCTGCGCGGCAGGGGGAGGCGCAGCATTTTCGGGCTTCCGGTGCTCCACCTTGCTCTCTTCAGAACTGTGATCATGGGAACCAGCGCCGAGGACCATCGCCGGAGTGAAAAAAATCAACCCAGCAAGACAGGCCGAGATCATTAAATTCTTGTTCTTCATTTCAATTCCTCCATCCAGGCCAGAAGATTGGCGCCGGCGCGCAGGCGATCGATCCATGCGCTCCAAAGAGATTGTTCCAGTTCGATACCCAATGCCTCGGTCTCCAGGAGGCGGTCGAGTTGTTGCAGGTATTCCAGAGCACCAATTTCACGCGCCTCCGAAAGACGTTTGAGAAGCGCCTCCTGACGGGCGATCGTCGGCCGAGCAACTGACCGCCAATGTGCCACCGCATCACTTGCGGAACGCAAATTCACAACCGCTGTGGCAAGACGTGCGTTGAGCCTTCTTCGTGTTTCCGCCACCAAGAACTCTTTGCTTGCCGCGTCTTCGGAGGCAGCAATTTTTTCGGCTGACCCGCGATTCCAGACAGGAAGGGGAACGGAAAAGGAAACCCCGAAAAGATCGGAGTCTCCGTCCTTTCCAACCCGCACGCCAATTGTCGGATCCGGCATCCAGAGTTTCTCGGCAACTTGGATACCCGCTTTACTCGCGTTCAACGTCGCGCGGGTCATAATCATCTCGGGTGTTTTTTCAACGTCAGCGGAAAGCTCATCCAATGCTCTTCCAATAATTTCGACGGGTCCCGGCCAAACGTTTCTTTGCTCACCCACCAAGGCAATGAGCTCGGACTGAGCGTTCGCAACGGCAGCTTTTGCGGCGGCGACCTGAAGTTCGGCACTAGAACGCCCGACTTCAGCCGTCAGA
Organism: bacterium SCSIO 12827; assembly: GCA_024397995.1. Taxonomy (NCBI): domain Bacteria; species bacterium SCSIO 12827. The sequence continues at coordinate 824,038 of CP073746.1, read as the reverse complement.
ACATCTGCGCTGCCAATATCACCGGCAGCCGCAAACTTTCGAATCAAGGTAAGAAACCGATCACTTAAGTTGAGTCGCTTTTCCGCCAACTGCCGGAGGGCGATCTGCTCCCGATTAGCGCCCAATGCTCGGAGCAAGGCTTCGAGCAGATCCGTCCGCACCAGATCAAATTCCGCGCGTGCGATCTCGATTTCCGCTATTGCCTGCGCCTCTGCAGCGCCACGTCTGCCCCAGGCGTCGATCGTCTGAGACAGGCCAAATTCTCTGGATTTTTCTGCAGTTTCTTCGTAGCCGGCTTCAAATTCTGGATTGTACGGATATTGCCCCGCAGCATTTGCCGACGCTTTGGCTTTGGCCAGGTTCTTTTCCGCCGCGCGAATTGCCGGGTGGAGATTAATCGTTTGATCGATGAAGGCGCCTAATGGCTGAGGCTGCTGAGCAGTCAACGGCATTGGCACCAGGGCTGCAACCACAAGCACAAGCGCTGTGGCCACCCGATTGATATTGAGCATGTTTGAGATTCCAATGTGGGCACGAATGAACGACAACGCACGGCCCTGGGGCCTGCGCAGTTAATTGCAATGCATGGAAACTCAAATTATGGGTGGGCGATAAAATCCGAATGAAGCCAACCCGGCCTTACTCACCAAGATGGTTTCCGGGGCGTCCTCGCTGTCCAGCCATGTGGCATAGCCTTTATCGCCGTCACACCACGTAAGGTGATGGGTCAAAAAATGACACGAATCATCATGCTCGTCCGCATGCTGGTTTTCAGTTTCTGGATGACCTAAGTGGGCTGCGAATACCAATTCGCCAGCATTCCCCTCATCCGACACACCAATAAAGGCTGTTGCGTTCAGCACCGTAATGCTGACCAGGACGAGCACCAAAAGGAGTCTTTTGGCTGGCAAATTGGAAATTACTTGCATCATCTGGAGCATATAAGGCTCGGCCTCAATGGTAGGTCAAGATTTTTCCGTGAACCGACTACAAAGTAGATAGATTATGCAAACTACTTCCGAACCGTTCGCAGACAATAAAATCGAAACAGCACAGATTTGTTACTGCGGTAGGTAGATAATTTAGATCCCAGGGCATCATGCAGCCAGATGTCATACATAGGCTGCTTCAACGGTTTTCCAGCAGAAACGGGGGCCTGTAACAGCCCCCGCTCTCGCACAAAGCTTTGATAAACGCTCAGTCTCCTGCACGTTGGTCCAACGACTCGTTTTCATGGATGTGGGACATCCCATCTGAACTTGCCGTCTCAGTAACAACCGAAGATCCTTCCTGATACTCTGCCGCCTTCTTCAACGGCTGGGCGTCATGGATATGGCTCTCGCCATGGGCATGTGCCGGTTCAGTGATGATCGAGGAATCTTCCTGATACTCGGCTGCTTGTGCGCCATTGGCACCGGAAAAACCAAGCAAGGCCACGAACGCCATGGCATAGAACGGAGTGCGGGTTTTCAAGATCGTGTCAGTCAAGTTGTTCATGTCAAAGTCTCCTTGTGTGTGGTTGGTTGATACCCACAACAAACCACACACCTGTTTCACAACTTTGCCGGAAACTAGGATTCTTGTGACGGAAGTTTTCTGATCCGCGCATTGACAAATTTCGTCACAAGAATCGTGAAGCAAGTAGATATAAAGAAAAACGGCCGCCCCGAAGGACGACCGCTTCCTGGATTTGCTTGTCGTGAATCGCGGAGAATTGGAACACCCCGCCGTACGGCATTCAGAATTTGACCTGCATACCAACCAGCATTGTCACGACCTGGTCGAGTTGGGTTTCACTCGAAGGCAGATCAACGTCCCAAAAAGCAACGTTGCCATATATGTTGGCACCTGCAGCCTTGATCTGTTGATTAACCCCAAATCCAACAGCAATTGCTTCACTGCCGACAACCGTACGGTCTTGGCTGCCCGAAACGTTCACACCAACCCCGGTGGCCCCGAGTGCATTCAAATTGGCGGTATAGCCGACGGTGGCCGCCCAACGGGTATCCTCCTCCGCTCCTTCCACTGCAAGACTCTGACCATAAACACCGGTCAATGAAATCCCGCTGTCATGCTTCACGGAACCGCCAATTTGCCAGGCACCTTCATTCGTGCTCGATCCTGTCAGGCTTTCAAAAAACGCCCGGCCACGGACTTTGAACGCACCGAATTTGTTGTCATAGAGAACACCCGCTCCCCAATCACCCGCGTCATATAAACCCGCTTCGAGCTTGAGGCCGTTGATGTTCGGGCTGACATAGTTGATCTGGTCTTGACGGCCACGGTCGAACGTTCCGAAAAAATTGCCGATCTTTCTGCTGCTAAGAGCGGCACCAGCGTTGTCTTCGCGGAACAAAACTGCATTGACGCTTCGTCTTCCGGTCTCCACCCCGTCAAACGCACCAGCCACATAACCAAGGTCCAACCCATCGGACATTCCATCGGATACCGCGGAAGCCTGCCCCATGGTTAGTTTGCCGAATTGTTTGTGGTCGACATAAATGAAGGCAAGGCGTTCCGTGAAGCCACTGGTGCTGTCACTTTCGGTTGCCTGGCTGATTGTAGCTGGGTCGTTGGATTGCAGTTCCGCTTCCAACCGGGCGCCGACGGAAACCGACTCATTGACCTTGCCCGTCGCCTTTAGGCCGAAACGGGTTGAGCCCGCATCGCCATCCATATTGCGATAACCGGTCTCCTCACCGTCATTGTAAACCATAAAAGTGCGGTTCACTTGGCCGTAAACGATGAGATCGGTCGCATTTCCGTTCTTGATCGACCCTGCTTCTGCTGGAGCAGAAAACGCAAACAAAGCAGCACCCGCAAGGGAGAGCGATGTGCAGGATTTCAAAGCAGTCTTGGTAAAGTTCTTCAATTTAACAGCCTCCTCATTCGAGATGTTGAACAGAGGAGGAGTACGCCTTGGAAATGCCACTGAAGTTTTTCGAGCCTGTGATTTTTTGTGACAAAACGTTTCAGAAACCGGGACTGAAACTTTTTGTCACATTCTTTCCTTCGACCATCAGATCGCAAGCGCACAATATTTCCACAGACGGGTCTAATTCTGTTGACCCTCCAGTTACTGGAAGCCTGACAGTTCTATCTAGACATTCACTGAAGTCACAAATTTTCCCTGATGGCAGAAGAAACGAATATGGAAATGACACCGAAAATTCTCGTCGTCGAAGACAACCGAGAAATGCGAGAACTCGTGGGCAAGGCCTTGAGAAAAGAAGGCTACCGTGTATCCGTCGCAGGTGATGGCAAAGAAATGAACAAGGCGCTCGATAACGAGCGCGTAGATTTAATCATTCTCGATGTCATGTTACCTGGTGACGATGGATTGACTCTTTGCCGCGATCTTCGCTCGAAAGCCACAACGCCTGTAATCATCATCAGCGCTAAAGGCGAGGAACTCGACCGCGTTTTAGGCCTCAAGATGGGTGCGGATGACTATCTGCCCAAGCCGTTCAGTACACTTGAACTCATAGCTCGCGTACAAGCCGTACTCAGAAGGTTAGACCGAGAGCCGGCCTCTACTCCTAACGAGCCAAGTAAGGTCTATGAGTTCAACGGCTGGCGCCTGGATGTAGAACGCCGCGAACTGATCGCGGCTGACAACGTCATTGTACCGTTGAGCACCGGCGAATTCAGCCTGCTTCAAGTGTTGGTTCAACGTCCGAACCGCGTACTCTCCCGCGAACAGTTGTTGGATCTCGCCCGCGGTCGTGATTCTGTTGCTTTCGACCGCAGCATCGACACACAAGTCAGCAGGCTCAGACGCAAGATTGAACAAGATCCAAAAAATCCGACCATCATCAAAACCGTCTGGGGAGGAGGATACGTTCTCTCATCCGAAGTGACGCGAGAGTAAAAGCATGCGTATCCGCTCTCTGACAACACAGACCATCATCATGGTTATCCTCGGTCTCACGACAGCCTACCTTATCGGGCTGTTCCATTACTCGAGAGACCGGCTCGACGCACTCATTCATCTAAGCTTGCGCACGACAGCGCAGACCTTTGCGCATGTCACACATACTGTCGCCTCATCAAATACCGCTTGGCGGTTTGATATCGTAAACACCTTGAATGAACCCCATCTGCGCGCATCGTTGAGTGGCGACCCGATTTTTTCGGATGAACCTTATCGCTCCCCTTACGATCAAGTTTTTCGGGAGCACATAAAACGCGAAGCCCATTCAAATGAAATGGCGAATGTACGAATCAACATGGTCGAAAGACCACCGGTGTCCGCCTCTCTCCACAGAGACACGATCAGCGAATGGTTCCTGCATGTTCTTCGAACTGTTTACCGCTTACCTGTCCATCTGAACGTAAGAATGTCCGTACCCTTGAACAGTGGTGGGTGGCTAAACATCGCATATGTGATTCCCGAATTTCCGACGGAACTTTGGAGCCCATCATTAACCACCGTCGGGGTTATGACCTTTTCGATTATTCTAATTTCAATGTGGGTTGTACGGCGCATGCTCTCGCCCTTGGATGTATTTGCCCGCGCTGCTCGGAGATTTGCATCTGACATTCATGCACCACCGATGCCGGACAAGGGTGCTGCAGAAGTTCGCGAAGTCGCCGCCGCGTTCAATGAGATGCAGAATCAGATCAGGAAAATGATCCAGAGCCGAACGGAAATGATGGGTGCATTATCCCACGATCTCCGGACGCCTTTGTCGCTGATTAAACTCCGGGGCGAGGCGCTGCCTTCATCCGAAGAGAAGACGCGGCTGCTGTCTTCGGTATCCGAGATGGAAACGATCATCTCAACAACTCTGGGCTTGGCAAGGCAGGCTTTTGATTTGGAGGAGCGGCAGGATATCGATCTCGGCGCTTTGATACACGCCATTTGCGACGACGCGTCTGACATGAGCAACGACATAACAGCCACGCAGCTTTCAGGACAAACCGTCGTCCATGGGCAACCGGTGGCCCTGCGCCGAGCATTTAGTAATTTGATCGACAACGGCCTGCGCTATGGGCATAGAGTTAGGGTGTTTCTTGAGCGTGTCGATACTCGGATATTCGTCCATATTGAGGACAATGGCCCTGGCATACCCGATGCAGAAATGGAGCGCGTGTTCGAACCTTTTTATCGCTGCGACCGGTCACGTTCCGAAAACTCAGAAGGCACGGGACTTGGCCTAAGCCTGGCTAAAACGATCATCGAAAATCATGGCGGCACTGTAACATTGTGCAACCGAGAACCCTCTGGGTTGGCTGCAACGGTAACCCTCCCCTGCTGATCACTTAATACCGTCAATTGCTCGAGCCAATTCTACTCGGTCTACGGTCGAAAGCCCCTTGCGGACATAGGTATCTAGCGCAAGGCTCGGTATCATTTAAAACCTAACACATACGGTTTCGAAGTTTGGTTATCGCGGATCACGAACTATGCAAGCAAGGGTGTCATGCGCGTCAGACATGACCGGTGTTATAAGGGTCAGGAAACGTGAAGTTTGCGTTTAATGGGTTAGATGATTGTTACTCAAACATTTCGAATGGTCGGCCAAAACCTCGATAATTCGACATTCTGCCACATTTCCACCGCCGCACTGACTGATCATGCGTTTGAGCTCCCGTTCCATTGATCGTAGGCGTGCAAGCCGTTCCTGAACGTTGCCCAGATGCTTTCTAGCCAGAGCGTCCACCTGTTCGCACGATTGGTCCGGTCGGTCAGAGAACGACAACAATTGCCTAATATCGTCCAGACTGAAGCCCAGCTCCCTACTATGGCGAATGAAAACCAGCCGAGATGCTTGATCTTCGGAGTAAATGCGACGGTTGCCGTCGGTACGCCGTGCTTCAGGCAACAGACCAACTTTTTCATAGTGCCGGATAATCTGGACCGTGCATCCGGCACGCCTCGCTAAATCTCCAATAGAGAGTCTTTCAGTCGCCATTCGATTTTACCTTGCTCCTACAATCATTGTAGATCGTAGCATTATGACAACGGAGAAATCAAAACCCCGGATGGCCATAAACGCCGCCCATTGCCGGTTGATCGGAGTAGAAACATGAGTGCTAGTTGTTGCGGCCAGGATGCCAAGTTTGACGGTGCATCGAAGGCCTTCAAGCGCGCCCTGTGGGCAGTCATCGCCATTAACGGCGTGATGTTCATCGTTGAAATGGCTGCGGGGGCATTTGCCGGGTCCAAGGCATTGCAGGCGGATGCGCTGGATTTCCTGGGCGACACAGCGACCTACGCCATCAGCCTATACGTGATTGGCATGTCTCTCAGAATTCGGGCAATGGCAGCGCTCGCGAAAGGGCTCAGCCTTGCGGCTATGGGGTTTTGGATATTCGCCTCCACAGCCTACCAGGTCCTAATTCTGGGTATGCCTTCGGCGACAATCATGGGCGCAATCGGTTTCATGGCGCTGGCCGCCAATATTATCAGTGTCCTCTTGTTGAGGCGATTTAAAGACGGGGATGCGAATGTCCGCTCCGTCTGGCTCTGCAGTCGCAACGATGCCATCGGCAACGTGGCTGTCATGCTGGCGGCGGCAGGCGTTTGGTTCACAGATACAGCCTGGCCCGACTTAATCGTTGCGGCGATCATGGCGGGGCTGTTCCTTTGGTCGGCCGCGCAGATCATTCTGCAGGCCCGGTCTGAATGGTCCGTGAAATACTCGTCGTGGTAGAGGCAGATTGGAGAGAGGAGAGAGTCCGATAAACCTACTACAGCTTGGCCATTTTGCATCAAAGCGTTTTGCACTCCATGAAAACATCCGTCAGTAAATCGCATTGCATGAACCTTCGCGGAATAGTTTGCGACTTGCATCATTCCGGACCAGATGCCCCGAGCCCGAGGATCGGCATGGTGACGTTGATTATTCCGGCGTGCTCGAACTCCAAAGCCAGAGCCAGCGTTTCTCCCTTCCGTAGCTTCTCGTGCAAATCCATGAGCATGAGGTGCAGCCCGCCCGGGCGGAAGATCACTTCGGCTTCTGGTTGAATGATCACCTCGTTGCGTTCCTGCATTTGCGCAACGCCGCCCGCGAGTTTGGATTCATGGATCATCACCATGCCTGCAGCTGGTGAAGTGACTTTCAAAAGCCGGTCCGGTTTCGTGCCGGTATTGCGGATCGTCAAATAGGCGGCGCCCGGCCGCGATTGCAGGATAGATGCCCGCGCCCAGGATTTCTCGATGATGATCTGTGCGTCTCCCGCATTTAACGCGCGTATCGGCGATACCAGCATGACGGCGGCGATAAAGGTCACGAGGCTCAATTTCAACGGGTTCATTGCTGGGTTCTTTCATTCCTGAGACGCTGCCGGATTTCTTCTGAGATTTTCTCCGGCGGATGAAGATTTTCCGAGAATACGGCGTCATATGTGCCCTCCGGTGTCATCAGGTACATGTATCCCGAATGTCCCATGACATAACCGCCCGGCGCGTCCGCTTTCTCGGTTTTCCCGTAGAAGACCCGGAATGACTTCGCCGCCTGCTTGATCTGTTCAGGCGTGCCGGTAAGACCAACGATCCTTGGATGAAAAGCCTCTACGTATTCAGCCATCACCTCGGGCGTATCGCGTTCCGGATCGACGGTGATGAACAGCGGGGCCAAACTTTTCGCGTCATCTTCCAGGAGATCCAGAACCTGGGCCATAACCGAAAGAGTGGTCGGACATACGTCAGGACAAAATGTGAAACCAAAGAACACGAGCTGCCATTGTCCCTTGAAGTTCTTTTCTGTGACTATACGGCCGCGATGGTCGGTCAGCGTGAACTTGCTTTTGATCATGGCCTGGCCGAGTTGCCGCGCCGTGGGCAAAGACGGTTCCGGCATGAACGTTCGCCAACCGGCAACACCTGCCACCGATATCGCCGCGACTACGACAACTCCCCATGCCACTCGCCGCACGATCCTGAGATGTTGGCCTCTTTTCGGCACATCGGTCGAAGCGTCAGACATCGTCTGGCTTTCCCTTGTCGTCAGCCGTCGACGAGCATTTTCCGCCACCTCCCCCGCTCATGCACATGCCAAGCGCACACATGACGACGCAGGGAAGAACACCAAGCAGCAGCGGCGCCAGGCCCAGCGCGACCACCGTTTCCCAGTTCATCGTCAGGCCGCCGCCAATAGCGGCGAGGCCGAGTAAAATCCAGCCACGGCGCCCTGTGACGAATGGCCAGATCTTGTTGACGGCATGTTGTGCGGTTGAAACCGCGGGGGATGTTTGTTGACCTTCCTTCATTTCTCTATCTCCGTTCTCTCTTTGATATTGCTATCTGGTCCCGAAACAGGGCGATCAACGCCGGCGCATCCCATTCCGCGGGACCGACCAGCACACCCAATTGCTCTCCATTTGGGCCGATCAGGAAGGTCGTCGGCAGGCCGCCCAGCTTCAGCCTGTGCATGACCTGCGCTTTCTCATCCATGTAGATTTCCAGGTGCTTGATGCCGGTCTTGGCATAGAAATCCTGTACGACCTTCACGCCTGCCCGATCGATCGAAAGCGGCAAGACATGAAAGTCCTCGCCGCCGAGAAGATCCTGCAGGCGGTCAAGCGTCGGCATCTCCTCGCGGCAAGGTGGACACCACGTTGCCCAGACATTCAACAGCACATGTTTCCCCCGGAAGTCCGCGAGAGACCCGGGCCGGCCGTCTTCATACACGAACGCGACCTCCGGCATTGGCAATGGTGTATCGTGCAAGGTAAAGGCCTTCGCCGTTCCCGCGGCACCCGCGTCGAAAGAAGGCAACACCAAGGGCGCTGCCGCCATCAGGGCGATGGTATGGCGGCGTGTCATCCCGGTCATGGTTTCTCTCCTTCGGTTTTTCGACGAAGGTGGTCGATGATCGGCAAGAGCGTTTCGCCCACGATTTCCCGCGTTACGGCGCCCACGTGCTTGTAGGCGACGCGTCCATCGGCGGAGACGATGAACGTTTCCGGCACGCCGTAGACTCCCCAATCGATGGCGACACGACCATCCAAATCTGCACCTGTTCGTGCGTATGGATCACCCAGCCGGTTGAGCCAGGCCGACGCGTCGTCGGGAGTATCCTTGTAATTCAGCCCGTGGATCGGAACAGCGTTCCGCGCCTGCAGCTCCATCCAAACCGGATGCTCGGCCTTGCACGGAAGGCACCAGGACGCGAACACGTTGACGATCGACACCTCGCCAACTAGGTCCGACGAGGCCAGCCCCAGGGTTCGGCCCTTGACTGGCGGCAGGTTGAATTCCGGCACGGGTTTGTCGATCAAGGCCGAGGGCAAGACTTTCGGGTCGCGGGTCAATCCCCAGCCCAATGCCATCGCCAGCCCCGTGAACACCACCACAGGCGCCCAGAACCAAAGCACCGGACGGCGCGGACGTCTCTCCTCAAGGAATATCTCACTCATGACGGTTTTTCCCGCCGTGTGTGAACAGGTATTTGATCAACGCCGCAGCAGCCAACAAGGCCAGTCCGGCCGCCAGTGCGCCTACCAGGATCATTCCCCAACCCATGACGCAGTCGGTTCCCATCATATTGCTCATTGCTGTCTCGCCCTCTTGGTGACGTCCTTTTGCCGGCGCTGAAAGCGGTCCGGCCAGGTGCTTTTGATGAAGTCGAGGATTGACCAAATCTCATCGTCCGTAAGGATGTCGCCGAATGCAGGCATGTCGCTTTCGTAACCCTTGGGTGCCAAGGGCGGGACGATGCCGAACTTGGTCATTCGAAAGAGCTGGTCATCCGGGTGATGCCAGGTATGGCCCGTTCGGTCATGCGGTGGGGCCGGCAATCGGCCATCCGGCCGGCGGATCTGCCACTCGGGCTGCCCTTCCAGGTTCTTGCCGTGACAACTGGCGCAATGGGTCTGATAGATCTCGTGCCCCTGGGCCAACCTTTGACCCTCGGGGGCTTGCGCGGCAACCGGCAGAGAGACCGCCCCGACGGCTGCCGCGACCAGCATGAATGTCGCTGTTTTCAAACCCGCCATCATTCGACCGTGAAGACCTTTGCCGGCCCTTTGCCGAACTGGTAGACGATGAAAGGAGCGGCCTTGGTGCCCGACATGCCGGGTGATCCTTGCGGCATGCCCGGCAAGGAAATCCCCTTAATGTCTGGGCGTTCGGCCAGCAGCTTGTCGATGGCGGAAACAGGCACATGGCCCTCGACCACGTATTTGTCGAGTACCATGGTGTGGCAGCTTGCAAAGTCATCAGGCACGCTCATCTCACGTTTCATCAAGGGCAGGTCATGGGATTCCTTGACCGTCACCTTGAAGCCGTTCTGGCGCAGATAGTCGGCATAGCTTTCGCAGCATCCGCATTGCGGGTTCTTGATGATGGTGGCATCAGGCCGGTCGGCTGCCTGTGCGAATAGAGGAACGGATGCGGTGATTAGAGCTGCCATAACAGCGCCGGGTAAGGAGGTTCGTGAAATCATGGTTTTGTTTCTTTCCTGGGATTGATCGGATCGAGTGTCCGTCCAAGTGGAGTCATCTCGTATGGGTAATGGGGTTGCTTCAGGTCACCTGAATAACGGCCATCATGCCGCCGGCCTGATGTTCCAGGATGTGGCAGTGGAACATCCAGCCGCCGGGGTTGTCGGCGACGAAGGCGATCTCGACCTGTTCGCGCGGCGCCATCAGCACCGTGTCCTGCCATTCCTTGTGGCGGGTCGGCCGACCGTTTCGGCTGATCACCCGGAAGGAATGACCGTGCAGATGGATGGGATGATGCCAGGCGGTCTGGTTGTCGAGAGCGAGGACGTAGGAGCGGTTCCGCTCCAACGTCAGGATTGGGTCCATAATGTGGCCCGTGGCGACGACGCCGTTGACCGTCCAGGCCTTGCCGCTCCGCATCATCTCCATCATGCCGACCTCGCGGCCGCCCATCCTGGCCATGGACATCCCGCCCATCATGCCGCCACCGAAGGAGATTTCGTGGCGCTGAGCCGTTGCCAGGTCAGGCTCCGGCATGGTGTTCGCCGGTAACGCCATGACGCCGCCCTCCTCGCCCTCGCCCATCGGCTTCTCCCGCAGGCGGCTTGGACCGTAGACGATGTCCAGTAATCGGTATTGCAGGCGCCGGTAGAAGGTGTCCCTGACGGCGAAGGCATCACCCGGACTGCCGGGAAGATCCAGGATGAGGTCGATCCGCATGGCCGGCCCGATGTCGAGCCGCCCGCTGACTTGGTGGGGTTCGACGGGTTGGCCGTCATAGGCGATGATCCAAGGAGTATGACCTTCGAACTCCAGGCCGAAGATGCGGGCGTTGGCCGCATTGATCAGGCGCAGGCGAATGCGCTCACCCGCGTGCGCTTCGAACACGTCCGTGATTCGGCCATTGACGGTGACCGTGTTGCCGATACGGCCGGCATGACTCATGTCATGGCGGTTTCCGAAATCTTCGCTGATCTGAGCGTCCTTCAGCAGACGCCAATCGTCGAGCACCCAGGTCACGTCACGATCAACCTGCGGCGGGTTCGGCTCTCCGATGATCAAGGGGCCGTAAAGCCCCCGCCCGACCTGCTCGAAACTGCGCTGATGGGGGTGGTACCAATAGGTTCCGGCATCCGGCGCGTCGAATTCATAGACGAAGGTTTCGCCGGGCCCGATGGGCTTCTGTGTCAGGTGCGGTACGCCGTCCATGGCATGGGGCACGCGCAGTCCATGCCAATGGACCGTCGTCTCTTCTGCCAAGTCGTTGCGCATGGCAACGCGCAGGCGTTCGCCCTGGCGCACCCGGATTTCCGGGCCGGGCACGCGGCCGTTGTACGACCAGACCTTGGTTTTGGCCCCGCCACTGTCAATTAAGTGGGTGTCGCCGGGGGCTGCGGTCAGATCGAATTGACGAACGGGGGACGCAGACACAACCCAGGCGGGCATGGCGGCCATGCCTGCTACGGAGCCGGCAGCGGCCAGGAAGGAGCGGCGCGACAGGCCGTCGAAGAACATGTTTTGCATTATGTGGTTTCCATTCTCGGGTATGAGCGTGGACAGGCGGATGCCTGTTCCGACGTAATGCCACCTGCCTCAGATCGAGGAAGTGGACCTAGGAGCGGTGTTCAGCGGAAACGGAAGCTTCCGCCGGCAGCGCTCTAACCGAGAATGGATTTAGGGGGAGACGGGTCGAGAAGTGGTCCAGAAGACCGAACAAATTGCCTGCGATCCAGATGATAAGTCCCGTTTTCGATCACGCTAACGGCCGTAAGTGCATCGGCCATATCGACAGCCGACAGATGACAGGCTGATGCACAATCCACCGACATCTTTGTGCTGTCATCACCGGTGCCGCAGGCAGTGCAACTGTCGCCGCTGGCCCCTTGGGTATCCCCTGCCATGGCCATGTCGACACGCATTTGCCCAGCCTGGACAACGGAAACGACGGATCCCACGCCCACCGCGAGCAGCAGGGCAAAAATCAAAAGACGGGATCGCAACAGGCGTCTCATGGGTAGGGAGTGTTGCCATCAATCATGGCCGGATCAAGGCAAAATTCCACCTTGACCCTGAAGTATACTACAGGGGGTAGGATGCCAGGAATCGATGGAGATATTGAAATGCTGAACATCGGAGATGTCGCCCGGCAAGGCGGTGTCAGTGTCGAAACCCTGCGTTACTACGAAACACAGGGACTGATCGAGACGCCCGAGCGGGATGCGAACGGCTACCGGAAATACGAACCTGAGGTGGTCCGTCATATCCAGTTCATCAAACGCGCTCAGGATGTTGGGTTCACTTTGCGGGATATCGGTGACCTTCTCTCGCTCAAGGCCGATCCGGGGGCATCGTGCGGCGATGTTCGCGACCGGGCGCTGGGGAAACTCAGTGAGATCGAGGACAAAATCGACGTCCTGTCGAGGATGCGGGACATCCTTGCGACGTGGACACAGGCTTGCCCCAGCACAGGACCGGTGAGCGAGTGCCCGATCCTCGATGCTCTGGAGGCCGAGAAAGGACTTTGACATGCCGGCTGTTGAACTCGTCTATGAAAAGACCTGTCCGAATATCGAAGGCGCGCGGAAACAATTGATCGCGGCGTTCGGTGCGGCCGGCGTGCCCCCTACCTGGTCGGAGTGGGAGGTCGATGATCCAGGCGCACCGGATCATGTCCGTTCCTATGGCTCGCCGACGATCTTGGTCGATGGCGAGGACGTATCAGGCATTCCTCTTGAAGAAGCCGGTTCATGTTGCCGCATCTATGCGCTGGAAGGCGAAGCGCGCGGCGTACCGCCGCTCGATCAGATTGTGGCGGCACTGACGCCGGGTTCTGAAACCGGTGAGGCCGTCGGGGCCTTTCGCTTGAACGCGGCGATGGTCCCATCCATTGGTGCCGCTTTGCTGCCGAAACTTGCCTGCCCCGCCTGCTGGCCGGCGTATGCCGGTTTGTTCAGCAGCTTCGGCATCGGGTTCATCGACTATACGCCGTATCTGTTGCCCCTGACCGGGGCGTTCCTTGCCATTGCGGTTTTTGCATTGGCCTACCGCGCGCGGACCCGGCGCGGCTACCTGCCATTTGGTTTGGGTCTTATCGCTGCAGGGATTGTCTTGATCGGCAAGTTCGGCTTCGACAGCGACCCGGTCATGTGGGCTGGCCTTGGCGTGCTTGTCGCCGCGTCCTTGTGGAACACCTGGCCGATGCGACGCAGTCATCAATCCGGCCAAGCGGCCGAGTGTCCTGCTTGTGTGGGCGCTCCCGGCTGAACTGGTCATTTGGAAAATCAGCAAAGGAGATCAAACAATGGCTGATAAACGCAAGATCGAAGTCTTCAGCGCCGGCTGCGGCCTGTGCGAAGAAACCATCGAAATGGTCAACAAGATGGCCTGCTCGAATTGCGAGGTGTCCATCCTCGACATGAAGGACGCAGGCGTGGCGGCCAAGGCCAAGGAGCTTGGCGTGCGCTCACTTCCCGCCGTGGTGGTGAATGGCGTTCTGGCCTCTTGTTGCGCTGGGCGCGGTCCGGATGAGGCCGCGTTGCGGGCAGCAGGTGTGGGCGCAGGTTGATCCATTTGCTTCATCCGCCGTCCCAAGATTGTGTCGGCAACACCCAATCGTGAATTCGCGATCTCCATTTGATGCTTGACGGTTGTTTGCGATGCGGCAATATGCCGGCAAGGAGATAGCCCACTTGCGCCGATGTCGTTTCACGCTTGTTGTGTTGACTATGCTTGCGATTGCATTGGCGCCGCTGAGCATTGCACAGGCTATGCAAGACAAGCAGGCGGCTTATACGGATGCTGGTCCTGCATCTAAGATTTTGGAGCATTGTGCCGGTGTAAAAGCCTCCGAAAACGGACCCGTTTCGGATTGTTGTGGGCCTGATGCAGGCTGTGAACCTGAGGCCTGCGCCGTTAATTGGCTGTCCCCCTTCAATCCCCCGATGCTGACGGTTGAATCCGTTCCGGACAACGAACCGCTGATTCAAGCAATGACGATGCAAGGACCGCCGTCGGATTTATCGATGGGCTTGCCATCTCCTCCTCCACGATCCTGATCGAATGACGGACCGCCCGCGTTATCGCGCGGGTGGGTTTTCCCCTCATCGATAAGGATTGTTCCATGATTCCTACGCTTTTGAGGCGCACGGCGCTTGCCTGCTACGTCGCCCTTCTGACGGTGTCTTCTGCCCTGGCTGGCGCTGCGGACTACGAGTTCCAACCCGTTGCCGTCGACGTGAAGAATGGCGCTGGCAGCGCGCTGGCCGTACGCCTGATCCACAAACCAACCAACAAGCCGGTGCCGGGAGCAGTGGTATTCCGCACACGGCTCGACATGGGGCCCGACAAAATGGCGGCGATGACCGCCGAACACCGGGCGGTGCCCGGTGACGAGCCGGGTGTCTATCGTTTCACCGCCGACCTGACCATGGCCGGCGGCTGGGCGCTGCGATTGATGGCCAAGGTCCAGGGCGAAGCCGAGACCGTGCAGGGCGTCGTTGTGTTCCAAGCCAGGAATTGAGGAATTAAAGATGAAAAAGTCGCTCGTATGTTTAGTTCTGCTTGGGACTGTGCCCGCGGTTCTTGTGTTGGGATATCGCCTAGGTGCAGGAGAATGGCCCGACCCACGCCAATTGGCTGTCAGCCCGAGTGTCTCGACGCCTGCCATGGCTGAGGGCGTGACCGCGGGAAGGGTGCTTTATTGGAAGCATCCTGATGGTCAGCCGGAGTATTCGGCCGAGCCCAAGAAGTCCGCCGACGGCCGCGACTTCATCCCAGTCCACGACGACGAGGAGCCGGACTTCGTCGAAGCCGGGCCGAAGGCGCCACCGATGGCGGCCGAGGGTGGGCCGAAGAAGATCCTCTATTACCGCAACCCTATGGGGTTGCCCGACACTTCGCCGGTTCCCAAGAAGGACTGGATGGGCATGGACTACATTCCTGTCTACGAGGGTGAGGAGGATAGCGGCGCTACCGTCAAGGTCAGCTTGGCCAAGGTGCAGACCTCGGGTGTGCGCTCGGCGCCTGTGGAACTGCGGCGGCTCGTCCGTCCCGTGCGTGCCCCTGCCGTCGCCAAACACGATGAACGGACGCTCTACTCCGTCGTGCTGCGGGCCGACAGCTTCATCGAGGCGCTCTACGTCAATGAGACCGGCCGCCACATCAAGAAAGGCGAGCCGCTGTTTCGCGTCTACAGCCCCGAAATGGTGCGGGTGCAGGTGGACTATCGCTCGTCCGCCCTGTCATCGGGGCGGCGCGATGAGAAAGGCGCCCTGCAACGCCTGGAGAACCTACAGATCCCGCCCAAGGTCATAGCAGCCTTGCGCAAGTCCGGCGACCCGGTCATGTCCATCGACTGGCCGTCGCCGGTATCCGGTGTGGCCATGGCGAAGAAGGCCGTCAACGGTATGATGATGAAGGCTGGCGACGAGGCGATGCGTATTGCGGGACTGGACCCGGTATGGGTTATTGCCGACATAGCAGAACAAGACATCGGACATGTGCGCGAGGGCGATCGGGCGCGCGTCACCTTCCGTGCCCTTCCCGGTCAAGTGTACGAGGGCCGCGTCACGTTCATCTTGCATGAACTGGACATGGCCACGCGGACCGGCAAGGTGCGGATCGAGGTCGCCAACCCCGAGCATCGCATCCTTCACGAGATGTTTGCCGAGGCCGAGATCGAGACGGGAGGCGATAGGCATGAACGTCTGACCGTGCCCCGTTCCGCTTTGATTGACAGCGGCAACCGACAGGTCGTCATCCTGGACTTGGGCGAAGGCCGGTTCGAGCCGCGCCCGGTTAAGATCGGCTTGCGCGCCGATGATTATGTCGAGATCACCGAGGGTGTCGCTGCGGGTGACCAGGTCGTCGTCGCGGCTACTTTCTTAATCGATGCCGAAAGCAACCTGAAGGCGGCGCTCTCAGGTTTCACGGCGGACGCACCGGCTCCCGACAAAGCAACCGAACCTGCGAGTCCGGCGGAGAACAAGCCATGATCGCCAAGTTGATCCGATGGTCGGCCAACAACCTGGTTCTGATGCTAATGGCGGCCGTTCTGGCGACCGGTGTCGGCCTGTACGCCGTGACCAAGGTGCCGTTGGACGCCATTCCCGACCTGTCCGACACGCAGGTCATCGTTTACACCGAGTACACCGGCCAGGCGCCTCAGGTGATCGAGGACCAAGTCACCTACCCGCTGTCTACCGCACTTCTCTCTGTTCCAAAGTCCCGTGTGGTCCGCGGCTTCTCCTTCTTTGGCGTGTCCTTCGTCTACGTCATATTCGAGGAAGGGACCGACATCTACTGGGCCCGATCCCGCGTGCTGGAGTACCTGTCTGCGGCCACCCGCACTTTGCCGGCGGGAGTCGTGCCGACACTGGGACCAGATGCCACGGGCGTTGGCTGGGTCTACCAGTACGCGGTGATGGCGGCCAAACGCAGTCTGGCGGAACTGCGCACGACGCAAGACTGGCAGGTCCGCTTCGCGGTTGCCAAAGCCGAAGGCATCGCCGAGGTGGCGAGCGTCGGCGGCTTCGTCAAGCAGTACTCCGTCGTGGTTAATCCCCGCCGCCTGCGGGCCTTTAACCTGTCGCTGGATACCGTGCGCGAGGCCATTCGGCAATCGAACATGGACGTGGGTGGCCGTGTGGTCGAGATGGCGGAGACGGAGTTCATGGTCCGGGGCCGGGGGTATCTGCGCGGCATCGATGACCTGGAGATGATCGTCCTCAAGGCCGAGGCCGGTGCGCCGGTCCTGCTACGCGACATTGCCCGTGTGGAACTGGCGCCCGATGAGCGGCGCGGGATCACGGAACTGAACGGCGAGGGCGAGGTGGTCTCCGGTATCGCCGTTCAGCGGTATGGCCAGAACGCGCTGTCGGTCATCGCCAGCGTCAAGGACCGCCTGGCCGAGATCGCCGGCAGCCTACCCGAAGGTACGGAGATCGTGCCGGTCTACGACCGGTCCAACCTGATCCATAGCGCCATCGAGACCCTGAAGACGACATTGATCGAGGAGAGCATCATCGTCGCCCTGGTCTGCATCGTCTTTCTGTTGCATGTCCGCAGTGCCCTGGTCGCCATCGTCACCCTGCCCCTCGGCATCCTGATCGCCTACATATGCATGTGGTTGCTGGGCATCTCGTCGAACATCATGAGCCTGGGCGGTATCGCCATCGCCATCGGCGCCATGGTCGACGCCGCCATCGTGATGATCGACAACGCCCACAAGCATCTGGAGCGCGCCGCACCGGACAAACCCAGACGGGAGATTATGATCGAGGCGGCATCGGAAGTCGGGCCGTCGCTGTTCTTCTCCCTCCTCATCATCACCGTGTCGTTCTTGCCCATTTTCGCGCTCGAGGCGCAGGAAGGCCTGTTGTTCAAACCGCTGGCCTGGACCAAGACCTTCGCCATGGCAGCGGGGGCGCTGTTGTCGGTCACCGTGGTGCCCGCACTGATGATCCTGTTCATTCGTGGCCGGATCATTCCGGAAAAGAAGAACCCGTTGAACCGCCTGCTGATCTGGCTTTATCGGCCGGTCATCCGCCTTGTCCTGAGGGCCAAGACGCTGACCATCGCCGTCGCGGTCGCCGCGCTCGCTGCAAGTTACTGGCCGGCTGCCAAGCTGGGAACCGAGTTCATGCCCAACCTGGACGAAGGCACCATCATGTACATGCCGACGACCCTCCCGGGCCTGTCGATCACCAAGTCGGCGGAGCTTCTCCAACTCCAGAATCGCATCATCAAAACCTTCCCGGAGGTCGCCAGCGTGTTCGGCAAGGCCGGCCGCGCCGCGACGGCTACCGACCCGGCGCCGACGGAGATGTTCGAGACGGTCATCAACCTGAAGCCAAAGTCGGAATGGCGGTCCGGCATGACTTCCGACAAGCTGATCCAGGAAATGGACCAGGCTCTACAGTTCCCCGGCGTGTCCAACGCCTGGACCATGCCCATCAAGGCACGCATCGACATGTTGGCGACCGGCATTCGCACGCCCGTCGGAGTCAAGGTGATCGGCCAGGACTTGGCGGTGATCGAGCGCCTGGCGCGGGAGATCGAGGCGGCGATCAAGACGGTTCCCGGCACGTCGAGCGCCTTTGCCGAGCGCATCATCGGCGGATACTACATGGATATCGTGCCGGACCGAGGCGAGCTGGCGCGCTATGGCCTGATGATCGGTGACGTGCAGCAGGTCGTCGCCTCTGCGCTGGGCGCCCAGACGGTGACCACGACGGTTGAAGGCCGGGAGCGATACGCCGTGTCCGTCCGCTATCCCCGTGACCTGCGTTCCGACCCGCAGGCCATCGCGCGGGAAGTTCTGGTGCCGTTGAAAAATGGTGCCTCCGTGCCGCTCGGCCAGGTTGCCCAAGTAAAGCTCAACCGGGGGCCCGGCTCGATCCGCACGGAGAACGCTCAACTGGCCGCGTACATCTACGTCGATGCCCGTGAACGTGATCTAGGCGGCTATGTTGCCGACGCCCGGAAAGCAGTGGCCGAGAGGGTCAGCTTCCCGGCCGGGTACTACGCCGTGTGGAGCGGCCAGTTCGAATACTACGAGCGGGCCAAGAAGCGCCTCGCCATCGTCGTGCCGCTGACCCTGCTCATCATCGTGCTACTGCTCTACATGAACTTCCGGCGCATGACGGAGACCTTGATCGTCATGCTGTCGTTGCCCTTTGCCCTTGTGGGTGGGCTATGGCTCATGTGGTGGATGGGTTTCAACCTGTCCGTCGCCGTAGCCGTCGGCTTTATCGCATTGGCCGGTGTCGCGGCGGAAACAGGCGTCATCATGCTGATCTACCTGGATCACGCGCTAGCGGCCCACCGCAAGGTTGCAGAAGTCGAGGGTCGGCCGCTGACGAGGGCCGACCTCTATGACGCCATCATGGAAGGTGCTGTCGAGAGGGTCCGGCCCAAGATGATGACCGTGGTTGCCATCATGGCCGGCCTGCTGCCGATCCTGTGGAGCGACGGCACCGGCTCCGAGGTCATGCAGCGCATCGCCGTGCCGATGATCGGCGGCATGGTGTCCTCGACGCTCCTTACCCTGGTGGTCATTCCAGCCGTCTATGCGGCGGTGAAAGGCGTTCGGTTGGCCAAGGAGAGGATCTAGACGCAAGAATGCGATGTCCGCTCCGGGTCAAAAGCGGATAATCAAATTCGAAATTTGGTTCGTCAGCTTTCAGTTATTTTACCGACATTGACTGATGAAATTGGACACCTGATCCTGCTGGCGGCTTCCCTGGTGAAACAGGAATTTTCACTGTTATCGTTTTTAGGGAATTTCTCTTGCTACCGCAGGTCTCCTGCCATCTCTGGGGAGCCAGTTTGACCGCAATGGGCGATCTCCAGAAAAATTCCCTGTATTTTCCCTATAGATCAGGGATATCAAACTAAGGAGCGGCCCGAGACCAGTTCGCTTGGGACTGTTTCCACCGCCAAAGCCCCCTTTTAATTACAAAGGGGCACTTGGTTATCTGATCTGCCCACACACGCCCGCCCAGCATTGCAAAGGCCAAAGCCTCAAGAGGTGGCTGGATTGTGCTGGAAACGCGATGCTGGCCGGCACGCAGCGCCAAGGCGAACTGGAAATCGACTTCAAAGGGGCTGAACGGCGACCTAGACGGGCCTTGCCGGATTTGCCGCCGTGTGGCGCTAGCGCCCAGACGCCGCGATGACGTCAACAGCGCTGATGTTTGCGGGTTTAAATCCCCGGTAAGGCAGGGCGCTTCAGGACGCCGCCCGGGCGCCACGCAACCAGGCGAATCCCAGCAACGCCGTGACAGCCACGACACCCGTGAGAATCACCGGGGTTTCGTGCGCGACGATGGCCGCCGCCCCCGCCAACATCAACCCACGCTCGATATAGCCGAGCCTAACCTTGAAATACCCGATCTGCCCCGCCGTCGCGGCAATCACCGCCAGTAACAGCGCCAGAATATAGGCGGTCGTCGGCAGCCAGGTTTCCGCGTTCAGGTCCTGCAGGTTGATTTCCGGATGGTAGACCCAGACGATGGGCAGCACGAAGGCGACCAGGGAAAGGCGAAGTGCCCGCGCCGCCAACTTCAACGGACTGACTTTCGCAATCGCTGCGGCGGCGAACACGGCCAACGCCACCGGCGGCGTGATCGCCGACAACACCGCGTAGTAGAACACGAACAGATGGGTCTGCAGCGTCTCGACGCCCAGGTTCATGATCGCCGGCCCGGCAACGAACACGACCATCAGGTAGGATGCCGCTGTCGGCAACCCCATCCCCAGGATGATCGAGCAGGTCGCCGCCAGGACCAACGCGACCAGCAGGCTGTCCCCCCCCACCGCGACGATCATCTGGTTCAGCTTGATCCCCAAACCGGTGCTAGTGAACGATGCGATGACGATGCCGATGGCGGCGCAGGCGATCATCACCGCGATGCCGTCGCGCCCGCCGTCGACGATGAAGGTAACGGCCTTACCAAGGTCCAGACGCGTATCCGCGAACAACTGCGCCACGGCCAGCACCACGCCGGTCGCGGCAAGGCCACAGAAGGTCGGCGAGAACCCGAGAAACAAAAGGGCGATCAAGGTCGCGAACCCGGCCACCAGAGTCACCGCCTGCGCCCTTCGCGCGGGCGTCATTGCCGTGTCGGTTTCTTCGTCCTGGCTTTCGATGCCGTGCTTTTCCGCCTGCAGAGCGACGGCGATCATCAGCGAGATGATGAACAGGAAGGCGGGCACCAGCGCCGCCAGCATGATCTTGGAATAAGGAATGCCGGTGATTTCCGACATGATGAAGGCGCCGACGCCCATGATCGGCGGCATGATCTGGCCGACGCAGGAGGCGCTGGCCTCGACCCCGCCGGCGAATTCCATGCGGTACCCGGCACGCCGCATCATCGGGATCGTCAGCACCCCCGTCGCTGACACGTTGGCCGGGGCCGAGCCGTTGATCGAGCCGAACATCGCCGAGGCGATGATCGCGCATTGCGCCGGGCCGGACTTGCGCCCGCGCGTCAGGCGCATGGCCATGAAATTGAAGAAGTCTCCGGCCCCGGACACCCGCAGCGCAACGCCCAGAATGACGAAGACGAAAACCACGTCGACGACGGCGCCGAGCGCGATGCCGAAAATGCCCTGATAACTGTAGGAATATTCCAGGACCTCGGAAATCCAGAACGGCCGGTGCTGCAGAAGCCCCGGCATGTATTCGCCGTGGGTCATGTAGATGAACGCGGCGGCGACGACACCGATCAAAATCCAGCCTTCGACCCGGCGCGCCGCTTCGAGCACGCAAAACACGCCGACGGCGTAGCAGGTCAGATCCCAGGGTGTCGGGATGCCTTCCCGCAGAGAAGCGATCTCCTGGTACTGGTCCAGGTAATAAAGACCGCTGGCCACGGTCAGGATGACCAGCAGGACGGACAACAGGCTGTCCAATCCCGCGTTCACTTGCTGCGACGGGCCGGGGTAGAAACAATAGATCGCGGTCATCCCCAGGGTCAGGACGACGGCGTATTGCGCCGGCCCCGGCAGTTGGCCGAAAGCCGTGGTGTAGAGAATGAAGACCGTAATGGCCGAACAGGCGAGAGCGCCAAGGACATGCATCAGGCGTTTGACGGGGCCGGCATCCGCCGGCACGCCCAAGGCATTCGTGAATAGGTTTTTCAGGTTCACCGATTTGTCCATGAAACTCTCGCCCGCCCTACCAATTACGCGTCGGTCTTACTTCAGAAGACCGATTTCCTTGAAGTATTTCGCCGCACCGGGGTGCAGGTCCACCGACAGGCCTTCGATCGCCACTTCACGCTTGATCAGTGACAGCGCCAGGCTGGTCTTGTTGACCTCGGCGACGTTTTCCCAAACGGTCTTGGTCAGATCGTAGGCGACCTCTTCCGGCATGGTGTCGTGGACCACCCACATGAAGGGAAAAGCCCAGAAATACTGGTCGCCGTTCGCCTTGACCCGGCCCTCATAGGCCTTCTCGATGGTTTCGGCGGGGATATGCTTCAGCACATAGAATTCGCCGTTGGTGATGGATTTACGGAACTCGGCCATCTTCTCCGGTTCGGGCGAGGCGAATTTCAGTTCCATCTTGCGGGACGCGTTGTCGATGGCGGCGTGCGGAATGCCGCCGAACACGAAGGCGCCGTCCATGGAGCCGTTGGCCATCTGGTCGAGCGCCGGTGCGTACTTCATGTAGACGCCGCCCGTTTCCTTTTCCATGTCGATGCCGTGGACCTTCAGCATGGTCTGGGTCACGCGGCCGCCGTTGCCGCCGGGACGGCCGATGGAGAATTTCTTGCCCTTGAAGTCAGAGAAGGTCTTCACGTTCTGATCGGCCTTGAAGACATATTGCGCGGCCGCCGTCTGAAGGGCGAACAGGGCCTTCATCTTCTTGTACTTGGCGACCAGGGCGTCCGGGTCCTTCTTGAATTTGCCGGCCTTCTGGGTCGCATCCTTGAAATGCGGCGCGCCGATCATGGCGATGTCGACCTTGCCTTGGGCCAGCTTGCGCACGCCGCCGGCCGTGCCGTTGTCGACCACGGTCATCTTGTGCTTGCTGCCGGCCTTGATCAGCAGGTTCGACCAGACCACGGCGAAGGCGTAGTCGTCACTGGTCGGGGAAACGGCGCTGATGACGATTTCGTCGGCCTTGACCGGCGTGGCCAGACCGCTCGCGGTGACCGCCAGGGCCGCGGCACCGGCGATCAGAGTTTTATGGAAACGCATGCTTATCCTCCCTTTGAAGATTTGATGCCTGAATGAACCCCGAGACTTGGTTTGCTGCACGCGGCGGCACTCGGGAAGGCTCCGCCGCGGGCTGTCGTGGAGACCGGAAGGCCTTACCCCGCCGTCTGCTGCGCGTAGGTCGGCAGGCCGGGAACGTCCAGGTCAGCGACCAAAATCTGGCCCGTCGAGGCTTCGGTGATGTAAAGGCGCTTGTTGTCCGGCCCGCCATAGGCGGCATTGGTCAGGTCATGCCCGGCGCAGGACCGGATCCGGTAAAGGGGTTCGCCGAACTTGCTGAACAACCAGACGGAATCCGTGCCGCACTGACAGACGACAACGTTGCCGTCGACGTCCGCGGCGATACCGTCGGGGCCCGTGTGCCCCCCTTGCATATGCAGGAAGATGCTGGCCTTGGTCGAACTGCCGTCGCCGTGGATCGGCAGGCGCCAGACCTGATTGGCCCGGGTGACGGCGACATAGAGGATCTTGCCGTCGGGGCTGAAGGTCATGCCGTTGGGGCTGGGCACCGTATCGATCAGGCAGTCGACCGTGTCATCCCGGTTCAGGCGATAGACCTTGCCGGTCGGATCCTGCATCCCGGTCTGCCCCTGGTCGTTGAAGTACAGGTTGCCCTTGGCGTCGAACACCAGATCATTCAACCCCTTGAAGCCCTCGCGGCGCAGACGCTTGAGCACGTAGGTGACGTCGCCCGTACGCGGGTCGACCTTGACGATGCCGTTCTTGTGGTCGGCCAGGAACAATTGTCCTTCGGCGTCGATGGCCATGCCATTCGGTTCGCCGTCGTATTCCGCGACCAGGTCGAATTCACCGTCCGGCGTGATGCGGAACACCCGCCCGAACGGGATATCGGTGACCAGCAAGTTGCCGTCACGATCGAAGCTGGGCCCTTCGAAAAACGAATGCAGGTTGGGGTTTTCCTTGCCGAAAGCCCATTCGGAAATCCGATCCTTGACCCGATACTTCTCGGGCAGGCGGGCAAACACCTCGGTTTTGAGCTCTGGTGGCGCTGCGAACATCGTGGGGTCTCCTAGCCCTGTTCCATTCGGGTCGGCCGCGTCATTCCGCGGCCACCGTCCGTCCGGCATCATCGAACGGCCAGGCGACGTCCGCCGCGCGGCCCAGGTCCTGAAGATCGGCGATCACGTCCGGCGACAGGGGCACGCCCTGCCGGGCGGATTCCGCAACCTTGTTGGCCTCGATCTCGCCGGGGGCATAGATCTCGTTGACCCCTTCCGCGCGGGGCGAATTCTTGGCCGTGTTCGTGGTTTTCGTCATGGCCTCGAAGAAATTCTCCAGCGGCTGGAACAGGTCCGCCCGGGCGACGACGATCAGATGACCCACGTTCTGCGGCCGGTCCAATTCCTTGAACGGATTGGCGATGGAGCCCGCATGACCGGCCCCGGTGAAGACGCCGCCGACCACGTCCATCATCCACGACATCGCCGCCCCCTTGACCCCGCCGAACGGCAGCACGACGCCGTTGAACGCCGCCATGCCGTCGGTTGTCGGGCGGCCGTCTCTATCCAGCGCCAGGCCCTCGGGGATGGGATCGCCGCGCTGGGCCGCGAATTTCAGCTTGCCGCGCGCGACCACGGACATCGCCATATCGATCAGGAACGGCGCCTCGCCCGCCTTGGTCGGCGCGCCGAAGGAAAACGGGTTGGTGCCGAACAACTGGCTGCGCCCACCCCACGGCGGCAGAGCCGGTGACGCGTTGGTGTACAGCCACGTCAGCCGGCCGGCATCGGTGCCCATCTGCGTGTAATGGGCGGCCATGCCGAAATGGCCGCTGTTCTTGACCCCGACCATGGCGATGCCGGTGCGGCCGGAAATTTCGATGGCCTCTTCCATGGCGCGGCGGGCGACGACAAGTCCCAGGCCGTCGTCGCCATCGACCAGGGCCGCGGCGTCGGCGACATGATCGATCTTGATGTCCGGATGGGCCTTGGCGACACCGGCCTTAAGCCGACCACAATACATGCCGACGCGGGCGACGCCGTGGGACCAAACCCCGCGGGCGTCGGCGGCGATCAGAACGTCGGCGCAATAACCGGCATCCTCACGGTCCAGACCGTGATGAACGAATACATCCGTTACGAATGCATGCAGGGGATCGCAGGCGAACCGCTGCGCGCCCTCTTTCTCCGCCGGACCGCGCGGTCCGTCACCTTTGGGATGGGACAAGTCTGCTCCTCCGAACCGGGTCTTGCGTCGCCCGGCTTGTTGGTCTTTTTCACTGGCAGCCTGCGCTGCCAAGGGTTATTTTGCATATTCATCACAAGAAAAACATTTTGTAAAGTGCTGATGACCGGCCCTTATGTTCACCCAGGATGATTTCGGGTATTTGAAACCGCCATTCGCACAACCGGGGGAGAACCGACAGCATGGCCGAACGAACACTCAGCGGCCGGCTTGCCCGTGACATTCTGGGCAAAATTCGCGGCGGCGAATTCATGCCGGGGGACAAGCTGAACGCCCAATGGCTGGCCAGCGATTTGCGGGTCTCGCGCACGCCCGTTCTGAAGGCCTTGAAGATCCTTGCCGACAGCGGCATCGCCGAACACCGGCCGAACCGCGGCTACACCGTCGCGGACACCCCGCCTCCGGCCAAGATCAAGGATCTCAAGGAACCCTCATCCGCATCGGATTTCTATTTCCGCCTGGCCGACGACTGGGTCGCCGGGCGGATATCCCAGGATGTGACGGAACAATTCCTGTTGCAGCACTACGACGTCAAACGGTCGGAAATCACCAGCACCCTGTTCCGCGCGACCAATGAAGGCTGGGCCGAACGCAAACCGGGCTACGGCTGGACCCTCCTGCCCGTGGTCAACACGCCGGAAGCCTTTGAGCAGGTCTACCGCTTCCGCGCGGCGATCGAACCGGCCGCCCTCCTGGAGCCCACCTTCGAACTCGACTTCAAGGTTCTGGACGAATTGCAGCGCATTCAGGAACGCTACCTCGACGGCCTGGTCGAAACCGAAACGGCCGACCGTCTGGTCCTTGTCGGCCTGCATTTCCACGAGGCGATCATCAAGCTTTCGGGAAACATCTTCTTCCATCAGGCCCTTGTCCGGGTAAACCGCCTGCGCCGTCTTCTGGAAATCCGCTCCAGCGTCGACCGCAAACGGGTCTACGATCAGTTTTCCGGCCATCTGGAGCTCATCGGCCTACTGCGTCAGGGCGACCCCGTCGCGGCATCCTACTACATGCGCCAGCACCTCACCGAAGCCGCGGCGCGGAAAGGCCCCCTACAGCGGACCTACGGCAGTACATAAGCCACCACCGGCACCCGCCGCCCCTTATAATGGTTCGGCGCTAGGCTTCCGCCCCGGCGGACAGGCGTTCCAGGAACATCAGGCCGTATTCTTCCAGCTTCTTCGGGCCGACGCCGTTGATGTCGGCCATCTGTTCCAGGGTGGCGGGGCGGCTCAGGCACATTTCACGGAGCGTCGCGTCGGAAAACACGACATAGGCCGGCACGCCGCGCGCTTTGGCCAGTTCCTGGCGCAGCTTCTTCAGATTGGCGAGCAGACCGGCAAGCTCCGCCGGCAGGTCAGGCACGGCCCCGCGCCCGGTGCGACTGCGCGCCGTCGCGGCCTTGCCGGGGGCGGGCTCGCGGATCAGGAACTCGCCCTCGCCTTTCACCACCGCCTCGGCCCGTTCGGTCAGCTTCAGGCTGCCGTAGCCGTCGATATCGACCGAGAGATACCCCCCCGCCAGGGCCTGGCGGATGAAGCTCTGCCAATAGCCCTTGGCATGGGCCGCGCCGACGCCGTAGGTCGGCAATTGGTCATGGCCGCGGTCCTTGATCTTCTGGGTCGCCGCCCCCCTTAGAATGTCGATCAGATGGGCCGCCCCGAAGGCCTGGCCCGTGCGCAGCGCGGCGGAAAACAGCATCTGCGCCTGGGGCGTCGCGTCGATCAGTTTCGGCGGGTCCAGGCAGATGTCGCAATTGCCGCAAGGTTCCGTTGCCTCGTCGAAATAGGACAGCAGCGTCACCCGCCGGCAGGTCGTCGCCTCGCAATAGGCGAGCAGGGCATCCAGGCGCTTGTGTTCGCGCCGCCGATGATCGTCGTCCTCGCCGTCCTGGTCGATGAACTGGCGGCGCATGCGGATATCGTCCAGACCGTAGATCAGCTTCACGTCCGCCGCCGCGCCGTCGCGCCCGGCGCGGCCGATTTCCTGGTAATAGGCTTCCATGCTGCCCGGCAGGTTGAGGTGAAAGACATAGCGGATATCCGGCTTGTCGATGCCCATGCCGAAAGCGATGGTGGCGACCATGACCACGCCGTCCTCGGCCATGAAGACTTCCTGGTTGTCGCGGCGCACCTCGGCCGACAGGCCCGCGTGATAGGGCAGGGCCCGGTGGCCGCTGTCGTTGAGGAATTCACTGACCTCTTCCGTCAGGCGGCGGGACAGGCAATAGACGATGCCCGATTGCCCCGCCCGCGCGCCGATGAAATCCAACAGCTGACGCCGCCAATCGGCCTTCGGTTCGACCGCAAGGTGCAGGTTGGGCCGGTCGAAGCCGTGGACGATGATCTCGCCCCGGCCGGCGAACAGCTTGGCCGCGATGTCGCGGCGGGTCGCCTCGTCGGCGGTGGCGGTGAAGGCCGAAAACACGGCATCGGGAAAGGCGTCCTTGAGGTGCGACAAGGCCTCGTATTCCGGGCGGAAGTTCATGCCCCATTTGGAAATGCAATGGGCCTCGTCGACCACGAACATGTCGGGGCCGATCTTCTGCAGGGCGCGGATCATGCGCTCGGTCATCAGCCGCTCCGGCGACAGATAGAGCAGCTTGCAGGCCCCGCCCTGCACCCGTTTCCAATCGGCCACGTTGGCGTCGCGCTCGCGCCCGGAATGGATGCAGGCGGCATCGACGCCAAGGGCGCGCAGGGCCGCGACCTGATCGTCCATGAGGGCGACCAGGGGCGAGATCACCACCGTCAGGCCATCGAACACCAGGGCCGGGATCTGATAGCACAGCGACTTGCCCGCCCCCGTCGGCATGACGACCAGCGCATTCCGCCGCGCCAACAACCGCCCGACGATCTCCGCCTGCCCCGGGCGGAACGCCTGCAGCCCGAACACGGCATGCAGCAGGTCTTCGGCCTGGGCCTGGTGGGGGATCGCGTCCATGTTCATATGCGTTAAGGCTGTTCCGTAAAATGTCCGCAGGCGGCCCGCCCGATGCAGGCGAACCGGCGCCACCACCCCGGGATACCGCCCCGGGCAGGGGAAGTCAGGTGTTTTTCCTGGGGCACGCGCGATTGGTCGGAGTTTTTCGGGAAATCGGCTCACCGGACCGGCATCGGCAGGAATGGTGAGCCCACTTTCCATCTTGGAATAGGAATAAATACTTGACATCGACCGCAGGCCGCGCCATTGTCGCAACATAGAGCGCCCGCCGGGTCCCGCCGTGATGGTGGGGCAACCCCTCAAGCGGACAACGCCCCGACTCCCAACCACACAATTCCAGCAACCGGCCCGCCGGTCGGCCCTCCCCGTCCCGCATGACGATTGTCGCACCGGAGCGCCGCCGCGGCCTCAGCATCGCCGCGCCGGTCCTCCGCGACGTCGGCGCGCGAGGAGACGCCCATGCGCCCCCCTTTCCGCCTGAACAAGACCATCGGCGAGGCCTATGACATGGACCTGGCCGACACCCTCATCACCAAGCAGACCCTGGCCAGCCTGGGCCATCTGGAGACACCCGACGGCGGTTTCGACCCATACCCGGACCGGCCCATGATCGAGGCCGTGAAATCGTTCCAACGCGCCGAAGGCCTAACGGAGGACGGCGTCATGAAGCCGGACGGGCCGACGCTGGCACGCTTGAACAGTGCCCTGGAAAACGCGTCGGTACCCGCGTTCCCAAGCAACCGACAGGACACGAGCACGACGTCCCTGCTCGGCCCCGCCCCCGACCCCACTTCTCCCTTGGACCGTCATCTGACGAGTCTCTCGGCACGCCCGGGTGCCGAAGCCTCGGTGAGGCCAAGGCGTCCCGCCCCTGAGGGCGTCCAAGTCACCATGGCACCGGCGGTCACCTTGATCCCTCCACTGATTGGCCTCGCGGCAAGGACGCTGCTTGGACAAACGGCCCGAACGGCAACCGGCGCCGCGACCGCAGGCGCGGCCGGCGCGCTGATGGGACGAGTGTCGAAAGAGGGTCAGAATCAGACCGCCCCCGAGCGGACCGATATCGCCCCGGCATTTCCGCCGCCACCGAGATATGAGCCGCCCGACACGCCACTTCCGGACCGGACAGAAAGCCCGAGCAAGCCCATTGAACTATCCGATCTTTCTCAGCCGATCCCTGAAACATCCAAGTCGACGATCTTCATCCTTCCCGTGCCGGACGAAGACCTGCAGACATCTGGGATGATCGTGGAAGATCGCCGCGGCAATTTCCAAACGAAAGCTGAGATCGAGAGGATCCAGACCTGGATCGAAAAGACTCACCCCGATTGGACACACGAAGGGGGTGGGGCCGACCGAAAAAAAGGCGGACTTAGCCCCGAATATTGGATTCCTAGCGTCACCAAAACGTTTGGCGGCGATGGTCGGTCAGGCGGGACGTTCGTTGACCTCTCCTTTAAGACCCCATCCGGTAAATGGGTTCACTTCCAAACTGTCGACGTGGACCCAAAGACAGGGAAGGTAACGCAAAAGGAATTGGATGCCGCCGACCGAATTCGCCGGTCAGGCAAGAACGTTAACGTCATCCTAATTCCCAAAGGTGTACAAATGGGAAAGTACAATAAGCGTTCCAAAGGCAACTAACGCCTGTATCCTCGCCGCATGAGCAGGAGACACGGCGACACTTGCTTTCGAAGGCTGGATTTCGTGATGACGGAGCGGGATGAGCTCGCCTACAGCCGTGTGCTAACCGAGCTCATCCCCGACATCATATTCTATGAGTATGGCGGGCGCGCCAATTCGCAAATGCACCGGATACCCAACATTCCGGCGTCAAATGAATGGCAGGTGTATCTCACGATCCCCGAGCCGCACCAGTTGGCGGAATGGGCACGAAATTTCGATTTCGACTATCCCATCATCGGTTCGGCAATCTATGGATATTTTCATCGATCCGCCTGGGAATGGCCCGATCCGACCAAGAAATGGGCGTTCGATCCGCCGCTGATGGCGGAAGGTAATATTTCCGTCTGCTTCCCCTGCCTGAACGACGATCTGAAACGCCTTGCCGAGCAGATCGTCCGCAGCCTGAGCAAGGTCACAGCTCTTGGGAAACGGCGTTTCGGCCTGGATGCCTGCCGCTGGTCGCAGGCAGGAGGAAGCAAGCGACGGGGGCTCGGCCCCGGCGTCCTCATTGATCCGAATACAACAATCAAACTCAACAAGTATTACGACGATACGCTGTGGAACGACCGGCTGCCGGACGAACCGACGGGCATCCGCGTGTAGGATGCCTCCCTGAACTCCCTACGGAAATTCCCTGTCAGGAATATAAATTTGACCCCCGCAAAATAACAACCCGACGGCCTGTAGACCATCCATTGGCAGAATTGCGGACGTCAGCTAGGTTCAAGGAATGGGCTATTGCGTCTTCATGTTGCGTCCGGATTCTATCTACGACGACAGTCCGGCTGAGCAATACGCGCGGCTATTTCGCGATTGCACGCCTTCAAGAGATCATTCCAGACCCAAAAGCCCCTGACATGTTCCTCGCTGTGATCGAGCCGGGAAGCTACCTCGACTTCGCCCGCCCGGTTCCGTTTAGCGATAACAGCGGCCCAATCGAACGCGGTTTGCTCAACGAACATGGCCGCTTATCGGGCCGAACCCAATCCGCTGTCAGGCCGATCTCACCGGCAGATTTTTTACGCATCATTGAATACGGGTTAGATCAGAACGATCAAATCCTGCCACGCCTTGGGACAGAACAGACCGCACCCGGATTAGCTGAAGCGCAAACACTCTACACTGGCGAATCGGAAAGGGAGCGCTTCCAACAACTAACAAGCCGCATTGTGCGCGACAGAACATTCCGGCAGATCGTACTGCGCGCCTACGATGCGCGCTGTGCGATCACAGGTTTTAAGTTCATCAACGGTGGGGGACGGGCCGAGGTCGACGCGGCGCACATTCGGCCAGTGCAGTATGACGGCCCCGACATCATCAACAATGGAATCGCCCTGTCAGGCACCGCGCATTGGATGTTTGACCGTGGGTTGATCAGTCTAACGGACGACTTAGAAATTCTTATTTCCCGACAGGTCAACGATATCGACAGTGTGAAGTCCTTCATTAACAAAACAGGTCAAGCCACTCCGCCGCTACGGCCCGCAGATAGGCCGCATCCTCGCTTTCTTAGCTGGCACCGCGAAAATTGCTTTAAGGCCTGAACCATCATTTAGGATCACCTCCCCTCCCGATCTCATTTCCCGATATATCGTTCACATATTTCTATTTGTCCCATCATCCCCGGCATGATCGACTGGCGCCCCGTCCACCCCAGACCATGCGAGCCCCTGATCATGCCCACGACCACCCCCACCACCGACAACCCCATCGGCCATGATGTCGAACAGGAAGCCCGCGACGTCATGGATGTGCTTGACCGCGGCGGCATCGCGATCATTCCGCTGAACGTCGCCTATGCCATCCTGGGCCGGACGGAGGACGCCATCCGCCGCATCTTCGAGGTCAAGCGCCGCAGTTTCGAGAAGCCGTCGGGGATGTTCGGGGGGGCGGCGGCCTCGGCCGATCTGCACGTGCTGGACGACGAGGCCCAGGCCATCCGCCAGGCCCTGATCGAAGACGCCGACCTGCCGTTTTCCATCGTCGCGGACTACCGGCGGGATCATCCGCTGCTGAACAGCGTCGAACCCTTTGTGCTGGAAACCTCGACCAAGGGGCCGACCATGGACATGCTGCTGAACGCGGGGCCGCTGCACAACGCCCTGGCCGCACTGAGCCACAGCCGCAGCACACCGGTGTTCGGCTCCAGCGCGAATCAGTCGCTGTCGGGCTCCAAATACACGGTCGCCGAGATCGAGCCCGAGGTGGTGGCCGCCGCCGACATCGTGATCGACCACGGACGCTGCCGCGACGCCAACGACCAGGGGTTGTCGTCGACCATCATCGATTTCCGTGATTACACGGTGGTCCGCGCCGGCTGCCGGTTCGACGAAATCACGGCCTTTGTGCAAGACCGCTTCGGGCGCCGCATCGCCGCCTGAGGCGGAACGCCACCGCCCCTAGTCGTGATCGCCCCGCCAATCGATGCGGTAAAGATCAAAACGCCGGTCCTTCAAATTCTGCACCGTGCCGGAATGGCGCGCGGTCTTCAGGTTGTCCAGCCGCAAATCGGCGAAGGCGACCATTTCCACGTTGGGCGTCGTGTCGGCGGCGATGCCGTCACGGGCGAAGGCGACGTCGCAGGGCGTCAGGATGCAGCTTTGTGCGTATTGGATGTCCATGTTGTCGACATTGGGCAGGTTGCCGACGTTGCCGGCCAGCACCACGAACATCTGGTTTTCCACGGCCCGCGCCTGCCCACAGTAGCGCACGCGCATGTAGCTTTGCCGCTCGTCCGTGCAGAACGGCACGAACAGAATCTGCGCCCCCTGGTCGACCAGATGGCGGGACAGTTCCGGAAATTCTGAATCGTAGCAGATGTTGACGCCGATCGGCCCGCAGTCGGTCATGATGGTCGAGACCTCCGTCCCGCCCTGGATATGCCACCAGTAGCGTTCGTTGGGCGTCGGGTGGATCTTGTCCTGACGATGGATGGAGCCGTCGCGCAGGCAGACGTAACAGGTGTTCCGAATATCGCCGTTTTCTTCGCGCGAGGGGTGCGACCCGCCGATGATGTTGATGTTGTAGCTGACGGCGAGGCCGCTCAAGAGCTCCTTCAGGGGCTCGGTATAGCGGGTCAGATGGGCAATGGCTTCCGACGCCGGAATCTGTTCGTTCTCGATCGACAGCAATTGCAGGGTGAACAGTTCGGGGAACACCACGAAATCGGATTTATAGTCGGCGACCACATCGACGAAGTATTCCACCTGGGCGGCGAATTCCTCGAACGATTTGACCCGCCGCTGCTGATACTGAACCAGGCTGACGCGGACCGTGTCGACGGAACGGTTGCTTGGGCGCGACGATACCGGTTCGGGCGCGATGTATTTCGGGTCGCGCCACACCAGATGCGCCGCATGGCCGCCGGATTCCTTATCCGACGGCAGATAGTTTTCCAGCACACCATAAATTTCGAACCCGTTGCGAAGCTGGAATCCGAGCACGGAATCCCGAAGGTTCTTGGCCGCCACCGCGTCCACATAGGCGCGGGGCGAGCCGATCTTCTTGGACCGCCGGGCATAGCCCGGGATACGGCCGCCGAACACGATTCCCTTCAGATGCAGTTCCGTCGCCAGCGCCTTGCGCGCCGCATACAGCCGCTGCCCGATGCGCAGCCCCCGGAACTCGGGATCGACGAAGACCTCCATGCCGTACAGCCAATCCCCGGCCGGATCGTGGCGCGAGGCGAAGCCGTTGCCGGTGATCTGCCACCAGGTATGGGCAGCGAAGGCGATCGCCTCGGCAATGCGGAAGGTGGCGCAATAGCCGACGATCTCGTCCTCGTAGGTGGCGACGAACTGGCCTTGCGGGAAATTGTTGATCTGGCCGCGCAGCTGGTCCGTCGAATAGGCGGACATGCCGGGATAGACCTTCTTATACAGCTTCTGGACCGCCGACACGTCGGCTGCCCGTGCATGGCGCACGACAAGTTTCGCCTTGGCTTCATTCGTCGCACTTTTGGTCGGCATGTCCGTCTCTTTCACTTTGCAAATGGGCGGCATTCCTTGGGGATGCCGCCGGGGTTCAATTTTGTGTGCTGGTCCCGTGTCGACCGGGTCTGCGGCTCAGGCGGCACCGGCCGTCTCGGTGACGCAGGCGCCGAAATCGCCCGTAATCCGCCCCCGGCGGAGCGGCACGCAATTCTCTGGAAAGTCCTGGCGGAAGGCGCCGCCCGCGTCCCGAACGCGGCCGATGAAGCGCTCCAGATGCGCCATGGCGCCCGTGGGCAGGTCGTGAACCACAATCAATGCGTGGTCAAGTGGAGAAATGATCTCCAGCGCCGTTTCGACCCATATTTCCGGCTCCGCCCAGTCGCGGGGGATGACGTTCCACAGCACGCAGGTATAGCGGCCGTCGATCAGATAGTCCGCGACCGGGCGGCTCAACAGATGCGGGCCGAGCGCCCCGCCGCCGCCGAACGGTCGGAAGAACTTGTCGGGATGGGCAAGGTCGCCGATCAGGGCTTGGGTGCGGCCGATCTCGGCCTCGGGCACGTCGAGGCCCGGCAGCTTCCCCAAAGGGGTTTCGTGGCTATAGGTATGATTGGCGATCCAGTGCCCCTCGGCCGCCGCGCGCTCGGCCAGCTTGCGCCGGGCCGGGTCGGCGATCTTGTGGCCCAGAACGAAGAAACTGGCGGGCACACCGGTCCGCGCCAGCACATCGAGCACCCCCGGCGTCACGTCGGGTTCGGGCCCATTGTCGAAGGTCAGGGTTACGTCGCGCATGGGCAGAGCCTAACGGACGAAGCCCCCCTACCGCAACGCCGCGCAGGCGCGCTGGATGCGCTCGCAGGCCTGGGTCAGTTCCTCGATCGCCGCCGCGTAGGAAATGCGGAAATAAGGCGACACCCCGTAGGCCCCGCCGTGGACCGTGGCAACCCCTTCCGATTCCAGCAGATACATGACGAAATCCCGATCGTTTTCGATGACCTGACCCGACGGCGTGGTCTTGCCGATCACCCCGGCGCAGTTGGGATAGACGTAGAACGCGCCCTTGGGCACGGGGCAGGAAATGCCCGACGCCTGGTTAAGCATGGAAACGACCAGATCGCGGCGCTCCTCGAAGGATTTGGAGCGTTCGGCGACATAGTCCTGCGGCCCGTTGAGGGCTTCCACGGCGGCAGCCTGACTGACCGAGGCCGCGCCCACGGTGACCA
Organism: bacterium SCSIO 12827; assembly: GCA_024397995.1. Classification (NCBI taxonomy): domain Bacteria; species bacterium SCSIO 12827. The sequence continues at coordinate 788,934 of CP073746.1, read as the reverse complement.
GGGACTGCAGCTTGATCATCTGCTTGACCAGGGACGGATGGGCCCCGGCATAGCCGATGCGCCAGCCGGTCATGGCAAAGGCCTTGGACACGCCGTTGACGGTCACCGTGCGGTCGAACAACTTGGGCTCCACCTTGGCGATGGTCGCGAACTTCAACCCGTCGAAGGCGATATGCTCGTAGATGTCGTCGGCGATGATGCCGACGCGGGGATATTCCAGCAGCACATCGGCAAGGGCGCGCAGATCGGCCTCTTCATAGACCGCCCCCGTCGGGTTGTTGGGCGAGTTGAGGAGCAGCCAGCGCGTCTTCGGCGTGATCGCCCCCCGCAACTGGTCCGGCGTCAGCTTGAAATCCTGGTCTTCCGCGCAGGGCACGATGACCGGCACACCGCCCACGAACTTGATCATGTCGATATAGGCCACGTAGTAGGGCGCCGGCAGGATGACCTCGTCCCCGTCGTCGGTCCCGGCGGTAAAGGCGTTGAAGATCACCTGCTTGGCGCCGTTGCCGACGATGATGTGGTCGCGCGTGTAGTCCAGGCCGTTCTCGCGCTTGAACTTGGCGATGATGGCGTCCTTCAGCGCGTTGGTCCCGGCGATGGGGGTATAGGTCGTCTGCCCCTCGCGCATGGCCCGGATCGCCGCTTCCATCACGTGGTCGGGGGTCGGAAAATCGGGCTGGCCCGAGGACAGAGAGATGATGTCCCGCCCCGCTTCCTTCATTTCGCGGGCGCGCTGCGTCATCACGGCGGAGGGCGAGGTTTCGATGCGGTCCATGCGGGCCGCGAATTCCAGATCGGTCATGGTGTTTCCTGCGGGCTGGCGTTTCTTGCGGGCTTGATTTTGCCCGGCCCCATCGTCCCCGTTTTCAGAATGCCGTCAAGAGCCTGCACGCGACTTATCGGCACACCAAGCCATCCAGGACGCAGTGTTGTTGAGAAATCTCTGCCCTCCGCGACCTCAAAGCCGGACGTTCAAGCCGACAAAGACCCCTAAAGGTGCCCCGAACTGGTTGTAGGAACTGGCGTTCCCCGGCGCCTCCAGATAGGTATTGTTCGTCAGGTTTCGTACATTGACTTGGAATTCAACGTTTTCCAACCCGCGATAAAACCCAACAAGGTCGAAACGTTGGTAGGCGGCGCTCTCGGCACCTCCCAGCGCATCCAGGTTATAGCCGCTATGGAAGTAAACCCCGCCACCGAACCCAAAACCTTCCATGGGGCCCGATTGGAACTGATATGTGGCGAAGACACGGCCGTAATAACTAAGCGGTGTGCGAAACGGCGCGTTACCTTTCTCACCGGCCGTGTTGCTCTTCGTGATCTCGATGTCCGCCCAGGAGAAGTTCGCATTCAGGCGCAAGCCCGGGGTGACTTCGCCTGTCAGGTCGAATTCGACCCCTTGGTGGCGCTGCTCACCGGTGGCGATCTTGGCGCTGGACCCGGTTGGCGCGTCGGGATCTGGAGTCGAGACATTCTGTCGGTATGTCCGGAACAGCGCCGACGTCAGCGACATCCGACCGTCCATAAAGTCGAACTTCGCGCCGATTTCGTAGTTTTGCGCAGTTTCCGACGGCAACAGGTTTTCGCTCAGGTCCACATCCGTCGCATTAGGCACGAAGGATTGCTGATAACCGCCATAAACGTTCACCCCGTCCATGACCTTGACCGAAGTTCCGGCGCGCATCGTCCATTCCGCGAGGTCGTCCCCGTTATGCGCCGTCGACGTGATGTGGCTGACGTCCGCCCAGTCGTGTCGTCCACCGAGAACGACCGTCACCCGGTCGAGAGGGCGGAGCACGGCTTGGCCGAAGATCGCTTGTTGTTCGAGTTCCGTCTCGTTGTTCGTCAGGTCGCCGAAATCGGCGCGCGACGCCGAATAGAACGTCGTCGGGTTGAGGATGCTTTGCGCGCCGAGAGATTTCCAGTTGGTGCCGTTGGTCGTTCGCGTCGACAGCAGGTCGAAACCGCCGACGAATTCATGGGTCCGTCCGAACGCTCGGACGGCCTTTTTCACGGTGGCCTCGGTGGCCATCGTTTCGGCATTCTGCCTGGAATAACCGGCCCAGATCGTCGTCGAATTGTTGGTGTTGCCGAAAGGCGTCAGGTTCAGACTAGTGATGTTTGATTTCAGATAGCGGCCTTTCACCGATACGCTGAGATCGTCCCGAAAGGCATGGTCGTAGTGGAACTCGGCGTTCTTTTCGACAACGTCGGTGAACGCCCCGCAGGTGTCCTTGTCCAGACAGCCGAGGTTCACGCTCGGCGCGTTGCCCGGAATGCCACCGTCGGCAAGAAGCGGTCCGCCCGAATAACTGGAGCCGTCGAACCGCTGATAATAGGACGTCAGGAACAGTTTTCCGGACCCATCGAAAGTATCGACCTCAAGCGAGGGAGAGAACGTGAACTGACGGGCATCGACCTCGTCGATGTATTCGCCGCCTTCTTCGGCCGCCATGATTATGCGGGCCCGCAGAGTGTCGTCGTCTATCAAGGTGCCACCCAGATCAGCGACGCCACGCTTCAGATCGAACGCGCCGCCTTCGAAGCTCAACTCGGCCAGATCGTCGGCCGTCGGCCGTTTGGTGATGCGATTGATGACGCCGCCCGGCTGCGACGCTCCACCGGCGATCGACGCCGGGCCCTTGAGGACTTCATAACGTACGACGAGTGCCGGGTCTGGCGCGAACCGGCTGGTCCCGGACAGGCCGTTGCTTTTGACCGCCCCCACGGTCTCGCCCGATTGATACCGGAAGCCGCGCATGACGATGTCTTCAGATCTCCCCAACCGCCGATTGCCTCGCGTCACGCCACTGACGCTCTCCAAGGCATCGCCTTGCGACCGTGAAAACGTATCTTTCATCAAATCTTCAGTGATGACATTGATCGACGACGGCGTTTCCTGGATAGGCACGGACACGCGCGTTGCAGTCGATGCGAAATCCGCCTTGTATCCCTGTGCCGGATCTTGCGTGGGCGAGACAGCCCCACCCCGGCCCTCCACCGAAACCGTGCCCAAGATTATACGGCTACCGCCGGCATCCGGTTTCTCCAACGCCACCATATCGCCGTTCATGCGGAAGGTGATGCCCGTGCCCTGGAGCATGGCGTTCAATGCCTGACGCCAGGTCATTTCTCCCTTAACCGAACGACTGGTCAGGCCCGCGACCAGGGGCGCGTCGGCGGTCGCCTGCAATCCCGCCTGACGGCCGAACAGGATCAACGCCTCGGCCAGCGGCTGGGCCGGGATGTCGAAGTCGCGGACATCCGCCTGGGCTTTTTCAGGGGCCTGTTCCGCGCGGACCTGTCCTGATTGCACCGGCTTGGGAGACGGTTGGACAGCCGGATCGGGCTGGGCCGCCGCCCCGTGGCCGGACAGCGCCACGACCATCAGCGCCCAGGCGCAGACGCCCGTGAGCCGGCCGCTTTTGCGCGGGATTATGGTGAAACGGTCCGTCGGAATGCCTCGGTAGTCCATCTGCTGGTCCCCCATTAGAGCTGGTCGCATGGGCATGTTTGCGAATGCAACGCATTCGCGCCCTTATTGAACCAACGGACGGGCGTTCGGGAATTCCAATAAAAGGATGAAAAAAAATCGCCCGCCTGCACTAACGGCGCGGCTGCGCCCGGCACTCCCGGCTTGCGACGGCGGCTACCAGTCCGTGACGACCAGAAGCCAGGGCGAAACTCGGCGCATGACCGCCCCATGGGACGACGCCAAGCCGCCCAGGGTCGCCGCCGGGTCGGTCAGATTATAGATGCCCGACACCCGCCGTTCGGCGAAGCGGCCGCTTTGCACGACGATGGCGCCCCGAAAATAAGGCCGAAGCGCATCCACCACCTCGCCCGCCGGGCGGTCGCGGGCGACGACCTCGCCGCCGCGCCAAGCCGCGATCTCGTCGACATGGGCCCGGCCGTGCCGAGTACCGCCGTTCCAGGTCACGTCGAGCCAGTCGCCCGGCGTCAGGTCCACGTGGGTCGGCGGCGCGGTCGACGCATCTTCAACCCGCACCCTGCCCTCGCTGACGGCGACGCGGGCGCCGCCCGATGCCATGCTGACACCGAAAGCCGTGCCCAGAACCGTCGCCGTGGTTTTCCCGGCGCTGACCCGGAACGGACGGTCCGGGTCGGGCTGGACCTCGAAGAACGCCCGCCCCTTGATCAGCTTCACCCGGCGTGCGCCCGGGGAAAAATCCACCGCGACGGCGCTTTCGGGCCCCAGGCGCAGGTGCGAACCGTCGGCCAGCCGCATGGCTCCCGTCTCGCCAGTCGCGGTGACCTGATCGGCCTGTATCCGCAGCAGAACATCCGGGACCACCGCGATCGCAAGGCAGGCGGCAAGCGCCAGGCCGACGGCCGCGATGGCTGTCTTCTTCCGCGCAATGTGCCGGGAATGGGGAAATTCGGCCGCTGCCGGCGCGATCCACTGATCCGCCGTCCGCGCCGCGCCCCGGCCAGCGAAATCATAGGCGCGGCGCGTGCGGGCCCAGATTTCCGCGTTGAGATCGTTGGCGCCGAGCCAAGTCTCGAACCGGCGGCGCAGATCCGCATCGTCAGGCCTCTCAGCCAGAACGATCAGCCATTCAGCGGCCTCAAGCTCCGCTTGGTCGGTGTCGGCTGGCGTGGTCATGACGCTCCGGCAATGGGGATCAAAACGGGGTCCGGCAGGCCGCCCCCATATATAGTAAACGCACGAGCGGACAAGTTTTCCAACAGGATCACGAAGGAACGGTCAAAGGCGACGCTGAAGATGCACGATGGCCTGCTTCAGCAGCACTTGGGTCATGGAGACCGAAATTCCCACGTGCTGGGCAATTTCCTTCATCGTGAACCCTCCAATGCGGTGCATTTCCAGGATCAGCCGCGCCCGGTCCGGCAGTTCGTCCATGGCCGCCATAACATTGCGCAACCCTTCGCGGGCGATCGCCTCGTCCTCTGGCGTGGGCGCACTGCCCGGCACGGCCTGCAACATCTCGTCCATGCCGGTGGCCGCGACGTATCGGTCCTCTAGCGTCTGACGGCGACGCCGGTCGAGGGCCAGATTCCGCACCACGCGATAGAGATAGCCCACTGGTTCATCCGGAATCTGATCGGCCGCCACCTTGCGGAACCGCAAGAAGGCCTCCTGCACCACGTCTTCGGCCCGCCAGGCATCGCCGACGATGCCGCTGGCGACGGTCACCAGACGCTGCCGATGGGCGATGTAAAGCGCGAGGGCTTGTTCGTTCGACACGGTGGGGACCCTTGTCCCTTTCGCGGCCAGCTCAACGATGCGCCGCCACGGTTAAATGATAATGATTCGCAATAAACATACAGCGATGCGATCCCGCACCGCAACCGTGTTGACGGTTCAGGCGGAACGACGCCCTGCGACACGGCCCTATTTACAGGACGGCTTCACGAGCCGGCGCATTTCACACATCGGCAGCCGACCGGCTTGATGTATTCCTCGAAGTACTCCTTGCCGTAATCGTAGGTGATTTCCTCACCTTCCCTGATCGGCCGGATCGCCTCGATGGTGATGCGCTTTTCATCATGGCTGACAAACGCCTTGGCGTTCGGCCGGCAGGAATGATTGATGTAGCGCGCCAGGTTGGAGCGCGGCGAACCGTCGATGTAATACTTGTCGTTCAGCTGAAACAGATAACGGTTCGGCTTGGCGTCGGCGTTCTTGGTGCTGAGGCGGGGGCCCGTGTACTCGATGAGTTCCTCGGACTTCTTGAAATCCCGAAGGGCGCGCAGCCCAAGTCCGGCGGACGCGCGGAATACCTTGAACTTCTTAGATTGTTTCTTCATGCCGGTTTCCGATGGTGAACGATGCGCCTTCTTTTATCAGGAATATCGCCCGCCGTGGACCCAATCAGGCGTTTCCCGCCCCGGCTCAGTCATAAACCAGATGCGGCAGCCACATGGCGATCTGCGGGAACAGCACCACCAGCGCCAGGCCGATCAACTGCAATCCGACAAAGGGGATGATCCCGGCATAGATATGCCCCATACGCACCCCCGGCGGGGCGATGCCTTTCATGTAAAACAGCGTGATCCCGAAGGGCGGCGTCAGGTACGAGGTCTGCAGGTTGACCGCGACGGCGATCGCGAACCAGGGCAACAGGTCTTCGGCGCTGACATGCCCCGCCAGATCCAGGCCCTCGACGATCGGCGTGAACACGGGCAGGACGATCAGGATGATCTCGATCCAGTCGAAGAAGAAGCCGAGCAGGAAGATCACCGCCAACATGATGAAGATGACGCCATGGGGTCCGATATCCAGGGCTGTAAAGACGCTTTCGATCAAGTCGTCGCCGCCCAGGGAACGGAAAACATAAGAGAACGCCGTGGCCCCCAGGAAGATCATGAAGATCATGACGTTGGTCATGGAGAATTCGGCGACCACCTCGCGCATGGTGGCCCAGGTCAGCTTGCCTTTCATGGCCGCCAGCAGGACCGCCCCGAAGGCACCGACGCCACTGGCTTCCGTCGGCGTCGCCCAGCCCAGGAAGATCGATCCCAGCACGATGAACATCAGGAATACCGGCGGCAGGAAGCTTTTGATGACCATGACCGTCAGGTTCACGGCCCCCCCGGGCCCTTCGTCGCTCCCGATCGACGGGGCGAGTTCGGGCTTGAACCAACACAAGACCAGGATGAACAGAACGTAGAGACCGGCCAGCATCAGCCCCGGCAACAGGGCCGCGATGAACAGCGTGCCCACGGAAACGGCCAGCATGTTGGCCAGGATGACCAGCATGATGCTGGGCGGAATCAGAATGCCGAGCGTGCCCGACGACGCGATGGTCGCCGTCGCCAGGCGTTTGTCGTAGCCACGGTCCAACATCACCGGCAGAGCGAGAAGGCTCATCATGATCACCGAGGCACCGACGATGCCCGTGGTCGCCGCCATGACCGTGCCCATGACCGTGACGGAAATCGCCAGCCCCCCCGGCACCCGCCGCAGCAAAACCTGCAAGCATTCAAGCAATTCCGTCGCCACGCCGCTTTTTTCCAGCATCGTGCCCATGAAGATGAACATGGGAATGGCGACCAGGATCGGTTTTTCGGCCACGCTGCCCCAGATGCGCGCCGTGATGTTGTAGAACTCGACCAGATTGAACACATCCAGTTCATGGCCGATGAACCCGAACACCAGGGATATCCCCCCCCGGATGAAGGCGACGGGAAACCCCGTGAACAACAGCAACGCCAGGGTCAGGAACATGATCGCAGGCAGGTATTCGGCGACGAACGTCATCGGCCCCTCGGTTCGTTTTTCATGAGTGCGGGATTTGTATGGGTAAGAGCGGACAACATCAGGTTTCCGCCAGATCCGGTCCGGCGCCGTCGTCGTCGCCTTGAGAAAATGTCCAGAGTGTGTGGATCTTTTCCAGCAGCACCGCGACCCCGGCCATCAGCAGCACGGACATGCCGATCGGGATCGCTGATTTGATGAGCCAGCGGTACGGCAGGCCGGTGGTCGAGGATGATACTTCGCCCTTGATGAAGGAACGATGCGTCAGTTCACCGCCGTAATAGATGACGACCAGGCAGAACGGCATCATGAACGTCAGAATGCCGATGATCTCGATCCAGCATTTCGTTCGTGGCCCCAGGTTCTCCCAAACCATGTCAATCCGCACATGGGCGTTTCGTACATAACCCAGGCCCAGGCAGAACATGAACAACACCGTGTGCAGGTGCCATTCGAGCTCCTGCAATTCGGAGGACCCGACGGAAAAGAACCGCCGGGACACGACATCGAACAGAATGACGGCCATCAGCAGGACCGCGGACCAGGCCGCGACGTTCCCGATGGCGGTGACGATCCTTTTAAGGATGTTCGAGACAGTTAACAGATGACGCACGACGCCCCCTTTTCAGGCGGGTTCCGGAGCGGAGGGATTAGTGCATCCCTCCGCCCCGTTTCGCCTGGTTGGCAAAACCCAAATGAGACCGGCGGCTATTCCTTGATGTAGCCGTTATCCGCCCACAGCCGGTATTCCTTGCGGAACGCCATATAGGTGTCATAGGCCTGCTTGAATTCGGGCGACTTCGCGGATTCCTCGGCGACCACTTCTTCCCAGGCCTTCTTGAAGGCGGCGAGGATTTCAGGTGACCACTGATGGATCGTCACCCCCTTCGATTTCAGGATCTTCATGGCCTCGAACTGATTTGCTTCGCCGAACGCGATGGCGCGGCCGATATTGTTGCCGCAGGTCGCCTCGATCTGCGCCTGTTGGGTCTTCGACATGGATTTCCACTTGTCCATGTTGAAGATCACCTCATATAGCGTCGCCGGCTGATGCCAGCCGGGGAAATAGTAATGCTTGGCGACCTGATAGAAGCCGAGCTTCAGGTCGACCGCCGGCATGGCGAACTCCGTGGCGTCGATGGTGCCCAATTCAAGGGCCGGGAAAATATCGCCGGCCGCCAGCAACTGGGCCGACCCACCGAGCTTTTCGATGACCTTTCCGCCCAGGCCGAAGATCCGCATCTTGATGCCCTTGAAGTCCTCGACGGATTTGATTTCGTTGCGGAACCAGCCGGACGCCTCGGCCACGGTGCCGCCGCAGATCAGCCCCTTGATATTATTGCGGGCATAGATCTCGTCGTACTGCTGCTTGCCGCCGCCTTCAAAGAAATAAGCCAGCAGTTCGGGCCAGCGGGGACCGAAGGGTAGGGCCGAGAATACGGCCAGGGCCGGGTTCTTGCCGTAGTAGTAGCCGGAAATTCCCCAGCACGCGTCAACCGCGCCGTTGGATACGGAATCGAAGCATTCGGCCGGCGGAATGAGCGCGCCCGGCTCGAACAATTGCATGCTGACGCTGCCGCCGGTGACCGCCTTGACGCTGGCGGCGATATCCTTGATTTGGCTGCCGACGTGCGGAACCTTGGTCGGGAACCAGCTTTGAACCTTAAGGCGGACTTTTTTGTCATCCGCAAACCCGGCCGTGCTGACGGAAACGACAAGCGCTCCAACAGCGGCGGCAACGGCAGTACGTTTTAGAGTTCTGAGAAAGCGACTCATTTTTCTGAAATCCTATCCTGGTTGTTGGCAATGGTATCTAGCGCCACATTGCGCGACCCCCGGACGGCGTTATCACGTGGGTATGTACTTGCGGGGCAAGCAGCAGAACCGGTGGCAGGGCTGTCCCTGAAATGCCGCCGGTGTCAGCCCAAGACGTTATGGGCCTTCAACGTGCCGGTGCGATGCCGCCCCCACAGTATGCATATGATTGGTCTGCGGGACGAAGTGGACAGTTGATCCCCGCATCCGATGCGCCTTCGGCGCAAATCTTATTCTCCCTTCGTTAGGCCTCCCGGCGGCACAGTTAACGTCTTTACGTCTCTGTCCTCTTGGTTTTGAAAATGTTGATTGATAGTATCCTGTTGGTCAACTTTTTTATTTTCAGGAAACCCTAAGGCATAAAGAATCAAGCCAAAAAATGGGGTTTATTTTTGTTTAAATTCATACAATATATTGATTTTACGTTGCTTTTTTGAAATTCTCCTTCTTGAAAAAAGTTTCCTAAAAATCTCTCACTACTCAAAAAGTTGACATATAGGGCAATTTAATCAATACAGTCGGCAACACGGGCGCTCCGGCGGATACCCTTTTTTCGCACCTCCGAATCAAGCCCGGCAGCCGCCTTGCATCAGGCCAAACAGGAAACGGAAGACAGAAGCCCCATGACCGCCGCTCCACGCTTTGCAATCTTCATCTATGACGGTGTCGAGCCCATCGACCTGGGCGCCACTTTCGGGACACTGTCCATGGCGCGCCGGATCGTCCCGGAAATCGAAATCTACCTGGTGGCGCAGGAAGCCGGTCCCGTTCCCCTGACCAACGGCATGGTCGTTCAGGCCAATTATGGGTTTTCCGACTGCCCGCCGGCGGATTATCTGATTGTTTCCGGCGGCCCCGGATGGCCGGAACAATGCAAGATTCCCGAGGTTGCGGACTTCATCCGAAAGCGCGCCGCCACGGAAGCCGTCGCCTCCGTCTGCACCGGCGCCATGATCCTGGCCAAGACCGGGCTGCTCGACAACCTGCAGGCCACGACGAAAAAAGAGATATCGGGCAACGAGACACCGCCGATCAATCTATTGGCGACCGCACACCCGGCCGTTAAGGTTGTAGACGCGCTGATCGTCGATAACGGCGCGATCCTAACGGGAGGGGGGGTTGTCTTGGCCATCGACGCCACACTACATCTGCTGTCACGCAGTCTAGGGCCGGAAGTCGCGGATGAAACCGCGCGCATCCTGGAATACAGCGAATCCTGGAAGCAGAACAAAGCGCAACGACCGACATATTATCCAAGCCATGCCGTCACTCAGTAATCAAATCGGCGGGAAACTGCGCAGCCTCAGGAAGTCGCGCAAGATGACCCTTGAGGCATTGGCGGCGCATACCGGCTTCACAAAAAGCTACCTCTCCAAGATCGAGAACTCGAAGAAGATCCCACCCATCGGATCCTTGGCCAAGATTTGCCAGTCCCTGGGAACGGATCTCGCCGATCTGTTCGGAAACGGCCCCATCGAAGACACCCCGTCCCCGCGTCACTGCATTGTCCGCGCCAATGAACGCCACACGGTGATCCGCGGCGGCACGTCCTTCGGCTACGACTACAAGGCTCTCGCCCATCGCCTGCCCAGCAAACACATGGACCCGTTCCTGTTCACCTTCCCCGAACGATTAGGCGCCGAAATCAGTTTCGAGCACGAGGGCGAGGAATTCATTTTCATCATCAGCGGCCGCGTCCGGTTCTTCATCGACCAGGAACAGACGGTGCTGGAGCCAGGCGACAGCATCTATTTCGATTCCACGCTGCGCCATCGCGGCGAGGCGATCAACGGCGAGGCCAAGGCCCTTGTCGTCGTCTACTCCCCCAAACGCAGCGATTAATCCTCCCCTAGCGCGTCACCAGAGCCAGATGGCATCATCACGCACGCCCTTTCGGGCGGGGAAACAATTACCAAAAATAGGGAAACTTTTTCGGCCACGCAATCTGATTAATTTTGTTAATTTTATGAATTATCTTTTAATTTCAATATATTAACTAGAAATATACCAACTTTACACCGGGAAACCTTCAACCTATTATGTTTCCTTATTGGAAACTTTTTAATTGGAGACCCCATCATGGCCACAAGAAAATCGAAGGTTGAGCCGACGCCCGGCGGATCCGTCTATGTCGATCCGGGAAAAATTGAGTGGAGCCCCAGCCAGTTCGAAGGCATCCAGATCAAGGTTCTGTACGAGGACCGTGAGAAGGGTGAGATGACCTGCCTGCTGAAGTGGGAGCCGGGCGCGACCCTGCCCATGCACAAGCACCCGGAAATCGAGCAGTCCTTCGTTCTCGAGGGATCGTTTTACGATCACGACGGCATCTGCCGCGCGGGCCAGTACGTTTGGCGCACGCCCGGATCCTTTCACGAAACCCACAGCGATGAAGGCGCCGTGCTTCTTGCTGTCTACCGCAAGCCGAACGTGTTTCAGAACACCGCCGGATTCTACAAAAACGACGACGCCAAGGGCTTCGACTGACGCTCAAGTCAATCGTCCCCCCGGGGCAATGCCGAGCCCGCCCCCTGGTTCGGCGGCGGATGCCTCCTCGAGGCATCCGCACCCCACCGGCCGCGTTGAAACGCGGATACCTATGATTGGGCTTGCCGGTCCTCGATGCCGGCCAGGCCGCCCAGCCCCCGCACAAGCGCCACGATCTCGGTCACGCCTGCCCCCGCCTTCATGTTCGTGAAAACGAAGGGGCGGTCACCCCGCATGCGTTTGGCGTCGCGGTCCATGACGGCCAAGTCGGCGCCGACATGGGGGGCCAGATCGGTCTTGTTGATGACCAGAAGGTCCGAACGGGTGATGCCCGGCCCACCCTTGCGGGGGATTTCCTCGCCGGCCGAGACGTCGATCACGTAGATGGTGATGTCGGCCAGTTCGGGCGAGAAGGTGGCCGCCAGGTTGTCGCCGCCCGATTCAATCAGGATCAGGTCCAGGCCCGGAAAGGTTTTCCGCATTTCCGCCACGGCGGCCAGATTGATGGACGCGTCCTCGCGGATCGCCGTGTGCGGGCAGCCCCCCGTTTCCACGCCCATGATACGCTCCGGCGCCAGAGCACCCCGCCGGGTCAAGGCCTCGGCGTCTTCCTTGGTATAGATGTCGTTGGTGATGGCGCAGATGTCGTGGGTGTCGCGGAAGGCCCGGCACAATTGTTCCATCAGCGCCGTCTTGCCGGAACCGACGGGCCCGCCGATGCCGACGCGGAGGGGTCCATGGGGGGATGTGGTCATGATCTGAAAAGCCTCGTGTACTGGGTTTCGTGGCGCATGGCGGCCACGTCGGAAAGAAAGGCGCAGCCGCCGAGGGCGGACAGGTCCGCCGCCCAGGCGGCCTCGGCTGTGCGGGCGACGGCGTCTTCCAACGCCGCCAGCACGCGCTGGCCGTCGGTCTGGCCAAGCGGGATCAACCGCACGCCCGCGGAAATCAGATTGGCCGCCACGGCATGGACATAGGCGTGTAGAGCCGCCTCCAGTGGCACCCCATGCCCCGCTGCCGCCCAGGCGACGGCCACGGGATAGGCGCAGTCGCCGGGGATGACCGCCGCATCGTCGTCGTCCCAGGGCCAGCTCGCCCGCGTGGCAAGCAGAAAGGCGTTGCCTTGAGCCGTGGTTTCCAGCCGCCGTTCCGACGAGGGACACAGCGCAACGGCAAGATCGTTGACCTCCGCCAGCCCGGCCCGATCCCCGGCGGTGGTGGCGTCATGGGCGCGGGCGAACAGCACGGCGTCGGACCAGGCCCCGCCATGGGCCAAGAGGTCGCGGAGCCAGCGTTCCAGCCCCGACCGGTCGGCCACCGTCCCCGTTTCCACCGCCCATTCCAGGCCGTGGCTGTAGGCGAAGGCGCCCACGGGATAGCCCGGCGACAGCCAGGCCAGCAGCCGGTAAAGCGCCCCCGAACTCATCAAGGACTTATCCATGGGAATGGCTTCCGTGCCCGTGATGATGGTCGTGGTCATCGCCGTGATCATGGCCATGGGTGCGGCCATGACCGTAGGCCCCGCCTTCCGGATTGAAGGGCGCCGACACATGGGTAACCGTCGCTCCCAGCTTAATCAGCATGTCCTCAATCACGTGATCGCGGCGGATGCGCAAACGGTCGCCCAGCAATTCCGTCGGCAGGTGACGATTGCCCAGATGCCAGGCGACGCGGACCAGATGATCGGCATCGTCACAGGTGACCTCGACCAGGGGTTCCGCCGCCGCCGTCACGACGACCAGACGGCCGTCGTCGAGCATCAGGGCGTCACCGTCGGCCAGGGCTTCGGCCTCGGCCAGGTCGAGCAGGAACGCCAGACCGCCCGTGCCCGTCATGGCGAGCCGCCGCCGATGGCGATGGTCAAAATCCAGCACCACCGTATCGGCGGCCGCCCCCGACCAGTCCCCTTTCCGCTTGAGCGCCGTTGCTCGAAGCATGTCCGTCTCCCTTAGAATAAGAAGTAGCGCTGCGCCATGGGCAGCACGTCCGCCGGCTCGCAGGTCAGCAATTCGCCGTCGGCCCGCACCTCATAGGTTTCCGGATCGACCTCGACCTTGGGCGTGGCATCGTTCAGGACCATGGATTTCTTGGAAATGCCGCCGCGCGTGTTCTCGACCGCCAGCAGTTCCTTGGCTGCGCCCAGGTTATGGGCGATGCCGTCGTCAAGCGCCGCCTTGGACACGAAGGTCACGCCGGACGCCGCCATGGACCGCCCGAAGGCGCCGAACATGGGGCGGTAGTGGACCGGCTGCGGGGTCGGGATGGAGGCGTTGGGATCACCCATGGCCGCCGCCGCGATGGTGCCGCCGATCAGGATCATGTCCGGCTTCACGCCGAAGAAGGCGGGCGACCACAGCACCAGGTCGGCGCGCTTGCCGACCTCGACCGAGCCGACATGCTTGGACAGGCCGTGGGCGATGGCTGGGTTGATCGTGTACTTGGCGATGTAGCGTTTGACGCGCAGGTTGTCGTTGTCTCCCGTCTCCCCCGCAAGCCGGCCGCGCTGGCGCTTCATCTTGTCGGCGGTCTGCCAGGTGCGGATCAACACCTCACCCACCCGGCCCATGGCCTGGCTGTCCGAGGCGATGATCGAGAACGCCCCCAGATCGTGCAGGATGTCTTCCGCCGCGATGGTTTCCTTGCGGATGCGGCTTTCGGCGAAGGCGACGTCTTCGGGGATATTGCTGTCCAGGTGATGGCAGACCATCAGCATGTCCAGATGTTCTTCGAGCGTGTTCACCGTGTAGGGCCGGGTCGGGTTGGTCGAGGACGGGATCACGTTCATCTCGCCGCAGACCTTGATGATGTCCGGCGCATGGCCGCCGCCCGCCCCTTCCGTGTGGAAGGCATGGATCGTCCGGCCCTTGAAGGCATTGATGGTGTTCTCGACAAAGCCGGACTCGTTCAGCGTATCCGTGTGGATCATCACCTGCACGTCCATGTCGTCGGCGACGGACAGGCAGCAGTCGATCGCCCCCGGGGTGGTGCCCCAGTCCTCATGCAGTTTCAGGGAACAGACCCCGGCCCGGACCTGTTCGATCAGGGCCGCCGGCTGCGCCGCGTTGCCCTTGCCCGCGAAGGCAAGGTTCATGGGCAGGCCGTCCGCCGCCTGGATCATGCGCCCGATGTGCCAGGGGCCGGGGGTGCAGGTCGTGGCGTTGGTGCCCGTGGCCGGGCCCGTGCCACCACCCAGCATGGTGGTGACGCCCGACATCAGGGCCTCGTCCACCTGCTGCGGGCAGATGAAATGGATATGCACGTCGAGGGCGCCTGCGGTCAGGATCTTGCCCTCGCCGGCGATGGCTTCCGTGCCCGGGCCGATGACGATGTCGACGCCCGGCTGGGTATCCGGATTGCCCGCCTTGCCGACGGCGACGATGCGCCCGTCCTTGAGCCCCACATCAGCCTTGACGATGCCCCAATGGTCGACGATCAGCGCATTGGTGATGACCGTGTCTACCGCCCCCTCGGCGTGGGTCGCCTGGGATTGGCCCATGCCGTCGCGGATGACCTTGCCGCCGCCGAACTTGACCTCCTCCCCATAGGTGGTGAAGTCCTTTTCGACTTCGATGAACAACTCCGTATCGGCCAGCCGCACACGGTCGCCCACGGTCGGGCCGAACATGTCCGCATAGGCCGCCCGATTAATCTTTGCCGGCATCAGTTCGCTCCCCCGTCGAGATCACCCATGACCTTTTGATTGAAACCGTAGACCTTGCGCGCGCCAAGAAGCGGCACCAGGGTCACGTCGCGGGACTGGCCCGGCTCGAACCGCACGGCCGTGCCCGATGCGATGTCGAGGCGCATGCCGCGCGCCTTCTCCCGATCGAAGTCCAAGGCGCTGTTGGTTTCATAGAAATGATAGTGGCTGCCGACCTGAACCGGGCGGTCGCCCGTGTTGGCGACGGTCAAGGTCACGGTCGGCTGGCCCGCATTCAATTCGATCTTGCCGGGGGCCGCGATGATTTCACCTGGGATCATGGCATCCTCCCTTAACGGATCGGGTTGTGGACGGTGACCAGCTTGGTCCCGTCGGGAAAGGTCGCTTCAACCTGCACGTCGTGGATCATCTCAGGAATCCCTTCCATGACCTGATCACGGGTGATGACATGGGCCCCCGCCTCCATCAGGTCGGCGACGGATCGCCCGTCGCGAGCCCCCTCGACCACGAAGTCGGAAATCAGCGCGATGGCTTCCGGATGGTTCAGCTTGACCCCCCGCTCCAGCCGCTTGCGCGCGACCATCGCCGCCATGGAAATCAGCAGCTTGTCCTTTTCTCTGGGTGTCAGGTTCATGGATCCTCCCTTTATCTTCTTTGACGTCTAGAGGTGCCAGACACGGGGCAGCGCCCGCCCGGCCAGCAGATTGAGCAGCGGGACCAGAATGGCCCGAAGCGCCCGGTCGTCGGCGGCGACCAGACGGCAGATCAGCAGGCCCGGCATCGCACTCGCCCCCGCTGTCGCCAGCGCATCCAGCACCGCCCGCGCGTCCACCAATTTTTCTTCCGCCCCGGGGGCGGCCAGGACCACCGTCGCCATCGCCTTGTTGCCCGCCAGAACGGCGGGGCCGGCGGCCACGGCGTCGATATCGCCGCCGATCCGCGCCGCGTCGGCAAAGATCAATTTTCCGTCGCGGCGGATGCGCCAGGAATCGGCGAACGCCCCGCCGGCAACCGTCTCGCCCGAAGCGACCCGCCCCAGCACCAGGGCCTCGACCGCGAGGAACGCCGCGTCGCCGCTAAGGTCTACATCCAGGGTCCGCTCCAGCCGCCCGCCATCGAACAGAATGGTTTCCTGGGGCAGCCAGTGCAGGCACGCCCCGGCATCGGCGGAAAGCCGCGTATCGACCCGCGCCGGCTGATCCCCCGTGGCGCGGTAGACCCGCTCGCAGGCCTGGGAGGTCAGGACCAGGGACGTGCCCGGCCCGGCCAGGGCCTCGGTCGCATAGACGTCGCCGCCCGTGAGGCCGCCCGCCGTGTTGAGCAGCACCGCCTCCACCCCCGGATCAGTGGCTAACGGGCCATAAACCTTGGGCAGGCGGATTTTGGCGCAGCCGTCCTGATACAGGTCCGCCAGGCGCGTGATGCCGTCTTCGGCCCGGACCGCGATCCGGGCCCGACCGCGGGCGCGCTGAAGGGGAATGATCTCGCCGGGCCGGTCAGACGGTGAGGTGCCGTCGTACATCGTCCGCGTCCAACTCGCTCTTGTCACCGGCGACAATGACCTCGCCCCGGTCCATGACGGTGATGGCGTCGGCCAATTCGTGGGCGAAATCAAAATACTGTTCGACCAGCAGGATCGCCATTTCCCCCTTCTCGCGCAAGTAGGAAACCGCGTCCTTCACCGTCCTGTTGGTCGCGCCGTTGGTTTCCCGGGGCGGCGTGTCGTAGACCCGGAAGGACGACGCCTCGTCCTGCTTGTTCGACCGGTCGCGCAGGAATTTGATGGCGCCGCCGATGTCCTTGATGATGGAAGGCTGAATGCCTTCCGTCGGCTCGTCCAGCACCAGCAGGCGCGGCCGCGTGACCAGCGCCCGGCCGATCGCCAATTGCTGCTGCTGGCCGCCGGACAGGTCGCCACCCCGGCGCTTCAGCATGTCTTTCAGCACGGGGAACAGCTCGAACACCTCGTCGGGGATGAACCGCAGCTTGGCCGGCAGGCCGGCATAGCCCGTTTCCAGGTTTTCCTGCACGGTCAGCAGGGGGAAGATTTCCCGCCCTTGGGGCACATAGGCGATGCCGCGCCGGGCCCGGTCGAAGGTCGCCAGTGAATTGACCGAGTCCCCGTCCCACAGAATGTCGCCGTTCGCGATGGGATGGTGGCCGACGATGGCACGCAGCAGGCTGGTCTTGCCGACGCCGTTGCGGCCCAGGACACAGGTCACCTTGCCGACCTCGGCTTTCATGCTGACGCCGCGAAGGGCTTGGGCGGCGCCGTAGAACAGGTCGACGTTTTGGACTTCAAGCATCTCTCGTCTTCCTCTTCCTAGCGTCCCAGATAAACTTCGATGACGCGCTCGTCGGCGCTGACGTAATCGAGCGTCCCCTCAGCGATGGCCGAGCCTTCGTGCAGCACGGTGACCTGCACGTCCAGGTCGCGCACGAAAGTCATGTCGTGTTCGACGACGACCACGGAATGGCGCTGGGCGATGTCGCGCAAGAGCCGCGCCGTTTCTTCCGTTTCCGCGTCGGTCATGCCGGCGACCGGTTCGTCCACCAAAAGAAGCTTGGGGTCCTGGGCCAGCAGCATGCCGATCTCCAGCCACTGTTTCTGGCCGTGGGACAGGTTGGCGGAAATCTCGTCCTTCACACGGGTCAGGCGGATGATTTCGAGGATATCCTCGATCTCTTTCCTATCCTTGGCGCCCGTGATGTGGAACAGGGTGTCCCAGGCCCGCCGCCCGGATTTCAGCGCCAGGACAAGGTTGTCCCAGACCGTGTGGTTCTCGAACACGGTCGGTTTCTGGAACTTGCGACCGATGCCGAGGGACGCAATCTCGGCCTCGTCCATGCGGGTCAGGTTCACGGTCTCGTCGAACAGCACGCGGCCGTTGTCGGGCTTCGTCTTGCCGGTGATGACGTCCATCATCGTGGTCTTGCCGGCCCCGTTGGGGCCGATGATGGCGCGCATTTCGCCGGGCTTTACCGTCAGCGACAGGTCACGCAGCGCCCGGAAGCCATCGAACGAGACGTTGACGTTTTCCAGATAAAGGATCGAGCTTTTCAACGACATGCGCTCAATCCCCTTCCTGCGGCTGGGGTGCGGCGGCGGCATCCTTGGACGCGCGGCGCTTGGCCTTCCAGTCGTCATAGGTGCCGACGATGCCCTTGGGCAGGAACAGGGTCACGGCGATGAACAGCCCGCCCAGCGCGAACAGCCAGAATTCCGGCAGGATGCCCGTGAACAGGGTCTTGCCGAAGTTGACGATGATCGCCCCCACCGTCGCCCCCACCAGGGTCCCCCGGCCGCCGACGGCGACCCAGATCACGACCTCGATGGAATTGGCGGGCGTGAATTCCGACGGGTTGATGATGCCGACCTGGGGCACGTAAAGCGCGCCCGCGACCCCCGCCATGCAGGCCGACAGGGTCCAGACCAGAAGCTTGTAGTTCTCGGGCCGATACCCCAAAAACCGGGTCCGGCTTTCCGCGTCGCGCACGGCGATCAGGACTTTGCCGAACTTGGAATTGACCAGCGCCTTGCAGATGATGAAGCCGAGCGCCAATGCCACCGCCGACGCCACCAGCAGGCCGACGCGGGTTGAATCCGCCTGCACGTCGAAGCCCAGGATTTCCTTGAAATCGGTCAGGCCGTTGTTGCCGCCGAAACCCATGTCGTTGCGGAAGAAGGCAAGCATCAGGGCGAAGGTCAGGGCCTGGGTGATGATCGAGAGATAGACCCCCGTGACCCGCGAGCGGAAGGCGAACCAGCCGAATACGAAGGCCAGCACCCCGGGCACCACGATGACCATCAAGGCCGCGAACCAAAACTGGTCGAAGCCGTACCAGAACCAGGGCAGTTCCTTGTAGTTCAGGAACACCATGAAGTCGGGCAGGATCGGGTCGCCATAAACACCGCGGGTGCCGATCTGGCGCATCAGGTACATGCCCATGGCGTAGCCGCCGAGGGCGAAGAACGCCGCATGGCCCAGCGACAGCACGCCGCAGAACCCCCAGACGAGATCCACCGAGAGCGCCAGCAAGGCATAGCAAAGATACTTGCCGAGCAGCGCCACCGAATAGGACGAGACATGCAGCGGACTGTCCGCGTCGGTGCCGAGGCTGAGCACGGACACCCCGATGACGATCAGGAACAACAGCCCCAGGAAGATTGCCGTGCGGCGGTCGAAGCCGCCTTGAATGAGCTTGAGAGTCATCATGTCTCGATCGCCCGGCCCTTGAGGGCGAACAGCCCCCGTGGACGTTTCTGGATGAACAGGATGATGAACACGAGGACCAGGACCTTGCCCAGCACCGCCCCCGCATAGGGTTCAAGGAACTTGTTTGCGACGCCCAGCGTCATGGCCCCGACCAGGGTGCCCCACAGGTTGCCGACCCCGCCGAACACCACGACCATGAAGCTGTCGATGATGTAGGACTGGCCCAGGTTGGGGCTGACGTTGTCGATCTGGCTGAGCGCCACACCGGCGATCCCGGCAATCCCGGAACCCAACCCGAAGGTCACGGCATCGACCCAGCTGGTGCGGATGCCCATGGCGCCGGCCATGCGGCGGTTCTGGGTGACGGCGCGCATCTGCAGGCCGAGGGAGGTCTTTTTCAAAACCGCCATCAGGGCGAACAGCACGACCAGGGAAAACACAATGATCCACAGCCGATTGTAGGTGATGGTCAGGTGGCCGATCTCGAAGGCGCCGGCCATGTAGTCGGGGGTGCCGACCTCGCGGTTGGAGGGCCCGAAGATGGTGCGCACGGCCTGCTGCAGGACCAGCGAAAGGCCCCAGGTCGCGAGCAGGGTTTCCAGCGGGCGGCCGTATAGGAAGCGGATGATGCAGCGTTCCACCGCCATGCCGATGGCGCCCGCGACCAGAAAGGCGAGCGGCACCGATATCAAAAGGGAGTAGGCGAACATTTCCGGCATCGAGGTGCGGATGACTTCCTGCACCATGAAGGTCACGTAAGCGCCGATCATCACCATTTCACCGTGGGCCATGTTGATGACCCCCATGACGCCGAAGGTGATGGCAAGGCCGATGGCGGCCAGCAGCAGGACCGAGCCCAGCGACAGGCCGTACCAGACGTTCTGCGCCGCGCCCCACAGTTCCAGGGTCTGGCGGATGGATTTTGCCGTGGCCTCGGCGGCGGCCTTCACGGCGCCCTCCGATTGCGCGGCGGCGGCAAGGGCAACGGAAAGCGCGTCACGGTCGCCGCGTTCTTCGATCAGCTTGAGGGCCGCGATCTTGTCGGCCTCTGGCACGTCGGATTTCAGCTGCACGGCGGCGCGGGCCCCCTGCAGCGCCTTCCTCACCTTGTCTTCGGTCTCCTTGAGGATCGCGGCCTCGAGGGGGGCGAGCATGTCCGGGTCCTGGGATTTGAATACCGCACCCGCCGCCTTGAGGCGCGCCGCGGGGTCCTTGGACAGCAACGTCAGGCCGCCGAGAGCCGCTTTCAGTTCGCGCCGCAGGCGGTTGTTCACGCGGATCTTCTTGACCGAGAAGCTGTCGGACGCACCGGCATCCTGACCCGAAAGCGGGTCGATCAGGGCGAAACCGCCGTCGGTCTTTTTGGTGATGAAGACTTTCTTGTCGGAGGGCCGGACATAAAGGTCGCCGGCCAGAAGAGCCTCGAGCGCCTGGACGACGCGGTCGTCGCTGGAAGCCGCAAGGGCCTGAATTTGCTTGCCCGTGTCGGAGAACCCGCCCGTGCCCAGGGCATCGATCTGCGCCTGGAGGGCCTCATCCGCCGCCTGGGCCGGCCCTGCCGGAATCAGCCCGGCCAGGGCCAGGAAAAGCAATAATGAAGGAAGTATTCGCGCCATGGACCTGCCGCCGTTGCCAGGGTGGTGGTTGCGGAAATTATTGGTGGCGTGGGGGGCGGGGCGTTTGCCCCGCCCACCCGTGTGGTCTGTATCCGTCACGGCTGTGACCGGGCCCTAACTCAGGACCCCTTGCCGCTGCACTTGCCGGTCTTGACGTTGAAGTTGCCGCAGGACATCGGCTTGCGCCAATCGGAGATCAGGTCCTTGGAACCCGGCAGGAAGTCGGACCAGGCGTCGCCCGGCACCAGGCCCGGCGTCGAGGACACGGTTTCGAACTGGCCGTTGGCCTGAATCTCGCCGATCAGCACCGGCTTGGTGATGTGGTGGTTCGGCATCATGGCCGACACGCCGCCCGTCAGGTTCGGCACGGTGACGCCGACGATGCTGTCGATCACTTCGTCCGACTTGGTCGTACCGGCGATCTCGACCGCCTTCACCCACATGTTGAAGCCGATGTAATGGGCTTCCATGGGGTCGTTGGTCACGCGCTTGTCGTTCTTGATGAAGGTCTTCCACTTCTTGATGAACGCAGCGTTTTCCGGCGTGTTGGCGGACATGAAGTAGTTCCAGGCCGCCAGATGACCGACCAGCGGGGCGGTATCCAGACCGGCCAGTTCCTCTTCGCCGACGGAGAATGCGACGACCGGAATGTCTTCGGCCTTGATGCCCTGGTTGGCCAGTTCCTTGTAGAACGGCACGTTGGCGTCACCGTTGATGGTCGACACCACGGCGGTCTTCTTGCCGGCGGAACCGAACTTCTTGATGTCGGCGACGATCGTCTGCCAATCGGAATGACCGAACGGCGTGTAGTTGATCATGATGTCTTCGGCGGGCACGCCCTTGTCCTTGAGATAGGTCTCAAGAATCTTGTTGGTGGTGCGCGGATAGACATAGTCGGTCCCGGCCAGGACCCAGCGCTTCACGCCTTCCTGCTTGGCCAGGTAATCGACGGCGGGGATCGCCTGCTGGTTCGGCGCGGCGCCCGTGTAGAATACGTTCTTCTGGCTTTCCTCGCCTTCGTACTGGACCGGATAGAACAGCACCGAATTCAGTTCCTCGAACACCGGCAAAACGGACTTGCGCGACACGGAGGTCCAGCAGCCGAACACCACGTCGACCTTCTTGACCTCGATCAGCTCGCGCGCCTTTTCGGCGAACAGCGGCCAGTTGGACGCAGGGTCCACGACGACGGCTTCGAGCTTCTTGCCCAGCAGGCCGCCTTTCTTGTTCTGCTCCTCGATCAGCATCAGCATGACGTCCTTCAGCGTGGTTTCGCTGATCGCCATGGTGCCAGACAGAGAATGAAGGATACCGACCTTGATGGTGTCGGCGGCCTGCGCGACGGTGCTCGTCATCGCGGCCGCGGCCAGGGCGATGCCCGCCACTGCCGCCCGGAAATACGTTTTCATTATATGGCCTCCAAATAAGGAATTGTTGCTGCGTTGCGGCAAGGTAATGGCAAGCGCCGTGCCAATTCGCACAAGGCCTCTGAAGATAAAATTATTTATTATATATCAATGGATTAGATAACATCTCCTTGCCTTGGGCGTCCTCAAGAAGGCGCATATATTGTTTATTAATTATGCAATAAAGCAATTTTGCACAATTAATAACCATACAAGTGCGTGCCGCCAAACGGCCCACCCCACCCTTTGCACATGCCCGAAACCGGATCGCCTTCACAAACTGTTGAGTGACAAATTCGTGGCGGCCGGGTTATAACCCGGCCTCAGTATCGACTCTATCAATACCTGCCATAGATTTGCCCAATTATCGGGTCGTACTCCACGCCATTCCAAATGCCATTGCCCTATCTGCCATCGGAGACATCATGATCACGTCCAACCGCGACGCCCGCACCACCCATTCCGAACCCCTGACCAAGGCCGGCAAGCTGCGCCAGATGCTGACCTCTCCCGATCTGGAATTCATCATGGAGGCCCATAACGGCCTGTCGGCGAAGATCGTCGAGGAAGCCGGGTTCAAGGGCATCTGGGCGTCCGGCCTGTCCATGTCGGCGGCGCTGGGCGTGCGCGACAACAACGAGGCCTCCTGGACCCAGGTCCTGGAAGTTCTGGAATTCATGTCCGACGCCACGTCGATCCCGATCCTGGTCGATGGCGACACGGGCTGGGGCAACTTCAACAACATGCGCCGCGCGGTGACCAAGTTCTGCCAGCGCGGCATCGCCGGCATCTGTATCGAGGACAAGCTGTTCCCGAAAACCAATTCCTTCATCGGCGAGGGCCAGCCGCTGGCCGACATGGCCGAGTTCGCGGGCAAGATCAAGGCGGGCAAGGACAGCCAGACCGACCCTGACTTCTCCATCGTCGCACGGCTGGAGGCCTTCATCGCCGGGCGCGGGCTGAACGAGGCGCTCGACCGTGCCCATGCCTATGCCGAAGCCGGGGCCGATGCCGTGCTGTGCCACTCCAAGCTGGCGACGGCGGACGAAATCATGGAATTCATGCGCCAATGGGACAACCGCGTGCCGGTCGTGATCGTGCCGACCAAGTACTACGCGACACCAACCGATGAGTTCCGCAAGGCCGGCGTGTCGCTGGCCATCTGGGCCAACCACAACCTGCGCGCCGCGATCACCGCCATGCGCGATACCACGGCCCGTATCCTACGCGAGGAAAGCCTTGCCGGGATCGAGCCGCATATCACGACCGTGTCGGAAATTTTCCAACTGCAGGGCAACGACGAACTGCGCCAGGCTGAAGGCCGCTATCTGCCGGCCAAGAAGGCGCCGGGGGCCGTGATCCTGGCGGCCTCCCGCGGCAAGGCCCTGGGTGCGCTGACCGCCGACCGGCCGAAATGCATGATCGACGTGCGCGGCCGGCCGCTGCTGGCCCGCATGACCGATGCCTTGAAACAGTCGGGTGTGCGCGACATCACGGTGGTGCGCGGCTACGCCAAGCAGATGATCAACCTGCCGGGCATCCGGACGGTGGACAACGACTTCTACGAAAAAACCGGCGAGGTCGGCAGCCTGGCCTGCGCCAAGGACGCGATCCAGGGAGACTGCGTCATCGCCTATGGTGACATCCTGTTCCGCCATCACCTTGTCGACAAGCTGATGGAAACGACGGGCGACATCGTCGTCGTCATCGACGGCCAATGGCGGGTGCGCAGCGAAGAACACCAGGGCGACGATGCCGAAGCGGTCTGGGTGCGCGATTTCGCCGAATGCTCCCTGCCCTTCGCCGCCGACTTCATGGACGAAGACGCGCCCGTAACCTTGACCGCCATGGGCCCGGACATCGCCGAGGACCGCATCGCGGGCGAATGGGTCGGCCTGGCCCGCGTCACGGAAAAGGGAGCAGAAACCCTGCGCGCGGAAATCGACGCCATGCTGGCCGAGGGCCAGACCAAGGCGGGCCTGCCCGCGCTGTTTTCCCGCCTGGTCGCCAAGGGGCACGAAATTTCCGTCGCCTACGTGGCCGGACAATGGATGGACATCGACCAGGCTGCCGATCTCAACCAGGCGAAATTGTTCCTCTAAACAATCAAGGACAACCATCCATCCCCCCTCTCCCCCGGTCCGGGGGAGAGGGCCGGGGTGAGGGGGCGCCCTAGTCAAAATCCCCCTCACCCACTGCGGCTAAAGCCCTTCCGGGCTTGAGCCTCGTTGCCCTCTCCCTTAAGGGAGAGGGAACTGGTTTCAGACTTTTGACCCCGGAGCCCCGCCATGATCGACGCCGACGACTTCCTGACCCCGCTGCGCGCGCGGGGCTTCGATTTCTTCACAGGCGTGCCCTGCCCGTTCCTCACCCCCCTGATCAACAAGTTGGTCGGTGGGACGGCGGGGGGCGGCAACGTGCGGCTCGACTACGTGCCGGCCGCCAGCGAGGGCGAGGCCGTGGCCATTGCCTCCGGCGCTTGGCTGGCCGGGCGCGGCACGGTGGTGATGTTCCAGAACTCAGGGCTGGGCAACGCGGTCAATCCGCTGACGTCGCTCAACCATCCGTTCCGCATCCCGTCGCTTGTGGTGACCACCTGGCGAGGGGCACCGGGATTGAAGGACGAACCCCAGCACGAAGTCATGGGCGAGATCACGCCGGACCTGCTGGATGTCATCCGCATCCCCCATCTGCCCTTCCCGACGGAGGCAGGAAGCGTCGAGCCCGCCCTGAAAGTGGCCCAGAGCTACATGGACGCCGAAAACCTGCCCTTCGCCTTCATCATGGAAAAGGGCAGCGTGGCGGACGACGGCCTGGACGCCACGCCCCTGCCCGCCCCCGACATGGGCCCGGTTACGGATCTGTTCACCGGCGGCGACCTGCCGGGGCGCATGCGGTCCATGGAGGCCGTTCTGGAGGTCCTGCCGGACGACGCCGGCATCATCGCCACCACGGGTAAATGCGGACGCGAACTGTTCACCATCGAAGATCGCAAGCAGCACCTGTACCAAGTCGGCTCCATGGGCGGGGCCGCCGGTATGGGCCTGGGCGCGGCGCTCAACGTCACCTCGCCCATCGTCGTGTTCGACGGCGACGGAGCTGCCCTGATGAAGCTGGGGTCGATGGCGACCATCGGGTCGATGGCGCCCACGAACCTGATCCATATGGTGTTCGACAACGGCACCTACGATTCCACGGGTGGTCAGCCGACCACGGCCCCCGCCGTGCGCTTCGCCCGTGTCGCCCAGGCCTGCGGTTATGCCGCCGGCTGGGAAGCCGACAGCCTGGACGGCTTTAAGCAGGCGGTCACAGCAGCCCTCAAGACCCCCGGCCCGCATCTGATCCATGTGAAGATCGCACCCGGGTCCATGAAGGAACTGGGCCGCCCGACCGTGACCCCGCCTGAGGTCGCGCGCCGGTTCCGCGATTTCCTCGCCCCCTATCGCAAGACGGCGGACTAATTCAACCCGCCGCCGCCGCCCGTTCGCCCGCCAACTCATGGCGGAGACCAAGATAGAGGCTCAGGCACATCGCCAGCAGGATCACCGTGAACGGCAGCCCGACACAGATCGCCGCCGCCTGCAGCGCGCCCAGGGCATCCACCCCGCCGCCGAACAGCAGAACCGCCGCGACGACGCCTTCGATCACGGCCCAGAAAATGCGCTGAACCACGGGAACGTCGAGCTTGCCGCCGGCGGTGATGCTGTCGATCACCAATGAGCCCGAATCCGACGAGGTGACGAAGAACACCAGCACCAGACAGATGGCGACAAAGGACGTAACCGATGCCAGCGGCAGGTTATCGAGCATCTGGAACATGGCCAGCGACACGTCTTCAAGGCCGTCGGCCAGTTCTCCCATGTCAGCTTCGACCTGATACAGGGCGGATCCGCCGAACACGGCCATCCACACCAGCGTCACCAGGGTCGGCACCAGCAGCACGGCGATGATGAACTGACGCACCGTGCGGCCGCGCGACACCCGGGCGATGAACATGCCGACAAAGGGCGACCAGGAAATCCACCAGGCCCAATAGAACACGGTCCAGCCGTGAAAGAATTTTTCGTCCTCGCGCCCGATCCAATTGCTGAGCGGCACGATGGTGGTGACGTAGCTGACCCCCGTATCAACGACATTGCCCACGATGGTGCCCGTGGGCCCGACCACGAATACGAAGGCCAGCAGCAAGGCCGCCATGGCCATGTTGATCTGCGACAGAACCTTCACCCCGCCGTCGAGGCCGCGCACCACGGACAACACGGCCACGGCGGTAACACCGAAGATGATGGCGATTTGGACATTGATGGTGTTCGGGATGTCGAACAGAAAGTGCAGCCCGCTCGCCGCCTGCTGTGCCCCGAAGCCAAGCGACGTTGCCAAACCGAACAGGGTCGCCAGCACGGCGACGGTATCGATCACATGGCCGAACCAGCCCCAGGTTCGGTCCTGGATCAGCGGATAGAAGCCGGAGCGGATCGTCAGTGGCAGGCCCTTGTTATAGGTAAAGAACGCCAGCGACAGGCCGACCACCGCATAGATTGCCCAGGGGTGCAGCCCCCAATGGAACATGGTCGCACTCAGCGCCGCATCGGCGCCGCCAGGCGTGCGTGGCTCCACCCCCAAGGGCGTGCCGAACCAATTGGTGTAATAGGCCGTGGGTTCCGCCACGGACCAGAACATCAGGCCGATCCCCATGCCCGCGGCAAACAGCATGGCGAACCAGGACATCAAGGAAAATTCCGGCGTCGCGTCCGGCCCGCCCAGGCGAATTTTCCCAACCGGCAGCACAATCAGCGCCAGACAGAACAGGACGAACACATTGGCCCCGGCCATGAACAGCCAGTCGAAATAATTAATGATCCAGGCCTTGGCGCCGTCGAATAGAATTTTCGCAGGCTCCGGTGCGATTAAGGTACCAATAACAAATAAAAATACTAAAATAGTTGAAACCCAAAAAACGGGATGATGAATATCCATGCCGAATTTTTGAATATTATCCTGCCCTGTTTCGTATTTTGTTTCGTAAATATCTTCCAATTATACTTCCTTCAAAAATAAAATAATTACCCCCCCAACCTGCGCAGACTAACGAATTCACCCCTCCTTCGTGAACCCCCAGCCGAAAGTTTATGTTTTGCGGGCAAACCAGGGCCCTTTTTGGACATTGCGGAAACGCGTGTTAGGTTGGCCCGGAACGATCAACGCAAAATCAGGACTGGAGACGGCACCCCATGGATGGACGCCTAGTGGAAACGGCTGAGGACGTATCGCAACTTGCCTTCGGCTTCATGGCGTCGAAGGCGCTGTTCGCGGCCCTCCATGTGGATGTGTTCACGGTGCTGGCCGACGGGCCGAAAACCTCGGCCGAGATTTCCAAGAAAACCGGCATTCCCACCAACCGCATCACCACCTTGATGACGGCCTTGACCAGCGTCGGCCTGGTCGACCGCTCCGACGACGAGATCTATACCAACTCGCCGGGGGCGGCGGCGTTTCTGTCGCGCGGGGCCAAGTACGATTTCGGCGACTATCTGCGCTATCAGATCGACCGCCAGATGTATCCGTTCCTGCAGCAGTTGAACGAGGTCATGGACGGCTCCCTCGATCCGGACGCGGTCGACAGTTATCAGCATTGGATGGCCGACCCGAAACAGGCGGCGATTTATTCCGAAGCCCAGCACGCGGGCTCCCTCGGCCCGGGCAAGACACTCGCCCGACTGGTCGACCTCAAGGGCGCCAAGTCATTGTTGGACATCGCCGGCGGCACGGGGGCCATGACCATCCGCCTGCTCGAAGCCAATCCGGAGATGACCGCCACCATCATCGATTTCCCCAACGTGTCCGAACTGGGCTGGCGCTTCATTACCGAGGCCGGGATGGTCGACCGGGTGCGCTACATCCCCGGCAACGCCCTGCAGATCGCCTGGCCGACGGAGCAGGACGCGATCCTCATGTCCTATCTGTTTTCCGGCATTCCGGGCGGCGAGCTGCCGCGCATGGTGTCCGACGCCTTCGACAGCCTGGCCCCCGGCGGCCGCTTCATGGTCCATGATTTCATGGTCGACGACGACCGCCAGGGCCCGCCCATGGCGGCCCTGTGGCAGCTTCAGCACATGGCCTTCACGCCCGATGCCCGCTCGGTCACCCCGGGCTGGCTGACCGCCCGCATGGCAGAGGTCGGCTTCACCGACATCCAGGAACACGAAATGGTCCCGGGCCTGACCCGGCTGATCGTCGGCACCAAGCCGGGGTAATCACCGGGGGCGGCGTTTATGCTAATGACACTGAGGGGACATTGCCTTAGCTGAATGGTAGGTAAGTAGACTTTGCAGCACTCAAGCCCCATAGATATAAGATACGTATGACTCGCGAGAGTCTCTCCGGGGGAGGGAGGGTTGGAATCATGACGGCCTCAAAACATCTCCTAGCGCTATTGCGGAGCCATATCGATGGCGACAATGAGCAGTTCTTGTCTGTGGCTATGCAGGTCGCGGCCCATGAGGCTCGTCAGGGGCATGGCAATCTTGCCCAACAGCTCCGAGACTTAGTCGATGAGGCGCGCTCACTTAAGCAAAGCCGGGCACGCAGACCAGTGCCGCTTGCCCAGCCGAAGGGTGATCTCGCTTCACTCATCTCAGCCAGCTATTCAGATACACGTCTCGCCAGCATGGTGCTGCCAACAGCGCTAGAAGGTCGTCTGAAGCGTATCATCACGGAGCAGCGACAGCATCATCGGCTTGTCGAGCACGGCCTTCACCCGAGAAGGAAGATACTTCTCATTGGCCCGCCCGGCTCAGGAAAGACCATGACGGCTGCCGCACTGGCAGGTGAACTGACGCTGCCCCTTTTCACAGTCGTGTTCGACTCCCTGATTACCCGGTTCATGGGTGAAACTGCCGCCAAGTTGAGGCTTGTCTTTGACGCAATGCTCCAGACACGGGGGGTATATTTCTTCGACGAGTTTGATGCGATCGGAGCCCGCAGGGCTGAACGCAACGATGTTGGAGAAATCCGACGGGTGTTGAACTCATTCCTTCAGTTTCTAGAGAATGATGACAGCGAAAGTCTGATTATCGCCGCAACTAACCATCCAGAGTTACTTGATCCGGCTTTGTTCCGCCGGTTTGATGACGTGATCCATTACGATCTACCTAATCCCTCTATTGCCGAAGGCATTTTGAAAACAAGGTTGTCTGGTTTTGATACTAGGGGGATGCGTTGGAAAGATGCAGTCAAAGAAACCTCTGGATTAAGCCAGGCAGAGATTTCACGGGCAGCTGACGAAGCGGCAAAGCGGGCAATCCTCGCCGACCGCACCCGAATTACGCGTGCCGACTTATTGGAAACGATAGCCGAGCGTAAAGGCCCCACTGACTGTTAAGCGGAAGCGCTGCGAATGGCTGAAGACGAACGGCGTAGTTTGCCACATATATATCTTCCCGCCAACGGCGAGCGGGAGGACTTCACGTCTCCCCAAAGTGGCGGTGGTAGCGGCGCCGTTCCTCAGCGGAATCGTGAACAACACGCCCGGCAACTGGAAGAAATGCTCACGGCGGCTGTGGAAGCTGCAGAGCAACGGATCGCCAATCGTGACCCCGATATTAGTGGCGGCACACCCGGCTTCTATCTTGAATTTGAACTTCCGCAATCTCAGCAGTCGGTATTGGACAAACTTGAGAACAAGCAAGGACGGGAACACATCGAGTTGGTGGCCGCACATCCGTCCGTCGAAGACCCAACCATTGTCAAAGCAACCGTCTTCGTTCCCGAGTCAAAGCGTGAGCATTATTTACGCAAGGTTCGCGCCTATGGCGAAGAGGACAGCGTTCAATATCAAAAGGATGAAGAAGGAAATTTTATTCTGGATGAAACCGGAAATCGTATCGAAAAATCTCGGCGACCCAAGAACGACGCGCTGGTTGCTTCGTTGGAAACAGCAAAGATTGCCGAAGCTGAATCACTTTTTACAGATGATCTTGGAATGTTCCCGGCACCGGGCCAGGAAATTTGGTGGGAAGTATGGCTACGGCATGATGGCCGACCTATCTTCGAACATGCTGCGCATCAGCTTAATGTGGCTACGAAAGAGCATTCTGTTACTTTCCCCGAGCGCGAGGTAATTCTAGCGCGTGCTACACCTGAGACGGTTGGTCTCATCATCGCCAATACCGATGCGATAGCTGAGTTGCGAATCGCACGGGACACCCCTTCCTTCTTCATGGAAATGGACGGCGCGCAGCAGATTGAATGGTCGCAAGAACTAGCTGACCGGATCATTGCGCCCAGCAATAATGCTCCGGCTGTTTGTGTACTTGATAGTGGTAGCACACGTCGGCACCCGCTGATTGCACCTGCCCTGGCGGAAGAGGATCAGCAGGCATGGCATATCGATTGGCATGGAGAAGACGTTGGCGTCCAGTGGCGCGGCCACGGCACGCAGCTGAGTGGCACGGCACTCTACGGCGACCTGACCGACATGCTGCTTGGGAACGATCCCGTTGAGTTGCGACACAGGCTTGAGTCCGTGAAAATTCTACCTGATCGCGGTGCCAACGATCCCGACCTTTATGGATATATCACGGCTGCCGCCATGGGACGTGCGGAAATCGAAGCGCCGGAACGAGCGCGTGCCTACTGCCTTGCTGTTACCTGTGAAGGGGATCATTGGCGCGGTCGTCCTTCTTCTTGGTCAGCGAAGCTCGATGATCTCGCATACGGGGATGGCGAGGATGAGCGCCTAATTGTCGTCTCGGCGGGTAACATACTTACTTACTATCCGTCGGCAGAATATCTCCAACAGAACGATACCGCTCCCATAGAGAGCCCAGCGCAATCATGGAATGCGCTTACTGTCGGCGCTGTCACAGAAAAAATTACTATCACCCACCCTGATTTTGCGGGATGGCAGGCAATGGCACCTGCGGGAGACCTTTCTCCATCCAGCCGGACATCGGTAAACTGGGAGTACGATTGGCCGATTAAGCCCGATATCGTTTTTGAAGGCGGTAATTACGGCGTTGATCCAGCGACCGGCAACGGTGACCATGTTGGCGACCTGGCACTTCTAACGACATTCAATCGGCCCGAAGAGCGGGCATTCACCGCAACTGGAGATACCAGTGCTGCAACTGCGCAGGTAGCCCGGCTGGCAGCACAGATTCTTTCCGAGCGGCCGGATTTATGGCCTGAAACCGTCCGTGCATTGATTGTCCATTCTGCTGAATGGACGCCGGCGATGCTTGGGCATTTGCCCGCAAACCCGAAACAGACCGATCAGCGTCTTGTTTTACGTCGGTATGGGTATGGTGTGCCAAGCTATTATAGAGCGCTGCGCAGCTTTAACAGTGACGTGACACTGGTCGTAGAATCTGATTTGCAGCCTTACCAGCTTGAAGGTTCGCGGACACGCAGCCGCGATATGATGCTCCACGATTTACCTTGGCCTACAGACACACTGAACGCGTGGGGCGAAACGCCGGTGGAGATGCGCATTACGCTGAGCTATTTCGTGGAACCTAACCCTGGCGAACGCGGTTGGACGAAACGGCATCGCTATAGTGGGCATGGCCTGCGTTTCTCAGTCAAACGCCCGGAAGAGAGCGTCGCTCGATTCCGGCGGAGGGTTAATGCTGCTGCGCGGGAAGAAGATGAGCGCATCGCCGGGGCTGGCAACGATGAAGGCTGGGTACTTGGACCACGGCTTCGTGATAGAGGGTCTATTCATTCTGACGTTTGGCGTGGGACGGCAGTTGATCTCGCTAATCGCCACGCGATAGGCATTTTCCCCGTCGGGGGATGGTGGCGTGAAAAACCACAGTTGGAACGTGCTGATCGTCGAGTGCGATACGCTCTGATCGTGAGCCTTCGAGCCAGCGAGGAGATTGATCTCTATACGGAGATTGCTAACGCTGTTGGTATTGAGATTGATGTCGAGACATGATCGGCAACGTTTAGAGATTAAATTGCCTACCCCTTCGGCGCGTCGCCGGCGAAGGTGATGCGGTGGAGGACGCGTTTGTGGCCGTGGTAGTCGTTGATCGGGTTGTGCAGAGCGCAGCGGTTGTCCCACAGCGCGATCGAGCCCGGCTCCCAGCGGAAGCGGCAGGTGAATTCGGGCTGTGTCTGGTGTTCGAACAGGTAGTTCAGCAGGGGCGCGCTTTCCGCCTCGGTCCAGCCCTTGAAATTGGTCGTATGGGCGAGGCTGACATAAAGTGCCTTGCGCCCGGTTTCCGGATGGACGCAGATGATCGGATGTTCGGCGATCTTGGGCTTGGAGACGTCTTCCTTCGGCGCGTCGGCGACCCGCGCGGCGCGGGTGTCCGAAACCCGCTTCTTGTCGGAGCGGAACACCCCGGTCAGCGGCGCCAGTAAGTCCTTCATCCCATCCGACAGCGTCTCATAGGCCATGTACATGCTGGCGAACATGGTGTCGCCGCCATAGGGCGGCAGTTCCAGCGCATAGAGCATGGTCGCCATGGGCGGGCGCGGCTGATAGGTCGTGTCCGTGTGCCACAGACCGCCGAAATTCACCTTTTCATGGGGCAACTTGATGATCGGCGTGATGACCGGGAAGTCGGGCAGACCCTGAACGAAGGGGTATTCCACGGGCTCGCCGAACCGTATGGCGGCGGCGAGCTGCTGCGCCGGGGTGAGGGTTTGCCCGCGAAAAAAGACCACGAGGTGGTCGAGCCAGGCGCGGCGAATTTCCGCCACCACGTCGTCGGCCAGGTCCTGGGAAAAATCAACGCCGTGGATTTCGGCGCCCAGGGCGCCGGCGATGGGGCGAACGTCAATATGTTGGTATGTCATCTGGATGGTTCCGTTTCTTAAGAGGTCTTTGACCGAAGGCTAGCGCGGAGTTCGGCCACGCGTCATTGAAAATCCGCCGGGCCGAACTAAGCTAGCCATCCCATCGACCCCACCGGAGGACCACCCCATGCGCGTCGTCATTGCCATGATGAAGCACGAAACCAACACCTTTTCGCCGGTGCCGACGCCGATCGAACGCTTCGCCCGCTCCACCCCCATGCCCTATGAAGGCGACGCGGCCTATAAGGCCTTCAAGGGGACCGGCAGCGGCACGGGCGGCTTCATTGACCTGGCGGAAGAAGCCGGGGCCGAGATCGTCATCCCCATTGCCGCCAACGCCTGGCCGTCCGGCCCCGTGGCCGACGATGCCTTCGACTATATGGCCGACCGGATCCTGAGCGCCGTGAAGGCGGGATGTGACGCCCTGTTCCTCGACCTGCACGGCGCCATGGTCACCGACAGCCGGGAAGACGGCGAGGGCAGCCTGATCAAGCAAATCCGCGCCATCGCCCCCGACCTGCCCATCGCCGCGGCGCTGGACATGCACACCAATCTTTATCCCGAACTGGCGGAAAACGTGACCAGCCTTGCGGGCTATCAGACCTATCCCCATACGGACCTTTATGAGACCGCGCAGCGCGCCGGGCGGCCCGTCTACGCCCTGCTACGGGGGGAGGCTCAGCCGACGGTCGCCTGGGGCAACCGGCCCATGCTGCCGCATGTCATGCGCCAGGGCTCGGACAATTTCCCCAACAAGGACCTGCAGGAAATGACCCGGCGCATCGAAAAGGAAGGGGCCTTGGCCGCGACCCTGTTCACGGGCTTTCCCCATGCGGATATCCATAACGCCGGGGTTTCCGCCGTGGTGGTCACGGACGGGGATAAGGCCCTGGCCGAAAAGTTTCGGGACGAACTGTTGGATTTCGCCTGGAACGAGCGCAAGGCCTTCGTCTACGAAATCGAACCCCTGGAAAGTTCCATCGCCCGCGCCAAGGAAATCAAAAAGGGCGAGGGCCCCGTGGTCCTGCTGGACCATTACGACAACGCGTCCTCCGGCGGCACGCAGGACACCATGACCGTACTGGGCGCGATTTTGGAGGCCGGGCTGGACGATGTCGCGGCCTTCGCGATCTGTGATCCGGCCGCCGTGCAGAAAATGACCCAGGCTGGCATCGGGGCCGAGGTCACCCTGGACCTCGGCGGCAAGGTCGACATGCCGGCCATCGGCGAGACGGGCAAGCCGCTGACCGTGACCGGGCGGGTCAAGGTGCTGACCGACGGCATCTACAAGAACAAGGGCCCGGCGTCGCGCGGCGTGACCATGGACATGGGCCCCTCGGGCGTGCTCGACACGGGCCGCGTGCAGATCTGCGTGATCTCGCGCCAGCAGGAACCCAACGACACGGCCTGCTTTACGTCGCTCGGCATCGATCCCGAGGAAAAGACCTTCCTGATGCTGAAAAGCCGCATCCATTACCGCGCCGGGTTCGGGCGCCTGGCGAAACAGGTCATCGAATGCGCGGGCTCGGGGGTCTGCGGTTCCGACTATTCCAAGCTGAATTTCAAGAACGTGCGGCGGCCGATCTATCCGCTGGACAACCTCAACGACCCGACGCCCTAGGGCATCAGAACAACGCCTTGCCCGTGCCTGTGTCTTTGACGACGCGGAAGCCGATATGGTCGACCGGGCTGCCGGTGCCGCAGCCGCCCGAATACACCTTGTCGACGAAGAACGGCACATGGGCCCGCTCGTCGCCCTGGACCACGCGGTTGGCGCATAGGTCCGGATCGCTGAGTTGGTCGATCGTCCACGGCCGGCGGTTTTCCGCGTCCGAGGAAAACCAGCAGGTCAGGGTCCATTCCCAGACGGACCCCGTCATATCGGCGATCGACCAGGGGTTTTCCCCGTTGCCGCCGACCGCGCGGGTCGGCCGGAAGGTGGTGAACGTGGCCGTGCGGATCATCTGCCGCTGGGTTATCAGATCTTCGATGGTGTCCTTGGACACGTCCTTCCCGGCGAAGGCGGCATAGGCCCATTCTTCTTCGGTCGGCAGGCGATAGGTTTCCCCGGTGATGACCGACAACCAGCGCGTGAACAACACGGCATCGAGCCAGGAAACCCGCGTCACCGGATGGCTGCCGGTCTGATAGGGACGCCGTTTGGCTTCGCGTGGGCAGCCGCCCTCGGCATGGCACAGGTTCCACTGATCGATGGTGATCTCGTGCCGGCTGATCTCGAACGGGCGGCGGATCGTCACCGGTTTGGAATGGTACTTCCGGCCGAAGGAATTGGGGACCAGGATCGTCAGGTTGTAGCGGCCCGGAACGACCTTGGTCATCTCCAATCCGGCCAGGGTCAGGGTCCGCTTGGGCGCCTTCGGGCCGACGGCGGGCCAGGCGACGATCAACGCGACCGCGGCGATCCCGGCCAGGAGGACAGCGAAGAGCGTTCGGTTGCGCATGCCGCCCTCTTGACCCTTCTCCCCTATTTCAGGGTTTTCAGATAGGCGAGAATGTCGGCCTTTTCCTGAGCGCTTTTGAGACCGGGGAACCGTGCCGTGGTCCCGGGCAGGAACCGCCCGGGGTTGGACAGGAATTCCAGAAGGTTCTTATCGTTCCACGTCAGCCCGGAATTCTTCATCGCGGTCGAATAGTCGTACCCCGGGATGGCGGCGGCGGGCTTGCCGTAGATGTCGAACAGGGTCGGGCCGAACACCACCCGGCCGCCTTTCTCGAAGGAATGACAGACGATGCAGTGCTTTTTCGCCGCGACCAAGCCGTCCTCGGCGTTGCCGGCCGTTTCCTTGGGCGCAGATGCGTCCGTCAGGGTCTTGAAATAGGCGAGAAGCTCCGCCCGCTGGGCCGGTTTCTTGATCCCGGCAAAGCTCATCTTGGTGCCCTTGATCGTCTTCTTCGGATTGTCGATGAACGCCATGAAGTTGGCTTCGTCCCAAACGATGCCCGAGTCCAACAGCGCCTTGGAATACTTGTAATCCTTGACGTGACCGGCCGGCTTGCCCAGCACGCCGAACAGGTTGGGGCCAAGCCGGTTTTTACCGCCCTTGTTCAGGGTATGGCAGGCCGTACATTTCTTGGCGATCTTCTTGCCGTTTTCGACATCATCCGCCGCCGAGGCGCCCGATGCCGCCAAACCGATGGCCAAGGCCATCCAGATGGAAAACGCATGTGCAATCTTCACGACACTCTCCTGATCCTGCGCCCCCGATTAAGGTGGGGTTAGGGGTGTGGTTCACGCGCTATGATTTGATCTGACTGGGTTTGCGGACCTGCTTCATCAGGTCGTCGTTCCATTCGCCATCGACCTCGAAATGCGCCGACGCGCCTTTGAGAACGGCCTCGATCAAATTGTGGTTCACATAGGCATAGATGCCCGGCTGCCGGAACGTATAGATCGCACAACCGGCGGCGCCCCCGGCGATGAACCAGGTTTCCAGGCCCGTCTGGGGCGGGTCCGTGAACGATCCCGTGGACCAGACATAATCCCCATGGCCGCCGATCAGGTGCGGCCGGGTGTCCCGGTTGGCCTGGGAATGAACCATCAATACCGTTTCGCCGACGCTGGCCTTGAGAGTGCCTTCGCCGAGCAGGGCGCCGACGGCGCCGTTGAACACGACGTGGCTGGGGGTCAAGGTCGCCATGACCCGCAATGAATCGGCGTAATCTTCGCCGGCCGTTTCGTATTTTATGTATTCGTCGTGCTCATCCTTGGCCAGGTAGTAGTCCTGTTCGCCGATGTAGTAGGCACGGTCATAGCGGATGGGCGTGCCGTCAGCGGCCTTGAGGCCGTCGCGCGGCAGAACCATGATCGCGCCGTTCATGCCGTGGCAAACGTGGTAGGGGATCATCGCCCCGCCCGGCGCGCAGTGGTAGACGAACACCCCGGGCTTCGTCGCCCGGAACCGTAGCACGGCTTCTTCGCCGGGCGACACATGGGTCAACCCGCCACCGCCGAGCGCCCCCGTCGAGGCATGGAAATCAATGTTGTGTTCCATGGCGCTGGTCTCGGGATTGACCAGGGTCAGCTCCACATAGTCGTCCTGATGGACGACGATCATCGGGCCGGGAACGGATCCGTTGAAGGTCAACGCCCAGATCTCAGCCCCTTCGTCGTCCAGCACCATCTTCTTTTCTTCAATGTCCAGCCGAACCTCGACAACCTTCGGGCCGCCGGTCGCCACCTGTTCGTGCTTGGGCAGAAACGGTGGTGCGACCATTTCCTGTTTTACCCGCGGCAGGGCAGCAATTTGTTTCTCCGACAAGGGGGCGGATGCCTGGGGGGGTTTAGGCGCCGCCGCATGGGCGGGATTGCCGGCCATTTCCATGGCCAACAGCCCACCGCCGACAGCCGCAGTGCCTGAGAGAAAGTTTCTTCGGGAGACGGTGGACCGAATTCCAGGGGTCTTTTCCATTTTCAACTCCGACGTTGGAATTTACTTGTTCATCGACCGCGACATGGAATTTTCTGCGTCGCAACCTGACGGTAGGACACCGCAACAGGCCCCGCCTTGATTTGGGTCAATAACGCGATGACACAAACGCCTGGAAATCAGGGGAACAGGAAAATCAACGGGCCGGCCGATCGGATAGTGTGGACGCGGCCTTTCGCAAAGGCGCCCGGTGCCTAGCCATCCGCCTTGTCGGCACGGATAATCT
This sequence comes from bacterium SCSIO 12827, assembly GCA_024397995.1. Classification (NCBI taxonomy): domain Bacteria; species bacterium SCSIO 12827. Next base: position 751,006 of record CP073746.1, on the reverse strand, counting down.
GCTCCACGACATCGTTCATGTCCGTCCCGAAGACCTCGGGCCGCCGATACAGCGGATGATAGGGCGCGCCGCAACGGTCGATATAGGCCGCCTGCATGCCGGCGGACATGGCGCCGTGGGTATCCCAGTCATGGGTCGCGACAAGGCGCAGGTCCTGTATCGGCCCTCCAAGGTGATCCGCCACGTAACGGTAGACCTTGGGATCGGGCTTGAAGCTGCCCGTTTTCTCGACGGAGACGACATCGTCGAAACTCTCGTTCAAACCGGCGTTGGTAATCTGGCTGCTCACCAGGTCGAGGGAGGAATTGGAGAACGCGACGGTCCGGTAGCCGGCGGCGCGCAGACGCGCCAATGCCGGCTTGATGTCGGGATGTGGATTCAGGCCGGCGAAGCCCTTGAGAATGTCCGTGCGCCGGTCCTCGGAAAGCACGACCCCGCGGCGCGCGGCGACGGCATCCAGGGTGATCGCCGCAAGACGGGCAAAGCCCGTTTCCACACCGGTCAGGGCACAGACGGTCGACGTCTGCAGCAGCATCGCGAACCAGGTGGAAATGACGCCGGCATCCTGAAAGACCGCCTCGAACCCCGGTTTCAGCGACGACAGGTCGAGAACCGTTTCATTGATGTCGAACAATACCGTGTCCCGGGACATGGCTTTCTCCTTTATTTTACAGTGTCACACACCGCGCCCCGCGTCGGACGCCACAGGTCAGGCGGCGGACCGCGACGGGTTCAGATTGTCCAGCTCCACCGCCATCTCTTCGGCGAGGGATACTAGATCGGCCGGGGCCGCACCGCGGTGCATCTCGATCTTGATCGCCGTAATCCAGGTTTGATAGCGGTGGGCCAGACGTGCGCAATCTGCATCCACCGGAAGTTCGCCCATGGCCTTGGCGCGCTCGAACATCCGGGTGAACTCCTCCCTGATCTGGTCAAGATAGCGCCCGGCATGTGCTGCGATCGCCGTTTCCTCGGGCGTCGCATCAAGAACCGTTTTGACCAACATGCAGGCGCGGTGGCGCGGGTCGCTGGCCGGGTATCGACCGAGCTTCCGCAGATATTCGGACAGGGCCGTGAGCGGGGACTCGGCCTGGTCGATCTCGTTGCGGAATTCCTCTGACATTCGCGCGAAGTATCGGTCCAAAGCCAGGCAGAACAGCGCTTCCTTGCTTGAAAAAGCCGCATAGATGCTGCCGGGCTTCATCTGCAACGCCGCCTCCAGATCCTTGAGCGAGGTGGCGTGATAACCCTTTGTCCAGAACAGCGTCTCAGCTGCGGCCAGGGCGGTCTCACGATCATAGGGGCGGGCGCGTTTCATGACGTTCAAGATAATCGATGTTTCAAGTTTGCCGGCGTGATCGGCCGTAACGGCCGATCACGTTTGAGTGATTGCTCAAGTTGCTCATTGAGCAATCACTCAATAGCATATATATAGCAATCACTCAAATGAGTTCCGTCTTATCGCACCCGCTTGTTGGTGCCCACCCAAACCAGATAACAGGAGCCCCCCAATGGCCACGTTCGACCTGCATGACGAAACCACTGCTCCCGAGGAAAGCAAGCCGCTACTCGCCAAATCCCGGAAATCCTTCGGGATGGTGCCGGGCCTGCACGCCGTGATGGCCGAAGCTCCCGGTCTGCTTGAAGCCTATCAGGTGACCCACAACCTGTTTCAGGCCTCCAGTTTCAACAACGACGAACTGACCGTCGTCTGGCAGGCGATCAACGTGGAACACGAGTGCCATTATTGTGTGCCCGCCCATACCGGCATCGCCAAAAAGATGGGCGTCGCCGACGACATCACGGACGCCCTGCGTAACAACACGCCGCTGCCCGATCCGCGCCTGGAAGCCTTGCGCACGTTTACCCTCAGCGTCGTCCGCAACCGCGGTGTCGTTGACGACGACGCGATGCAGACATTTCTTGATGCCGGGTTCACCAAACGCCAAATCCTCGAGGTCGTCCTGGGCGTCGCGCAAAAGGTGATGTCCAACTACACCAACCACCTGGCCGACACGCCCATTGATGACGCATTCAAGACATTCGAATGGCATAAGGCCGCCTGATACCTTGGACACCCGGGGCGGCGGCTTTCCCGCCGTCCCGACCGTCCTGTTCCGACGGCACGCCCCGGCTGACCGCTTTTGTCCGCACGGCCTTTATGCGCGCAGCTTCTTTTCCCATTCCAGCTTAGGCAGGATCACCGAAACGGTTGTTCCCTGGCCCACGGTGCTCTCGATTTCGATCCGGCCGCCGTGTTTTTCGATCAACGTCTTACAGATCGCCAGCCCAAGTCCCCATCCCTCGACCGCCTTGTAGGGATCAAGGTCGCCCCGCGCGAAGGGTTCCGTAATGCCGGGAAGGTGCCCTTGGGCGATGCCGCAGCCGGTATCCACCATCTTTATAATGACTGCGTCCACAACTTCGTACGCAGCGGCGTCAATCTTACCGCCGGACGGGGTGAATTTCAGGGCATTCGACAGAAGGTTCAGGATGACCTGCCGGATCGCCTGGCGGTCGGCATTGATCTCCACGGACCCCGCATCCGCGTCGACCGACAGAGATATGTCCTTTCGCGCCGCGTCCGCCGAGAAGATGTGGATGCATTCGTTAAGAGCCTCCAGGGCATTGAACGTTTCCCGGTCCAGGCCGCGCCCCCCCGATTCAATGGCCGAGATATCGAGAATGCTGTTGATCAGGGACAGCAGATGTTCGCCACTGAATCGGATATCCTTGGCATATTCCCTGAACTTGCTCGCGGAGGACTCGCCAAAATCCTGAAAGGCGATGAGTTCGGAGAAGCCGATGATCGCATTCAAGGGTGTGCGCAATTCATGGCTCATGGCGGCCAGGAACTGAGATTTGGCAAGATTGGCCTTTTCTGCGTCTTCCCGCGCCGTTCTCAATGCTTGCTCGAACAATTTCCGTTCCGTGATGTCCTGAAACGACCCCCGCAGCAGGATTGGAACGCCGTCTTCTGAAACCGCCTCACCGACGATACGAACGTTCTTGGCCGTCCCCTTGCCGGTCAGGATCGACAATTCCAGATCCCACGGGGTACCACTCCGGCGTCCGGCGGCAACCGCAGCCGCCAGCATGGGGCGATGTTCCGGGACAAAAAACTCGATCGCTTCTGCGAACGTCGGGTTGTAGTCCATCGGCGCTTCAAGAATGCGGTATGTTCCCTGGCTCCAGGTCAATTGTCGGGTTCTCAGGTCCAATTGCCAGCCGCCGGTCCTGCTCAACCGTTCCACATCCTCAAGAAGTCGGCTTTGCCGAGCCCGGAACTGTTCGCTGTGGCGCAGCTTCTGGTCCCGGTCCACCAACTGCCGGTTCTTCGCGGACATGATCGACAGATAGGTGAGCAGGCTGAGCACGAGCGCGACCGTCAGGCCGACAATGATCACCACAATGATGCTGCGGTATTTCTCGACCCAGTTCCGGCGCGGATTGATCAGGCGCGCCTGCAGTGCAATCTCCCGCGGTAGTGCCAGGCCCAACGCGTCCAACACCTGGTCATTGAACAGATACTCGTTCGGGCTGTCCTTTACCGGGGCGAGTTCGCGCATCGGCACGCCCTCCAGATGGGCCGCCATCAACCCCGCTGCCATCCGTCCCTGAGCAATGCCGCTGGTCACATAGCCGCCGAGGACGCCGTCGAACAGATAGGCGTCCTCCATGCTGATCACGATCCTGCGGCCGGCATTGACGATCCCCCCGACAATCTGCGCCAGCGTGGCGACATCGCCGGTCTGATTCCGGATCGCCCCCAAGGTCGTCAGGATGACCGGCTGGTCGGGCACCTTTCGCAGACTGTCCAGGATATCCTCAAGCCGCTCGCTCACCAAGAACGTCACCGCAGGCCTGGCGGCCCCATGCAGTTCCCTTTTCAGTTCGACTTCGATGGCCTGGTAGGTTGCCGACCCGTCGCCGATGATCACAACCTGTTCCGCATCGCCCTGAAGCTGGTGCAGCAGATCAAGGTTCGGGCGGATTTCCTTCTTTTCGAAAACCCCGGTGACGCTCCCCGCATCCAACCGTTCCAAATGAGAGAAATCATTGACCCCGGAAAAGAACACGGGCGCATCGGGAAACACATGGCGCAGGTGGCGCAATGCGAAATTCAGTCCGCTGTCATCGGTCACATAGATCGCATCCGGGTCATAGTTGCCGTACTTGATTTTCAGATGTTCGGCAAAGGCATCGGCGTATACCGTACTCAGCGCCCGGCGCTTGGTATCCAGGTATTCCGTCTTGATCTCGACCGGGGCATCCAATCCCGTGGTCAGGGCGGCGACGAACCCCTCGTGCTGGCGCGCGGTCCAAGGGTATTGCTGGCTGTAGGAATGGACAGCCAGAACGCGAAACGCCCTGACGTCCTGTCCGAGGTCGCCTACCGCCGGGCTTGGCATCCAAACACAGATTAACCACAAGACGATCGCGGCAAAATGCCGGGTCAAACGGGTCAACCTCGCAGAAGCAAGAAAGCCTAGTTCATTCAATGAGACAAACCTTGGTCCGAATGGGCGGGAACCGTGGGATACAAACATCTTCTGTGGGATGGAAACCGATGTTTCGGCGTTCTGATGAGGCACGGTTATCGACCGTGGTTTCCAAGACATCACCGGCGGCACCTCTCTCCCCTCATTCCGGCGATGACTCCACGCCGTGTATTCCTGTAGGCACCTGCGAACACATTGTTACAGTTTCACGACTCAATCAATTCCCCCTAAAGTCATAGACAATTCCTGGAAGCCGTCAGTGCGAAGCCCTTGCGGATACCCGGTCGCCTGCCCTCGGAAACACCGCCACGCCCCCCGATTTCAGTGACGACAAGTCGCGAACCGCACCGGTGCTGTGGGTCGATCATGTCCCTGGCAGGGCGATAGGCGGTTGCGCGGCGCATGGCTTTGCGATACGGCCAAGGAAAGACGGAAGGAAACACCATTATGAATGAAACCACCTGCACCATCGCCGTGATCCGCGGCGACGGCATCGGCGTCGACGTGACCGACGCGACACTTGCCGTAATCGACGCGGCCAAGGCGCGCACGGGCGGTTTCCGCCTTGCCTGCAATGACCTTCAGGCCGGGGCCGGGTATTTCAAGGAAACGGGCCAGGATATCGCACCCGGGCACGAAGACGCCGCGGCCGAGGCCGATGCGATCCTGTTGGGTGCGATTGGATTACCGGCGGTGCGCCATGCGGACGGTACGGAAATCTCGCCCCATCTGCGCCTGCGCGAACGCTTCCAGCTGTACGCAGGCGTACGCCCGGTCAAGGCCTATCCCAACGCGCCGCAGCGCCTGGCCGACCCGCGCGCAGCGGGGATCGACCTGATCATCCTCAGGGAATCGACGGAAGGCCTGTTCTATTCCGCCGCCGCCAACAAGCGCGAGACCGTGGCCAACGACAGCGAGGTCCAGGACATTCTGCGCATCACGCGCCATACCTCGGAAAAGCTGTTCGATTTCGCCTTCCGCCTGGCCGAAAAACGCAAATCAAAAGGCGGCAAGGGCATGGTGACCTGCGTCGACAAGGCCAATGTGTTCCGATCCATGGCCTTCTTCCGCAAAATTTTCGACGAACGTAAGGGCGCCTTTCCCGGCGTCGAAACCTCCTACAACTATGTCGATGCCCAGGCCCTGGATCTGATCCGCCGGCCCTGGGATTTCGACGTTCTGGTCATGGAAAACATGTTCGGCGACATCCTGTCGGACCTTGCCGGCGGGCTGGTCGGCGGCATGGGCATGGCGTCCTGCGCCGAGGTCGGCGATGAACACGCCCTGTTCCAACCGGCCCACGGCTCGGCGCCCGACATCATGGGCCAGGACAAGGCCAATCCCCTGGCGGCGATCCTGTCCGGGGCCTTGATGCTGGATTACCTCGCCGACCGCATGGGCGGCCACGACGGGCTGGCCGACGCGGCCACGGTGATCGAAGATGCCGTGCAGAAAGGGTTCGAGCAGAACCGCCTGCGCCCCATGGAATTCGGCGGCGATATGGGCACCCAGGCCGTGACCCGCGAGGTCATGGCGTCGATTTCCGGGGATTAAGCCGCGTCAGGCCGCGAGCGAACCGAAACTTTCGTCAGCCAGACGGCGGGCGTCGGGAATGTCCACATGGCGGCCCTTGAAGTGGGCCAGGCCTTCGTTCTCGATGGCGCGGATCACCCGCGACATGGTTTCCGAGCGTACGCCGATCAGGGATGCGATGTCCTGACGCGACACGGGAAGTTCCAGACGGACCCGCGTTCCTTCATCGGAATCGGCCTCGCCGCCGAACGCCACCAGAAGGCGCAGGAAGCGCACCCGGCAGGATGCCGTGACCGTTTCCATGACCTTGTTCTCGGCCTCGGCCATATCGCGCGCAAGGTGGCGGAAAAAGGCCATGACCAGGGCCGGGCTGTCGGCTGCCATGCGGTGCACCGTGGCCGCCGGCACGTGGCAGATGCGGCCTTCTTTCAAGACTTCGGCGCTGACGCCGTGGGGCGTGCCGGTCAATAGCGACCGATAACCGAAGGTCTCGCCCGGGCGGACCAGGCGCAGCAGCACCGATTCCCCATCCGCATCGACCTTGCGGATGCCGACCAAGCCCGAGGATACGCAATAAACGCCCGTCGCCTCGTCGCCTTCGTGGTAGATGGCTTCGCCGGCCAGAAAGCTGCGTGACCGGCGGGCATCATCCATCTGGGCGACGTTCGCCCCTTCCAGGACCGACCATTCGGCGGCCTGACGGTGTGCGCAGTTGGAACACGACTTATCCATGATACTTCCCCAAGGTTCGACACCGAAATCGGCGCCTCAATGGGGGAAGTGTCGCTCATATTCTGTTTCTTGGAATTGATCTGAATCAACACCCCGACCGGCACAACCGGATAGGGTGATCGAGTCCACCCGCCAGCCGGGGCGTCTATTCTGGGGGAACTGGAAACATGCCCGACAGGGCCCGTACCGCAAACTTCGACGAAACCGTGCGCCGGTTCATCCTGCGTTATGGTGAGGCCGCCCTGACGGAAGCCAACCGCCGCGCCCACGAACTGGAATCCGAAGGCGACAGCGACGGCGCGGAAACCTGGCGTCAGGTTGCCGCCGCCATCGCCGCACAAAGCGCCTCCCGCGCAGGCAGGCAGTTGCATTAATTGAAATGAGCGGTCAGCGGGCTGCCGTCACCATGATCTCGACCTCGGTGCCCATTTCAAGCTGCACCCCGATGCAGGCCCGGGCCGGCCGCTTGAGGTCGCCCAGCCATTCCTTCCACACCTCGTTCATCGCCGGTTTGCGGCGCAGGTCGTCCAGATAGATCACTGCGGACAGCAACTTCGACTTGTCCGTGCCGTAATGGGCCAGGCATTTGTCGATCTTGGCCAGCACGTCGCGGGTCTGCCCGGCGACGTCCTTGGACGTGTCGCCGCCCGTCAGGCCGCACAGATAGACGGTCGTGTCCGTCGCCGTGCCCTGGCTGAGAATTTCGCCCGAGTTCAGATATTCGATGGTCATGTGGGATGTCTCCTCCGATGGATTGTTTTTGTCCCCCATTCTTGGAGCGTGAGACGCCCCGGGGCAATTGAAATTCCAGTGATGCCCCCTTCCCTTGCGTCAACCGGCGGCCCTTGTGCCCTGCCCCCGGGACCGGGATAATCGCGCCCAGGTTCTTGGGAGACATCGGAATGTTCACCACCGGCATGACCTTTGCCTTGGGCGACGAGGTCGAAGCCCTGCGCCACACGGTTTTCCGCTTCGCGCAGGAAAAGATCGCGCCGCGCGCGGCCGAGATCGACGAAACCAACGAATTCCCCCGCGACCTGTGGCCTGAACTTGGCAAGCTGGGTCTGCTCGGCATTACCGCCGATGAAGACCACGGCGGGGCGGCCATGGGATACCTGGCGCACTGCGTTGCGATGGAGGAAATCTCCCGCGCCTCGGCCGCCGTCGCCTTGTCCTACGGCGCCCATTCCAACCTCTGCGTCAACCAGATCAACCGCAACGGCACGCCCGAGCAAAAGGCGTGTTACCTGCCCAAGCTGATCACCGGCGAGCACCTGGGGGCGCTCGCCATGAGCGAGCCCGGGGCCGGGTCCGACGTGGTCGGCATGAAGCTTCGGGCGGAGCGGCGCAACGACCGATATATCCTCAACGGTAACAAGATGTGGATCACCAACGGCCCCCAGGCCGACGTGCTGGTCGTCTATGCCACGACCCAACCGGATGCGGGGTCGAAAGGCATCACCGCCTTTCTGGTTGAAAAGGACATGGTCGGGTTCTCGACCGCGCAGAAACTGGACAAGCTGGGCATGCGCGGATCAGACACCTGCGAACTGGTGTTCGAGGATTGTGAAATCCCGGCGGAAAACGTGCTGGGCGCGGTCGACGGCGGCGTGAAGGTGCTGATGTCGGGGCTGGATTATGAACGCCTGGTGCTGGCCGCCGGGCCCGTCGGCATCATGCAGGCCTGTTTGGATATCGTCGTGCCCTATGTCCACGACCGCAAACAGTTCGGCCAGGCCATCGGCGAGTTCCAGTTGATGCAGGGGAAGCTCGCCGACATGTACACGGACATGAATGCCTGCCGCGCCTATGTCTATGCCGTGGCCCAGGCCGCCGACCAGGGCCGCACAACGCGAAAAGATGCCGCCGGCTGCATCCTGTATGCTGCCGAAAAGGCGACCCAGGTCGCGCTGCAGGCCGTGCAGGCGCTGGGCGGCATGGGCTACATCAACGAAAGCCCCACGGGGCGGCTGCTGCGCGACGCCAAGCTGTATGAAATCGGCGCCGGCACGTCGGAAATCCGGCGCATGCTGATCGGCCGCGAACTGTTCCAGGAGACGGCGTAATGCCCAAGTTCGAATCCCAGGTCGCCACCAACACCCCGGCGTTCAAGAAGAACAAGGAACGCATGGACGCTCTGGTCCGCGCGCTGGAGGATACCCGCGCCACCGTGGAAAAAGGCGGCAGCGACCAGGCCCGTGATCGCCACTTGGCCCGTGGCAAGCTGCTGCCCCGCGACCGGGTGAAGGGCCTGCTCGACCCGGGGTCCTCGTTCCTGGAGGTCGGCCAGCTTGCGGCCTGGAACATGTACGACGGCGGGGTGCCCGGGGCCGGGATGATCGCCGGGATCGGCCGCGTGTCGGGCACCGACTGCATGATCGTCTGCAACGACGCCACGGTGAAGGGGGGCACCTATTACCCGGTGACCGTGAAGAAGCACCTGCGGGCCCAGGAAATCGCCATGGAGAACGGCCTGCCCTGCGTCTATCTAGTGGATTCCGGCGGCGCCAACCTGCCCAATCAGGATCAAGTGTTCCCCGACCGCGACCATTTCGGGCGCATCTTCTTCAATCAGGCCAACATGTCGGCGGCCAACATCCCACAGATCGCCGTGGTCATGGGGTCCTGCACGGCGGGCGGCGCCTATGTGCCCGCCATGTGCGACGAAAGCGTCATCGTCAAGGGCCAGGGCACCATCTTCCTGGGCGGCCCGCCGTTGGTGAAGGCCGCCACGGGCGAGGAAGTAACGGCGGAAGACCTGGGCGGCGCCGACGTCCATTGCCGCAAGTCGGGCGTCGCCGACCATTACGCCGAAAACGACGGCCATGCGTTGGAGATCGCGCGCGCTGCCGTGTCGCACCTGAACCGCGCCCCCGCCACCCACGGCGTGACCCTGGCGGCACCGGAAGACCCGGCCTACGACCCCGAGGAAATCAACGGCATCATCCCGGCCGACCCGCGCCTGCCCTACAACGTGCGCGAGGTCATCGCCCGCATCGTCGATGGATCACGGTTTGACGAGTTCAAGCGCCTGTACGGCGAAACCGTGGTCTGCGCCTTCGCGCATATCGACGGCGTGCCCGTGGGCATCGTCGCCAATAACGGCATTTTGTTTTCCGCCTCGGCCCTGAAGGCGACCCATTTCATCGAGTTGTGCGACCAGCGGGGCATCCCGCTGGTGTTCCTGCAGAACATCTCGGGCTTCATCGTCGGCCGCCAGTTCGAGGCCGAGGGCATCACCAAGGACGGCGCCAAGATGGTGACCGCCGTGGCCACGGCGCGCGTGCCCAAGGTGACGCTGTTCATCGGCGCATCCTACGGCGGCGGCAATTACGGCATGTGCGGGCGCGCCTATTCGCCCCGCTTCCTGTGGACCTGGCCCAACTCGCGCATCGCCGTGATGGGTGGCGAACAGGCCGCGGGCGTTCTGGCGACGGTCAAGCGTGACGGCATCGAGCGCGACGGCGGCGAATGGTCAGCTGAGGACGAACAGGCGTTCAAGGCCCCCATCATCGCCCAGTTCAACGAACAGGCCGATCCCCTCTACGCCAGCGCGCGGCTGTGGGACGACGGCATCATCACCCCGGCGGAAACCCGCCGGGTGCTGGCCCACTCCCTGAAAATCGCCCTCAATCGCCCGACGCCGCAGGGTGGCTTCGGCATCTTCCGGATGTAGGCCCGAGAGGATTGAGCGCCATGGCCGATACCGTCACCATTTACGAGGTCGGGCCCCGCGACGGCCTGCAGAACGAAAAACGCCTGATCCCGGCAACCGACAAGGTACGCCTGATCGACCTTTTGGCCGCGGCCGGATTCCAGAAGATCGAGGCGACCAGTTTCGTCTCTCCCAAATGGGTGCCGCAGATGGCCGACGCCGCCGAAGTCATGGCCGCCATCACCCGCAAGCCCGGCGTGACCTATGCCGCCCTGACCCCCAATATGAAGGGCTATGAAGCCGCCAAGACGGCCCGGGTCGACGAGGTTGCCGTGTTCGCCGCCGCGTCCGAAGCCTTCAGCCAGAAGAACATCAACTGTTCCATCGCGGAAAGCCTGGAACGATTTCGCCCCGTGGTCGAGGCGGCCAAGGCCGACGGCATTCCCGTGCGGGGATACGTGTCCTGCGTCACCGACTGCCCCTATTCCGGCTCCGTGCCGCCGGAGGCCGCCGCCCGCGTGACCGAGGCGTTGTTCGCCCTTGGCTGTTATGAGGTCTCCCTCGGCGACAGCATCGGCAAGGCCGCACCCGAGGCCGTCGCCGCCATGCTAGACGCGGTTCTGAACATTTCCGAAGCCGCCAACCTTGCCGGTCATTTCCACGACACCGGCGGCCGCGCGCTCGACAACATCGCGGTCAGCCTGGAAAATGGCCTCAGGACCTTCGATTCCTCCGTCGGCGGGTTGGGCGGCTGTCCCTACGCGCCGGGGGCCAAGGGCAACGTGGCGACGGGCCGCGTGGTCGATTACCTGGACCGCGCCGGTTTCGCCACCGGCATCGACCGGGCCGGCCTGGCCGCCGCCGAAGCCTTTGTCGCGGGTCTTGCGTTGGGGGAAGAAAATCGCGGGTAACCTCCCGAACATGCGGATATGCTGGACCCAAGCCGGATCCCGGTATATGCGATTAATAACTGGCCCGGAACGGGCCGCCGACCCGCGCAGAAGAACGCGGGCGCTCTTGAAGGATGGCGCTGTTGAACAACCGCCAACTGTTCGCGTTGTACGGAGCAACCCTGGCCGCCGTGTTCGGGCTCGCATACCTATGGGAGTTCACGGTTGCGGGTGATGCCGCCGAGACCTTCGCCCATGGATCGCCGCATCCGGAACGCATCGACCGCTGGGAACATGTACTGACGGCCACCGTCTTCGCCGCCGTCGCCATGTTCGTGCCGGCCGGGGTCATCGGCTGGATCCTTAAAAAACAACAGGCCGCCGAAGAAGCCTACCGCCGCAGCGAAGGCACCTTGCGCGCCTTCATCGACCATGCTCCGGCGCTGGTCGCGCTCAAGCATGCGGACGGCCGTTATCTTCTGATGAACAAACAATACACGACCCAGTTTGGCCTAGACCCCGCCAAGGCCGAAGGCCTGGATGCCAGCAACGTGTTCCCGAAAGACCTCGCCAAGATATTCCGGGACCAGGAATGCCGGGCCGTGGAAACACGGCAGGAGGTGAGCGAAGAACATGTCATCCCCCATGAGGACGGCGACCATGTTCATCTCTGCACCAAGTTTCCGGTCATCGGCGAAGACGGCGCAATCGTCGGCATCGGCACCTTTTCCACGGACATCACGGAACAGAAGGCGACGGAACGGCGCATCAATGATGCGCTGATGGACGCCGAGCAGGCCAATCGGGCAAAGTCGGAATTCCTCGCCAACATGAGCCACGAATTGCGCACGCCGCTGAATTCCATCATCGGGTTTTCGCAAGTCATGTCGTTGGGCAAGGATTTCGGTATTTCTGCGGACAAACATCTGGAATATGCCCGCGACATCCAACGCTCGGCCGAACACCTGTTGCAGCTCATCAACGATCTGTTGGACCTGTCCAAGATCGAAGCCGGTCAGGTCACCCTGAATGAAAGCGAAATCGACCTGCCGGAGACCCTCGAACAGGCCTGCCACATGCTCAAGACCGAGGCCGAAGCCAAGGCCTTGGCCCTGACCTGCACCTGCGAAACCGGAACCCCGAGGCTATTCGCCGACACCCGATATGTCATGCAGGTGGTCCTGAACCTGTTGTCGAACGCCGTGAAATTCAATATTCCGGGCGGACGGGTCGAGGTCGCCGCAAGGGTCGAGGATGACGGCCGTATCGCCATCAGTTTCACCGATACGGGCATCGGCATCGCGGCCGAAGACATCCCCCTGGTTCTGGAACCGTTCGGGCAGGCCGGCATATCGTCGGACCGCAGCCATATCGGCACCGGTCTGGGCCTGTCCGTCTCCAAACAGCTGGTCGAACTGCACGGCGGCAGCCTGACCCTGATCAGCGCACCGGGCGAGGGCACGACCGTGACCGTCCGCTTTCCGGCCGACCGCGCGGTCCGCGCATGATCCCGCAATCATCCTTGAAATTCGCGAGTCAGCCGCAAAGGTTGCAACCCTGGCGACAAATGTGGGAGTCTTCGTCTAGGGGAGAATCAAGCCGGACCACCTGATGCTGGAGTATTTCGCACCAATTTCCTATTGGGTGGTGACCGCTTTATGGCTGGTCATCCTCGTTCTATATGTGGTCAAGCTGCGTCAGTCCAAACTGGCGGGCGGCGGCATCGCGGTGCTGCTGGTCATCCTGTCGATCGATGCCTTCCGCACGGTGCTTGAAAACGTCTATTTCGGCGCGTACCACAATTCACGATTGGGCGTGTTCCCGGAGAGCTGGGCCGAAGTCCTTGGCGATCCATCGTTATTGCTGTTCCCCAAGGGCGTTAACATCGCCGCCGGGGTCTTGGTCCTGGTTCTTTTGATCCGCCACTGGCTGCCCCGGGAACTGCGCGAGGTCGACGAGATCCGGCGCAAAGACGCCGTGTTGCGCAGCGTGTTCGACAACGCCGCCGTGGGCATGGTCCTGCACGCGCCCGACGGATCGACCCGCGTGCGCGTCAACGACGCCTTCTGCGACCTTGTCGGGTATTCGCAGGCCGACCTGCTCGACAATCCCTACGAGATTCTGACCCATCCCGACGACCTGCTGCATAGCCTTGAACTTCGCCAGCGTCTGGCAGACGGCGAGGTCGAGGTCATCTCCATGGAAAAGCGCTATCTGCACAAGGACGGCCATGTGGTCTGGGGCAGCGTGTCGTCGTCGATCATCCGCGGCGACGACGGCGAGGTTCTCAACTATGTCTCGTTCATTCAGGACATATCGGCGCGCAAGGCGGCCGAGCAGTCCCTGCGCGAGGCAACGGAAAGCGCCATTGAGGCCAACCGGGCCAAGTCCCAGTTCCTGGCGACCATGAGCCACGAATTCCGCACCCCACTCAACGCGATCCTGGGGTTCAGCCAGCTTCTCGGCAACGAGATCTTCGGGCCGCTGGGTGACAAGCGGTACAAGGGGTATGCCGACAACATCCGCGATTCCGGCGAACTGATGCTGGCGCTGGTCAACGATGTGCTCGATATCTCGACCATCGAGGCAGGCAAGCGGTTGCTGATCATGGAGCCGGTCAATCTGCGCGTCGTAATCGAGGACTGCGTGGGAACCTTCGCGACAATGGCCGAAGACAAGGCCATCACCGTCGAGGTCAATGTCGCGCAGGACATCCCGACGCTGACCGCCGACCGCCGCGCGGTGGTGCAGGTCGCCCTCAATCTCTTGTCCAACGCCATCAAGTTCACGAATCCCAGCGGCCGCGTCAGCGTCAGCGTGACGCAGACCGGCGATACCCTGTCACTCATGGTCGAGGATACGGGCGTCGGCATTCCTGAAAGCGCACTTGCGACCGTCACCGAACCCTTCACCCGCAGCCATTCCAACCCGCATCTGTCGCAGACCGGCACAGGGCTGGGCCTGTCCATCGTCAAATCCCTGACCGAGGCCCATGGCGGCACGCTGATCATCGACAGCACACCGGGCGAAGGCACGTTGGTCACGGCGCGGTTTCCGCTGAATCCGGACGGCGGCGATCAGCCGCCGCTGCGCGTCGTTTCCGCCTGAACGCCGGCCTCCCCCCCCATCCTTGACGTCCGGGCGTGAACCGTTAGGCTGCTTGGCCAACGAGATCAACCAACCGAATTCCAGTCCCTAAGGGGGAAACCATGACCAAGATCAACATCCAGTTCACCCTGTTCTCGGCGTTCTATTCGCCGCTCATTTCCACCATGTCCGGCGGCTTCCTCAAGGCCGAGGGCCTTGAGCCGAACTGGTCCGTATCACCGCCGGGCAAGTCGGCAATCGACGCCCTGCTCGACGGCTCTGCCGATGTGGTGCAATCGGCCCTGTCCCAGGGTTTCACCACGCTTGGGAAGGGCGAGACGCCCAAGGTCAAGCATTTTGCCCAGATCAACGAAATGGACGGCTTCTTCGTCACCGGGCGCGAAGCAGACCCAGATTTCACCTGGAAAAAGCTCGAAGGAGCCGATCTTGTCTGTTTCGGCGGCGGGCAGCCGCGCGCCATGTTCATGTACGCCTGTCACAAGGCGGGCATCGATTTCTCGAAAATCAATCTGATCACCCCGGGCGGCGCCGCCGATATCGACAAGGCCTTCCGCGACGGCCTTGGCGACTATGTGCAGCAGCAAGGCCCGTTCCCGCAGCAGCTGGAAAAAGACGGCATCGGCCATGTCGTCGCCCAGGTCGGCCCGCAGATCGGCCCCAACGGATTCTCCAGCCTGTGCGCCACGCCGGAATGGCTGGCGACGGACACGGCCAAGGCCTTCATGCGCGCCTACAAGAAAACCCGCATCTACATGAACGAAACCCCGGCCATCGAGATCGCCAAGGCGGAAAGCTCCTATTTCCCCGAAATCGACGAGGACGTGCTGGCCGACTGCATCGCGACCTATCAAAAACTCGGCTGCTGGACGCCCCATGTCGAGATCACCAAGGAAGCCTATGCAGTGACTCAGGACGTGTTCGAACACTTCGGCACGCTGAAGGAACGCTATCCCTACGAGGCGGTGTGCTGCCTGCCGCCCGAGACCGATTGAGGATAGCCGACGAACCACGCAACCAGGGCCGGGAGACGACGCCATGCCGGAGACATTCCACCTGATCAGCGCCGTCACCTGCCCCTGGGTGCAGCGGGCCGTCATCATGCTGCGCGCCAAGGGCGTGGATTTCGACGTCACCTACGTAAACCTTCGGGAAAAGCCCGATTGGTTCCTGGCCCTCTCGCCTCACGGCAAGGTGCCGGTGCTGAAGGTCGACGGAGAGGTCCTGTTCGAATCCAACGCCATCGCCGAATACCTGGACGAAGTGTTCGAACCCCGCCTGCACCCGGCCGATCCCATCAAGCGGGCCAAGAACCGGGCCTGGACCGATTTCCTGCCAACCTTCGCCTGGGGCCCGGGCCTGAACAATCTGTCCTATTGTGATTCCAAGGATGCCCTGGCCGGAGCACTGGAAACGGCGCGCCAGCGCGTCAGCCGCCTCGAAGCCGCCATCGCCAAGGAACGGGGCAACGACGGCCCCTACTTCAACGGCCCCGACATGTGCCTGGTCGACGCCGCCTACGCCCCCTTCTTCCAGCGTTTCATGCTGTGCGAGGAACACCTGAAGACGGGGCTGCTGGACGATTTCCCGCTGGTCGCGTCCTGGGTCGATGCCTTGCTCGCGACGGACGCGGTGACCGGCTCCGTCCCGCCCGAATTTCCAGAAGCCTTCAATGAGAACCTGGAACGCCGGGGGGCGCTCGCCTGGGCATTAAAGACCGGGGCCCAGGCTGCGGAGTAAGAAGCCGCCTTCTCAGGGCTGCAGGCAGATGTTCATCTGTCGCATCAGGGGCGGGTTGCATTCCCAGTCGTTTCCGGTGCGGTCGAGGTGCGCGTTTTGCGGCATCTGCACGACGGCGCAGGCGCCGTTTTCAAGGCGATAACCGCGCTCGCATTTCCAGCCCTCGCCATAGGATGAATCGACGAAGTAGGCGTTTTCCGGAACCTTGACGGCGACGCACACACCCTCGGACTCGCGATATCCCCGTTCACACTCCCATCCGGCGCCGTGGCTGGCGTTGGTCAGATGGCGGTCGTGTTCGAAGGTGAACAGGCGGGGAGAGGTGTACAGCAGGGGATCGATCATCGTCGGGCCCTTTTCGCCACCCTTGCCGGAACATCCATCCGTCCAGCGGCTGTCACCGAGACATACGATCCTTGGATGCATGGCAGTCAATAAGACAAATATCACTATACGGCATGTTGCGGGTTTTGGGTGGCACCAATTTTACATAATCAAGACGTCTCACCCGCGCCCTCCCGTTCCCGCCCCCCCTTGCCGGACCGGGCAAATTCCGCGACAGTCACGCCATGCAATCCGTCCTCCCCCTTCTCGACCTTCTTGGTGTTTGCGTGTTCGCCGCGTCGGGCGCGCTGGTCGCCAGCCGCAAGGAAATGGACCTTGTCGGCTTCGGCCTGATGGCCTGCCTGACCGGCGTGGGCGGCGGCACCCTGCGCGACCTGCTGCTGGGCCGCGACGTGTTCTGGATCGCCGACCCCAAGCCGGTCATCATTTGCCTTACCGTCGCGGCGGTCCTGTTCTTCACCGCCCATGTGATTCAGCGCCGCCATGCCCTGCTGCTCTGGGCAGACGGCCTGGGCATCGCGCTGTATGGCGTCATGGGGGCCGAACTGGCGCTTCAGACCGGGGTCAGCCCACTGATCGCCATCATCATGGGCATGATGACCGCGACCTTCGGCGGCCTGATCCGCGACGTGGTCTGCCAGGAAACGCCCTTGATCCTGCGCAAGGAGGTCTACGCCACCTGCGCGGCGCTGGCCGCCACGGTCTATGTCGTCCTTGCCGGGCTCGACGTGCCGCGTGATGCGGCCATCGCCCTGGGCTTCACGGCCGGCTTCGCCCTGCGCGCCCTGGGCATCGTCCGGGGGCTGTCCCTGCCCACCTACCGGCCACGGCGGGGGCGGGAGTATTAGGAGGGCGCACGATCGCCGACCCGGCCCGCCCCATCGCGCTTGAGTCATGACCGCCGCCGTCTTTTGCCCGTTATGTCATCTTGTAAATAACGGCTTATTCCGCAAAACTGCCGTTCCATGACCGAATATATGACCACCAAGGAACTGGCGGATTTTCTGCGTATCAAGCAGCGCAAGGTCTATGACCTGGCCGCCACCGGGCGCATTCCCTGTTCCCGCGCCATGGGCAAGCTGTTGTTTCCCCGCGCCCAGATCGAAGCCTGGGTCGCCCGGGGCATGGCCGGCGACGGCGGGGGCATGGCCGCGACGGGGGCGGCCCCGCAACCGGCCAAGGTGCGGCCCGGCGTGTTCCTGGGCTCCCACGATCCGCTGTTGGATTGGGCCCTGCGCCAATCGCGCTGCGGGCTCGCGACCTTTTTCGACGGTTCCGCCGACGGGCTGGAACGGTTCGCCAATGCCGAGGGCATGGCCGCCGGCCTGCATATGTTCGATCCCGAATCCGGGGGCAGCGACGACGACGCGGCCTGGAACGTCGGCTGGGTCCGGCGCCATGCGGCGACGGCCCCCTGTGTGCTGGTGGAATTCGCCTGGCGCGAACGGGGCTTGATCGTCGACCCCGCATCCGCCCCCGAGTTCAAATCCATCGCCGACCTGCGCGGCCGCCTGATCGTGCCGCGCCAGGCCGAGGCCGGCACCCAGGCGCTTTTGGAACACCTTATGGCTGAGGCCGGGATCGCCCCCGGCGACTGCACGATGACCGAGCCCGCGCGCACGGAAACAGACGCGGCTCAGGTCGTCGCCGACCATATGGGCGAAGTTACGCTGGGCCTGCGCGCCTCGGCCGCGCCGCTGAAGCTGGAATTCGTGCCGGTGCTGCGCGAACGCTTCGACCTTCTGGTCGACCGCAAGGCCTGGTTCGAGCCGCCGATGCAGGCCTTCCTGGATTTCTGCCGCTCCGAAGCTTTCCGCTTCAAGGCCGACACCATGGGCGGATACGACATCACCGGCCTGGGCAAGGTGCATTTCGTCGGGGCGTGACGGCCCCTACTTCGGCGCCGCCAAAAGAAAAAGGCGGACCCGAAGGCCCGCCCTTTCCAAATCATATGAACGTCCGCCCTGTTACGACGACTTGCCGTTCGGGAAGAACAGCTGCAGGCCGTTCAGCTTGTAGGATGCGATGGTATCCTGGCCGTCCTTGGACAGCACCCAATCGATGAAAGCCTGGGCTTCGGCCTGTTTCACCTTGGGGCATTTCTTCGGATTGACCAGGATGATGCCGTACTGGTTGAACAGCTGCTTGTCGCCTTCGACCTGGATCTTGTAGGTGCCCTTGTTCTTGAAGCTGATCCAGGTGGCACGGTCGGTCAGGGCATAGGCGCCCATGCCGACGGCGGCGTTGAGGGTGGCCCCCATACCGCTGCCGGTTTCGCGGTACCACTCGCCGGACGCCTTCTTGATGTCAACCTCGGCCGCCTTCCACAGGCGAACCTCTTTCTTATGCGTGCCCGAGTTATCGCCGCGCGACGCAAAGATCGCATTGGCGTCGGCGATCATCTTGAAGGCCTTGGGCGCATCCTTCATGCCGCCGACCTTGGCCGGATCGTTGGCCGGGCCGACGACGATGAAGTCGTTGTACATGACGTCGGAGCGCTTCACGCCAAAGCCCGCGTTGACGAACTTTTCCTCGGCCGGCTTGGCGTGGACCAGCAGCACGTCGCCGTCGCAGTTCTG
Organism: bacterium SCSIO 12827; assembly: GCA_024397995.1. Lineage (NCBI taxonomy): Bacteria > bacterium SCSIO 12827. The sequence goes on along the minus strand of CP073746.1, from coordinate 731,925 downwards.
GGCGTTCTTGATCGCCTGGCCGGTGCCGACGGCAACCACGTTGACCTTGATGCCCGTCTTCTTTTCGAAGATCGGCAGCATGTAGTCATACAGGCCCGAATTCTGGGTCGAAGTCGTCGACTGCACGATGATCGACTTGCCGTCGGCCTGGGCCGGGGCCGTGTGGAAGGCTGCAACGGCAAGGGCCAGGGCGGCCGCGCCGAAGGTGATCCGCTTGATTGTTTTCATGGATAACTCCCTGATTGCTGGTTCCGGTTGAGGTTTATTGGGGTTAGGTGTCCCTTGAGATTGTCCGATCACAGGATGATCTTGCCCGCCATGTAGTCGCCGGCCTCGGCCGAGGCCGGTTGATTGAAAAACGCCGCCGCCGGGCTGTGCTCCAGCACCTTGCCCCGGTGCATGAACACCACGTCGTCGGCCAGGCGCCGGGCCTGGCCCATGTCATGGGTGATGAAGACGATCTTGGTGCCCCGGTCGCGGGCCGCCTTGGTGATGTCCTCGATCACCAGGGTCGACGCCGGGTCCAGGTTGGACGTCGGCTCGTCCATGAACAGCACGTCCGGTTCGGTGGCCAGCGCCCGGGCGAGCGCCAGGCGCTGCTGTTCGCCGCCGGACAACAGCCGCGCCGGCTGATCCGCATGGGCGGCCAAGCCTGCGTGTTCGAGAATTTCCCGCCGCCGGGCCGGGTCGGCCCGGCCGCGCAGGCGCAATACGAAATCGATGTTGGCGGCGACCGAGCGGCGCAGCATCACCGCGCGCTGAAACACCATGGCCTGACGACGGCGGATGGCATCGTCGAGCGGCTGGCCGCCCCAGGCAATCCATCCGCCGGACGGTTCCAACAGCCCGTGCAGAAGGCGCAGCAACAAGCTTTTCCCCGCCCCGTTGGGCCCCATAATGACGGTCACGCCGCCACCGTCCAGGGTCAGGTCGACGCCCTTGATCAGCACCGTGCCGCCGGCCTGATAGGTCAGGTCCTCGACCGTCACGGGAAACAGGTCCGCGCCGGCGGCGCTGTCCTGCTTCCCCCGCAGGTCGACCACGTTGGCGGGGCGCAGATCACGCATAGGCCTGCCTTTTCGCCGTCGCGTTCAGCCCCATGACCGCCGCGTTGATGGTCAACGCGATGGTCAGCAGCACGACGCCCAGGCCGAGCGCCAGGGCGAGATCGCCCTTCGACGTCTCCAGCGCAATGGTCGTCGTCATGACGCGGGTCAGGTGGTTGATGTTGCCGCCGACGATGATGACGGCGCCGACCTCGGCCATGGCGCGGCCAAGCCCGGCCAGCATGACCGTCAGCAGGGAATAGCGCGCATCCCACAACAGTTCCGCCATCATCCGCCCCGTGGGCACGCAGAACGAACGGAACTGGTCGGCGTATTCATTGTGCAGGTCTTCGATCACTTGGCGCGACAAGGCGGCGATGATCGGCAGGATCAACACCGCCTGGGCGATGATCATGGCCGTCGGTGTATAAAGCAGCCCTAAGAACCCGAGCGGCCCCGCGTTGGACAGCAGCATGTAGACGATCAAGCCGACCACCACCGGCGGCAGACCCATCATGGAATTGACGACGACCAGCGCCACACCGCGGCCGGGGAACCGCGTTACGGCCAACAGAGCGCCGATGCTGAGGCCGATCAGTCCCGCCACCAGCAGCGCCGTCAAACTGACGCGCAGCGACAGCCCGATGACCTCCATCAGGTCCGCGTCGAAACTGAACAGCAAAGAGAAAGCCGTGAAGAAGGCCTCGCCGAAATCCTGCATCGTCTGGCTGTCCGCCCGTTCCCATTCCCAGGACGCGTGGGACGACTTCCCCGCGATTCCGTAAATTATGCATAATTATACGTATTTGACGTAATTTTGCATAAATTCCGAAAGCGCGCAAGCATCCCCGACGGACCGAACGGCCCGCCTGTAAGCCTGCTTTACCGTTGTTGAGAGAAGAAAAGGACGGGCCGCAGTCAGCTACTCTCGGCCCAGCGCCGCATCAGGCTGTTGACTACCCGTTGCGTGATCAGGGCGGCGCCTCGGGCCCACTGGGGAACAGCGCGCAGGACAGTCGCAGTCGGCGAAAAATGGACTGAGCCCGCCCAGCAGACAATCCACAAAGCTTTCTTATATTCACACAATTCACTTAAACACATAATATTATACACATCTATTAACGTGATTTTTATAATAAAATCAGTATTTAAATTGCCGAACTAAATTATGAGTGTAAACTTAACAACACGAAATCCGGCACCTGCCGGGCGTTTTCCGAAGACGGTTCTACCGGTTTCCGGATAAGCGCGGATTTATGAATTTCACAATGGGAGAAGCAGTCATGGGCAAAATCAACAAAGCATTCCTGATCTTGCCGGTTGTCTTCGCAATTCTGATCGCGATCGGCATCCTGACAAGCTAGGTCATATCGTCCCAAAGACTGGTGATCGAGCGCGGGCCCGCAAGGCCCGCGCTTTTTTTATCTGGCGTTCGGTGCAGGCCGTCTAGTCGGAAAGCGACGCGGCCTGCTTGCGGGCCGTCTTAAGGGCCGGCTTGTCCGACGCAGACGGCCCGTGCTCGACCGCATGGATAAGGGTCGGATGGGCGCGCTGGGCGCAGTCGGTCCGTTCGCACAGCCGGCAGGTCACCCCGACGGGCAGGAAGGTTTCCGAGCGCGTCAAATCCAGGCCGCCCGAATAGACCAGCTCACCCGCATCCTCCAACCGGCAGCCCAGCGCCAACGCATAGCTGCCGTCTGGCGCGTTATAGCCGGACCCGGGCCGGCGCTGGCCGAAGGCAACGGAAAGATAGGCACTGCCGTCTGCCAGTTGCAGAACCTGGGCATCGACAGTTCCCGGCCGACCGCTGGCCGCATGCACATTCCAGCGCGGGCAGATTCCCGCGAACCGGGGGATCGGCAGACCCGAGCCAGGCACCCGCCGGAACACGTTGCCCGCACCGTCGATGCGCAGGAAGTGGAAACGCACGCCTTCTTCGCCCGGGCGGCGCAGGGTCGCGAGACGCCGACAGGCCTGCTCCAGGCTGACGCCGAAGGCCTGGCTCAGGCGCTCCACGTCGTAGCGATAGGCCCGGGCGCGGTCGAGAAAGGCGTCATAGGGCATCAGCACCGCGGCGGCGAAATATTCCGCCAGATAATCCCGGCAAAGATCTTCGGAAGCGGGAGACAACTCCGCTTCCCCGACCCAGGTATCGATCAGGTCGGCGGCGGCCCGGCGGCCGGTTTCGCGCGCCAGGTGGAAGCGCAGACTGGGCAAGGCCAAATCATCGCGCACGATCAGCCGGCCACCCGTCCCGCCCGGCCCGGGTTCCAGGCGCACGGCGGGCATCACCGCCCCGCCCCGATTTCCATCACCGGCGCCCGAGGTTTCGACCTCGATCCCAAAGCGGTCCCGCAGCACCTCGGACAGACGCGAGAACAGGCCCACGGTCTCCATTCCGATTTCGGCGCGGAGCGACTCCGCCCGACGGTCCAGGTCGTCGAAGAAATTATCGTTACGTTCGGTGAAGTCGCCGACCTCTTCCGCCGGCGTACGGCTGTCGAGCAGGTTGTCGAGATTTTCGCCGGTGATGAAACGCAGCAGTTCATCGACCTGAAGGGTGAGCTTTTCCGTGCCATCGACCACGATGCCGAGGAACTGCTGACGCTCGGCCGCCGCCAGATCGATGTTGTCGAGCAGGATTTCCGAGAAGCTGCGGACCGAGGTCAGCAGCGTGCGCACGGAATGGCTGGAGGCCACCAGATAAGGGCTGGACGCCAACTTGTCCGTCAGTGCCTCCACATCCTCGCGGCTGTTGCGGTAGGACCTGTAAAGGCGCAGGAACGAGCGGCAGATGTCGGGCACGGAGGTCACGAATTCGTCCAGTTCCGCCGCCGAGGGACGGGTGCCGCCGAACATGGGGTCGGACAGGGCCTCTTCCAGGTCGCTTTTGATGCGCACCTCGTCGCCCGCGGAAAAGTCCCGCAGATCAACGCCAAGCGCTTCGGAAAGCTTGAGCAGCAGCGACACGGTCAAGGGCCGGTCGTTGTGCTCGATCATGTTCAGGTAGCTGGGCGAGATGCCAAGAATTTCAGCAAGCTTAACCTGCGTCAGTCCACGGTCCTTGCGGAGCCGCCGAAGGCGCGCGCCCAACATTGGCGATCGCGACATTATGTTTCCCCCCATGGGATTCCACGAATCATTGCCCTGTCCCAGGTCTGATGTGGCGCCCGGGTATAGGTTTGGCGACATATTAACCGATGTTCACCTATCTGTCTTCGGGATTTCAGATGCCAGAATCAAGACATGGCAAGAGAAACCGGGATATTTTGGTGAATTGTTCACTTTCCCCAAACGATCCGCCGGGCCAGGGGAGAAGACCGGCCGGACAGGCTAAGCCGGCGAATTCGGCGAACGCCCAAGCGCATGTTCCAACCCGGCCATGACCAGGTCCAATGCGTCAGCGAGGTCGTTCAGCAGCGACTCGATCGCCGGGCCCTCGGGCGCCGCCTTCAAGGCGGCTTCAAGGGCTTTCGCCGCCTCGAACACCGCTGTCGCCCGAATATTGCCGCTGACGCCCTTCAATGTATGTGCGGTACTGATGGCCTGCTGAAAATTGCCCGCCGCCACATCGGCCGCAATCTCCGTCGCCTTGCCGCCATAGGTATCGGCAAATTTGTTCAGCAGCTTGCGGATTATGTCGTCGTTGCCCCGCACCATCACACGAAACCCGTCGATATCAATCCCCGGCAGATTGTCAGGCAGGCGGCTGGAAGACCCAGGCATTGCAGGCTGCTGATATGCGTTATCCGGAGGTGCTGTTTCTGTCATGGGTAAACTCCGGCATTGCACCGGCGATATCTGAGCATCCGATGGTTTGTAAGTCCTTGCGATGCCTGACAGGTTAAATTGTTGCGCTGGCAATATCGAGTCGGACTTTAGGCGGTTGTCGGCATGGGCACCGATCAGCCTGTCGCGTCCGTGCTTGATGCCGGCACCGTGAAGCGAAACACGGACCCCTGCCCCGGCGCCGCCTCGACCCATACCTTACCGCCGAAACGTTCCACGATCTCGCGGCAGATGGCGAGACCCAACCCCGTTCCCTTCGGCTTGTTGGTCAGGGTTTCGCCCGACCCGCCCTGCTGGAAACGTTCGAAAATGCGGTCCCGTTCGCCGGGCGCCACACCGGGGCCGTTGTCGATCACATCGACGGTAACCATGCCACCATCCACCGTGGCGGTAACACGGATATGTCCATCGTTCGGATCACAGAATTTCACGGCATTGGAAATCAGATTGACCAGAACCTGGATCAACCGGTCGCGGTCGGCACGAACCCGGGGCAGGCCGCCGGAAAGGTCCAATTCCAGGCGCACGCCCTCGGCCTGGGCCAGGGGTGATGCCGCGGCCACGGCGGCCTCCATGACCGCACCCAGATCAAGCGCGATCATATTCCATTTTAGATTGCCGGCTTCCATCTTCGAAAGGTCAAGAAGCTGGTCGATCAGGCGCGTCAGCCGTTGCGTTTCGGCGACCACGACGCTGTAGAAACGGTCGCGTTCAGGCCCGCGCAGGGCCGGGTTGTCGGACAGGATTTCCCCCGCCGCGCGGATTGATGTCAACGGCGTGCGGAACTCGTGGCCCACGGTGGTGATGAAGTTGTCCTTCATGCGGTCCAGTTCCTTGAGCCGCTCGTTGGCGGCCCGCAATTCGGCCGTTGTTTCCTCAAGCGCCTTGGATTTTTCCTCAAGCTCGTGGGAATACTCGATGACCTGTGACGTTTCGTCGAGAATACGCATCAGGTCCTCGGTGCTGACGACCTCGCCCTTGGTCACGCTGGCGACCACGGCCTGAGCCGAGGCCGCGCCGATGACCCCGGCCAACTGCCGTTCGGCGAAGGACACGAGCGCCGGTGCCGCTTCCGCCCGGGGGTCCAGATTGAGGCCCTGACGTGCGGCGAAATCGGCGAGTGCCGCCCCCGCCCGGTCATCACCCAAAAAGCGCCGCAGCACGGCCTTCAGTTCACCGACCGCGGCCGAGCCGCGCCATACGGTGACCGGTTTCGCACCTGGGCTGTCCAGCTTCTGCACGAACTCGCCGGCCTGCAATTGTTCCAGGTCGCTGGGCCGGCTGAGCAACGACACCCAGACAAAGCCACCGATATTGACCAGCATCGACCAGAACAGGGAATGCGACAGATGATCGATCCCGCTGAGCCCGAACAGAGCATAAGGTTTGAGATATTCGATCCCGAAGGGGCCCAGTTCGATCAGGCTTATGTCGACCCAACCCGAGCGCGCGAAGGAGGGCAGCACCAGGGTGTAGAACCACATGGCCGTGCCCAGCAAAAGGCCAGTCATGGCGCCGGCCCGCGTGCCGCCCTTCCAGAAAATGCCGCCCAACAACGACGGCGCAAACTGCGCCGCCGCGGCGAAGGACACCAGACCGATGGTCACCAGGGCATAGGATTCCCCGATCAGCCGCATGTAGGTATAGGCCAGCAACAACACGAACAGGATCGCACTGCGCCGAACGAACAGCAGGAACGCGGACAGGTCGCCGGTAAACCGGGTCTGGAACCACCGCATGCGCAACAGCACCGGCACCACCAGGTCGTTGCACACCATGGTCGACAGCGCGATGGTCGCGACGATCAGCATCCCCGTCGCCGCAGACAGCCCACCGATATAGGCGAACAGGGCCATGCCCTCGTTCTGATTGGCCATGGCCACCGTCAAAACGAAGGTATCCGCATCGACACCGCCGTCGGGGAACTGCAGCAAACCACCGATGGCGATCGGCAGCACGAACACGTTGATCAGGTTCAGATACAGCGGGAACAGCCAGGCCGCCTTGCGCACATGGTCCGGATTGACGTTTTCGACCACCCCCACCTGGAACTGACGCGGCAAGCAGACAATGGCGAACATGGACAGCACCAGCAGGGTCGACCATTGCGCATAACCCCCGGCCCCGACCTGATGGAACAGATGGGAAATTTCCGGAACCGCGTTGCCCTTGGCGAACAGGTCGCCGAACCCGTCAAAAACGCCGTAGGTGACGTAAAACCCGACGGCAAGGAACGCCAGCAACTTGATGATCGATTCGAAGGCGACGGCGATCACCATGCCTTCGTGATGTTCCGAAGCGTCGATGTGGCGGGTGCCGAACAGGATGGCGAACAGGGCCATGATCAGGGCCACGAAAAAGGCCGTGTCCTGGAACAGCGGCACACGCCCGAGATGCCGCGGCATGACGATTTCCGGATATTGAATCAGCACGGTAAAGCTGGTCGACACGGCCTTAAGCTGCAAGGCGATGTAAGGCAGGATGCCGACCACCACGATCACCGTGACCAGACCGCCGAGATAGATGCTTTTGCCGTAGCGGGAGGCGATGAAATCGGCGATCGAGGTGATGCGGTTTTCCGCCGAGATGCGGACCATTTTTTCCAGCACGAAGGGCCAAAGCACCAGCACCAGAGTCGGCCCCAGGTAGATGGGCAGAAAATCCAGGCCCGAGGTCGCGGCCCGGCCGACGCTGCCGTAGAAGGTCCAGCTTGTGCAATAGACCGCCATGGACAGCGCGTAGATATAGGGATTGTTGAGGATCGAGCGCCCGGCATCCGCCCGCTTGTCGCCCCAGAAGGCGATCGCAAACAGCAGCCCGAGATAAGCCACCGACGCGATGAAGATGACCCAGCCTTCGAGCACGTCAGTCGTCCCGCGGGGCAGGCCGGTCGACGTGTTCGGCGATCAGGTAGATCATGGCGACGACGCCGATCCATACGGCGAACAGAATCACGAAAATCCGCGGCAGCCCGAATAGGTCGGCCGGCCCCTCGCCCAGGGTCACCAGGGGCGGCAGAAACAGCAGCGTGGCAATCAGGAATAAGGAGACGGAAAAGGCGCCGACCCGGCTTGCTCCCCGCTCCGGAGCACCCGCCCGGCGCCGCTCGGGATCGCGTGCCGGACCGTCCACCATCAGTCCACGGCCAACCCGACCGCGGCCTTGACCCTGGCGACCAGGTCACGGGTGGAAAACGGTTTGGTGATGAAGTCGTCGGCCCCGGCGGACAGGCCCTTTTCGCGGTCCGCCTCGCGCCCCTTGGCCGTCAGCATGATGACGTGAACATCGGACCAGGCGCTGTTGCCGCGAATTTCCTCGCATACGGAAAAACCGTCCCGTTCCGGCAGCATGACGTCCAGCAGCACGACATCCGGTTTGGCCGCGCGCATTTCGCCGAGCGCCGCATTTCCGTCGCCGACGACCCGCGTCGTGAACCCCGATTTTTCGAGCAGAAATTTCAGCGACAGAACGATGTTGTCATCGTCTTCGACCACCAGGACGGAGTGATCCATGAATGTCTCCCATTATTTTCGGTGCATGATCCACGCACGCGTGCCGTTGCCGGCTTTTGTACGATTATACCCCGTAGATCCGCCGTCGCTGCAAGGTTTCTGACGCCATCCCGGTTGCGCCCGGTTTGACAGACAAGACCCCGTCTGCAAATTCTGGACGGCATGGAACAGGAAAGCCCCGCCGAATTCACCCGCCGCGCGGTCCTGACCGGCCTGATCCTGGGTGCGGCGCTGACTCCCTGCAATGTCTATTCAGGACTGAAGATCGGCTGGTCCTTCAACATGTCGATCGCTGCCGGGCTGCTGGCCGTGGGGGCTTGGCGCCTGGCCGAACGCAGCCTGGGCACCGCCCCCTTGGGCATCAAGGAAAACAACATCAACCAAACGGCAGCCTCTGCCTCGGCCTCCATTGTATCGGGCGGGCTGGTGGCGCCGATTCCGGCGCTGACACTGTTGACCGGGCAAACCCTGCAATGGCCCGTGCTGGCCTTCTGGGTATTCTGCGTGTCGATCCTGGGCGTTGTTGTCGCCGCCGGTCTGCGCCGCCAGATGATCGAACACGAAAATCTGGCTTTTCCCGCCGGCCTGGCCACGGCGGAAACCTTGAAGCGCATCCATGGCAAGGGCCGTGAACAAGGCGCCCGCCTGCGCGCCCTTTTGGCGGCGGCAGGGGTGTCGGCGGCGGCCAAACTGGCGGTCGATCTGGCGGCGGCGGTGCCCCGCCTGGCCCTGCCGGGGTCGTTGCCCGGGGGCGTGACTTTCAAAAATCTGGGCCTGGCGTTCGACCCGTCGCTGTTGATGATCGGTTTCGGGGCGCTGATCGGCCCGCGCGCGGGGCTGTCGCTGCTGCTCGGTGCGGTCGCATCCTGGGGCCTGCTCGCTCCCTGGGTGCTGGATCAGGGCTGGGCCCAGGCGGGGGCGCCCGGCACGGTGTGGTTTTCCGAACTGGTCGCCTGGCTGCTGTGGCCGGGGGTGACGCTCACGGTCGTCGCGGCTCTGACGTCCTTCGCGATCTCGGTCCTGCGTCTGCGCCGACGGCTGAAAGCCTCGGGCGGCCTGGGTGGGCGGACCGGTCGGGGTTACGCCCTGGCGCTGGCCGTGGTCACGGCGTTGATCTGCATCGCCGGATGGACCCTGTTCGGTTTGCCCGTCTGGGTTTCGGTGCTGGCGGTGGCGCTCAGCTACGTGCTGGCCGTGATCGCCGCCCGCGTGTCCGGGGAAACGGGGGTCACGCCCGTGGGGGCACTGGGCAAGGTGACGCAGCTGACCTATGGCGCCATCACGCCCGGCGACATGGCGGCCAACCTGATGACCGCCAACGTCACCGGGGGTGCTGCCGGGCAATGCGCCGACATGATGCATGATTTGAAAACCGGGTCCCTGATCGGTGCCGCACCGCGATTACAGATCTACGCGCAGGCGCTGGGCGTGCTGACGGGATCGCTGGCCGGGGCGGCGGTCTATCTGATCCTGATCCCCGACCCCGCCGCCATGCTGATGACCCCCGAATGGCCGGCCCCCGCCGTGGCGACTTGGAAGGCCGTGGCCGAGGTCATGGCCGCCGGCCTGGGCGCGATCCCGGAAGGGGCGGCCCCCGCCATGGCCATCGCGGCGGTGCTGGGCGTGATTCTGGGCGTGGCGGACCGTGTGCTGCCGGAACGCATCGCGCGCTGGCTGCCGAGCGCACCCGCCGCCGGTGTCGCCTTCGTCATTCCGGCGTGGAATTCGATCTCGCTCTGCCTGGGGGCTATGGTCGCGGCCGTTGCCGCACACCTCAACCCCCGGTGGACGGAACGCTACGGCACGGCCGTCGCCGCCGGGCTGGTCGCCGGGGAAAGCCTGATCGGGGTCGGCCTGGCGATTCCCCGCATGGCGGGCTAATGCAGGCGCATCATCCCCCCGACAAGACGAAATTCCGCCGGCTTGACCAAAGCCACCGAGGCGACGCGCACGGAATGCAGCGGGCCCTCCAGATTGTTTTCCCAGAATTCCAGGAACCGGCGCAGCACGGGAAAGTCCGGCGCCATGTCCATGTCCTGCCAGATGTAGTCCTGAAGAAGGTGAAGATGATCCGGCCGCCGATAGGTGATTTCGGCCGTGGTCAGCCGATACCCCGAAAGCTGCACTTCCAAAGACATGTCAGACCCTCCGTCTTGGTTGCGTGGCTTGCATATCCTCCCTGGACGGTCTGAATTGTTTCCTCTGAAATCCCCTGCCGTCAAGAATTAATGCGTTAAATCAATGCATTAGCAGCCGATGTACGAGAGTGCTGCCAATTCGCGGCAGGCGTGAATTTTTTTTGCCGGCAAGGGGTTGAAGGCCCCGGATCGGCGACTAAATTTTTTCGCGGAAACGGGGGAAAATGCCGGATTCCCGTGGGTTTTCTCCCGTCATTTGCTTGCTCAATCAAGGAATGTTCAAGAGGAGCCATCGCATGTTCAAACCTCTTCACGACCGGGTTCTCGTCCGCCGCATCGAACAGGACGAAAAAACCAAGGGCGGGATCATCATCCCCGATACGGCCAAGGAAAAGCCCATGGAGGGCGAGATCATCGCCGTCGGCTCGGGCCACAAGGCCGAGGACGGCACGGTCACGCCGCTGGACGTCCAAGCCGGTGACCGGGTCCTGTTCGGCAAGTGGTCGGGCACGGAAGTAACCCTCGACGGCGAGGAACTTCTGATCATGAAGGAATCGGACATCCTGGGCATCATCGACGGCGCCCAGACCGCGAAGACCAAGAAGGCCGCCTAAGGGCGTTCTGACCGGACATCTATCTATCAGCAATTAGAAAGCTGCCTCTCTTCAAAGGAGTGATCGAAAATGGCTGCGAAAGAAGTGAAGTTTCATGGTGACGCGCGGGCGCGTCTTCTCAAGGGTGTCGATACCCTGGCCAACGCCGTCAAGGTGACCCTCGGCCCCAAGGGCCGTAACGTCGTCATCGACAAGTCCTTCGGTGCGCCGCGCATCACCAAGGACGGCGTCACCGTCGCCAAGGAAATCGAACTGACCGACAAGTTCGAGAACATGGGCGCCCAGATGATCAAGGAAGTGGCGTCCAAGACCAACGACCTGGCCGGTGACGGGACCACCACCGCGACCGTTCTGGCCCAGGCCATCGTCCGTGAGGGTGCGAAGGCCGTGGCCGCCGGCATGAACCCGATGGATCTGAAGCGCGGCGTCGACATGGCCGTCGAGGCCGTCGTCGCCGACGTCAAGAAGCGGTCCCACGCCGTCAAGACCAACGAGGAAGTCGCCCAGGTCGGCACCATTTCCGCCAACGGCGACCGGTCCATCGGCGACATCATCGCCGAAGCCATGCAGCGGGTCGGCAACGAAGGCGTCATCACCGTGGAAGAGGCCAAGAGCCTGGAAACGGAACTGGACGTGGTCGAAGGCATGCAGTTCGACCGGGGCTATTCCTCGCCCTATTTCGTGACCAACACGGACAAGATGGCGTGCGAGTTGGAAAACCCCTACATCCTGATCCACGAGAAGAAACTGTCCAACCTGCAGGCCATGCTGCCGGTCCTGGAGGCGGTGGTGCAGGCGGGCAAGCCGCTTCTGATCATCGCCGAGGACATCGAAGGCGAAGCGCTGGCGACCCTGGTCGTCAACAAGCTGCGTGGTGGCCTGAAGGTCGCCGCCGTCAAGGCGCCGGGCTTCGGTGACCGCCGCAAGGCCATGCTGGAAGACATCGCCATCCTGACCAAGGGCCAGGTGATCTCCGAAGACTTGGGCATCAAGCTGGAGAACGTGACCCTCGACATGCTGGGCACGGCCAAGAAGGTGTCCATCACCAAGGACGACACCACCGTCGTCGACGGCGCCGGGTCGAAGAAGGAGATCGAAGCCCGCTGCGATCAGATCCGGGCGCAGATCGAGGACACCACCTCGGACTACGACCGCGAGAAGCTGCAGGAACGTCTGGCCAAGTTGGCCGGCGGTGTCGCGGTGATCAAGGTCGGCGGCGCCACCGAGGTCGAGGTGAAGGAGAAGAAGGACCGCGTCGACGACGCCCTTCACGCGACCCGCGCGGCCGTCGAGGAAGGCATCATCGCTGGCGGCGGCACGGCCCTGCTTTATGCCGTCAACGCACTCAAGAAGCTGGAACCGGAAAACAACGACCAGCAGGTCGGCATCGACATCGTCCGCCGCGCCCTGCAGGCCCCGGTGCGGCAGATCGCGGAAAACGCCGGCTTCGACGGCGCCGTGGTTGCCGGCAAGCTGATGGATCAGAAGGACACCAACTGGGGCTTCAACGCCCAGACCGGTGAATACCAGAACCTGGTCAAGAACGGCATCGTCGATCCAACCAAGGTGGTGCGCACGGCGCTGCAGGACGCGTCCTCCGTCGCCGGCCTGCTGATCACCACGGAAGCCATGGTCGCCGAAAAGCCCGAACCCAAGAAAGACGCGAGTGCGGGCGCCGGCATGCCGGACATGGGCGGCATGGACTTCTAAGTCTCCGTCAACACCCAAGTGCCCCCTGGCCGCCGGTCATAACGACCGGCGGCCTTTTTTATGCGCGCCGCCGCCGGTTCAGGGAAACTAGCTGAATACAACAAGGTGCGGGTTTGCTAGAGTCACCACAAGCCACCCTGGCCCAAGAAGTCCCCTTTGCAAAGGAGGCGTCGTTGGAAGAAGTGTCCGCCTGGGTCATCGACATCCGCAAGGTGTCGAGCGAGTTTTTCGAAACCATGGCCGCCTATCTGCCGTCCCTGCTGGGCGCGATCCTGATCGTTGTCCTGGGCTGGTTCGTGGCCCGTCTGCTGCGCGCTGGCACGCGCCGCCTGGGCGATACGGCCAACCGGCTTTTGACCCGGGTCGCCAGCACCGGCTTTCTCACCAGTTTCCAGGTGTCCACCGGCGTCGTTCGCATCGCCGCCAGCATGGTGTTCTGGGTCACCATGCTGCTGTTCATCACGGCGGCGACACGGGTTGCCGGGCTTGATGCCTTTTCTGTCTGGCTGGACCGCATCGTCGTCTACGTGCCGCATCTGGTGGCCGGCGGCGTCATCATCCTGGTCGGCTATCTGGTTTCCCTGGTCATCCGCGACGTCGTGGCCGCCGCCCTGGCATCGGCCAACATCGCGCAAAGCAATCTGATCGGCGCGCTGACCCAATGGGCGGTGCTGCTGGCGGCCGTGATCATCGGCGTCGAACAGCTGGGCGTCGACGTGACGATCCTGGTGATCATTGCCGCCACGGTGATCGCCGGGGTGCTCGGCGCCATGGCCCTGGCCTTCGGCCTGGGGGCCCGCGATCTGGTCGCCAACCTGGTCGCCGCCCATCATGCGCGGCGCCACCTGCTGCCCGGACAGCGCATCGCCTGGAACGGCAACGACGGCGAAATTCTGGAGATTTCAGCAACCGCCATCATCATCGCGACCGAGGGCGGGCGGACCCTGATCCCCGCGCGCACCTTTCTGACCGACGCCATCGTCCTGACCATCCCCGAGGACGCCGATGGCTGACCAGATCCCCCTCACCCTGGCCTTCATGGATACCCGGCCCGATGCCGCGGCCCGGGTTCTGGAAGACATGCCGGCCGAGGACGCGGCGGCCCTGTTCGCCCAGGTACCGGCCCGCGTCGGCGCCGAGGTGTTGCGCCAGATGGCGGCCTTCAGCGCCGCGCGCTGCCTGGAAATTCTGCCCGCCGAACGGGGGGCCGGGCTGCTGCGGGAACTGCCCTTCGTCGATGCGGTGACCTTTTTTCGCAACCTGGCGCCGGGCGTGCGCGGCACCATCGCCGACGCCCTGCCGGCCAATCTGGCCCGCGACCTGCGCATCGCCGTGACCTATCCCGTGGGCACGGTCGGCGCGGTCATGGATCAGACCGCCGTCTCCGTCGCCGCGACGCGCACGGTGGATGACATCGCCAAGCTGGTGAAGCGCCGCCGACGCAAGACCACGGACCATCTGTTCGTGGTCGACGACGACGGCCGGTTCCTGGGCACGGTTCGGGCCGGCGACCTTTTGCGCGCCGACGGCAAGACTTCGGTCGCCGACCTGATGGACGGCACGGTGGCGGCGCTGTCGAACCGCGCGACCCTGGCCTCAGTGCTCGGCAATCCGCAGTGGAACAGCTATCTGGCGCTGCCGGTGATCGGGCGCACGGGGAACTTCCTGGGCGCCCTCAGCCGCGCCGCGCTGGGCGCCGGGCTGGCGGAACTGCGGCGCGGCCGCCACACGCGAAGCCATGACGGCGCCGACACCCTGATGGGCAATCTTATATCCGCCTATCTGCTGGCCTGCGCCGGCATGCTGCGCACGGTGGCGCATATCGGCGACCCGGCCCCCGGCACGATCGGAGAACCGGAATGAGCGGCAATCTGGATGCCGCGACGGTCAAGCTGGAACGCCGGTTCCTGCTGGATTTCCCGTGGGAGGCGGCGCGCCGCATCGAGACCCTGCCGGCGGCGGAAACCGCCCCCACCCTGACCCGGCAGCCGGCCAACGTTCTGGCCCCCTTGTGGCGCATGCTGCTGCCGGAAACGGCGGCGCGGCTGTTGAAGCGCCTGCCCGACGACCTGGCCTGCGCCTTGTTGGGCGAACTGCGGCCCGGCGAGGCGCTGCGCGTGTTCAACGCCCTGAAACCGGCCGACCGCGAGCACTATCTGGCCGCCCTCGACCCGGCCATCGCCGACGACCTGAAACGCCTGGGCGACTTTCCCGAAGGCAGCGCCGGGCGCCTGATGATCACCGACATCGCGCAGTTCCGCAGCACCATGACCGCCAAGCAGGCGTTGGCCGCCTTGCGCCGCGCGCGGGCCAAGACGGCGCGTTCTTTGTTTCTCGTCGATGAGGACAACCGGTTGACCGGCAAGGTCGGCATCCAGGACCTTGCCGTCGCCGACCCGGCCGCCAAGCTGGCCGATATCGCGACGCCGGTTTTGGCCTATGTCAGCCCGCTGACCCCTCAGGAAGAGGTCGCCGACCTTCTGGAACAGCATCGCCTGGTCGACCTGCCTGTGGTCGACCACGACGGCCAACTGATGGGCGTGGTCCAGCACACCACCCTGATCGGCGCCCTGCAGGCTGATGCCTCCGTCGACATTCAGACCATGGTCGGTGCGTCCAAGGACGAACGCGCCCTGTCCAAACCCCTGTTCGCGGTCAGAAAGCGCCTGCCCTGGCTGCAGATCAACCTGCTGACCGCCTTCATGGCCGCCGCCGTGGTCGGCCTGTTCGAAGGCACCATCGCCAAGTTCACGGCCCTGGCCGTGCTGCTGCCGGTGGTCGCCGGACAATCGGGCAACGCGGGGGCGCAGGCCCTGGCGGTGACCATGCGCGGATTGGCGCTGCGCGAAATCACGCCGCGCCAATGGTTCGCCGTGACCTTCAAGGAAGCCAACGTGGGCCTGGTCAACGGCATCGCCGTCGCCGCGACCTGCGGCATCGGGGTGTATTTCTGGTCGGGCTCCCTCGGCCTTGTTCTGGTCATCACCGTGTCCATGGTGCTGGCCATGGTCGCCGCCGGGCTGGCGGGCGCCATCGTGCCCGTGGTGCTGACCAAGCTGGGCCAGGACCCGGCGGTCGCGTCGTCGATCATCCTGACCACGGTCACCGACATCGCCGGGTTCTTTTCCTTCCTCGGCATCGCGACTATTCTGTCCGGACTTCTGTAAAGACCACTTCAAAAAGACCGGAGATCTTCATGACCGCGACCGCCGCCGCCAAGGTATGGCTGGACTATGATCAGGACGAACTGGATCGCCAGTACGATCAGCGCTCCGTCGTGCCCGACGGCGACGATTACAAGGCCGCCGATGCCAAGGCCAGCGCGCAGGCACGGTCGGAAATCGCCTGTCGGCTCGACATTCCCTACAGTGTCACGTCCGACGAAACCCTGGACGTTTTTCCGGCCAACAATCCGGGTTCGCCGATCCTGGTGTTTTTCCACGGCGGCGCCTGGACCCGGGGCAGCAAATCCAGCGAAAGCTTCATCGCACCGCCCCTGGTCGCTGCCGGGGCCGCCGTGGTGCTCGTCGAATTCACGCTCTGCCCGGCGGGCACGCTGGCAGGCATGGTCCAGCAATGCCGCCGCGCCGTTGCCTGGGCCCACACCCATGCCGACGACATCAACGGCGACGCGGACCGCATCGTCATCGCCGGCCATTCGTCGGGATCACATCTGGCGTCGATGATGCTGGTGACCGATTGGGCCTCGCCCCGCATGCCCGGCGACCTTGTCAAAGGCTGCGTCATCACCAGCGGTATCTATGATCTGACGCCGGTGCGTCTGACCTACCGCAACAAGTACCTGAATCTGGACGATGCCGCCGTCGAGGCCCTCAGCCCGATCAAACAAATTCGCCCCGGGCTGCCCCCCGTCGCCCTGTTTTACGGCGGCAATGAACTGGCCGAATTCCGCCGCCAAGGCCACGCCTTCGCCGACACCCTGCGGGCGGCGGGCGTGACGGTCACCGAACAGGACCTGCCCGGCCTCAACCATTTCGAGATGGGCCGCCGTCTCGCCGATGCGGACGGCCCCGTCCACAAGGCGGCGCTTAAGCTGATGGGGCTTTAGCCCGGCTTGGTTAAGACGGTCGGCGCGACTGCGGGCTGTCCCAGACCTCCGGATTCAGGGGGAACGGCGGCATCTCGCCCTTGAGGGCCGTGGTGATCTGCTCCGCCGCCGAGATGGCCAGCGCCTTCGAGGCTTCCTGGGTCACCCCCGCCGTGTGCGGCGTGAAGATGACCTTGGGATTTTTGAGCAGCGCATGGTCGGCGGGCAGCGGTTCGGGGAACACGACGTCGAGCCCGGCCGCCCGGATATGCCCGGATTTGAGGGCCCCATCCAAGGCGTTGAGATCGATCAATTGCCCCCGCGCCGCGTTGACCACCACCGCCCCTTCGGGCAGGGCCGCCAGTTCGGCCGTGCTGATCATGTTGCGGGTTTCGTCCGTCAATTCCGCCGCCATGGCAAGCGCATCGCATTGCCCGAGCATGGCGTGCAGGTCCGGGCACATTTCCGCGCCGGTGACCAGGGCCAGCCGCGCGTTGACATAGGGATCGTAGGCGAGCACCCGGCAGTTGAAGGCAAGGCGCAGCTTCTTCGCCAGTTCCGAGCCGATATAGCCGAGGCCGACGATGCCGACCGTGCGCCCCTCGAGCTCATAAACCTGCAAGCCCTGGCGCTGCGACCAGGCGGTGCCGTCGCGGGCCGCGCGGTCGCCCCAGGTCAGTTGCTTGAGACAGGCCAGCAGCAACATCACCGTATGTTCGGCCACGGGCGTGCGCCCGAAGCCCAGATGGTTGACCACCAGAATGCCGCGCTCGGTCGCGGCGGGAATGTCGATGTTGTCG
This sequence comes from bacterium SCSIO 12827, assembly GCA_024397995.1. NCBI lineage: Bacteria > bacterium SCSIO 12827. The sequence continues at coordinate 714,268 of CP073746.1, read as the reverse complement.
GTGCCGAAGCCCGAGGTCGAAATCACGATCAGGCCGGGTGCGGCGTCCATGATCTCGGCGGTCACCCGTTCGGGCGTACGCACCCAGAGCGCATTGGCATTGCCGAGAGCGGCCTTCACCTGATCGGCGTCGGGGCTGTCGACGACCACCAGCTCAATCCCGGCGGCGCGTAAAAGATCATGGCCGCCCGGATCGTACATCGGGCGCCAAAGCACGGCTTTCATGGTCATGGCGGATCTATCCCTCCCAAGGATCGTCGTTTCTTGTGATGCCCCCATCGGCCGCCATTTAGGAGCCAGCGGCGGCCGATAATCAAGCGGCACGTTCGCCCCTGACGGCCGCGAAAGCGGCGGAATGCAATGCGCGGCGGCCTTTTTAGGTGAATTGTGCACTGCACAATAAATCCCTTGACGATGCTGTAAACCTTGGGCATATTAGCATTGTTGCATCGCAACATGAATGGCGGTGCCGATGATCGGGCCGCCCGCTTCAGCCCTTTTCGCCATATCGGGAAACAGGAGATTTAAGACAATGGCTACCAAGAAAACGACCACCACTGACCCCTTCGCCCCCGTCCGGGAAACCATCCTGGAAGCGGTGAACACCGCCAAAGCGCAGCAGGAAAAGATTGCTTCCGCCGCCCAGGCTGAAACCGACAAGGCCCGTACCGCGGCCACCGAAGGGTTCGAACAGGCCGTTACGGCCTACCGCGAGAATTTCGAAGCCGCCGTCGCCGCCACCAAGGCCGCGGCCGGCAACCTGAGCAAGATCGAAGAGCTGACCCGCTCCCAGGCGACCGAACTCGCCGAAGACCGCGTCGCCGTGATCTTCAAGGCGATGTCGATCACTGACCCGTCCGAGCTGATGAAGCTGCAGGCCGACCTGATCGCCGCCGAGCAGAAGAAAGCCCAGGCCATGGCCAAGGAAGCGGTCGCGCTTTACCAGGGCGTCGCCAAGGATCTGTTCGCGCCGATCCAGACGCAGATGACCAAGGCCTTCGAAGCGGCTTCCAAGTTCAAGCCTGTCTAAGCTGAGTTCGCCCAAATCCACTTGCTGAAAATTGGCCCCGCGGCGACGCGGGGCCCTTTTTTTGCCGAAAATCCGCGCAGCAGCCCCCCCGGTTGACCTAGGTCAAGACGCCGGGCCGGCGATTTCTATAGGAAAGAGGAAGAAGCGACAGCGCCGCCGGGCTCGGCTCGGCGCGCACGGGTTATGCGCAACCGATAGAGGCGGAACCATGTCTTTCCTCATTTTCCTGCCCTTGGGCCTGATCGGCCTGCTGGGACTGTCCCTTGCCGCCGGTGCCGACGACACCGTCATGTACGGCCACGGCCTGCTGATGGCCGTGTTCGGGTTTCTCGGCATCTTCTGGGTCATCGCCCGCGACGGCGACATGGGTGGCCCGGCCAAGGCCGTCCCCGGCGGGGTCAACTACAACGACGGGGTGATCCGCGCCGGCGTCGTCGCCTCGACCTTCTGGGGCGTCGTCGGGTTCTCGGTCGGCCTCGTGATCGCGTTGCAGCTCGCCTTTCCGGTGCTCAACTTCGATCTGCCCTGGACCAATTTCGGCCGCCTGCGCCCGCTGCATACCTCGGCGGTGATCTTCGCCTTCGGCGGCAACGTCCTGATGATGACCTCGTTCCATGTCGTGCAGCGCACCTGCCAGGCCCGCCTCGCCGGCGGTTGGGCGCCGTGGTTCGTATTCTGGGGATATCAGCTGTTCCTGCTGATGGCCGCGTCGGGCTATATCCTGGGCGTCACCCAATCCAAGGAATACGCCGAACCGGAATGGTACGTCGATCTGTGGCTGACCATCGTCTGGGTCGTCTACCTGCTGGTCTTCATGGGCACCCTGTGGCGCCGCAAGGAACCGCACATCTACGTCGCCAACTGGTTCTATCTGGCGTTCATCGTGACCATCGCGATGCTGCACATCATCAACAACCTGGCGGTGCCGATCAGCCTGACGTCGACCAAAAGCTACGTGCTGTTCGCCGGCGTGCAAGATGCCCTGACCCAGTGGTGGTACGGCCATAACGCCGTCGGCTTCTTCCTGACCGCCGGCTTCCTCGGCATCATGTATTACTACGTGCCGAAACAGGCCGAACGGCCGGTTTATTCCTACCGCCTGTCGATCGTGCACTTCTGGTCACTGATCTTCCTCTATATCTGGGCCGGCCCGCACCACCTGCATTACACGGCCCTGCCCGACTGGGCACAGACGCTGGGCATGACCTTCTCGATCATGCTGTGGATGCCCAGCTGGGGCGGCATGATCAACGGCCTGATGACCTTGTCCGGTGCCTGGGACAAGCTGCGCACGGACCCGGTCCTGCGTCTGCTCGCGATCTCCATCGCGTTCTACGGCATGTCGACCTTCGAAGGCCCACTGATGTCGATCAAGGCCGTCAACGGCCTCAGCCACTTCACCGACTGGACCATCGGTCATGTGCACTCGGGGGCGCTCGGCTGGGTCGGCATGGTGTCGTTCGGCGCGATCTACTTCCTCGCACCGCGCATGTTCGCGGCGGACAAGCTCTATTCCCTGCGTCTCGTGTCCGCCCATTTCTGGCTCGCGACCGTGGGCATCGTGCTCTACGCCTCCGCCATGTGGGTCTCGGGGATCATGCAGGGGTTGATGTGGCGGGCTTACGACTCGCTCGGCTTCCTCGAATACTCCTTCGCGGAAACGGTCGAGGCCATGCATCCCTTCTACGTCATCCGGTCCCTGGGCGGACTGCTTTACGTCATCGGCGGGCTGGTCATGGCGTGGAACGTCTACCAGACCGCGCAGGGGCGCATCCGCGACGAACGCCCCTATGAAACCACGCCGGCCGCGCCCGCGACGGCGCCTGCTGAATAACGTCCGGGCAAGGAGACATTCATGTTCGATCATTCAAAGCTCGAAAAGAACTCGATCCTGATGCTGATCGGGATCCTGATCGTCGTGTCCATCGGCGGGCTGGTGGAAATCGCCCCCCTGTTCTACCTGGAAAGCACCATCGAGAAGGTCAAGGGCATGCGCCCCTACACCCCGCTGGAACTGGCCGGGCGCAACATCTACATCCGCGAAGGCTGCTATAACTGCCACAGCCAGATGGTTCGTCCGTTCCGCGACGAAGTGGAACGCTACGGCCATTATTCCCTGGCCGCGGAAAGCATGTACGACCACCCGTTCCAATGGGGCTCCAAACGCACGGGCCCGGATCTGGCGCGGGTCGGCGCCAAGTATTCCGACGAATGGCACATGACGCACCTGATCGACCCGCGCGCTCTGGTGCCGGAATCGGTGATGCCCGGATATCCGTTCCTGGCCACCACGGCGCTCAAGTACAAGGACATCAAAGACCACCTGACCGCCAACAAGATGGTCGGCGTGCCCTATGACGATGCCATGATCGCCGCCGCCAAGGCCGACCTGGAAGCCCAGGTCAACCCGGACAGTGACGGTGTCGAGGCCCTTCAACAGCGCTATCCCGGCGCCCAGGCCCGCAACTTCGACGCACAGCCGGGACCGGCCACGGAAATGGACGCCCTGATCGCCTATCTCCAGGTGCTTGGCACCATGGTCGACTTCAAGGCCTACAAGGCCGAAGACAACTACCGTTAGGAGGACGTTGCCATGCAAACCACCGGTACGGCCTTCGAACAGGTCGCCATGTTCGCCCAGACCTGGGGCCTCGTGTACCTCGCGGTCCTGTTCGCCGGGGTTCTGATCTATGCCCTGCGGCCCAGCGCCAAGAAGAAATTCCAGGACGCCGCCCAGATTCCGTTCAAGGAGGACTGATCATGTCTGATCACCGTCATGTTGACGAATTTACCGGCGTCGAGACGACCGGCCACGAATGGGACGGCATCCGCGAACTGGACAATCCCCTGCCGCGCTGGTGGCAATGGGTGTTCTGGGCCTGCGTGGTGTGGTCGGTCGGCTATTGGGTGGTTTATCCCGCCTGGCCGCTGGTCTCCAGCCATACCAAGGGCATGATCGGGTATTCCTCGCGGGCCGAGGTCGCCCAGGAGATCAAGACGGCGACGGCGGGCATGGCCGGGCAGCTGGAGCGCATCCGCAAGGCGCCGCTCGAACAGATCCGCACCGACACGGGCCTGCGTGAATTCGCGCTGGCCGGCGGCCGGTCGGCGTTCAACGTCAACTGTTCGCAGTGCCATGGTTCGGGCGCCCAGGGGTTCAAGGGCTTTCCCAACCTGAACGACGACGAATGGATCTGGGGCGGCACCATCGACGCCATCTTCCGCACCATCACCCACGGCATCCGCAACACCGAGGACGAAAACGCCCATCAGTCGGAGATGCCGGCCTTCGGGCGCGACGGCATCCTGACCAAGGCACAGGTTTCCGACGTGGCCGAATACGTTCTGTCCCTGTCCGGGCAGGCGGCGGACGCCACCGCGGCCGCCCGCGGCAAACCCCTGTTCACCGACAACTGCGCCGCCTGTCACGGTGACAACGGCCAGGGCAGCACCGAATTCGGCGCCCCCGCGCTGAACAACAACATCTGGCTCTACGGCGGTGACAAGCAATCCATCGTCGAGACCGTCACCAACAGCCGCCGCGGCGTCATGCCGGCCTGGGGCCGCCACCTAGACGAAGCCACGGTCAAGCAACTGGCCATCTATGTCCACTCGCTGGGAGGCGGCAAGTAGACCGCGTTTCAGGAAACACCACCGGCCCGGGGAGGGGGCCGCCGGTTCCTGAAACGGGAACACCTTGGGGTAAAATAAATGCGCAGCATGGGCAGCCTGTTGGACTCGGTCATCGACGCCCCGGAAATTCGGGAGTACGACGTCGAAGCCGTCAACCGCAAGGAAACGCGGCCACCACTTTACGTGCCGCGCAAGAAGATCCATCCGCGCCGCACCCACGGCTTTTTCCGCACTTTCAAGTGGTGGGTCATGGCCGTGACCCTGGGCATCTATTACGTCACCCCCTGGCTGCGCTGGGACCGGGGACCGGGGGCGCCCGATCAGGCCGTACTGGTCGATATTCCGGGCCGGCGGTTCTATTTCTTCTTCATCGAGATCTGGCCCCAGGAATTCTATTACATCGCGGGCCTGCTGATCATGGCGGGTCTCGGCCTGTTTCTGGTTACCTCCGTGGTCGGCCGGGCATGGTGCGGTTATGCCTGCCCGCAGACCGTGTGGACGGACCTGTTCATCTGGGTCGAACGCCTGGTCGAAGGGGATCGCGGGGCGCGCATCCGCCTGGATAAGGAGCCGATGTCGGCGGCCAAGGCCACGAAGCGGCTGACCAAATACGTGATCTGGCTGATCATCGCCATGGGTACCGGCGGCGCCTGGGTGTTCTATTTCGCCGACGCGCCGACGCTGCTGGTCGATCTGTTCACCGGCCAGGCCGCCACGGTCGCTTATGCCACCGTCGGGGTGCTGACCTTCACCACCTTCACCCTGGGTGGCTTCATGCGTGAACAGGTCTGCACCTACATGTGCCCGTGGCCGCGCATCCAGGCGGCGATGATGGACGAGGAAAGCCTGACCGTCACCTACCGCACGGACCGGGGCGAACCGCGCAAACCGTTCGAAAAGAACGCCGACTGGGACAAACGCGGCGACTGCATCGATTGCAAGGCCTGCGTCGTCGTCTGCCCCATGGGCATCGACATCCGCGACGGCCAGCAGTTGGAATGCATCACCTGCGCGCTATGCATCGACGCCTGTGATGACGTCATGGGTAAGATCGGCCGGCCGCGCGGGCTGATCGATTATGATTCCATCGCCAACGACGAACGCCGCCGCGAAGGCAAGGAAACCAAGCTGCGCCTGTTCCGCCCGCGCACTCTGTTCTATTTCGCGCTCTGGGCGCTGATCGGGCTCGGCATGGTCTATGTGCTGCTGACCCGGTCCGACCTGGACATCAACGTGATCCATGACCGCAACCCGCTGTACACGACGCTTTCGGACGGCAGCATCCGCAACGGCTATACCTTCAAAATTCTCAACAAGGCGCGTGAGCAGCGCACCCTGACCCTGCATGCCTCGGGCCTGCCGGGGATCAAGCTGAAGGTTGTCGGCTCCGAAGACATGGGCGACAGCCCCGACCCCTACTTCACCGTGAAGCCCGACCGCCTGCAGTCGTTCCGCCTGCTGGTCACCGTGCCGCCGGGTATCCTGAAAGGTGACGCCGCCGACCTGCGCTTCGTATTGAAGGAAATCAACACGGGCCAGACCGCGTCCTACAACAGCCTGTTCCGAGGGCCCCAGTAATGAGCATTACCCTGCCGTCCGCCGCGCGGCCGATCACCGGCAAGATGGTGCTGATCTGGATCGTCGCCTTTTTCGCCGTGATCATCGCCGTCAACCTGACCTTCGTCTATTTCGCGCTCGACAGTTGGCCGGGACTGACCACCCAGAAAGCCTATGAAGAAGGCATCGCCTACAACAAGACCCTGGAAAGCGCCGCCCGCCAGGATGCCATGGGCTGGCGTTCCCACGTTGCCTTGGGCCCGTCGACGCCCAAGGGAACCCGCATGCTGACCCTGACCATGGCCGGGCCCGACGGCCCCCTTGCCGGGCTTGCCGCCCAGGCCCGCCTCACCCGCCCGTTGGGCGAAGGCCTGACCGTGGACGCCAGACTGGCCGAGGACCGCCCGGGCCTCTACGCCGCCTTGTTGCGTCTTCCGGCCCTGGGCCGTTGGCAGGTCGAGGTCACCGCCCGGGCCCCGGATGGCCGTAACTTCCGCATGGTCCACGAGATTCAGGCCGGGGACACGAAATGAACCAGGTCACCGCCGCCACCCCGGTCCCCGCCGCAGAGTCCACATCCGCCTCGCCCGAGACCCTGCACCTGATGGTCGAGAACGTCCATTGCGCGGGCTGCATCAAGCGGATCGAGAACACGCTGGCGAACATGCCGGGCGTCGCCGCGTCGCGCGTCAACCTATCGACCAAGCGCCTGCGGGTTGACTGGCTGCCCGGCCAGACCACCCCCGACGCCATCGCCGAGACGGTCACCGACCTGGGCTTTCCCGCCCGCGCCTTCGATCCTGCCGCCCTGGAAGACGGCGGCGAGGCCGAGGACAGGCGCCTTTTGAAGGCCATGGCCGTGGCCGGGTTCGCCGCCGCCAACGTGATGCTGCTGTCGGTGTCCGTGTGGTCAGGGCATTTCTCCGGCATGGGCGGCGCGACCCGCGACCTGTTCCACTGGGTCTCGGCGCTGATCGCCTTGCCTGCCGTGGTCTATGCGGGCATGCCGTTCTTCGCCTCCGCCGCGCGCGCACTTGCCAACCGGGCGCTGAACATGGACGTGCCGATCTCGCTGGCGGTGATCCTGGCCGCGGGCATGAGCCTGCAGCAGACCATGAAGGGGGCCGAGCACGCCTATTTCGACGCCTCCGTGACGCTGCTGTTCTTCCTGCTGATCGGACGTTACCTGGACCGCCGGGCGCGGACCAAGGCACGGTCGGCGGCGACCCGTCTGCTCGGCCTGCGTGCCGCGACAGCCATGGTCATCGGCGCGGACGGCAAGCAACGCGCCGTCGCGACCACAAGCCTGGTCCCCGGCATGGTGCTGGCCGTCGCCGCCGGTGAGCGGCTGGCCGCCGACGGCGAGATCGCCACCGGCCGCACGGACATGGATACCTCCCTGGTCACCGGCGAAAGCCTGCCGCAGGCCGCCGCCCCCGGCGACGCCGTCTATGCCGGAACGCTGAACCTGACCGCCCCGGTCGAGGTCCGTATCACCGCCGCCGGCGAGGATACCTTGCTGGCCGAGATCGTGCGCCTGATGGAGGCCGCCGAACAGGGCCGCGCCAAATACGTGAAGCTTGCCGACCGGGCCGCCCACATCTATGCCCCGGCCGTGCATATCCTGGCCGCCGGCACCCTCGCCGGATGGTGGCTGGCGACCGGCGACTGGGAACGCTCATTGCTGACCGCCGTGGCCGTGCTGATCATCACCTGTCCCTGCGCGCTCGGGCTTGCCGTGCCGGCGGTGCAGGTCGTCGCTTCCGGCCGCCTTCTCCAGCGCGGCGTGCTGCTCAAGGCCGCCGACGGGCTGGAACGCCTGGCCCAGGTGGACCATGTGGTGTTCGACAAGACCGGCACCCTGACCCTGGGCGAACCGGCTTTGGTCAACGCCGATGATATTCCGCCGCACAGCCTGCGCCTGGCCGCCGCCCTGGCCGCCCACAGCCGCCATCCCCTGGCCCGCGCCCTGGTCAAGGCCGCCCCCCAGGACGATAACGCCCGGATCGACCTTGCCGACATCGCGGAAACGCCGGGCTGCGGTTTGTCCGCCCATCACGGCGGCCGCCTGCTCCGCCTGGGCAGCGCGGCCTGGTGCCATGCGGACATCACGGCGTCCGATACCGGCGCTGCAACCGGGCCGGAATTCTGGCTGGCCGACGGCGACGACACGCCCGTGCGCTTCGTCTTCGCCGACCGGCTGCGTGACGATGCCCGCGACACCATCGCGCGGCTGCGGGCCATGGGGCTGGGCATCGAACTTCTGTCCGGCGACCGCGAAGACGTCGTGCGCACCGTCGCGGGTGAGTTTGGCATCAAGGATTGGCGGGCCCAGTGTCCCCCCGCCGCCAAGGTCCAGCGCCTCAAGGATCTGGCCGCCGGGGGCCGCCATGTGGTGATGGTCGGCGACGGCCTGAACGATGCCCCTGCCCTGGCGGCGGGCCATGCCTCCCTGTCACCCGCAACCGCCGCCGACATCAGCCAGACCGCCGCCGACATGGTGTTTCAGGGCCGCTCCCTCGCCCCCGTGGCCGAGGCCGTCGCCGTGGCCCGCGCCGCGACCCGGCATGTGAAGCAGAACTTCGCCCTGGCCCTGCTCTACAACGTCATCGCCGTGCCGATCGCCGTGGCCGGTTTCGCGACGCCCCTGGTCGCCGCCGTCGCCATGTCATCCTCCTCGATCCTGGTGACGCTCAATGCGCTGCGCCTGAAACTTGTAAAGTAGGAACCGTCTCATGGATGTCCTGATCTACCTGATCCCCGCCGCCCTGTTCCTTGGCCTGTTGGGCCTGGGGGCGTTTTTCTGGGCGCTGAAGTCGGGCCAGTTCGACGATCTGGACGGCGCTGCCGAGCGCATCCTGATGGATGACGAGGACAAACCCGGCACCTGGTTCGGCATCCATCCGCCCTGCCATTGACGAGACATCCCGCCGGACCAGGCCCGTTTCCGCCATTTCTGCGTTGAACCCGTTTGCTTTTGCGCCGTATCTTAGGTTTCGGCGGCACCGTCACCGCGTGCAGCCCAACAAAGGGGAATGGACGCATGGGCCGCAGTGATCCAAGCAAATCCGGCAATCTTGCCAAGACGCCGCAAAGCCTGGACGGCGTGTCGCTGCTGGACTGTCTAAGCGCGAAGGAGCGGGCCGGCCTGGAACGGCAATGCCGATGGATGGACTTCGGGCCCGGTGAAAAGATCATCGAGCGGGGCGAGGAATATACCAGCGTCTATTTTCTGATCACCGGCACCGCCCATGTCCTGAACTATTCGGAATCCGGGCGCGCCGTGTCCTATGCCGCGCTGAAGAACGGCGACGTGTTCGGCGAACTGGCCGCCATCGACGGTCTGCCGCGCTCCGCCTGGGTCTGCACCATTACACGCTGCATCGTCGGCGCCGTGCCCGGCCCGGCGTTCCTCGATCTCGTCACCAGCAACCGGGACATGGCCATGGCGTTGCTCAAACGATTGGCCGCCGTGATCCGCCTGGGCGACGAACGGCTGGCCGACGTCAGCCTGTTGGGTGCCGAACAGCGGGTCTGCATGGAACTGATCCGCATGGCCGAACCGGACCCGAACGACCCCGAACGCTACTTGGTGTTCCCGGTGCCGACGCAAACCAACTTCGCCAACATGATCGGCGCGTCCAGGGAAACCGTATCTCGTATCCTGGGCCGCCTGCGCGACGACGACATCGTCCAGCGCACGGACAAGGGCCTGGCGATCCCCGACCGGGGCCGCCTGGAACAACGGGCGTTGATGTAGGCCACGCGTCGACGTATTGAAAATCAATCGGCCGCGTCATGCCTTGCCGTCGGCTGGGCAATCATCCGCCACAGGTCGGGAAGCCGCGCGCGCACCGACTCCCGATGTGTGTCGAAGGTGACATGGGCATTCGGCGCGGCATCGCGCCTAAGGCCGATCGACCACAGGGGCGCGATCTCGTTCGGCACGAAGGAATAGCGCACGTCGATCACGCGGTCGGGGCGGACCGGGTCGCGGGCCACGTAACCGTCGCTGTACCGGGCGAACCGCGCGATATCGCGCGCCTGCCGTGACTCCGCCCGCAGCCAGGGGAAATCTCGTGCCGGATCAAGCCGCGGAACGGACGTGCCCGGCATCACCGTGGGGCCGATGCCGGCGCGCACGGCATCCACGTGGAAGCGGCCGGTGGTCTCGTAGATCACCTTCCACACCAGGATGTTGGCGAAGCTGGGTTTGACCTCAAGCCGCAGCGGCGCATGCCCCCGTTCGGCCGCAAGGGCATGCCCCATGGCCAAGGCATTGCGGTGCTGAACCGCGCCAAACCCCAGATAAAGCAGCGCCCAGACAAGCGCCGCCCGGCCCCAGACGCCGTTCCGCCGAACCACGCCGATGATGGCCAACGCCAGGACCGGCAGTGTGAACACGGGATCAACGATGGAGATGATGCTCCAGGAAAACCGCTCATCACTGAATGGCCACAGCAACACGGTACCGTAAGAGGTTGCCGTGTCGAGCAACCCATGGGTGCCGTATCCCAGGGCGCAGTACATCCACGTCCGAAGGAACGTCAGGCCGTGCCATCGTCGAAACGGCCGATACAGAAGAAGGGCGGCGATCAGCCCGCCCACGGGGATGAAGATCAGGGAGTGGGAGAACTGGCGGTGATATTCCAGGAACAGCAGGGTATCGGTCTGTGACCGGATCAGCACATCCAGGTCCGCCATCATCCCGGCGATGAAGCCGAGGCCCCCGGCCACGGCGGCCTGGGTGCGCCGACGCGTGGCAAGCGGAAGGACCGCGCCGAGGGCGCCCTGACTGAGCGGGTCCATGAGGGATCAGCCGTCCCGAGGTTCGGTCTGGTCAAGACAGGCGGCGAGCGCCTGGAACGGCAGCAGCACGCAGTCGTGGCGGTGCTTCGCATCATGGACCGGCGTAAAGGCGTTGAGTCCTTCCCATGCTCCCGTGGCCGGCGTGCCGTCGGCCATCAGGGCTTCGGCCTGTTTGATGCCGCCCCGGAGGTCCGCCACCTTCAGCCCCGGCGCCGCCTGGGCGACCAGGGCGGCGGCTGCCTGGGTCAAAAGACAGCCGCGCACCTTGCCGCCGACCGCCTTGATCCGCTCACCATCCCGCGCGACCTCGACCGCGACCCGGTCGCCGCAGAGGAAATTATCGGCCTCGTGCCGGCAATCGGCGTGCTCGACCGGCCCCAGATCCCGGGCCGTGGCCGCCAATTCCTTGATCCGCGTGTCGTAGATGCCGTCGGCGCCGCTCATGCCAATACCTTCAATGTTTCGTCCAGGGCGTCCGTGAAGGCGTCGATATCGCCCTGCACGTTGTACAGCGCCAGGCTGGCCCGGGTCGTCGCCTCGACGCCAAAGCGATCCATCAACGGCTGGGCGCAATGATGGCCGCCGCGCAGGGCGACCCCCCTGGCCCCCATCAACTCGCAAATGTCGTGGGGATGGGCACCGGCCACGGTGAAGGACAGGATCGGCAACCGCCTGGCGTTGCCACCCGGGCCGATGACCGTGACGCGATCCAGGGCAGCAAGCCGTTCCATCAGGATGCCGAAAAGGATCTGTTCATGGGCGCGAATTTCCGGCCAGTCGAGCCCCAACAGCATGTCCGCCGCCGCGCCCAAGCCAACGGCCTGGGTCACCGGCGGGGTTCCGGCCTCGAACCGGTGGGGCGGCGGGGCGTAGGTGGTTTCGCCGAAGGTGACGCGGCGGATCATTTCGCCGCCCCCCATGAACGGCGTCATGGTTTCCTGAACCTCCGCCCGCGCCCACAATACGCCGACACCCGTCGGCCCGAACATCTTATGCCCGGTGACGACATAGAAGTCGCAGCCCAGGGTGGTCACGTCGACGGGTCCATGGGCCGCCATCTGCGCGCCGTCGACCAGCACCCGCACACCCCGGGCGCGGGCCCGGTCGCAGATCGCCGCGATATCGGTCACTGCCCCCGTCACGTTGGAGGCATGGGTGATGGTGATCAGTCGGGTGCGCGCCGTCATCAGATCGTCCAGGGCATCCAGCCGGGGATAGCCCGCATCGTCGACCGGCAGCACCTTGAGGATCACGCCCGCGCGGTCACGCAGCATCTGCCAGGGCACGATGTTGGCATGGTGTTCGGCCTCGCCGATGATGATTTCATCACCCGCCGTCAAACCGGCACCGAAACCATGGGCGACAAGATTGATCGCCCCCGTGGCCCCGGATGTGAACACCACCTCGTTCGGGTTTTCTGCCCCCAGATAGCGCGCCAGGGCCGCCCGCGCGCCCTCGAAAGCCGCCGTCGCCTGCGTCGCCAGAGGATAGATACCGCGCTTCACGTTGGCTCGGCCACCGGTTTCGAACGACGTCATGCGGGCCAGCACGGGGGTCGCGATCTGGGTCATCGCCGCATTATCCAGATACGTCCCGGCCAGACCCGAGGCCAGAGAGGGAAACTGATCGCGCAGGGACAACATGGGCCGCCCCTGCCCTAATCCGGGGTGCTGCGCATCCGGGCGATGATCTCGGCCAGGATGCTGACGGCGATTTCCGCAGGCGACTGCGCCCCGATGCGCAGCCCGACGGGGCCGTGGATGCGCGCGATGGCGGCCTCATCGAACCCGACTTCGGCCAGACGCTCAACCCGTTTGGCCTGGGTCCGCGAACTGCCGAGAGAACCGATATAGAACGCCGGTGAGCGCAGCGCCCTGTCCAGGGCCGGATCGTCCAACTTGGGATCATGGGTCAGGGTGACGATGGCCGTGCGGCTGTCGGGCTTCAGGTCTTCCAAGGCCTCGTCCGGCCAGTCCGTGCGCACGTCGACGCCGGGAAACCGGGCGTCGGAGGCATAGGCCCGGCGTGGGTCGACAACCGAAACCCGGAACCCGGCCATGGCCGCCATGGGCACCAGGGCCTGGGCGATATGCACCGCGCCGACCACGATCAGCCGCCGCGGCGGGGCCACGATCTCGATGAACCAGTCGCCATCGTCGCCGGAATAGGCACGGGACTTATCGTCCTTGAGCGCCTTGCGCGCGGCCTCGGCGACCGCATCGGGAAGGGCGCCCGCGTCCAACGTCACCGTTTCGCCGCTGTCCAGGCGGGTGACCAGGGCCGAGGGCTCACCGGACGCGAGGGCCGCGCGGGCCTGTGTGTACAATGGAATCAAGGGCACGAAATCGCGGACCAAAACCTTGACCGCCCCGCCGCAGGCCAGGCCCACGTCCCAGGCCTGCTGGTCGGTGACGCCAAAGTCGAGGACCTGGGCCGGAGCCCCCTTGAGAATGTCGAGGGCTTCCTTGACCACCGCGCCCTCAATGCAGCCGCCGGAGACGGATCCCGTCATCTCACCATCGACCGAGACACCAAGATGGCTTCCCGGCGGGCGCGGCGACGACCCCCAGGTCGAGACCACGGTCGCCAACGCCACGGGCTTGCCGGCGTCGCGCCAGGCAAAGGCGGCGTCGAACACGTCATCGGCGGGCAGCATTTGATCCGTAGGCAGGGACATGGCCGGAGACCTCTATCCTTAGCCGGCCGAATTCGTGGACGACAGCGCAAAGGCCGCGGCGGCCGCAGCGGCCGCGGCGACGGCGATCCAGATCCACACCCGTTTGCCGGGGCCGGACGCCGACGGGGCTGCAATCGGCTCACCCACGGCGGGGGCTGGTTGCGCGGCCGCATCGTCGGCGGGCGCAGCGCCGACGCTTTCGACGACCAGTTGTTCGAAGGTCGAAAAGAACTCGCCGGCCAACTTCTTGGAGGTGCCTTCGATCAGACGGCCGCCGAGTTGCGCCAGCTTGCCGCCGACGTCGGCCTTGACCTCGTAATTCAACAGGGTGCCGTCGCCGTCCTCGACCAGGGTGATGACCGCACCCCCCTTGGCGAAGCCGGCAGCGCCGCCCTTGCCCTCACCGGTGATGGTGTAGCTTTCCGGCGGGTTAAGGTCCGACAGGGTGACTTGGCCGTTGAACTTGGCGCGCACGGGCCCGACCTTGGCGGTCACGACCGCGGCGAATTCCGTGTCCGAAACCTTGTCCAGGCTTTCACAGCCCGGGATCGCCTTGGCCAGAATTTCCGGGTCATTGAGGGCGGCGAACACGGCTTCTCTCGGGGCGGCGATGCGGCGTTGGTCCTTCAGATCCATGGGTCTTTCACGTCCTTCTTGGGTTGTCTGCGGGATATCGAGGGCTCTTTATGCCTCGATATGTTCGAAAAGTCATGTCGGGAATGATCAGATACCGAGATCGGCGGGCGCGTCGATGTCCATATGGATAGCATCGGTAGCCACGTCCACCCCCAACACGTCGGATTTATGGCGGGCCAACAGTGGCTTGGCGCCGATATCGCCGGACAGCGCATCGAATTCGGGGAACAGGGCACGCGGCCAGAGCACCGGATTGCCGGGCCGCCCATCATATCGCGGTTGGCAGATTTTTCCCCCACCGGTCTTTTCGAACGCGTCGATCAGGGCATTGACGACGCCGGCGGTAACCCCCGGCATGTCGCCCAGCAGGATGATCGCGCCCGCGGCATCCGGCCCCACGGCGGCGATCCCGGCCTTGACCGAAGACGCAAGGCCCGTGGCGTAATCCGAATTGGCAACGATGCGTATGTCCATTCCGGAAAGTACTTCCCGCACGGCCTCGGCTTCATGGCCGACGACGACGATCACCTCCGCCACGCGGGATGCCAGGGCCGCCGCGGCCGCGTGCCGCACCAGTGCCGCCCCCTGATAGTCGGCGGTCAACTTGTTGACCGGCGCCATGCGCGTCGACCGCCCCGCCGCCAACACGACGGCCGTGACCCGCGAAGGGGCCGGATCGGCACCGTTTTTTCGATCTGTAACTTGCATCTGGGCCTGTTAGCGGGTTTTCCTGATGGTGGAGTCCTGTTATATGATTTGTATACAATTATTCCAGGCGCGTAGACGCCATTCATCCAAAAATCATCCAGGACAAGCCCTGAACAAGGGTTTGAAAGGGCCATGCCAGAAATATCCCTAACCGTAAATGGCGAGCAGGTTACCAAGTCCGTCGAGGGCCGTACGTTGCTTGTCGAGTTCATCCGCGAAACCCTGAAACTGACGGGCACCCACATCGGCTGCGACACCAGCCAATGCGGCGCCTGCACCGTGCATCTGAACGGCCAGGCCGTGAAAAGCTGCACCATGCTGGCGGCCCAGGCCGACGGCGCCGAAATCACGACCATCGAGGGCCTTGCCCCGGAAGGTCAGCTGAACCCCATGCAGAAAGCCTTCAACGACCATCACGGTCTGCAGTGCGGGTTCTGCACTCCCGGCATGGTCATGCGCGCCATGACCTTGGTCAAAGACAACCCGACCCCGACCGAGGCCGATGTGCGCCATGGACTGGAAGGCAACATTTGCCGCTGCACGGGTTATCAGAACATCGTCGCCGCCGTCCTTGACGGCGCCAAGGCACTTCGGGGCTGAGGGGAAACGACATGGAAGATTTCAATGACACCCGGCCCGCGTCGCTTTCCGATGCCGCCGCCACCCATTCGAATGCCGACGACGCCATGTATATGGCCGGCGGTCAGACGCTGATCCCGGTCCTCAAGCAGGGCCTGGCCATGCCGACGGACGTGGTTGATCTGAACAAGGTCGACGGCCTTGCGGGGATCGAGGTCGCCGGCGGCTTCGTGACCATCGGCGCCATGACCCGCCACGCGGTCGTCGCCGCATCGGCCGAGATCAAGAACGTGCTGCCCGCGCTGACGGTCCTGGCCGGCGGCATCGGCGACGCCCAGGTCCGCAACCGGGGCACCATCGGCGGCTCACTCGCCAACAACGATCCTTCCGCCGACTACCCCGCCGCCGTCATGGGGCTGGGGGCCACGGTGGTCACCGATCAGCGCGAATTGTCCGCCGAGGACTATTTCGACGGCATGTTCGCAACCAACCTGGAACCCGGCGAGATCATCAAGGCGGTCAAGTTTCCGGTTCCGGAAAAGGCCGGTTACGGCAAATTCCCCAACCCGGCCTCGCGCTATGCCCTGGTCGGCGTGTTCGTCGCCAAGACCGCATCGGGTGTCCGCGTCGCGGTTACGGGGGCAGGCCAGGACGGCGTGTTCCGTGCTGCGGAAATCGAAGACGCCTTGAACAATAATTTCTCAGCCGACGCCCTGAGCGGCGTCACCGTACCGGCCGACGACCTGATGACCGACATGCATGCCGACGCGGAGTACCGCGCCAATCTGATCGGCGTCATGGCCAAACGGGCCGTCAATCAAGCCAACGGGCAAGGCTGAAGGGGGAGTACGGAAACATGAGCAACGTAAAAATCGGCGAATCCCTCAAGCGGTTCGAGGATCAGCGCTTCTTGACCGGCCACGGCCGCTATATCGACGACATCAACCTGGATGGTCAGACCCGCGCCGTCGTAGTGCGTGCGGCCTATGCCCATGCCGTCATCAACGCCATCGACACCTCGGCCGCCATGGCCATGGACGGCGTGCTTCTGGTCGTCACCCGCGACGACTGGCTGCGCGAGGGCTTCAAGCCCATGCCGACCAAATCGGGCGTGAAAAACAATGCCGACGGCACGCCACTGAAGGAGCCGCCGCGCCACGCGCTGGCCATCGACAGGGTACGCTATGTGGGTGAGCCGGTTGCCCTGGTGGTCGCCGAAACCCTGGGCCAGGCCCAGGCGGCGGCGGACGCGGTCGAGGTCGATTACGAGGAACTGCCCGCCGTGATCGATCCGGTCGAAGCCCTGAAGCCCGGAGCACCCCAATTGTGGGACGACATCCCCAATAACCTGTGCCTGAATTTCGAACTGGGCGATAAGGCCGGTACGGACAAGGCCTTTGCCGAGGCCGACCATGTGGTCTCCCTCGACGTGTTGAACAACCGCGTCACCGCCGTGCCGATCGAAACGCGCGGCTGCGTCGCCGCCTATGACGCGGCGGCGGACAAGTACACCTTGTGGAACGCCTCGCAGAACGTGCACGCCAACCGCGACACCTTCGCCGAGGTTTTGAACATCGACAAAAGCCAGCTTGACCATATCGCGCCCGACGTGGGCGGCGGTTTCGGGGCCAAGAACTCGGGCTATCCGGAACCGTCCTTGTGCCTCTATGCTGCCAAGCGCCTGGGCCGGCCGGTGAAGTGGATCAATTCGCGTTCGGAAAGCTTCCTGTCGGATACCCACGGCCGGGGCCAGTCGTCCCGCGTGGAACTGGCGCTGACCAAGGACGGCACGTTCTTAGGATTGCGCACGACCACCGTCGGCGGCATCGGCGCCTATGCCTGGACCGTGGGGCCGTTCACGCCCACGGGTGGCTCGGCCCGGACCCAGGGTGGGCCCTACAACTTCCCGGCCATGTTTTATTCGGGCAAGGCCGTGCTGACCAACACCGCGCCCATGGACCCCTACCGGGGGGCAGGGCGGCCGGAAGCGACCTTCCAGACCGAACGCATCGTCGAATACGCGGCCCGGACGCTGGGCTTCGACCCCATCGAACTGCGGCGCAAGAATTTGATGCCCAAGGAAATGCTGCCGCACAAGACCCCCATGGGCCTGGATGTGGATTCCGGCGATTTCCCGCTGCTGTTCGAGGAAACCCTCAAGATGGCGGAAAAGGCAGACCTGGGTGCGCTTCGGGCCAAGGCGGAATCGGCCGGCAAGAAATTCGGCTTCGCCGTCGCCCCCTATCTGGAATGCACGGGCGGCGGACCGAAGGAGCACGCGGGCGTAACCTTCAACAAGGACGGCTCCATCGACCTTGCCGTCGGCACGTCCTCCACGGGCATGGGGCATGAAACCTCCCTGGCCCAAATTCTCGCCGCCAACCTGGGCGTCGATATGGATCGCATCAAGTTCCGCCAATCCGATACCACGGCCACACCCTTGGGCGGCGGTCATGGCGGATCGCGCGGGATGGAGGTCGGCGGCAACGCCGTCCAGCAGGCCGCGCAGGAAATCATCGAACTGGCCAAGCCCGTTGCCGCCCGTCTGTTGCAGTCGGAAACGAACGAGGTCGAATTCGAGGACGGCACCTTCAAGGCGGGCGCATCGTCCGTGTCCATGAACGACGTGATCGACGCCTCCATGGACAAGGACAAGCTGCCCGAAGGCATGGATGAAGGCTGTCTGGACCATTCGTCGGTGTTCGAACGGGGCGTGATTTCGATCCCCAACGGCGTCCATGCAGCGGCCGTGGCGGTTGATCCGGACACAGGCATGGTCGAATTCCTGGGCTATTGGGTGATGGACGACTTCGGCACCATCATCAATCCCATGCTGGCCGACGGCCAGGTCATGGGCGGCGTCGCCCAGGGCATCGGCCAGGCTCTGCTGGAAGACATCGTCTACGATCCGGACAATGGCCAGTTGGTGACCGGCTCGCTGATGGATTACGGCCTGCCCCATGCCGACGAAATCCCCAACATGGAGATCGGCTATTACGAGGGTGCGCCGACCAAGAAGAACCCGCTCGGCGTCAAGGGGGCCGGTGAAGCCGGCTGCGTCGGCGCCTGCCCTGCGGTGGTCAATGCGGTGCTGGACGCGCTGAACGATTACGGCGTCACCCATATCGACATGCCGCTGACGCCGCAGAAAGTGTGGAAAGCGATCCAGGCCAAGGGCGCGTTCGACCCCAAGAAACTTCTGGGCGGCGCGGCCTGATCCGCCTGCCTGAATTGGCACCTTGACCTGATTGTCGGGCCGCCCCCAAGGGGCGGCCCGATATCATCTGTTGAAAGACCCGACCATGAAGATCACTAAAATCACGCCGAAGCTGATCAGCAAGTACCTGTTCGTCGAGATCGAAACCGACGCCGGTATCACCGGCCTGGGAGAATGCGGCAGCTGGGGACAGCTGGAAGCCGCCCAGACAGCGGTCGAGAAATTCGCCGATTACCTGATCGGCAAGGATCCCGGGCCGATCGAGCATCACTGGAACGTCATGCATCGGTTCAGCCATTTCCGGGGGGCCGCCATCTGCGGCGCGATTTCCGCCATCGACATCGCCTTGTGGGACATCAAGGGCCAGGCCCTGGGCCAACCCATCCATGCGCTTTTGGGCGGGCCGACCCGCACCAAGGCCCGCGTCTACGGCCATGTGAAGGCTGAAACCAAGGACGAGATGGTCGCCAACTGCAAGAAGATGCAGGAACTGGGTTTCACCGCCATCGGCCATTTCAATCCGTTCCTGGATGAAGACCGCGACAAGCCCTATTACAAAAGCCACGCACGCAAGATCGAAGACGCCGTCGCCGTGGTCGCCGCCGTGCGCGAGGCCTGCGGCCCGGACCTTGACCTGTGCATCGAAATCCACCGCCGCCTGACCCCGGCCGAAGCCGTGGTGTTCGCCCAGGAACTCGCCCCCCTGCGCCCCATGTTCTACGAGGACCCGATCCGCCCCGACAGCCACGACGCCATGGCGCGGGTCAAGGACCGCATCAGCATTCCGCTGGCGACCGGCGAACGGTTCAATTCGATCTATGATTTTCAAGCGCTGTTGACCCGCGAGGGCGTCGATTACGTGCGCATTTCCGCCTGTCTGTGCGGCGGCATCACCGGGGCGCGCAAGATCGCCGCCCTGGCCGAGGCCCACGACGTGCAGGTCATCCCGCACAACCCGCTGTCGCCCGTGTGCCTGTTCGCGGAACTTCAACTGGATGCCGCCATCCCCAACTTCGCCATTCAGGAATATCCCACGGTCGGCGTCGGCTTCGAAGACAAGGGCACGTCCAACGAGCCGGGCACCGAACTGGCCGACAAGGGCGTCGTCACCAACGTGCCGACCTTCAAGGACGGCTTCGTCGACATCCCGACCGCGCCGGGCCTGGGCGTGAAGCTTGCCCCCGGGGCGGCCGAGAAGTTCCCGCCGTTCCCGCGCAAGGTGCGCATGCGCCCCCATGCGGACGGCTTTATCGTCGACCAGTAAACGCCGGGGCGATCCCGTCAAGACGCCCAGAAACGCCATCGCGTGACCAGCCGCCCCTGCGCCCGCGGGGTGCGCGTCCCGTAAATGCGAAACCTGAAAAGCGAATTTTTCAATTTACGACTCCGCCCCGCATCCCCCTGCGCGAGGCGGCCTGAAAGCACGGGCGGCCCGTCGCCCCACATTTTTCAGACGTGTCCCCCGCTTTTAATAAACTGAAATTGAATGGTTTATTTCCGCCCCCAACCGGCCGCGCGGAAACATTAGTGTTTTGGCCTGGAAATTGCGTCCAAGGTTTCGAGGCGGAAGGTTTCTTGCAAATTCCTCCCACAAAAAAACAACGCCATTTCATTTTCAATGACAGGGATGTCGTTATGGAAGTCAGCAACGTAACAGGGATCGATGAAAGGCGAACGCGCGATCCCGTCCCGATTTGGGTGCTCGAAGCCGTATTCGACGGCATGGATGACGCCATCGTCATCTGGAGCAAAGACGATCATCTGTTGTACTGCAGCGATGCCTATCTTGACCTTTGGGGCTTCCCGCGTGGGTACACGTGGGCCGGGCGACCGATGGCTCACATTCTCCGTTTCCTTTCCGAGGCGGGCAGGTACGGTCCCGGCGACCCCGCCGACCTCACTACGCAACGCATCGCCGCCATTCACCGTGCCCGAAAGGTCGGCCACGAAGTCTACACCAGGGCCGACGGACGGACGCTCCGCGTCCGCCATAAGTCGTTGCCCGGCTACGGTTACGTCACCATTCAATCGGACATTACGGACCACCTGGAAGGTGAACGCATCTTTCAGGATTTCATGGACCGCAGTCCCGTGGGCATCGGCATCATTTCGACGTCAACGGACCGGCGACTGTTCGTAAACCATGCCCTGGTCAAGATGTTCGGCGCCAAGGATAAGTCCGACATGCTGTCCCACACGGTCGACCCGACTTGGGTCGATCCGGATGCCCTTGCTGCATTTCGCGAATTGCAGAAAGGCGATGTGGACGTGCGGGATTACCCCTCTCTCCGCCGAAAGTTCGACGGCACGGAGATGTGGTTGATGCTGACTTCCCGGCATCTCGTCTTCAAGGGGGAGCCCGCACGCGTGGTCTGGCATCAGGACGTAACGCCAATCAAGAAAGCGGAAACGCAGATGCGCGAGCTAAACAATCGCCTGGAACTTGAAGTCCTCGAACGCACCCGGAAACTACAAACCGCGACGCACACCGCCGAAAAGGCCAGCAAGGCAAAGTCTGAATTCTTGGCGTGCATCAGTCACGAATTCCGAACCCCCCTGAACGCTATCTCAGGTTACGCCGAGATCATGCAGATGGGTGTTTTCGGTGAGGTGAAGCAGGACAAGTATAAGGAATATATCGATGATATTCTCAAGGCGTCGGACAGCCTAAAATTCATGATCGAAGAAATTCTCGACCTCAGCAGCATCGAAAACGGTCAAATCGTCGCGTCGCAAGAAGTATTCGATCCTCGAACGGTCATTGCAGGCATCGTCGCAACCTTCGAGGTCGTTTTCGTCGACCCCAACGACAAAAGCCGTATCCTCATCGACTTCTCGGCGGCACCGTCTGCGATCTGCTTCGACCCCGAACACTTTCGACGCATCGTCACAAACATCGCCAGCAATGCCCTCAAGTTCTCGCCTTCAGACGAAAAAGTCATGATCAAGATCGACACCGATGAAGATACGTTCCGGATTGCCGTGTCCGACAATGGTCCCGGCATCGAGCCGCAACATATCGAAAACATCCAGCGCCCGTTCTTTCAAATCCGCGAGGGACACCAGATTGCTCATGACGGCCTTGGTCTCGGGCTCCATATCGTCAATATCCTGTGCGACTTGAACGGTGTCGACCTTACGTTCAACAGCCGACCGGGGCATGGAACGACCGTGTCCATTACGGGGGCGGTCGCACCACAACCCAAGGACTAAAGCTTTTTTCCTTCGAACGGATGCCAGCCGTCCTTGTGCTCGATCTCGACCACCCATAGGTCCGGGTCGCGCTTGATCGCGCGCTGGATGTAGTCGTCGGCCTCGGCCTCCGGCACGGTTTCACCCTTGAAGGCCTCGAGCCAGCCGCGTTTACCCTCCATGTCCGTGGCTTGGGTCAGCAGCCGGCAGGTGCCGTCGAGGCGGTTCAGCTTCAGGATCAGCGCCCCTGCCCGGTCGTCGCCTCGGCGCACCACCATGGCCGGCACACCGTCGGCGTTGCAGCGGCGCACATGGGCCATGATCCAGATATCGGATGAAAGTCGATCGTCGACCATTTAGCGTTCCCTGGTCCTAACGCGGTTGATACTATCCGCCCCAGGTTAGAAATGGGAGAGCGCCCATGGCCGGTCCGGCCATCAATCTGGAAAACGTCAGCAAAAGCTTCGCCGACAACAAGGTGCTGCGGGGCATCGACCTCGGCGTGCCGGCGGGCGGGTCGCTGGTCGTCATCGGACCATCGGGCACGGGCAAGACGGTCTTGCTGAAGACGCTGATCGGCGTCCACGCCCCCGACGGCGGGCGCATCACCATCGACGGCACGGATGTGTCATCCCTCGACGGCGCCGACAAACGCGCGCTTTACGGCCGGTTCGGGATGCTGTTCCAGAAATCGGGATTGTTCGATTCATTACCTGTTTGGGAAAACGTCGCCTTCCGCCTGCTGCAGAAGGACGGCATGACCCGCCGTGACGCCCGCGACCGCGCCATCGAGAAACTGGGCTTGGTCGGCCTGCCCCCGGGCGAGGCGGATTTGTTTCCGTCGGAATTGTCCGGCGGCATGCAAAAACGCGTCGGCATCGCGCGCGCCATGGCGGCGGATCCGGACGTGCTGCTGCTTGATGAGCCCACGGCGGGCCTCGACCCCATCATGTCCAACGTCATCAACGACCTGATCCTGGAGGTCATGGACAAGACCGGGGCGACGGTGATTTCCGTCAATTCGGACATGCGGGGTGCGGCGCGCACGGCCCAGAATGCCACCATGATCTATGACGGGCGCATCATCTGGCACGGGCCGACAGCGGACATGCGCGACAGCGATAATGCTTACGTCGATCAGTTCGTCCACAGCCGCGCCGAGGGCCCGATTCCGACCATCGTCGACCCGGCAGCGGTCGCTTGATCAACAACCACCCGGCAGCGGTCGCCTGATCAACAACCGCCCGGCGGCGTAATGCCCCTCAGGCCGATTCCCCGTCCGTCGGCACGTGCGACGGCTTGGTCAGGATGAACCAGGCACCATAGGCCATGACCGCGGCGGTAAGGGCGACCAGATAAACCGGCAGATCACGGAAAAAGACGATGTAGATAAGGCTCGCCGACATTGCCGTGCAGGCGAAAACCTTGGCCGAAACCGGAATGACCCCGTAACGGTCCCACTTGCGCAGTGGTGGGCCGAACAGGCGGTGATGATAGAGCCAGTCGTGAAATCGTTTGCTGGAGCGCGCGAAACACCACAGCGCGATCAGCATGAACGGCGTCGTCGGCAATACCGGAAGGATGACGCCGACCACGCCCAGGGCGACGAAGCCCCAGCCGAGAACGATCAGCACGGCGTTCCTGGCAGCCCTGGTCACGCGGATTTCCTTTGCGCCCGTTAAGCGGCGGCGGTTCATCTTCGCGGCAACATCGCGTCGCCGTTATACTACCGATGGCTTAGATGATTTCCCACCGCTGGCGTAGTACTGTTACATAATTCCGGACGGAGAAGAATTCGGATGACGGGAAGGGATAAAAAATCAGCGCACCCCGTGGATGCGCCTGACACGGCCCTGCTCTCCGGTCTGGACCATCTGGACCAGGGGGTGTTGGTCATTGGCGCCGACCTGATGGTCCGCGCCGGAAACCGCATTCTTTACGACATCTACGAATTTCCCGAGGGCTTCATCCGCATCGGCATGCCCATGGCCGATGTATTTCGCTTCCTTGCCCTGCGGGGCGATTACGGACCCGGCGACCCGGACGAAATCACCGAAAACATGCTGGATCTGATCCGCCAGGGCCGGCGCTTCAATACTGAAAGCCAGCTGAGCACTGGGCGGTTCGTCGAAATCCGCCGCTCGCCCCTGCCCGACGGCGGTATGATCGCCGTCACCACCGACGTGACAGACCGCCACCAAGCGGCGGAAGCGCTCCGCCAGAGCGAACAACGGTTCCGCGACATCGCCGAGATCGCCTCGGACTGGTTCTGGGAAATGGACACGGACCTGCGGTTTTCCTACTTCTCGGACCGCAATCGGGAAATGCTGGGGTTCGACATGGCCTCCATCATCGGCAAACGGCGCACCGACGTCACGCCCGAGAACATCAATGCCCGGAAATGGCGTGACCACCTGGACGATCTGGAAGCGCACCGCCCGTTCCAGGACTTCCGCTATGACATCCGCCCGCCCGGCGCCGACATTCGCCACATTTCGATCAGCGGAAAGCCGGTGTTCGGGCCTGAAGGGGATTTCCTTGGCTACCGTGGCGTCGGGCGTGACGTCACCAGCGAGAATGCCGCCGAAACGGCATTAAAGGCCAACGTCTCGTTGCTGCAGGCGACCCTGGACGCGACCGCCGACGGCATTCTGGTGACGGCCATGGACCGCCGCATTCAGGCATTCAACCAGCGTTTCGTTGAAATGTTCGCCGTGCCCGACGACTTGATCGCCTCACGAGACGCCTGGAAGGTGCGCGACTGGGTCGCCGACCTTGCGGAACAGCCAGAGGCCTTCATTGCCGATGTGGAGCGGCTTTATGCGGACCCGAGCCATGAGTTCCACTCTATCCTGGAACTAAAGGATGGCCGGATCATCGAGCGCTACACCCGCCCGCAGTACCTGGGCG
Source organism: bacterium SCSIO 12827 (assembly GCA_024397995.1). NCBI lineage: Bacteria > bacterium SCSIO 12827. Next base: position 689,321 of record CP073746.1, on the reverse strand, counting down.
ACACCATCATCGGCCGCGTCATCAGTTTCCGCGACACGACCGAACAGATTCGCACGGCCGAGGAACTTCACTCGCAGAAGGCATTGCTGGAAACCGTGTTCCGCGATGTTCCCGACGCCATGATCCTGGTCGATGCGGACCGTCGTATCAGCATGTGCAATCCGGCGTTTACCCGGATGTTCGGCTTCGAGGTCGACGACGTCATCGGCCGCACGGCGGAATTTCTTTATGAAAACGAAGACGTGTACAAACGGGACGGCTGCGCCCGCATCGAGGCGGCGGGGGATACCATTCTGGACCCCTGTATCATCCCCTACAGGCACAAGAACGGAGAGGTCTTTCCCGGCGAGACCGTGGCCTCATCCCTGCGCGCCCAAAACGACGACATCATCGGGTTCATCGCCGTCATCCGCGACGTCGGCGCCCGTATCAAGGCGGAGACCGAACGCCTGGAAGCCCTGGAGGTGGCCGAGGACGCCAACCGGGCGAAATCCGCCTTTCTTGCCAACGTCAGCCATGACCTGCGCACCCCCTTGAACGCGGTCCTGGGGTTCTCCGAGATCATCAAGCAGCAGCTTCTGGGCCCCGTCGGCCATCCCAAATACGTCGAATACGCCAAGGACATCCGCGACAGCGGCACGTATCTGCTGGATCTGGTCAATGACCTGCTGGACATTTCCACCATCGAGGCCGGCCAGCGCGCGATCCGCCGCGAATCAATCCGCCTTGCGCCTTTCTTTGCCGAATGTACCAAGGCGGCAACTGCGCGGGTCGCCAACGGCGCGACCGTCGGCGTAAACCTGGACCCGGAGATGCGCCCCATCAAGGCCGACCGCCGGGCCTTGAAACAGGTGATCCTGAACCTGTTGTCCAATGCCTTGAAGTTCACACCGCCGGAAGGAAAAATCGTCCTGAGCGCCCGCCGGACCGGGGACCGGACCACCTTCAGCGTCGCCGACACGGGCAAGGGCATTCCCAAGGAAAACCTGAAAAACATCACCCGCGCCTTCGAACGGGGCCAATCGAGCGCCTATGCCACCGCCGACGGCACGGGCCTGGGCCTGGCCATCGCGCGCTCCCTGGTCGAACTGCACGGGGGCGAATTGACCATCGACAGCGAGGTCGGAAAGGGCACCGAGGTCGCGTTTTCCATCCCGGACCCGGCCTAGGCTGCGGACGTATACTCCTTGGCGCGGCGGCGTTTTTTTGGCAGAACACGGGGCTGCCCATTTTTCTGAACCGGAGCAATTCCATCCATGACCGACCCCACGCCCCCTGCGGCCGTTGACGGCAAAACTTCCGCCGAACCGGACGCGGACGGCCCCCGCGATTTCATCCGTGACATCATCCGCGACGACCTGGCGGAGGGGCGGGCCCAAGGCGTGGTCACGCGGTTTCCGCCGGAACCCAACGGTTATCTGCACATCGGCCATGCCAAGTCAATCTGCCTGAATTTCGGCGTCGCCCAGGAATTCGGCGGCGTGTGCAATCTGCGCTTCGACGACACCAACCCGGCCAAGGAAGAACAGGAATTCATCGACGCCATCATGGCTGACGTGCGCTGGCTCGGCTTTGATTGGGGCGACAACCTGTTCCATGCCTCGGACTATTTTGAACAGCTCTACCAATGGGCCGAACATCTGATCGAAAACGGCCGGGCCTATGTGGATGAACTGTCGGCCGACGAAATCCGCGAATACCGCGGCACCCTGACCCAGCCGGGCAAACCAAGCCCCTGGCGCGACCGGCCCGTGGATGAAAGCCTGGATCAGTTCCGCCGCATGCGGGCGGGCGAATTCGCCGACGGCGCCAAGGTGCTGCGCGCCAAGATCGACATGGGCCACGGCAACATGAACATGCGTGATCCGGTCATCTATCGCATCGTCAAGAAACCCCATCCGCGCACGGGCGATGCCTGGTGCATCTATCCGACCTATGACTATGCCCATGGCCAGTCGGACGCCCTGGAACAGGTGACTCATTCGCTTTGTACGTTGGAGTTCGAGGATCACCGCCCGCTCTACGACTGGCTGATCGAGAACCTGCCGGTGCCGTCGCGCCCGCGCCAGTACGAATTCGCGCGCCTCAACCTGGGTTACACCGTGCTGTCCAAGCGGCGCCTGACGCAACTGGTCGCCGACGGCCACGTATCGGGATGGGACGACCCCCGCATGCCGACCCTGACCGGCCTGCGCCGGCGCGGCATCCCGCCGGAAACCATCCGTGATTTCATTTCCCGCCTGGGCATCACCAAGCAGGACAGCCAAGTCGAATTCTCGCTGCTGGAACATTGCGTGCGCGAGCATCTGAACAAGTCGGCGGAACGCCGGATGGCGGTGCTGCGCCCCCTCAAGGTGGTGATCGAGAACTTCCCCGAGGGTGAGGTCGACAACCTGGACGCCATCAACAACCCGGAAGACCCGGACGGCGGCGGCCATACCGTGCCGTTCACCCGGGAAATCTATATCGAACAAGACGACTTCATGGAGGACCCGCCCAAGAAGTTCTTCCGCTTAGGGCCCGGCCGCGAAGTGCGCCTGCGCTATGCCTTTTTCATCACCTGCACGGACGTCATCAAGGACGCCCAGGGCAACATCGTCGAAATCCGCGCGACCTACGATCCCGCGACCCGAGGCGGCGACGCGCCGGACGGGCGAAAGGTCAAGGGCACCCTGCATTGGGTGTCCGCAACCCATGCGGTGAAGGCCCAGGTCCGGCTCTACGATCACCTGTTCCGGGAAGAAGCCCCCGGTTCCGGCGGCCGCGATTATCTGGACGACCTCAACCCCGACTCCCTTGAGGTGATCGAGGACGCCATGCTGGAGCCGTCACTGGCCGGCTGGCCGGTCGGCAAGACATTGCAGTTCGAACGCCTGGGCTATTTCTGCGCCGACAAGGACGGCACGGCGGATGCGCCCGTGTTCAACCGCACGATGACGCTGCGCGACACCTGGGCCAAGGTAAAGAAACAGGGATAGACCACCGATGAACACGCCCGCGAAGCCGAAGGCCCATTGGTATTTCGATTACATCTCGCCTTACGCCTATCTGCAGTTCCATCAGATGGACCGCTTTACGGAGCGTCTGGACATCACCCTGGAGCCGGTGCTGTTCGCGGGCCTTCTGAACGCTTGGGGCCAGTTGGGCCCGGCGGAAATCCCGCAAAAGCGCATCGCGACCTACAAATTCTGCACCTGGCAGGCCGGGCGCATGGGGCTGCCGTTCCGCACCCCGCCGACCCATCCTTACAATCCGCTGGCGACCCTGCGCCTGACCCTGGCGCGGGGGGGCAACGCCCCGGACGTTGAAAAAATCTTCGATACCATCTGGGGACAGGGCCTCGACGTCGCCGACCCCGAGGTGTTCGCCGACCTGAAGGCCTCACTCGGCCCTGCGCCGGGCCCGGAGCTGGACGACCAGGCCGCCAAGCAGGCATTGAAGAAAAATACGGACGCCGCCGTGGCCAAGGGCGTTTACGGCGTGCCGACCTTCGCCATCGAGGACGCCACCGCCGAGAACGGCTGGCGCCTGTTCTGGGGCTTCGACGCCGGGGACTGGATGCTCGACTGGCTGGACAATCCGGACATGTTCGCCGAGCCCGTCATGCAGGCCGCCGATGATTGCCAGGTCGGGGCGCGCCGCCGCCGGCCCGAAGAAAAAATCAAACAAGCATAGACCACCAACCACAAGGAACATCCGCCATGCGCCGCCTGCCCGCCGTCACCAAGGACTCCATGAAACCGGAACAGCTCGACCTGTTCGGCAAGATCACCTCCGGCCCCCGGTCCAAGGGCCGCAACGCCATGGATTTCATGGACCAGGACGGCGGCCTGATCGGCCCGTTCAACGCTTATCTGTACACGCCCAAGATCGGCGACGCGGCGCAGACCCTGGCCGGGCTGCTGCGCTTTGAATCGGTATTGCCGGGCGACCTGCGCGAACTCGCCATCTGCGCCGTGGGTCAGCACTGGAAGGCCGATTACGAATTCTACGCCCATGCCAAGGTGGCGCGGAACGAAGGCGTCGATGAAGCGACCATCGAGGCCGTGCGCCAGGGCAACGCCCCCGCCGATCCCAAGCACGCCGCCATCACCGGTTTCGTCTGGGAAATGCTGGCCGAACGCAAGGTGTCGGACGCCACCTACGCCGCCGCCCATGCCATCCTGGGCGACCAGGGCATGGTCGAACTGGTGCTGCTGAGCGGCTGCTACTGCATGGTATCGGCCAATCTGAACGTGTTCCGCCCGCCGTTCCCCGATGGCGTGGACCGCCCGTTCGGCGCGGTCTGACCCTATCTGATTCCTCGGGCCCGGTGGTATAACCGGGCCCATCGCAATTCGAGCCCGGAGGCCTCCATCATGTCCCGCACCGTCTACGTCAATGGCGACTACGTTGCCGAGGAAGAGGCCAAGGTCTCGATCTTTGATCGCGGCTTCCTGTTCGCCGACGGCATTTACGAAGTGTCGTCGGTGCTGGACGGCAAGTTGATCGACAACGCCGGGCATATGGCGCGGCTCGCCCGGTCGTTGTCGGAACTGAAGATGGCGCGGCCCTGTTCGGATGACGATCTGCTGGCCATCCAGAAGGAACTGATCAAGCGCAACAACCTGACCGAGGGCGTGGTCTACATGCAGATCACCCGCGGCGCCGCCGACCGGGATTTCAATTTTCCCAAGGACGCGACGCCGTCGCTGGTCATGTTCACCCAGGAAAAGAACATCCTGAACAGCCCGAACGCCGCCAAGGGCCTTGCCGTCGTCACCCTGCCGGACATCCGCTGGCACCGCCGCGACATCAAGACCGTGCAGCTGCTGGCTTCCTCCCTGGCCAAACAGACCGCCAAGGACATGGGGGCGGACGACGCCTGGCTGATCGAGGACGGTTTCATCACCGAAGGCACCTCCAACAACGCCTTCATCGTCACCGACGACGGCAAGATCATCACCCGCCAATTGTCCAACGACATCCTGCACGGCATCACCCGCAAGGCGGTGCTGAAATGCGCCGAGGCGGCGGGCCTGACCCTGATCGAACGCGCATTCACACCGGAAGAAGCCTATGAGGCGCGGGAGGCCTTTTCCACCAGCGCCTCCGCCTTCGTCATGCCGGTGATCAAGATCGACGACCACATCCTGGGCAACGGCGTGCCCGGCCCGGTGACCCAGAAGCTGCGCGAACTCTACATCGCCGAAGCCAAGGCGGCGGCGGTCTAGGGTCCGCCCGGCCATGGCCCGGGACGGCTTCAAAAGCGCAAGCTATCCGCTGCGGCTATTCTGCGGCCCGGAGGTTATCGAGGCGAACCTCAAAAGTGCTGTGACCCGCGCGGGGGCGAAACGCGCCCTGGTCGTCTGCTCTCCTTCCGTCAATCAGAAGACCGACTGCGTCACCCGCATCCGGGCCGCACTCGGCGACCTTTACGCCGGCGTGTTCGATGGAATCGCCAAGGATTCGACCTATGCCTCCGTCACCGCCGCCACGCAGGCTGCCAGGGACCAGAACGCCGACCTTCTGATAGCCGTGGGCGGCGGCAGCGTCCTGGTCGCGGTTCGCGCCGTTTCCATCTTCCTGTCGGAAACGGCCAGCCCGTTCGACCTGATGACCCAGTATCCAAAGGACGGACGGCCCTTCAGCCCCCGCCTGGAAGTGCCCAAGGTGCCGATTATCAACGTGCCGACGACGCCGACCAGCGCCATGAACCGGGGCGGCACCGGATTGAAGAATCCGGACCTGGACCACCGCATGGAATACTTCGATCCCAAGACCCGGCCGCAGGCGGTCTTCCTGGACGACGGGGCCTTGATGTCGGCGCCACCGGGGCTGCTGCGTTCCACGGCGACGACCGTGTTCGCCTGGGCCCTGGGAGCGCTGTCCCTCGCCGAGGTGAACCCGCTGGTCGCGGGCGACCATGCCCAGGCCTTCCGCCTGGCCCATGACGCCTACCTGCGCATGAACGGCGCCATGGATGCCCCCGGGCTGCGCCGCGATCTCTGTCTCGCCGCCTTTTTGCAGAACCGGGCCGAGGACGACGGCCAGGCCCTGTTCCGGCGCGGCCCCTTCGCCAGCGATTATGCCGTGGCGACGGCTCTGCACCTGCATGCCCCGGAATTGGGCCAGGGAGAAACGACCGCCGCCGTCCACGCCGCCACCATCCGCCGGGCGCGGGACGTCACGCCGGCCCAGGCGCGCCCTCCGGCCGAGGCCCTGGGCGTGTGGCGGGACGGCATGGATGCGGCCGCCACCGCCGAGGCCGTTGCGAGCGCGCTGCAAGGCCTTTACCGCACCGCCGGCATGCCGACCGGCTTGCGCGCCCTCGGTATCGAGCGTGACGACCTGCCGGGCATCGCAGCGCGCACGGTGAAGATCTTCAACGCCAGCGCCGACCTGACTTCGCCCGAGGACCGCATCGCCCGATCCCTCGACCTATTGGAATTGGCCTGGTAGACGGGCAGATTGACGGCCATGAATTTCCTCGACCTGCCCGACCTGCGCCTTCACTACCGCCGCCAAGGCAGCGGCCCGCCGCTGCTGTTCCTGCACGGCTGGCCCGAATGGTCGGGCGTATGGCGCAACAATCTGCCCGTGCTGGCCGAAACCTTCGACGTTATTGCCCCGGACCTGCGCAATTTCGGTGACAGCCGGGGGGCGGAGGCCCGCAACGTCGCCCATTACGTTTCCGATATCGAAGCCCTGGTCGACGGCCTGGGGCTGGACCGCGTCGGCATCGTCAGCCACGACATCGGCGGATTCCTGGCCCAGGACTACGCCCGCAAGCATCCCGAGCGCGTGGCTGGCCTGTTCTTTTTCGACTGCCCGCACTTCGGCATCGGGCCACGCTGGGTCCAGGGCCAGCAGCTGCGGGAAATCTGGTATCAGTCGTTTCATCAACTGCCCCTGGCCCAGGAACTGGTCGGCGCGTCGCGCGACAGCTGCCGCGTCTATTTCCGCCATTTCCTTAGCCATTGGGCGGGATCAGCCGACGCCTTCGACGGGGCCGTGCTGGAAGAATGGGTCGATAATTTCCTCAAGCCCGGAAACCTGGCGGGCGGGTTCCGCTGGTACGCCTGCGCCAACGACCGGCGGCTCAAGGCCATGGCGGCGGGCGGGGAGAACCATCCACCCTTGGATATCCCCGCCTATTCCCTATGGGGTGCGGCCGATCCGATCCTACGCGCCGAATGGCAGGAAACCCTGACCGGCGTGTTCACCGACATCACCCTGGAACAGGCCCCAGGCGCCGGGCATTTCGTCGCCTGGGAAAGCCCGGACCTGGCCAACGCCCGTATCCGGGCCTTTTTCACAGACCGCTTCGCCTAAAACCGACAGAGAAAACCTCAACCCCGGCGTTAGGAATCGTCCATAGCGGCGGGGCCGGAACGGTCCTATCCTGACTGCCCGGAACGCGGAAAACCGCGCCGGTCACCGGTCTTGGGAGGACCCCTGCCATGCTTGATCACGCACAACTGTCCGTGCAGCCCCTGGACGCCGCCGTGGGGGCCCAGGTCACCGGCGTCGACCTGTCCGAACCGCCGACCGCCGAAACGGCGGCGGCGATCACCGAGGCGCTGGGCATCCACGGCATTCTGGTGTTTCCCGACCAGCACCTGACCCCGGAACAGCAGGTCACCTTCAGCCGCATCTTCGGACCCGTGGAAATCAACCACAACGCCGCCCGCTACGGCCTGGGCGGCAGCCCGGAACTTTACGTCATCTCCAACGTCACCGTGGACGGCAAGCCCGTCGGCTCCGCCCGCGCCGGCGAGGAATGGCATTCGGACATGTGCTACGCCCGGAACCCGGCCCTGGCGACCATGCTCTACGCCCGCGAGGTGCCGGTGCTGCATGGCCTGATCCTGGGCGACACGGGCTTCGCCAACGCCGCCGCCGCATTTGAGGCGCTGCCGGAGGAAATGAAGACGTTTCTGCGGGGCAAGCGCGCCATCTTCGATTTCCAGGGCCGCAAGCGCCCGGTAAAGCCCAGCGCCGAAGCCATCGCCCAGTACCCGCCCGTGGACCATCCCATCGTGCGCCGCCATCCACGCACGGGCCGGGAAAGCCTTTACGTCAACCACGACGACTGCACCGGCATCGTCGGCATGGACGATCACGCGGCGCGCAACCTGATCAACGCGCTTTCCGAACACGTGGTGCGCCCTGAATTCGTCTACCGCCATCAATGGCAGGTCGATCAACTGGTGGTGTGGGACAATTGCACGGTGCAGCACAAGGCGATCCTGGATTATGACCAACCGCAGCGCCGCCTGTTGTGGCGCACCACGATCCGGGGGCCGGTGCCAGTTTAGGCGGCGGGCGCCCGCTTCTTTCTTACTCCCCCTCCCCTCACCCCAACCCTCTCCCCAAAGGGGAGAGGGAGAAGGGTGCCGTGATCGTACGGCGGGTGTCCCCTCGCCCCCGGCACGGGGGAGAGGACAGGGTGAGGGGGCCCTAAAGCCGCTTGGCCGTCTGGCGCAGCAGGTCGCAGAACGCCTGGGCCGCCGGGGTCAGGGCGCGGTCGCGGGCCCGGATGAGCGAGACCCGGCGGGTCAGATCCACGTCGGCCACGGGCAGCAGCTTCAGCCCCCGCATGTCGAGCACACGGGCAACCAGCCCCGCGACCAGTCCGACCCCCACCCCTTCTTTGACCAGATTGACCAGGGTCAGGGCATAGCGGGTCATGAACACAGGCGCATAATCGACCCCGGCGTCTTCGAAGGCCCGGCGCGTATAGGCCCAGGCGGCGGATTCCGGCGGCATGGAAATCAAGCGCTCGGCCCCGATCTCGGCCAGGGTTACCGACTCCCGGGCCGCAAGCGCATGGTCCTCGCGCACCGCAAGCATGACCGTGTCGGTCAACAGCGGATCGATACGGAAAGGCGTCTCGTCCCCGACAAAGGGCGATACGGCCAAATCGACCTCACCCCGCATCACCCGGTCCATGACCTGGCCGAAGAAGTCGTCGAAAAGCACGACTTCGACGGCGGGATGACGGCGGCGGAATTCACCGATCACCCGGGGCAGAATGGCCGCCGCCGCCGAAGGCGAGGCCCCGACCGTGACCCGGCCGCGCCCCAGATGGGCTTCTTCGCGGAATTCGCGCAGCAGGGCGCGCGTTTCCAGCACCATGCGCTCGACCCGCCCGCGCAGGCGCTCGCCGGCATCGGTGATGACCACGCGCCGGGTGGTGCGGTGGAACAGGCGCACGCCCAGAACGGCTTCAAGATGCTGGATGCGGGCGGAGATCGTCGGCTGCGACACGCCGAGCGTCTGCGCCGCTTGCCGGAAGCTTCCGGTTTCGGCGACGGCGATGAAAGCGTCCAGATCGGCGGGAGACAGATTAATCATAATTATCTATCAGTTTATATAATCATCGTATTTTTCTTTCAATGAGATTGCCGATAGATTAGCCGCGTTCTCACCGGGGCGCCCATGGCCCCGCCGCATCAGGAGCCCTTACGATGACCTTCCCCCATATCGACATCCCCGCCGCCTGGCGGGTTTCCGAAATCGAACAGGACAAAACCTGGATCTTCCGGCTCGACGACGCGGCGCGCGGCCAGTTGGCCGATGCGACGAAGGCCGCCTTCGACGCCGACCGCCCTCTGTTCGATTACCGGCGCAACGACGTCGATCTGGGCCCGGCCCTCAAGACCATCACCGACGCCATGATGGAAGCCCATGGAAGGCGCGGCATCGCCCTGGTCAAGGGCCTGCCGCGGGATGAATTAAGCGCCCCCGAATTCCGCTTCATGAACTGGGCCATCGGCCTGCACTTCGGCGTCGCCCGGCCCCAGGGCATCAAATCGCAATACATTTCCGAGGTCCGCGCCGTGGGCCATACCTACCGCGCCGCCAACGGGCGCGGCTACAATTCCAACGCCGGGCTGGATTTCCACACGGACGGCTGCGATCTGGTCACCCTGGCCTGTTTCAACAAGGCGAAGTCGGGCGGCCAGAGCATGGTGTCCTCCAGCATCACCGCCTGGAACATCCTTTTGGCCGAACGCCCGGACCTGGCCGAGATCGCCTGTCAGCCGTTCTATTTCTCGCGCAACACGGAACAGGCCCCCGACGAAGGCCCCTATTACAGCCAGCCGCTGTTCGACATGGCCGAGGGCCACATGTTCGGCAAATGGAACCGCAACCGCGTGCGCACGGCCCAGGAAATCCTGGGTGTGCCGCAATTGACCGACGCGCAGAAGGAATGCACGAACCTGCTGGACGACATTCTGCGCCGCCCGGAGGTCATGTTCACCATGTGGCTGGAGCCCGGCGACCTGCAGATCATGAACAACCACGTCATGCTGCATTCGCGCACCCCGTTCGAGGATCATGAGGACGAAGACCGCAAGCGTCTGCTCTATCGCCTGTGGCTGGCGACGCCCAATTCCCTGCGCATGCCGGAAAGCTGGGGCGGTTACTTCCGGTCCATCGAACCGGGCACGGTGCGGGGCGGCATTCGCGGCCATGAATACGATGACGTGCGGCTCGCCTTCGAAACCCGCCAGGCCGCCGATTTGGGCATGCCGGCCCCGGCGAAGGAGCGGTTCATTCCCGAACGGCTGGCGTCCTAGGGCGTGACGGCGCCGACCTGACGGCGGGCCTTGCCGCGCCGTTCGCCGCCGACTTCGCGGAAGGTATCCGCCCGCGCCTTCGACCAGCGCACCATCTGTTCGGGATCGCAGGTCCCGTCGAGCAACCCGCCCACGGGCCATTCCGGATAGGCGATGTCGCCGGCGACGGTCTCGCCGCTGTTCTGGCGCACGTTGAAATGCTTGGGGTGCAGTTGGCCCGGATTGTCGAGCCCCGCAGACCCCACCATGTCGGCCACGGCGCGCAGCGTGTTGGCGTGGAAACGGGCGACGCGCTGGGACTTGTCGTCGACGTTCAGTGCGCGCTGACGCAGCGGATCCTGCGTCGCCACGCCCGTCGGGCAGGCGTTGGTGTGGCAGGCCTGGGCCTGGATGCAGCCGATCGCGAACATGAAGCCGCGTGCCGAATTGCACCAGTCCGCCCCCAGGGCGAGGGCGCGGGAAATGTCGAAGGCGGTGACCAGCTTGCTCGCCGCCCCGATGCGCACGCGGTCGCGGATGCCCGCCCCGCGCAGGGTATTGTGGACGAAGGTCAGGCCCTCGATCATCGGCGTGCCGATGTGGTTGGTGAATTCCAGGGGGGCCGCCCCGGTGCCGCCCTCGGTCCCGTCGACGACGATGAAGTCGGGGATGATCCCGGTTTCCAGCATGGCCTTGACCATGCACATGAATTCACGCCGATGGCCGATACACAATTTGAAGCCGACCGGCTTGCCGCCGGACAGCTCGCGCAGCGTCCCTAAGAATTCCATGAACTCGATGGGCGTGGTGAAGGCCGAATGACCGGCCGGCGACACGCAGTCCTGGCCCATGGGCACGCCCCGGGCCTCGGCGATTTCCGGCGTCACCTTGGCCGCCGGCAGCACGCCGCCATGGCCCGGCTTGGCCCCCTGGGACAGCTTGACCTCGATCATCTTGATCTGCTCCGACGCGGCCTGTTCCCTGAAGCGCTCGGGGCTGAACGTGCCGTCGTCGGCGCGGCAGCCGAAATAGCCCGAACCGATCTCGTAGATCAGGTCGCCGCCGCCCTCCCGGTGGTAGCGCGAGATGCCGCCCTCGCCCGTGTCGTGGGCGAAGCCGCCCATCTTGGCGCCGGTGTTGAGCGCCTGGATGGCGTTGGCGCTGAGCGCGCCGAAGCTCATGGCCGAGATGTTGTAGAGCGAGGCCTCATAGGGCTGCTTGCAGTCCGGCCCGCCGATGCGCACGCGGAAATCGTGGTCGTCGATATGCTTGGCGTTGACCGAATGGGTCAGCCAGGCGAAGCCGGGGGCGTAGACGTCTTCGCGCGTGCCGAAGGGACGCTTGTCCTCGACCCCCTTGGCGCGCTGATAGACCAGGGAGCGCTGCTCGCGCGAGAACGGCTGCTCGTCCTGATCGCTTTCGATCAGATATTGCCTGATCTCAGGACGGATGCCCTCGAACAACCAGCGCATGTGCCCGACGATCGGATAGTTCCGCATGATCGCATGGCGCGTCTGGCACAGATCCCACACCCCCAGCGCCGTCAACGCGGCCGCGATCGCGGCGATGGGAATAAGCCAAAGATGAAAAAACGCCAGCCCGATAAGCACAGGCGTGGCGAGCACGAAAAGCGCGAAGGTGGTGAAGCGTTGCATGATGTTCCCCGGATCGGTGCGACGACATCACTTTATCACCGGCGGGGCGGCAGTCCATGGGGTCGTGTGTGACGGATTCAGTTGGGCGTTATCAACCGCCGAGTGGGCGTAACAGCGCAGAAAAGTGGGTCAATTAATACGATTGTACAGATTACGCGGAATATAGACACGTATTGACGTGAATACTAATCTACCAAGAGCTGTAAGGCGCTTTCGGGAGGCAAAAATGGCGACGACAAATTATGAATCTCTGCCAATTCTCCAAGAAGCCATTCCACACACTTTTAATTCCCTTCAGAAATTAGTGATGGCGATGGCAAAGTTCCAAAAAAACCGAGGAAAAAAAACATTTTTCGGCCGCGACAAAGGTCGCGAGGCATGGGAATTTTTTGAACAAGAGTTAAAAAAAACAATGACATCAATGTTCATGGATGGAGTTGTTGATCGAAGTTCCGCCCCGGATACGGTTAGAGAAAAATTGATCGAATGCATTGGAGCATTCGCCGCAATTTTTCCAAATTGGCAAGACTCTTACGGGTTTGCTGAAGAATTTTTTATTGAAAATAAAAGCACTGCAAATGACGTGATTAAAGCTTTGCGCAGTTAATTCCATTAGAGACCACAATGTCTGCCACATGGAGATAACGCACCCCCTAATCATCCCCCCCCCGAATAACCACCTTCAACGCTTCCTTGGCGATCATGGCGCGGAGCGCCGCCTCGGTCTGCGCCACGGGCATTTCGGCGGTGAGCATCAGGTCGGCCTTGAACGCGGGGTCGGCGAGCATGTCCAACGCCCGGCGGATGGTGTCGGGGCGGTGGTGATACACACCCTTTACCGTCAGTTCGCTGTAGTGGACGGCATGGGTGTCGAGGGGGATCGAGGTGCCGGGGGCGCAGCCGCCGAACAGGTTGATCAGGCCGCCGGGGCGCACGGAGTTGATGGCGTCAACCCAGACTTCCGGCACGCCGGAGGCATCGACGGCGACCCAGGCGCCCCCATGCGTTCCATTTAGCCCGCCCTCGGTCAGCGCCTTGACCTTGTCTGATTGGTTTCCGCCGCGGTCGATCTGCACGACCTGGGCCGCGCCCAACTGCTTGCCCACGTCCAGGCGCGGCGGGTTGGGGTCGGCCAGAATGACCCGATGTCCGGCCCGCGCCAGCGCCCCCACGAACAACAGCCCGATGGGCCCGGCGCCGAACAGGACGACCTCGGTCCCCGGGCCGTATTTGTCCAATTCGCAGGCGTCCATGCCGTGCAGCACGCAGGCCAGCGGTTCCGTCAGCGCCGCCTTGCCGAAGGCCAGGCCCTTGGGAATTTTATAGGTGTTGCGGTCGACGAAGCGGGCCGGGATGCGGATGAATTCGGCGAAGGCGCCGTTGATGTATTGCAGATCGGTGCAGAGGTTTTCCCGCCCGCGCGCGCAGTAGTCACAGTCGCCGCAGGGGGCGGAATTGGCGACCACCACGGCGTCGCCTTCCTTGAACTTGGCAACACCCTTTCCCATGGCCGCCACCCGGCCCGCCATTTCATGGCCGAACAGGGTCGGCACCTTGAGCATGCGGGGATGACCGCCGCGCTTGAACACCTTCACGTCGGTGCCGCAGGTGGTCGCGGCCTCGATGCTGAGAATGATCTCGCCGTCGTCGGGCTCCGGCACGGGCAGGTCGCGGACCTCGATTTTCTCGGGGCCGAGCAGCATGGCCCCCTTCATCATGCGGGTCATGGCGTCAGCTTCCTTCCGCCGCGCGGGACGGTGTGAACAGAACCTTGAGCGCCTTGCGCGCGCGGACGAGGTCCAGGCCCGTCTGGAAATCGTCCAAGGGCATCTTGTGGGTGACCAGCGGCGTCGGGTCCAGCGCCCCCGAGGCGATCAGGTCGAACACCCGCCCCTGTTCGTGGACCGCGCCGGAATAAGTGCCGAGGATGCGGCGCTCGTACTTGAACAGGTCGTTGAGGTCGAAATCCGCCGCCTGGCCGTCCGGCGCATGGGCGAACAGAACCACGCTGCCGCCCTGGCGGGTCAGGCCGAGCGCCGCCTTGAGCGGCCCGGCACCGCCGACCGTGTCGAACACGGCATCAGCCCCGGCGCCGTTGCTGAGGTTTCCGACGGCGGTCTGGGCGGCTTCCCCCGGCGCGGCCGGCGCGTCGGCGCCCAGTTTCACCGCCAGATCGCGGCGGTCGGCCTGCGGATCGATAACGGCGACCCGCACGCCCGGCAGGGCGGCCTTCAGGACCAACAGATGCAGCAATCCCATGCTGCCCGCCCCCTGGATCACCGCGACGCCGTCGGCGGCGATCTCCGCCCGCTCCACACCGCGCAGCACGCAGGCGGCCGGTTCCATGAACACGGCGGCCTCGTCGGACACGCCGTCGGGCACGCGATGCGCCGCCTGGGCCGTGGCCCGGGCCTTGATCAGCACCGTGTCGGCGAAACCGCCGGGGGCCATCAGGTTCTCGCGAAAGGTCTCGCACATGGTCTCGTTGCCGCGCCGGCACATCAGGCAGGTGCCGCAGGGCACATGATGGGGCACGGCGATGCGGTCGCCGGTCTGGAATTCGGTGACCCCGTCCCCCAGGGCAACCACCTCGCCGACCAGTTCATGGCCCAGGACCGTGCCCGGCTGCGCCGCCCCCGTATCCAGCTTGAACAGATCCGTGCCGCAGAAACCGACGACCCGCAGCTTCAACAGCATCTCACCCGCGCCGACCTCCGGCACGGGCCGCGGCTCCAGCACCGTGGCGTCGCCGCCCCGGCAGGCAATCACGTTATTGGCGTGTTGAGTCATGGGCGGCTTACGTCTCCACAAATTCAATGCCCGGCGGCATGAGGTCGATCACTTTTACTCCTATCGTCACCCCCGCGAAAGCGGGGGTCCAGGATTTCTCACCGTCTCACCGTCTCTGTGGTTTTCTATTTTTTGAACCACTGAGGCAGTGAGACGGTGAGAAGAAAAAGGGTGACGGGATTCCCGCTTCCACGGGAATGACATGGGAATAGATGGCCACCACGGCGTTTATGAAATCAGCGATTGGTGGAAAAGTTCTTCCGGCGCCACCCGCCGGGGGGCCAGGTGTTGGGCCCAGGACCAGCGGCACATGGCGTCCAGTTCCGCCCGGTTGTCCGGGAATCCGTAAGACCAGAAATCCGCCCCCATGAGGGCGCGGGTTTCCTCCATGTCGGCGTGGAAGAACGGCAGGGTCAGGCGGTTGGCGGAACCGCGCCAGATGCCGTCCAGCCGGGCCAGGGCCAGGTCGCGGGACTGAGTAAAGGCGTCGTAGAGGGCACGGGGCAGCCAGGGATTGGCCTCGGCGATGGTCCTGCGCACCCCGATCGCATGCATGATGGGGAAAAAGCCGGTCTTGGCGTGATAGGCGCGCTCGACCGCCGCGAAATCGGGGAACAGGCGCCGGACGCGGGGATCGCCCGCGACCAGGGCGTTCAAAGGCTTGGGCGCGAACACGGCGTCCAGTTCGCCCGCCAGCAACAGGTCCTGAAGACTTTCCCCCGCCTCGATGGGCGTGACCGACATATGCGGCGGCAGGTCGAGGGTCAGGCGGTCCTTGCGGGTCCCTTGCTCCAACGCCCCGGTACGCCATTGGAAGGTATCCGTGTCGACGCCGTATTCTTCCGTCAGGATGCCCCGCATCCACAGGGCCGCCGTCATCTGGTATTCGGGCACACCGACGCGCTTTCCTTCCAGATCCTTGGGATTGTCGATGCCCGCGTCGGCGCGGACGACGAAGCCGTTGTGGCGGAAGGCGCGGCTGAGGAACACGGGAATCGCGACATAGGCGCCTTCGCCCTTCGCGACCTCAAGGATGTAGGACGACATGGACATTTCCGTCACGTCGAACCGGGCCTCGCCCACGGCGAGCGGAAACAGGGTCGAGGTCGGATGGACTTCGGCCCGGATGGCGCAGCCGGGAACGGCAACCGTGCCGTCAAGCACGGCCTGGGCGCGGTCGTAGTCCCAGCAGGCGAGGGTGAGGTCGAGAGGCGTATCGGTCTTGGATGTGGTCATGGTGTCCATCTTGGATCGTGGATTGTCATTGCCGCCAATATACCCAACACTGACGGGCAACACGGATAAATCGGACTGTATCCGGCATGAAACAGATCAATTAATGGGAACGGAGCCGATCTGAATGATGACCCTGGAACTGGCCGTCGCCATCGTCGACGGGGCCCTGGCCAAGGGCCATGCCATCGACTGCGCGCCGCTGACCGTGGCCGTGCTGGACGCAGGCGGGCATCTGGTGGCGCTGAAACGGGAAGACGACTCGGGCATCCTGCGCGTCGAGATCGCCGTCGGCAAGGCCTATGGCGCGCTCGGCTTCGGTGTCGGCGGGCGGGAACTTCGGGAAAAGAACCCCAAGTTCATGGCGGGGGTGATCTCGACCGCGCCGAAGGGCATGGTCCCCGCCCCCGGCGGCGTGCTGATTCGCGATCCCGAAACGGGCCGCATCATCGGCGCCTGCGGCATTTCCGGCGATACGGGCGAACGCGACGAGGAATGCGCCGTCGCCGGGATCGAGGGCGCTGGGTTCAAGGCCGACCCGGGCCGGGTGAAAGAGGTCTAACCGGCCCGCTGACAGACCAGAACCAGGCAGTCATACATCACCTGGGCAGCCAGCAGCGCCGTGATCCCCCCGACGTCGTGGGGCGGGCTGACCGTGTTGACGTCACAGGCGACGATGTTCAAGCCGGCGAAGCCGCGCAGCAGGCGCAGGCCCTCCTCCGCCCCCGGGCCGCCCGGAATGGGCGCGCAGACCCCAGGCGCGCAGGACGGATCGAAGAAATCCATGTCCCAGCACAGATAGACCGGGCGTCCGGCAAGCCGGGCTTTGATCTCGGCCGTCACCACATCAACCCCGCGCGTTCGCAGGTCGTCATAGGTCATCAGACCATAGCCGAGCCCCCGCGCCTGATCGAACGTCCCCGGCGCGCGAAAGGTGCCGCGCATGCCCAGGTGCAGCGAAGTTCCCGTATCGACCAGGCCCTCCTCTGCGGCACGGGTGAAGGTCGTGCCCGTGGCGGCGGCGCGCCCCGTGCCCGCGTTGGCGTCCGTGTGGGAATCCACATGCAGCACCACCAGGTCCGGATGCCGCCTGGTCAGGGCCCGCAATTGGCCCAGGGTGACGCTGCCGTCGCCGCCCATGGTCACGGGCACAAGGCCCGCCCCGGCGATCAGACCGATGGCCTTTTCGATGGCGGCCTCGGCCTCGTCCTGCAGGGACGGGATCAGCCGCACATCCCCGCAATCGATCAGGGAAAGACGGTCCAGGGGGTCGAAATCGGCGTCGGGCGGACGGAAGCGGCGGATCAGGCGCGAGGCCTCGCGGATGGCGCGGGGGCCCTCGCGGGCGCCGACACGGCTGGGGTGGGTGCCGTTGTCATAGGGGATGCCGAGGACGGCAGCGCCCCGTCCCGCAAGGTCGTGGCCGTAGTCCACGCCCATGAAGGTCAACGGCGGCTGGAACAGGCTGCTATCAATGGTGTCGGTCATGGCGGTTGCGGGCGAATGCTCTATTCCTCAAGACAATTCGGGTCCTCGCGCAGGACCTTGCGCGCGTAGTAATGGAAGCTGGCGTTCAGGGGCTGGGGCTTCAGGCGATAGTCGTGGGCTTCCTTGCCCCGTTTGGGATCGATCTCCTGGATCGTTCCGGCCGCCTGGGCCATCAGTTGCAGACGCGCCGCGTATTCGATGTAGAGCGAGCGCATGGCCGCTTCCTCGACCGTTTCCGTCGCCGCCAACTGTCCGTGATTGGCAAGAAGGATCGAATTCTTGCCGCCAAGCGCGGTCGAGATCAGATCCCCTTCCTCATCACCGATGGGCGGGCCGGGCCAGTAGTCCAGAAAGGCGCAGTCCTCGTAGAACATGGCCGTGTCCATATGGGCCGCCTTCAACGGCACCCCGATCATGGACAGCGCCGAGACATAGGGCGGGTGGGTATGGACGACGCAATGAACGTCGGCCCGCGCCTTGTAGATCCACAGGTGAAAACGGTTCGACGGATTGGCCATGCCTTCGCCCTGGAGAACCTTCAGGTCGCCGTCGACCAGCAGGAAGTCACAAGCGCGGATTTCATCCAGGCCCAGGCCGAACCGCGCGGTCCACATGGTGCCCGCATCGGGGCCCCGGGCCGTGATCTGCCCGGCCAGGGCGTTGCCATGGCCTTCGCGGGCCAGCATACGCGCCGTCAGCGCCAATTTCTGGCGCAGGGACCATTGGTCCGTCTTGACGAGATTCGCCTCCATCTCGGCGGTCGCCCGCCGGTCGAAGGTATCCTTGGATGCGTGTTTGCCTGCCTTGCCGTCGCCGTCTGCCATTGTCGTCCTCCCTCATCCGCCGTTGGATGCCCTGCACTTGGCCTTGTCGGATTTCGATGGTAGGTCAGAACATACCGACCAAACAAAGGAATATGACCATGCCCAACCACGACGGCGCCGCCGTTTCCCCCGCCGTTCCGCAGGATATCCATGCGGAAATCGTTGAAACCGCCATCACGTCGCGCGCCTCGATCCGCGCCTTCTTGCCCACGCCCGTGCCCCAGGAAACCATCGAACGCATCCTCGCCGCCGCCTCCTACGCGCCCTCGGGCTCCAACATGCAGCCCTGGAAGGTGCGCGTGGTCGCAGGTGACGTGCGGGACAGACTGATCAAGGCCGTGAGCGCCGAACACGACGCCGGACGCGCCCAGGAACGGGATTTCAAGTACTATCCCGATCCGTTTCCAGAACCCTACCTCACGCGCCGCCGGGCCACGGGCTGGGGCCTCTACGGTACCCTCGGCATCGAAAAGGGCGACAAGGAAGCCATGCACCGCCAGCACGGACGCAACTTCCTTCTGTTCGACGCCCCCGTGGGCCTGGTCTTCACCATCGACAACACGCTGGAGATGGGCAGCGGGCTCGACTACGGCACCTTCCTGCAGAACATCATGGTGATGGCCCGCGGCCTCGGCCTGCACACCTGCCCGCAGGCGGCCTGGTGTTCGTTCCACACCACGGTGAAGGACGTCCTGGACATCCCCGAGAACGAGATCGTGGTTTGCGGTATGGCGCTCGGCCATGCCGATCCGGACGCGGTCGCCAATACCTTCCGTCCGGTGCGCGAACCGGTCGACGGGTTCACCAAGTTCATGGGCTTCGACTGACCCTTCCTTCCCGGTAAAATCGGCGAAAAACATCCCGCCGGAAAACCCTGCTCGCGATAGGGGCGTGAGCAAGGAGGGCTTTCGTGCGTGCCGATTTTTCTAATATATATTTGTTTTTCAACGCGTTATGTGCTCACGCGTCGTTGATCGTCTGTGTTTGGCGAAAACGGTGGTCGATCCACATCTCTCCCTCATCACCGGGACGCAGTCGCCGTCCCCGACACTCAAAGGAGAGAGACCATGACCTACCGTACTTCCGCCGCTTTGCTGCCGGCCCTTCTGTTCGCCCTTGGCGTCGCCCTTTTCCAGGCTCCGGCCCAGGCCGGTGAAACGGCCCTGAACACCGGCGACCATACCCAGACCGTCGACGCGCCGGTCGAAGACGCCCATCGCTGGGGCGACTGATCCCGCCACAGCCGCGGGCCGGCAGCATCCCCCTTCCGGCCCCCCATGCCGGCGCTCCCCTTTCCCCCGGGAGCGCCGGCTTTCTTTTGCTCAAGCGGCCTCCATAGCTTCTATTTTTTCGATATCATCCATTATTTATATTCGATATGAGGAGGTTAATTTTTGTCCTAGAGTCCCTCTCGCCGGTTTGGTCCGGCGCAGCCGCCGACTGTATCCGGCGAATTTAAGGAGCTGTCCCTCCCCCGCCTCCTGGTTGGACGCGGCAGCTCAAGGAGCAATTCACGTGTTTACCCTGTCCCGCACTCATGTCGTTCCTGCGCTCGTTCTCGGTCTGGCCCTGGTGACCGCCCAAAGCGTTATCGCCGCCAACCCCTATGACACCATGTCGTCCGAGGAAATCGCCGATCACCAGTCGCAGCAGCTCGGCCAGCAGCAGGAAGGCCAGATCGTTCAGCCGAAGCCGGTTGACGATGCCCAGCTCGCCAGTGCCGCCGCCACCCGGTCGGCCGAGGAATTCGCCGACTATCAGGGACAGCTGAACGTCGTGACCATCGTCACGCCGACGGCCCCGAGTTCCGACGACTAACAGGTTGACGGGCGCCGCCCAGGCCGCATCCCCGCGGCCGGCGGCAGACCCGGCAAACGAAACCGGCGTCCGGAAACGGGCGCCGGTTTTTCGTTGGGCTTAGGGGAAAAGAGAAATCAGCGCTTCTGTTCGCGGCGGTTGCGCAGCAGGGCGGCGTAGCGGTAGACCGCGTGCACGAACTTGCCGTAGGGCATGGTCAGGAACAAAGCCAGCACCGTGCCCAAGTGGATCGCCAGCAGCGTCCCCATGGCGCTCGTCTCCCGCCAGCCCAGAAGGGCCAGGCCGGTCAGGCTGACCAGGAACAGCAACGCGAGGAAGCCCGTGTCCATGCCGCGCTGGGCGTTGACCAGCACGTTGGGGTCGGCAATGCGCTTGAGATAGATCAGGCCGAGCGGCCCGATCAGCAGCCCGATGCCGCCGACCGTGCCAAAAAGGACCGGCAGGGACGTATAGCCGTAGGGCGCTTCCCAGCCGAACACGTAGTGATAGACCGTGCCCAGGGACGTCGCCGCGAAACACAGCAGGAAACCCCAGAAGGTCATCTGGTGGAACACCCGGCGGACCTGGGAAAAGCTTTCCGAAGGATAGTTGCAGCCATCCATCTTGCCCCGCACGCCGCCGCCGCCCATGTACTTCATGACCAAGGCGTCATGGGTCGCCCCCGCGACGGACAGCGCCGTTTCGTCGGCCTGGGACGGCGCCGTGTCGCGGCGGAACCGCCAGAACCCGAACAGCAGCACCCCCACGGCATAAAGGAACACGCTGCCGAAGGAATAGGCCATCACGTTGTGGGGAATCACGGCGTAGAAGTTTCCGGCGTGCTCGCCGTGGATGACCTCCGCCGGCTGGAACAGATGGATCAGCGCCAGGACAAGGCCGATGCCGCCCGCCATCAAGACCGACACAAGGGTGCCGTTCTTCTGGAACAGCCCCGCAAGGAAGCCGGGCCAGGTGTAGCGGCGGTAGGTGTCGGCGCGCAGGCGGGCGAAGGCCTGCGGCACATTGACGGCGAATTCGTGAGGCGGCGCGTACTGGCAGGCGTAATAGCAGCCGTTGCAGCCGTGGCACAGGTTGGCCAGGTAATCCAGATCCCCGTCGGCGAAGGTGTTCTGGCGCATCATCGCCGGGAATACGCCGCAAAACCCCTCGCAATACCGGCAGGCATTGCAGATGGTCATCAGGCGGCGGGCTTCGTCGTGCAGGTCGGCCAGCTGATCGCCCTGCAGCGCTTCGTCGGAGGCAGCAGCCATCTTGGCCAAGGGGGTCTCAGTTTGCGGTGTCTCAGTTTGAGGCATTGCGGGCGGCTCCCTCTCCGGCGATGCGGCCGAATACCAGGCCGATGGCCATGCCGATACCACCGGCATACCCCTGGCCCAGGATGTTGCCGGACACGATCTCGCCGGCGGCGAAGATATTGGCGGCGGACACAGTGCGGCCGTCCTTGCCCTTGAACTGCACGCGGGCTTCCTTGTTCACCTTGACCCCCAGATAGGTGAAGGTGATGCCGGTGCGCAGGGGATAACCGTAGTAGGGCGGCGTGTCGATGGTCTGCGCCCAGTTGGATTTGGCGGGGCTCAGACCCTCGGTCGACAGACCGTCAAGCACACCCGGCTTGAATTCCCTGTCCTTGTTGCCCCCCCCGCGGCAGGCGGCGTTGTAGTCCGCCACGGTCTTTTCCAGGGCGTCGGGGTCCAGTTCCAGCAGACCGGCAAGGTCGCGGATGCTGTCGGCCTTCAAGGGCGGGTAAAGCGACGGCATGAACAGGTCGTTGGCCTTGGCGTCGACGATGCCGAAGGCGATCTGGTCTTCCTGCTTGGCCAGCAGACGGCCCCAGATGGCATAGCGCTTGGGCCAGATGTCCTCGCCCTCGTCATAGAAACGCTGGGCCTTGCGGTTGACCATGATGGAATAGATCACGCAGTCGACCCGCGTGGCGATGCCGCCGTCGCATTTCGGGCTGCGGGCGTCGATGGCAATGGCGTGGCACTGGTCCGCGTCGGCAGCCGTTTCGGCGCCGTGGTCCATGAGAACCCGCAGCATGCGGCCCTTGTTGTAGCCGGTGCCGCGGATCAGAAAGCCCTCGGCCGCCTCGCCCCAGCCTTCCTTCAGCCAGTCGATGTCGGCCTGGTACCCGCCGGAGGCGAGCACGATGGCCCGCGCCTCGACCGTCTGTTCCTGACCCTGGTATTTGACGCGGGCGGCGGTGAAGGCGCCGTCCTCGATCTTCAGGTCCATGACCTCGGCCTCGTAGCGGCAATCAATGCCGAGCTTTTCCGCAGTCGCGTAATAGGCGTTCAAGACCGCCTTGCCGCCGCCCTTGAAAAAGGCGTTGGTGCGGTCCAGGCCGATGGTGCCGGACAGGGGCGGCTGAAACTTGACACCCCGGGCCGCCATCCAGTCGGCGGCGTCGAGGGATTTTTCGATCAGGAAGCGGGACAGGTCCTTGTCCGTATTGCCCTGGGTCACGCGCAACAGGTCATCGTAATATTCATCAACCGGATAGGGGCCGGTGACGAAATCCGTCGCCGCGTCATGGGCATAGCGGATGTTGCGCACGTGGCGGGTGTTGCCGCCACGGAAATCCTTGGGTGCCGCTTCCAGCACCAGCACGCTGGCGCCGCGTTCGCGCGCGGTCAGGGCGGCCGCCATGGCGGCTCCGCCGCCGCCGACGACAATGACGTCTACTTTTTCCGGTAACCCCTTCATGCCGGGCTTTTTAGGATTGTATACAATCGCCGTCAAGCAGAGTTACGGGTGTAAACCGCCTGCCCCGTGACCACGAAATCGACCCGATCATCGACCAGCGCCCGGCGGCATTCGGCGGGCGTATTGATGATCGGCTCTTCATGGGCGTTGAACGACGTGTTGATCAGCACCGGCAGACCCGTCTTCGCCTTGAACGACGACAGGATATCGGCATAGAGGGGATTTTCCGCGCGGCGGACGACCTGCGGCCGGGCCGTGCCGTCGACATGGACCACGGCGGGGATGCGCTTATGCCATTCCGGCTTCACGGCGGTGGTAATGGTCATGAAACTGGCGGCGTAGCGGTTGGCCTTGGTGATATCGAACACGCTGTCTGCGTCTTCCTCCGCCACATAGGGGGCGAAGGGCATGAATTCGGTTCTCTGAAGTCTGGCGTTGAGCGACGCATTGATCTCCGCGTCCGCCGGATTGGCAAGGATCGAGCGCGCGCCTAAGGCCCGTGGCCCGAATTCCATGCGCCCGTCATAGATCGCCCCGGCCTTGCCCGACGCGATCAATTCCGCCGCCCGGTCCGCCGGGTTGCCGTCGATCCGCTTGAGCACCCCGTTGGCGGCCAGCACCTGATCGGCGTCGGCGTTGTAATCGCGGCCCAGATAGACCGAGGACAACCGCCGCCGCTGCTTCAGCCAGGCATCAAGCCCGTCCTGCTCCAACAGATACTGCAACGCGCCGCCCACGGTGATGCCTTCGTCGCCCATGCCGGGGAAGATGAAGATTTCATCCGTATCCGTTTCCTCGCAAAGCAGCCGGTTAAGACGCACGTTGGCGAACACGCCGCCGGCCAGGCCGATGCGGCGCACGGGGTGACGCTTGAGGATCGCGCGGACGGAGGCCAAGACCGTGTCCTCCAGCACCTTCTGGACCGAGGCCGCCATGTCGGCGGGCTCCGCCCCCTTGGCGAGTTTCTGGATCTCGTCGCGCATGGCGGCGTCGGAATCGAAATCGGACCAGATGACGCCCGCCGCATCGACGTTGAAATGGCGGCCCAGGGCATCCGCCTGCGCCGGCTCGCCGAAGGCGGCCAGGCCCGTCAGCTTGCCCTCGTGGCGGTTCATCCGGTAGCCCAGGGCCTGGGTCGTGAAGCCGTAGGCGAGGCCCAGGCTATCCACGCGCCGGGGCTGGAGCGTCATGTTCTCGCCGCCGAACAGGCAGTCGAGCCGGCCGTCTTTCAGGATTCGATGGGAATAATGCACGTTGTCGCCGCAACCGTCGGCGGTATAGAGCAGCCCATCGTCCCAATCCGTGTAGAACAGGGCCGACAGCGCATGGGACATGTGGTGGTTGGAATAGGCGATCTTCACGCCTTCCTTGAAGCCGAAGTCGGCGCGGAACATTTCCTCGCGGAACAGCTTCGCCGGCTCGCCCTCGCCGCGCTGCTGCATCTGCGCGCACATATCCTTCAGCTTTTCATGGCCGATGATCTTGTGAAACGCGTATTCCGCCGTTTTCAGGGCGTTCGACTTGAAATAGCGCGCAGGGAAGGACGCACGGGACAGCACCACCACATCGACATCCCTGCGCGTCAGCCCGGCGATGGCCAGGACCTCGTCCATGGCCGCCTCGGGAATCCCGCCGCCGTCGCCCTTCTTGCGGGTCAGGCGCTCCAGCTGCACCGCCGCGACCAGATTGTAGCCGTCGAGCAGCGCCGCCGTTCCGTCGTGATAGCCGGTGTGGAGGGAGAGGATGATCATAGGCGTCTTCTACCCAATCGAGGGGCGTAGGGACAGGATTTAGCGCGCCGATGCGGTAACAAAAAACGCCCCGAAGGGGGCGTTTTTGAGTGTTAGATGGTGGGCGCGGTAGGGATTGAACCTACGACCCCCTCGATGTCACCGAGGTGCTCTCCCGCTGAGCTACGCGCCCGTCCCGGCCCCGCCCCGTATCGGGGCGGCCAAGAGAAGGGGGTTTTAATGCCTTCGACCCCGCTTGGCAAGGCCCGCGGTCGGGCTTTGTGACGATCCCCGATCGCCGCCTGCCCCAAGGCCGTCAACCGCAAGAAACCATTGCGCCCCCCGCGCCGGGAGGCTAACAAATTATGGGGTGTGTCGAAGCAGCCGACGGGGCGCGATTACATGGATAAAGGCCGGGACGCAGGCCAAAACGAAGACGGCACGGGCGGTACCTCGTCCGCCGCCTCGGCCGGGCCCCAAACCCCGGCCCGGCCTATCGACATTTTCCGCCCCAACGCGCAGACCGCCCCCGTGGTGTTCGCCTCCCCCCATTCGGGCCGCAATTACACCCCCGACTTCGTCGAACAATCCTGTTTGGACGCGACGGCGCTGCGCCGCTCGGAAGACGCCTTCGTTGACCAATTGTTCCGCCGTGCCCCCGATTTCGGCGCGCCCCTGATTCGCGCCAATTTCCCGCGCGCCTATGTGGACGCCAACCGCGAGGCTTATGAGCTCGACCCCCGCATGTTCTCAGGCGCCCTGCCAGACTATGTGGTGACCCGCTCGCCGCGCATCGCGGCGGGGCTTGGCACCATCGCCCGCGTGGTCGCCAACGGTGAGGAAATCTACAGCCATCCCCTGACCTTCGCCGAGGCCCGCCGGCGTATCGAGGACACCCACCGGCCCTATCACAAGGCACTCATGGGCCTGATCGACGACACGCGCCAGGCTTTCGGCGGCTGTCTTCTGGTCGATTGCCATTCCATGCCGTCCAACGTGACCGGCACCCGCAATGACCATCCCCTGGGCGATATCATTCTGGGCGATTGCCACGGCACCGCCGCCGCGCCGGCGATGACAGCCCTGGCGGAACGGTTGCTCAGGGAACTGGGCTTTTCCGTGACCCGCAACCGGCCCTATGCCGGCGGCTATACCACCCGCCATTACGGTCGCCCCCGGGCGGGCGTTCATGTCCTGCAGATCGAACTCAACCGCGCCCTTTACCTGGACGAGACAGCCATCGCGCCCAAGCCGGAAATGGCCGGGATCACCGCCCGCCTTGACGATTTCATGGCGCAGCTTTGCGCCGGGGCGCGGCGGCTGGTCCTGCCGGAAGCGGCGGAATAAGCCCGCCCCAGGAACAACACCGCGATGAGCACATCCGACACCATCCAAGTCCGCGACGCCACCGAGGCCGACATGGCCGCGATCCGCGACATCTACGCCCATCATGTGGCGACCGGCGGCGGCAGCTTCGAATACGATCCGCCGGATGTCGCCGAGATGATCCGCCGCCGCGCCGCCGTGGTCGACGCCGGATACCCCTATATCCTGGCCGAGGACGCCGGGCGGGTGCTGGGATACGCCTATGCCGGGGCCTATCGGCCGCGCCGGGCCTATCGCTATACGGTGGAGGATTCGGTCTATGTCGCCGAGGACGCCCATCGCCGCGGCGTCGGCCAGAAACTGCTGGCGGAGCTGATCCGTCGCTGCACCGCCGAGGGCTATCGGCAGATGATCGCGGTGATCGGGGATTCGGGAAATGCGGGCTCAATTAGTTTGCACCGCAAAATGGGCTTCCGCGAGGTCGGGGTCATCCGCAACATCGGATTCAAGTTCGGGCGCTGGCTCGACTCGGTGACCATGCAGCTGGCGCTCGGCGACGGCGGGGATTCCTTGCCCGAAGACTAAGTCCCGGACTTTGTTAGCATTTTCTCATTAATGAACAATCGGCGCAGGCAAAAAAAAGGGCCGTGTCAGAGACACGGCCCGAGTCGTTGGGAGGAAACATCCAAGTAAAGGCAGGTGCGGAAGACCGTCTGGGAGGATCCGTCTCCCGCATGCTGCGATGCAATATATACGTGGCTTTGTTCGCAGGTGCAAACAAAAAAATACCGCCCTCGGCATTTTTTTCGCCCCCGGCAAATGCCGCCGCCCAGGCAACGCACGACGACCTGATAACATATTGTTTTTACAGTCAAATTTTTTGCCCGTTCCTGGCACGCCCCTTGCGACGCCTTGGCCTAGAACGGGAGAATAATCATGGCGTGGCAAACGCGCTTGTTCCTTTGCTGGCTTTTGGCCTGGGGTCTTGGATGGGCCCCGGACGCCTTGGCCGCGCGCGGACAAGCATCTGAAAATACTGACGAAGTCTGTCTCCAGGCGGCGCGCGCCGTGGAACGGCGCGAGGGCATTCCGGCCAATCTTCTGGCCGCCATCGCGCTGACGGAGTCGGGCCGTTTCGATAAGGAAAGCGGGGAAAATTTTGCCTGGCCCTGGACCGTGACATCCCAGGGCAAGGGCCGCTATTTCGCGACCAAGGCCGAAGCCCGCGCCGAGGTTGAAATTTTGTTGAGCCAAGGGGTCCGCAACATCGACGTCGGCTGCATGCAGATCAACATGCATTACCACTGGAACGCCTTCGAGACCCTGGACCATGCCTTTGATCCCGCCGCCAACGCGGCCTATGCGGCCAAGTTCCTGAAGGCCAAATATGACCAGACCCGCAATTGGCTGACCGCAGCCGGCCAGTACCATTCCCAAACGCCGGAAAACTTCCGTCCCTACCGCATCAAGGTGCTGAGCTATTGGAACCGCCTGAACCGGGGTGACGGCGAAACCCGTCAAGCCAAGAAGGACGCCGGGACGGACGGGGATGAATCCCGCGAGACCACCCTGGTCGCCGTCGACACCGGCCGCACCGCACGCTTGAACGGCCTGCTCAAGGAAAAGCGCCGGAACGAACGTCTGGACATGCGGGCACTGGGCGACACCGACCGGCGGCGCACCGATCTCGACGACTGGCGTTATCAGAAACGCCGCGGCGTGCACCTGGAGGCCGTGGTCGCCCAACGAATCGCCGAGATGGAAGTGCAGCGCGCGGAAAAGATGCGCGACCTGGATCGCGCCACCCGCGACGTCACCTTCGCCGAAAAGCGCCGCGACCAGCTTGACCGCTGGCGCCGGACCGGCAAGTTGGTCGGCGACACGCCACAGATAACGGTCGAACGCTAATACGAACGGGCCCGCGAGGGGCCCGTTCGCAACTCAACTTTTTGAATACGTCAAACGTGGTTACGCCGGTTCCTGCATGAAGTCCTTGTCATCGACAGGCTCCAACCAGGTCGCGCCATTGCCCTGATCGTCGGCTTCGGACAGGGCGAGGTGGCACATCATGCTGTCCGGCGCGGCACCATGCCAATGGCGGGCATTGGGCGGAATGACGACCGTGTCGCCGGCGTTGATTTCCTCGACCGCCTGGCCTTCCAGCTGGTAGCGGCCCGAACCCGACAGCACGTAAAGAATCTGCCCCACCGCATGGGTGTGCCAGTTGGTGCGCCCGCCGGGCGTGAAGGTGACGCGCGACACACGCAGCCGCGACGGCGCTTCCTCGGCGAACACGCTTTCATGCAGGACCTGACCGACGAAATTATGGGCCGGAGCGATCTTGGTTTGCCGATCGCCGGCGCGGATGATTTTGGGTTCCATTTGGAAGCCTCCCTTTATTGGCGGTTTTCTGGTGGACGTTTTGTATACAATGGCATGGCTTCCCCGCAAGGAGAAGCCGCCCGTTTCGTGCCATCGCCGACACAGGCGTTGATGGCCGCTTGAAGGAAATGCGCGCCGATCCTATCTTGGGCGCGGCTGCCGCAAAGAGGGCCACCTACTCCCATCAACGATATTCCTAAGGCGACGCCCACATATGTCCGACGCATCGACCGATACCCTGGACCAGCGCCCGGCGGGCGCCCTGGGCCGCCTGCAGGCCTTCATCGAGGCCGAGGCGACCCGCCGCGTGATCATCGCCGTCATCATCTTCAACGCCATCGTCCTTGGCCTGGAAACCTCGCCCACGGCGATGGCCGCCGCCGGGGACATCCTGCGCCTGCTCGATCACATCGCGGTCGCCATTTTCGTTGCCGAACTTTCGATCAAACTCGTGGTCTATCGGCTTGGGTTTTTCCGCAGCGCCTGGAATATCTTCGACTTCGTGATCGTCGGCATATCCTTGATGCCGGTGACGGAGGGCATGACCGTGCTGCGCGCACTTCGCGTGCTGCGCGCACTTCGCCTTGTCTCCGCCGTGCCCAAGATGCGCGTAGTGATCCAGGCCTTGCTGGAGGCCGTGCCGGGCATGAGCTCGGTCCTCGCCCTGCTGTGCCTGGTGTTCTATATCGCCGCCGTCATGGCGACCAAGCTGTTCGGCGGCGATTTCCCCGCCTGGTTCGGCACCATCGGGGAATCGGCCTATTCCCTGTTCCAGATCATGACCCTGGAATCCTGGTCCATGGGTATCGTCCGTCCGGTGATGGAGGTCCACCCCTTCGCCTGGGC
This sequence comes from bacterium SCSIO 12827, assembly GCA_024397995.1. Lineage (NCBI taxonomy): Bacteria > bacterium SCSIO 12827. Next base: position 659,976 of record CP073746.1, on the reverse strand, counting down.
GTTCTTCGTGCCGTTCATCCTGATCGTCACCTTTGCCGTCCTCAACCTGTTCATCGCGATCATCGTCAATTCCATGCACGACGCGGCAGCCGTCGACGCGGAGCAGCATCAGGCCGAACAGGACGAGATCATCCGCAAGCTGGCGATGCAGGTCGACCGCATCGAACAAAAGGTCACCGCCCTGGCCGACCGGCAGCCCCCGGACGGCGCAGCAGGCGACCGTCGATAAACACAAGGCCGAGGCCGATCACCGCCGCTCCCGCCAGTTCCCGGGGATGCATCGTTTCGCCCAGGAACAGAATGCCCAAAGCCATCGCCGTCACCGGGATCAGCAGGGTGACCAGCATGACATTGCTGGCCCCGGCGCTGACCAGCAGGCGGAAGAACACGATATAGGCGAGCGCCGTGCCGAACGCGGCCAGGCCGACGATCGCACCCAATGTCGCCGGCGCCGGCAAGGGCAGCTCCCATGGCCGGTCCCACAGGCCGGCGACCACGGCCATGACGAGGCTGGAACAGATCAGCTGACAGGTCGCCGATTTCAGCGGCGGCACCCCGCCCAGGTGGCGGCGGCCCCACAGGCCCGCGAAGGCATAGCTGACCGTGGCCGCCAGACACAGGCCGATGCCGAGGGTCTGCCCCGCGTCGGCGGCCCCGCCGCCCCGCAGAACCACCACGCCGAGGATACCCAGGACGACCCCGATGACGCGGAGCGCCGTCAGCCGCTCCACCCCGAAACCCGCCATGACGAGAACCGTGAACAGCGGCGTCATGGCGTTGATGATCGAGGCGAGGCCCACTGTCACCTGCGTCTGCCCGAAAAACAACAGGCCGAACGGCAGGACGTTGTTCAGCATCCCCATGATGCAGAAGGGCCGCCAGGCCGCCCATCCGCGCGGCAGATGATGGCCATAGCGGAAAAACAGCGGCAACAGCAGCAGCGCCGCCAGGAACACCCGGGCGAACACGACCGTCAGCGGCGGAACCTCGCGCACGGCGGCCCCGACGAAAAAGAATGCCCCGCCCCACAGCACGGACAGAAACACCAACTGCCCCCATTCGGGACCGTTCATGGAACGGGGCGGTTGGCCTTGTGTCATGTTTCTCTCGCGGACAGGTGTACCCGGTATCGGTGATGCCCGTATCGGAACGGGTCGTCTTCCCGGCTCTTGCGTTCAATCACAATGCAGCTCCCCCCCAGGGATCAGGCGTTTTCTTCCGTGATGGCCGCTTTCACGTTGGCCCGCGCCGCCATGCGCGCGCGGTGATCGACGATCCTGGGGATGCGCGCGGGATCGACGCCGTCCTGTTCCAGCCATTGCGCGATGGTGAACAGATAGGGATCGGCGATGGTATAGGCATCACCCATCACCCAGGGGCCCTTGAGCATGCCCGCCTCGATCAGGTCGTAACAGGCACCGACGGACTCGGGCACCTTCTTCTGCATGGCCGTGATCGCTGCCTGATCGTTTTCATCGACCCAGCGGTGGCCACGCATGCGATGGGCATGGGCGACATGCAGGGACGAGCAGATAAAACTGTTGAAGGCCTGCAGTTCGGCGAAGGCGAAGGGATCCTCAAGCGGCGCCAGATTGGCCTGAGGGAAGCTTTGCGCGACGAAGGCGAGCATGGCCGGGGTTTCCGTCAGGATGCCCCTTGGCGTGACCAGGGCGGGCACCCGACCCTTGGGATTGACGGCCAAGTATTCCGGCGAGCGCTGCTCCAGGCGCTTAAAATCGACACGGCGCAGCGCATAACCGTCCCCCGCCTTCAGCCCCGCGTCCTTGAACGCAATCAAGGTCGCCAGCGCGCATGTATCCGGCGCGTAGAACAACGTGAACATGGTCGTATCCTCCCCCAAGGCACCGCAGGACGCGGCCGGGAAACAGTCGCCGAAATCGGTCCAGGCGGCAACGGGGATTACGGGACGGCTAGATAATCCCGCGCGCCTTCAGGTCCGCCAGGTCGGCCTCTGACAAGCCCAGCAGCTTGCCGTAGACGTCCGCGTTGGACGCCCCCAGCCCCTTGCCGAGGGACTTGATCTGCCCCGGCGTCTTGGACAGCTTCGGGATTACACCGGGGATCGTCACCTCACCGACTTCCGGATCGTCGATCGTGACAAGCTGATCACGGGCGCGGAAATGCGGGTCTTCGAAGATGTCGGCAATGGAATTGATCGGCCCGGCCGGAACTTCGGCGCCGATGCATTTTTCCATGACCTGTTCGCGGGTCATGGACAGGCACCAGTTGGTGACTTCCTCAATCACGGTGTCTCGGTGCTTCAGGCGCTCCGCCTGATCGCCGTAGAGGTCCCACAAATCCGGGCGGCCCATGCCTTGGGTCAGGCGTTCGAACATCTTGGACGTGGTGCAGGCGATGGACAGGAACTTGCCGTCACCGCAAGGGAAATGCCCGTGCGGGCAAGCGTTGAGGGTACCCGTTCCCTCGGGCTCGCGCACGGTGCCCTGGGCGGCATAGGCCGGGGCCAGTTCGTCGAGCACGCGAAACACGCTTTCATAAAGGGCAGCGTCGATGACCTGGCCCTCGCCGGTGGCGTCGCGATGACGCAGGGCCATCATGATGCCGATGGCGCCGTACATGCCGGTCATGTAATCGCCGAGCGAGGTCGAGCCCGGCGTCACCGGAATTTCCCCGGGCTTGCCCGAAAGATAGGTCAGCCCGCCCACCGCATGGCCGATACGGGCGAATCCGGGCCGGTCCTTGTAGGGGCCGGTCTGGCCGTAGCCGGTAACCCGCAGGATCACCAAGCCGGGATTGATCGCCCACAGCACGTCCGGCCCCAGGCCCCAGCGTTCCAGGGTGCCGGGGCGGAAATTCTCAATCAGCACGTCGGCGTCGGCGACCAGTTTTTTCAGCAGATCCTGGCCCTCGGCCTCCCGCAGGTTGAGGGTCACGGCCTGCTTGTTGCGGGCCTCGGTCAGCCAGGCGAGGGTCGAATCCTCTCGTGCCGTCTTGGTCCCGTAACGCCGCCAGGGATCGCCACCGCCCTGCCCGTCCTTGTGGGGCTGTTCGACCTTGATGACCTCGGCGCCGAATTCACTCAGGATCGTGCCCGCATAGGGTCCCGCGATGAAGGTCGCGATATCGATGACGCGAACGCCGTTCAGCGCGGCGGGGCTTTGCTTGTTCGTCATGTTACGCATCCTCGAAATCGGCGTCGGCCTGCATGGCAAGCCAGTTGTCCTGATCCAACGCCCAAAGGTCGGCGGCGCTGTCCCCTGTCGGCTTGCCCTGGAAGGTCATGGCGCGGCCGTCGGTAAAGCTGGGCCGGACGGCCCGGTAGGCGAAGCGGGTCATGCGCTTGCCCTGCTTGGCCATTTCACGCGCGCCCAGGTCCATCAGCAAACTCGCGATCAGGGGGCCGTGGACGATCAAATTCGGATAACCTTCGTCGTTCTGCGTAAATTCGCGGTCGTAGTGAATACGGTGGGCGTTGAAAATAAGTGCTGAGTAGCGGAATAGCATGGCCTCGTCCGGCAGCACGCGACGTTCCCAAACGGCTCCTTCGGGGGCGGGCTTGGGCGGCGGCGGCGGCGGCGCGTCGGGGGCGGCTTCGTCGCGGTAGACGATGTCGTGTTCCTCGACAATCACGTCCTGGCCGCCGGCCTGGATGCGATGTTCGACCAGCACGAAGACCAGCCGCCCGGATTTGCCTTCCTTGAAGGTCACGTCCTTGACCGTGGACAGCCGCGTCGCCTTGTCACCGATGCGGAGCGCTTCCTTGAACCAGATGCGCCCGCCCGCCCACATGCGGCGCGGCAGCGGCACCGGCGGCAGGAACCCGCCTTTCTTGGCGTGGCCGTCAAACGCCAGTTCCGAATGCTGCGGCGTTTCCAGAAAATACAGCCAATGAGCCGACGGCGGCAGGGCCTCGCCGTCCTGGGGTGCGGTGTCGGCGCGGTCGATGGTGGCGGCCAGGGCGCGCACCGGGAAGGCGCCGATGGTGTCCGTCAGTTCCTGGGTCTTGCCGATCCAGGACCGCAGGTGGTCCATGTCCAAAGGCGCGTTGGGGTCGATGTCGTCCATAGGTGTGGTCTTTCTGCTTAGAAGGAGCGCGGCATGTCGAGGACATGCTCGGCGATGTAGGAGAGGATGAGGTTGGTCGAGATCGGCGCGGTCTGGAACAGGCGCGTCTCACGGAACTTGCGCTCCACATCGTATTCACGGGCGAAGCCGAACCCACCGTGGGTTTGCAGGCAGGTATCGGCGGCGTGCCAGGTCGCTTCCGAGGCCAGCAACTTGCACATGTTGGCCATGGCCCCGACTTCTTCACCGGCGTCGAAGGTTTCCGCCGCCTTCTGCACCATGAGGGCCGCGGCCTCCGTCTCCGCGTAGCAGCGGGCGATGGGGAACTGGACGCCTTGATTCTGACCGATGGGCCGATCGAACACCCGTCGATCGACGGCATAGTCGCGGGCCTTCTTGATGAACCAGCGGGCGTCGCCGATGGCTTCGGCGGAAATCAGGATGCGTTCGGCGTTCATGCCGTCGAGGACGTAGTAGAACCCGCGCCCTTCCTCGCCGATCAGGGCGTCGGCGGGAATGCGCAGATCGTCGAAGAAGATTTCCGTGGTCGCATGGTTGACCATGGCTTCCAGCTTCTGGATGGTCAGGCCGTTGCCCTTGGCCTTCTGCATGTCGACCAGGAAGATGGACATGCCCTGGTGCGGCTTGGCCGCCTCTTCGCGGGGCGTGGTGCGGGCCAGCAGCAACATCAGATCGGAATGTTCGGCGCGCGACGTCCACACCTTCTGGCCGTTGATGACCCATTCGTTGCCGTCGCGCCGCGCCGTGGTGCGGATGCGCGTGGTGTCCGTGCCGGACGTAGGCTCGGTCACGCCGAAAGCCTGCAGGCGCAGGGCGCCGGACGCGATCTCGGGCAGATAGCGGCGCTTTTTCTCCTCGTCGCCGTGGCGCAACAGCGCGCCCATGATGTACATCTGGGCGTGGCAGGCACCGCCGCTGCAGCCGGACTTGTGGATTTCCTCCATGATCGCAGCGGCCTCGGACAGGCCCAGGCCGGACCCGCCGTATTCCTCAGGAATCAGGCAGGCGAGGAAGCCGGCCTCGGTCAGGGCCGTGACGAATTCGGTGGGATAGGCGTCATTGCGGTCCTTCTCGCGCCAGTATTCGCCGGGGAAATCCCGGCAGAGGGCAGCAACGGATTCCCGGATTTCCGGGTGAGTGGGCGTGGTGGAGGTCATGGATTTTCCTGGGCTGGTGGTCTAGGTGGTATTTTAAGATCGACGAAGTTTTAATGGTTTTAGCGCAACCTTGCGACTATCCGAAAGGCCCCTGAAACGGGCCCCGGGCGTGAACAAGGGCGAAAGAACGGATTTCAGGTGCCGGAAGACAACAAAGTCGCCGTCGTAATTCCCGCCTATCGGGCCGCTGCCCAGGTCGCCACGGTGATCCGGGGCGTGCCGGATTGGGTTAAACGCATCTACGTGGTTGACGATGCCTGCCCGGAACATTCCGGCGACGCGGCCAAGGCGGCCGGGGATAACCGGGTCATGGTTCTGCGCCGGCAGCAGAACGGCGGCGTGGGGGCTGCGGTGAAGACCGGCTACCGCCAGGCCCTGGCCGACGGCTTCGACATCGTGGTCAAGATGGATGCCGACGACCAGATGGACCCGGCCTATTTGAAGGCGCTGTTGAAGCCGATCCTGGCGGACCGCGCCGACTACACCAAGGGCAACCGGTTCCGCGACCTGAAGGCGCTGCGACAGATGCCCCGCGTGCGCCTGTTCGGCAACAGCGTGCTGACCTTCCTGGTCAAGGCCGCGTCGGGATACTGGCAGATGATGGACCCGACCAACGGCTATACGGCGATCAACCGCGACGCGCTGGAGCGTCTGGAGCTTGACCGGGTGTCGGACGGTTATTTCTTCGAATCGGACATGCTGATCCGCCTCAACATCATCGGCGCCGTGGCCGAGGACGTGGCCATCCCCGCGCGCTACGGGGACGAGCAAAGCTCGCTGCACATCCCGTCGATCATGCCCGTCTTCATCTATCGGCTGATCCGCGGCATGGGCAAACGCATCCTGTTCAAATACTTCCTCTACGATTTTTCGCTGGGGTCGTTCTACCTGACGGCGGGCACGGTGCTGACCGCATTCGGCCTGATCTTCGGCGGGATCAAGTGGTGGGAAGCGGCGGAAACCGGCGTGACGTCGAGCATGGGCACCATCATGATTGCAACGCTCGCGATCCTTCTGGGGGTACAGTTCCTGGTCCAGGCCATCAATTTCGACATTCAGACGTCGCCCAAACGCCCCCGTGACGGCGACTGAGGCTTTGCCGGTCTTGCCTCTCCTCTGCTAATAAGTCGGGAGAATCGCGCCGAATTCCAATATAATGCAAAGCGCGCACATGAAATCGGGGAAGACATGACCACATCAGGCCACACGACTGCCGCCGACCGCGCGACCAACGCGCCGCTCCGCGTGATGTTCGTGCATGCGCCGGATCCGGTCTATTCCAACACCCAGACCTACGGCGCCATCTTCATGCCCGTCTGGGCCTATACCCTGGCCGCGCACATCCCCGACGACCTGAACGTGGACTTGATGCTCCACGACACCCGGGTTCAGAAGGTCGAGGACATTCCCGAAGCCGACATCTACCTGTTCAGCGGCATCAACCAGGACGCCCCGTTCATGGAGCGGATCCGCGGCCAGTTGAAGACCCGGTTCCCCAAGGCGCGCTCCATCGTCGGCGGCCCCCTGGCCTGGTCCTTCGATCAGGCGGGCACCCTCGACCGGTTTGAGAATTTCGACCATGTGTTCATCGGCGACGGCGAGGCCTGCATCGCCCAGTTGATCCAGGACGTGCGCGACGGCCAGCCCATGGAGCATCTCATCAAATCGCCCGGCCGGTTCGAAATATCCCGCGCCAAGCCCATGCACCGGGGCCTGATGGACGCGACGATCTCGCGCTATTACGGCGCGGTGATCGAGGTCTCCCGCGGCTGCCCGTTCCTCTGCGAATTCTGCGACATCCGCATCATGGACGACAACAACCGGCCCCATAACAAGTCGGCCGACCTGATCGTCGAGGAACTGGACCATCTGTGCTCGCTCGGCGTGTCACAGATCCTGTTCGCCTGCGACAATTTCATCGGCGAGCCGCGCTGGGCTGAACTTGTGATCGACAAAATCCTCGAGTGGAAGGCCAGGACCGGCCATACGCCCTCGCTCTATACCTGGCTGACCATCAACCTGAACAACCATCCGGAATTGATGGACAAGATGCGCCGCGCCGGCTTCGACATGCTGTTCATCGGCATCGAAAGCTTTTCCAAGAATTCGCTTCTGGAAACGGCCAAGGTGCAGAATTCGTCGACCGAACTGACCCAGGTGGTGCGTGAAATCCAATCGCGCGGCTTCATCATCGTCGGCGGCCTGATCTTCGGCTTCGACAGTGACGACGAAGACTGCTTCGACATCACCTTGAAAGGCCTGACCGACGCGGCACTGTTGTCCGGCGACCCGTCGCTGCTGACCGCCCTGCCGGGCACGCCCTTGTACCGCCGCATGAAGCTGTCGAACCGTCTGCGCGACGTGCGTTTCGGGCTGGGCGGCTACAAGTACCAGACCAACATCAAATACCTTTTGCCCCGCCGGACCATGATCGACGGCTACAAGCATTTCGTCGACGTGTTCACGGACGGCGCCTATCAGTACGAACGGCTCAAGGCGTTCTTCAACCTGCAGGCCGAGGGCCACCATGTGCCCATCGAGGGCCAGGGTTTCGGCAACACGGGCCTGTTCCTCAAGATGGTGTTCAAGAACTGGCGGGCTTTGCTGCAACTGACCCAGCGCCTGACCCGGTTCTCCTTGAACCCGAAGCGGGTCTACTACGCGCTCAAGGGTTTCGGCATGGCCTTTTCGCGGCGCAAACAAGTCCCCAACTGGTTCGGCTATTTCCAATTCTGGCTGTTCGCCTGGACCAACGCGGCGCTCAAGTACCTGAATCTCAGCGACGCCGATTTCGACATCGAAAGCGTGCCCGACGGCTTCGACATCCACGACATCCTGCCCAAGGATTACGGATCGACGGCGGCGGAGCCCATCCCCGCCGGCAAGATCAAGGCCCAGTTGCGGTCGACGACGGCGCAGCTTGAATCCGTGATCGAACGCAAGGTGGGCGCAGCGTAGCGATCCGCCGTTTTCCATCATCACGCCGCGGGGCACCGTCGGCGCCTACCCAGGAACGGACCGGCAGGGTCCGTGCCTTTCACCCATGCCCAAGGGAACGACCGTGAAGCCCATCATCCTGTTCAAACACGAAGCCCCCCGCCACCGCATCGACTTCGCACCCGACTTCACCCTGCTGGATTTCGACCTCGCCGCCGGGACGCCCGACGACGATGCCCGCAAGTCGGCCCGCATCATGGTCACATCGGGCTTCATCGGCGTGACCCGCGCGGAAATGGACGCCCTGCCGGCGCTGGAGCTGATCTGCACCATCGGCACCGGGTACGAAAAAGTCGATCAGGACGCCGCCCGGGAACGCGGCATCCGCATCACCCATGCGGCGGGCATGAACGCGCCCTCGGTCGCCGATCACGCCTTCGCCCTGCTGTTGGGCATCGTGCGCAACATCCCCGTCTATGACGCGTCGGCCCGGGCCGGAAAGTGGCGGGAAGACCTGCCCCAGCGCCCGATGCTGAACGGCAAGAAGATCGGCATCATCGGCATGGGCGCCATCGGCCAGGGCATCGCCCGGCGCGCCGAAGGCTTCGACATGGAGGTGTCCTACATGGCCCGGTCGGCCAAGGCGGACCTGCCCTGGCGCTATGTCGATAATGTCCGTGACCTGGCACAGCACGTGGATTTCCTGATTTCCGCCGTGCCCGGCGGCCCCGCGACCCATCACCTGATCGACCGCACGGTATTGGACGCGCTGGGCAAGGACGGGTTCCTGATCAACGTCGGGCGCGGCAGCGTCGTCCACACGGACGATCTGATCACTGCCTTGCAGGACGGCGTGATCGCAGGGGCCGGACTCGACGTGTTCGAGGACGAGCCTGTGGTCCCCGAAGCGCTCTGCACCATGACCAACGTCGTCCTGACCCCCCATGTGGGCGGGGCCGCGCCCGAGGTTCAGATCCTGGGCGTGAAGCTCATGCGCCGCAATATCGAGGCCTTTCTGGCCGGCAAGCCCCTGATCAGCCCGATCCCGGAACTGTCCGAAGCTTGACCGGGGCGGCAGCTGTCCCGATCCGCAACTTGAAATTGGCAAGCGCGGCATGGACGTGGCTGAGCATGATCGCGGCCGCCAGATCGCTCTGGCCGCGCTCGATCGCCGTGGCCAGTTGGCGATGCTCGGCGAAACTGCGGTCGACATCGGCGCGGGCGAATTTCCTGTAGGACTGAACCACATTGTTCAATTCGATCAGGGACGTCGTGACGACCAGAAGCTGGCGTTGCCCCGATGCATCCAGCAGGACCTGATGAAACCGGTTGTTGAGGGGCGCGATCTGCCCGAAGTCCGGCTCGCTCCGGTCACCCAACGTTTCCATCCGCGCGCATAGCTCGAACAACTCGTCCAGGTGTTCCTGTTTGCGGTTAAGGGCTGCCAGGCGGGCACCCTGGGGTTCCAACAGCGCGCGGATTTCCAGAATTTCGACCATCTCCGCATCGGCGTAGCCGCGCACGATGGCACCGGCATGGGCCGTGAAGTCGATCAGCCGGTCATTGACCAGGCGCTGCAGGGCGATGCGCACGGGTGTGCGGCTGACGCCGAACTGCGTCGCCAGTTCGCCTTCACGCAGGCGGTCGCCCACAGCGTAGTCGCCGGCAAGAATGCCTTCGCGGATCTGTCGGTACACCCGATCACTTGACGTCGCCATGCTTTCACTCCCTGGGCATCACGCCGGCAAACATACTGTCCCAGGCGATGCGCCACATAGTCTTGTTTATTGTATGCAATATAGGCTAAAACAGCCCCCGAAACGGCAAAAATAGCCTTTATTGCATACAATTATTCCACGAAGAGGAAATGTTCGAATGAAAAGCCTGTCCCAACGTCTAAAGCAGGATGAGATTCTTATCGCCCCCGGCGTGTTCGACATGATTTCGGCGAAAGTCGCGGATTCTCTGGGGTTCGACGTCCTTTACATGACCGGCTACGGCGTCGTGGCCTCGCACCTGGGCCTGCCCGATGCCGGCATCGCGACCTATACGGACATGGTCAGCCGTGTGCGCCAGATCGCCGAGGGCACTAAGACACCCCTGATCGCCGACGGCGACACCGGCTACGGCGGATTGCTTAACCTGGAACACACGGTGCGCGGCTACGAACGGGCCGGCGCCACGGCGATCCAGCTCGAAGATCAGGAATTCCCCAAGAAATGCGGCCACATGCTGGGCCGCAACGTGGTGCCGCTGGAAGACATGCTGGCCAAGATCCGCGTCGCCCGCGACACCCGTGACAGTGATGAATTCCTGATCATCGCCCGCACGGATTCCCGCACCACCCTGGGCCTGGACGAAGCCCTGCGGCGCGCCGATGCCTTTGCCGAAGCGGGCGCCGATATCCTGTTCGTCGAATCCCCGGAAAGCGAAGAAGAGATGCGCACGATCTGCGAACGCTTCGATCTGCCGCTGCTGGCCAACATGGTCGAAGGCGGCCGCACCCCGGTACTCAGCCGCGACGACCTGCAATCCCTCGGCTACAAAATCGCCCTGTTCCCCGGAAGCGGGTTCCTGGCCGCCGGTCAGGCCTTGAAGGCCGTGTACACGGACCTCAAGGAAACCGGCTCGACCGCCGGCTCCAAGGTCGACTTCTACCCGTTCGCGGAATTCAGCCAGCTCATGGGCTTCGGCCAGGTCTACGACTTCGAACAGAAATACAAGTGATCTCCCCGGGCCCGCGCGCTGCGGGCCCGATCACCTGCCGGGCGCAGACCTGCCCACTCCCTCCCCAAGAAAATCTGAGGAAACAAACAATGCTGAAGAAACTACTGGCAGCCATCGTGCTGCTGAGCTTCGCCGCCTTGCCGGCCCAGGCCAAGAAAGTGACCCTTGCCTCCTCCGCGCCCAACAGCGGCATGAACAAGATCTTTGTCGACACCTTCACGAAGGAGCTGAAGTCCCGCGCGCCGGAACTGGAACTGGAAGTCTTCCTCGACAGCCAGCTTGGCGCGGAACGGGAATTAATCGACCTGGTGCGCATGGGCGAAACCTCGATCCACATGGGCGTGATCCATTCCTCCCAGTATTATCCGGAACTTGACGCCACCCTGGTGCCCTATCTGTTCCAGAGCTTTGAGGCGGTGCAGCGCTTTCTTGCCGGCCCGATCGGCAAGCAGATGGAAGAAGCCCTGCTCAAGAAGGGCAACGCCGTGACGCTCGGCTATTATTACCAGGGCGCCCGTTGGACCAGCACCAAGGGCAAGACCTTTGATACCGTCCCCGGCCTGAAGGGCATCAAGATCCGCATGCCCAAGATCCCGCTGTGGATCGATATCTGGAGCGGCCTGGGTGCGACCATCGCCCCGATGCCGTCCAAGGAAGTGTTTTCCGCCATGCAGTCCGGTGTGATCGACGCCCAGGAAAACATGCTGTCCAACATCTGGGGCCGGCGCCTGTACGAAGTGTCCGACCACCTGGTCGCAACCCGCCACCAACAGGGCTACGTGACGGTCATGGCCAACCAGGATTTCTGGAAAAAGCTGACCGACGCCGAACGCACCGCCGTCCAGGCCGCCACGGACGCCGCCAGCAAGGCAGCCACCGACGCCGCATCGTCCCTTAACGACAAGATCGTCAAGGACATTGCCGCCAAGGGCGTGAAGGTCATCGAACCGAAGCCGTCGTTCCGCACGGACGCCCTGCCGATCGTTGAAAAGGCCGCCCGCGACATCCTCGCCCCGGGCGTCTGGGACGCGGCCGTCAAAGCCAGCAACTAGCGCGCAGAGATCAATAAAAAAAATGACTCGCGTATTGAACCTTGTGGCGAGGACCTCAATGGTCCTCGCCGCCTTTTGCTTCGCCGGATTCCTGATCATGATCCTGGCCCAGGTCGGCTATCGCCATCTGGACCTGTCCATGGTCTTCAGTGAAGACGCCGCCCGCCTGTTGAACATCTATGCGGTGTTTCTCGGCCTCGTCATGGTCGTGCACCAGGACGGCGATGTCCGCATTGATCTGATCGACCGGCTGCTCGGCAGCCGCCCCCGGATGCGCGCGGGGTTCAGGGTGTTTCAATACCTGGTCACCATCGTGCTGCTGTCCGCCGTGGCCTACGGCTCCTTCCGCCTGATGCTGTCGAACTGGGGCTGGATCCTGCCGGCAATCCGCTTCTTACATCAAGGACATATCTACATGGCACCGTTCATCGGCTGCGTTCTGGCGACGATCACCGCCGCCGCCAAACTGGCCGGGGCGCTCGGCGACCTGGCCGGTGCTCCTCATACCACCGACACGACGGAGCCCCGGACATGATCGCCGCAGGTTGGTTGATGGCGGGCCTGATCGGGATGCTCGTCCTTGGCGTGTCCGCCGGGATCGCGCTGGGTGCCTCGAGCCTGGGATATTTCGGGCTGACCCGCGGGCTTATGGAAATTCCCTACGAAATCATCACCCAACGTCTGGTGGGAACGATCAATTCCTTCACCCTGCTGGCCATTCCCCTGTTCCTGTTTGTCGGCCATCTGATGAATGAATCGGGCGCGACGACGCGGCTGTTCGGTTTCGCCAATGCCTTGGTCGGTCATTGGCGCGGTGGGCTTGCCCAGGTCAACGTGCTGGCCTCGATGCTGTTCGCGGGCATGTCCGGGTCGGGCACGGCGGATGCCGCCGGCCTGGGCGCCATCGAAGTCAAAGCCATGCGCGAAGCCAATTACGACGACAAGACCACCATCGGGGTCACCGTCGGCAGCGCCCTGATCGGCCCGATCATTCCGCCCTCGATCGCCGCCATTCTTTATGCCGTGCTGGCCGAGGTTTCGCCGGCCGACGTGCTTCTGGCCGGTGCCATCCCGGGTGTCTTGATGGCCATTGGCCTGATGATCTTGGTCGCCTTCCTGGCGCGCCGGCGCAAGCTGCCGTCGGAGCCCTTCCCCGGCATGCGCGCACTCGGGCAATCCTTTCGGGAATCCTTCTGGGCCCTGTTGACGCCGGTAATCCTGATCGGCGGGATTCTCGCGGGCTTTTTCACGGCCACGGAGTCCGCCGCCATCGCCGCCCTATGGGCGACCGTCGTGGCGGTGTTCATCTATCGCTCGGTCGGCTTGGCCGCCCTCGGCCGGGTGTTCTGGCGATCCGCATACGATTCCACGGTCATCATGTTCATCCTGGCCTGTTCCGGCCTGTTCGGCTGGATTTTGACCCGCGCACGCCTGCCGCAAGGCATTGCTGACGCCATTTCGGGCCTGACCACGGACCCGACATTGGTGATGGCCCTGATGATCGTGTTCCTGCTGGTGATCGGCTGCTTCATGGCCGTCGCCGTGTCGATCAACATCCTGACGCCGATCCTGGTTCCAATCGCGGTCAGCGTCGGCATCGACCCGGTCCACTTCGGCGTCATCATGATCATGGTTCTGGTGATCGGCGAGGCCACCCCGCCCTTCGGCATGGTGCTGTTCGTCATGACCAAGATCGCCAATGTGCCTTTCGATCTTGTGGTTCGCGCCTGCCTGCCGTTCCTGGCCACGATTTTCCTCGTGGTTTTGGCGGTCTGGTTCATGCCGCAGCTGGCCCTCTGGCTGCCGGGCGTCGCCCGATAGATATCTTCGGCGCGGCATCCGGTGATCGGGTGCCGCGCCGAACGCCATATCCGGATTTGAAAATTAATCTTGACGTCAAGATAGTTGCCAGAGAATACTGTCCGGCATGGATCACTCTTTGAATCGCCCCGAGGATCATGTCGACCGCATTCTTGCCGAATGGCGGCAGGGATTTCCGAACCTGGCCACCGCGCCCATGGGCGTGGTCGGTCGCGTGCGGCGGCTCGGCACCTTCTTTCTGCGCGGGATGGAAGAGACCTGGGCCAAGTTCGACCTGAATGTGGCGGGGTTCGACGTGCTGTCGACCCTGCTCCGCGTCGGTCCGCCCTACAGCCTGTCACCGGGTGAATTGATCGCCTCGACCATGGTCACGTCGGGCACCATGACCCACCGCATCGACCAGTTGGAGCGATCGGGATATGTCGTGCGCCGGGCCAACCGTGATGACGGCCGCAGCGTGCGGATCGTCCTGACCGACCGAGGGCGGAAGCTGATCGAACAGGCCCTTGTCGCCCATGTGGAAACCCAGGCCCGCTTGATCGAGACCCTGACCCCGGCGGAGCAGGATACCCTCGCGGCCCTGCTGAAAAAGATGCTGGCCGAATTCGAAGCACCGGAATCCGACAAACGGAGCCCGGTGCCGTGATCATCGAGAACACTTTGGACCTCGGCCTTGCCCCCGACGATGCCTGGCGCACCTTGCTGAATATCCCCTATGTCGCGCCCTGCCTGCCCGGCACCAAGCTGACAGCGGTGGTGGACGAGCACACCTACGAAGGCATGGTAGAACTGAAACTGGGCCCGGTCAGCCTGTCGTTCCGCGGCACGGCGGTGATCGAGGACGTGGACCCGGAGGTCATGAAGGTCCGCGTGTCCGCCAAGGGGCGGGAAGACCGGGGCCGCGGCTCTGCCCATGCCACCGTGACCTTCCAACTGCATCCGACCGCCAACGGCACCCGCGTGGAACTGGTGACGGACCTGAACCTGGCCGGCAGCATCATCCAATACGCGCGGGGGGCCGGCATGGTCACCAAGACGGCGCAGCAGTTGGTCGATCAGTTCGCGGCCCGCCTGAGCAAGCGCATCGACAGCGGGGAAGAGCCGGACCCGGAAGCGATCAAGGTGGGGTCGCTTTTGTGGCAGGGGCTGACGGCGCGCTTCAAGGCCGGCAAGCTGGACACGCCCGACGCATGAAGCCCGCCCCCTTCACCTATCATCGGGCAGGGTCCCTCGCCGAGGCCGCCGAGATGGCGGCGACGCTGGACAACGCGCGGCTCTTGTCCGGCGGGCAGTCCCTGATGGCCATGATGAACCTGCGCTATGTCGCGGTCGACCATCTGATCGACCTCAACCCGGTGGCGGAGATCGCCGGGATCACGATTGACGGCGGGCGCGTCACCCTCGGTGCCATGACCCGCCAGCGCACGGTGTTGGAAGACGCCGCCTTGGCCGCCTGCTGCCCGATTCTGCGCGAAGCACTCGGCTTTGTCGGCCATGTCCAGACTCGCAATCGGGGCACGGTGGGCGGGTCGCTGGCGCACCTGGACCCGGCGGCGGAACTGCCGGGTATGGCCGCCCTGTTGGGGGCCGAGATCACGTTGACCAGCCAGAACGGCACGCGCCGCGTCGCCATGGCCGATTACCCCCTGGGCTACATGACCCCCGATATCAACGGGGGCGAAATTCTGACCTCCCTTTCTTTCGATGCCTGGCCTTCGGGCCACGGCTGGGATTTCCGGGAATTCGCCCAACGCCACGGCGATTTCGCCATGGCCGGTGTCGGCAGCCTGATCACCCTGGACGCAAACGGATGCATCGACCGCGCCGCCGTGGTGCTGATCGGCATCGACGACGGGCCGGTCCGCCCGACCGACGTGGAAGCCATGATGATCGGTGAGGCGCCGTCGGACGCCCTGTTCCGCGCGGCGGGCGCCCTCATCGCCGAGCGGCCCATGGCCGGCGACGCCCTGGTCACGGAAACCTACCGCCAACACCTCGCGGGCGTGCTGCTGCGCCGTTCCCTCGCCAATGCCTGCGTCCGCGCGTCGGAGCCCGCCCATGTCTGATGCCCTGCCCAAACGCCGCATCACCCTGACCGTCAACGGCAAGGAACATTCCGCCGTAACGGAAGACCGCTATTCCCTGGCCGATTTCCTGCGCCACGGCCTGGGCCTGACCGGCACGCACCTGGGATGTGAACATGGGGTCTGCGGCGCCTGCACCGTTCTGGTCGATGGCCAGGCCGTGCGCGGCTGTCTGATGCTGGCGGTTCAGGCCGAGGGGTGCCAGGTCACCACCATCGAGGGATTGGTCGGCGAAGACGGTACCTTGAGCCCCCTGCAAGGGGCCTTCATGGAGCATCACGGCCTGCAATGCGGGTTCTGCACCCCAGGCATCCTGACGACGCTGACGGCCTATCTGCGCGATCATCCGAACGCGGACGAGCCGGAATTGCGCGAAGCCCTTTCCGGCAACATCTGCCGCTGCACGGGATACGACACCATCGTGCGCGCGGCGCTGGCCGCCGCCGAGACCATGCGCGGGGGGACCGCGTCATGAGTTCGACCGCCTTCGTCGGCCAGCGCGTGAAGCGATTGGAAGACCCGGACCTGCTGACCGGCCGCGGCCAGTTCCTGGACGATCTGAAACTGCCGGGGATGCTGGAAGCCGCCTTCGTGCGCAGCCCCTTCGCCCATGCCACCTTCACCGAAATCGATGCCGAGGATGCCCGCGCCATGCCGGGCGTGGTCGCCGTGCTGACGGCCCAGGACCTGCCGCCCGAGATGCGGGACAAGCGCATCCTGCTGCAAGTCCCCCATCCGGAAATCACCTATGCCGTGACCCAGGAGCCGCTGGCCACGTCGGAAGTCTGCTTCGTCGGCGAGGCGGTGGCGGTCGTGATCGCCGATAGCCGCCACCTGGCCGAGGACGCGGCGGAACGGGTGATCGTCGATTGGGAACCCCTGCCCGCCGCCAGCCATTGCGACACGGCCCTGAAGCCGGGTGCGCCCGTCACCCATTCTTCGATGACCGATAACATCGCCGGGCGGCTGAACCTGGGCTTCGGCGATGTGGACGCGGCGTTCCGCAACGCCGCCCATGTCATCCGCGAACGGTACGCGCCCCACCGGGGCACCGGTCATCCCATGGAATGCCGGGGCGTGGTCGCTGTCTATGATCTGGTCAGCGACGCTTTTCGCATCTGGACGTCGACCCAAACACCCCACAACACCCAGCGCGCCGTGATCGACATGTTCGGCCTGCCCGAAGACCGCGTGCGGGTCATCACGCCTGACGTGGGCGGCGGCTTCGGGCCCAAGAACCAGGTCTATCCGGAAGAACTGGTCATTCCGGCGGCGGCCCGCCTGTTGGGTCGGCCCGTGAAATGGGCCGAGGACCGGCGCGAACATTTCCTGACCACGACGCAGGAGCGGGACCAGGTCTGGGACGTATCCGCCGCCGTGGACGCGAATGGTGTGCTGCTCGGCATCAAGGGAACGTTGATCCACGATGCCGGGGCCTATCTGCCCTGGGGCATCATCATGCCCTATATCTCGGCCACCACCCTGCCCGGGCCCTACAAGCTGCCGGCTTACCGCATGGCGGTGACCATCGCCTTCACCAACCTGGTGCCGACCACGCCCTTGCGGGGTGCCGGGCGGCCGCAGGCCGTGTTCGCCATGGAACGGCTGATGGACGCCGTGGCGCAAAAACTGAACCTCGACCCGGCCGAAGTACGCCGGCGCAATTTCATCCAGGCATCGGACATGCCCTACGACATGGGCCTGACCTACCGCGACGGCGCGCCGGTGATGTACGACACCGGCGACTATCCGGAATCCCAGGCCCAGGCCTTGGCCGCCGCCGGCTATGACGATTTTCCGGCCCGCCAGAAGGCGGCATTGGCCGAAGGGCGCCACATCGGCATCGGCATCGGCAATTATGTGGAGGGCACGGGCCTGGGCCCCTTCGAGGGGGCGACCATCCGCATCCTGACCAACGGGCGCGTCGCGATCTATACCGGGGCGGCGGCGGCGGGACAGGCCCACCGCACGACCCTGGCGCAGATCTGCGCGGACGAATTGAACGTGGACATGGGCGACATCGACGTGGTCGGCGGCGATACGGGCGTCATGCCGCGCGGTGCGGGGACGTATGCTTCCAGAATTACCGTCAACGCCGGGTCGTCCGTTCGCATGGCCTCCGCCGAACTGCGCGGCAAGACCCTGGCCCTGGCCGCCGCCAAGTTCGACGTGAAGCCGGAAGACGTGGAACTGACCCATGGCGCCGTGCGCATCAAGGGTGAACAGGGCGACAGCATCACCTTCGAAGAACTGGCCAAGATGACCAGCGGCATGCCGGGCTATGCCCTGCCCGTGGGGGTGAAACCGGATTTGGAAGCGTCGGGATACTTCACCCCGCCGCAGGCCACCTATTCCAACGGCAGCCACCTCGCCGAGGTCGAGGTCGATGCGGACACCGGCCAAGTCACCATCCTGAAATACACCGTGGTTCACGACTGCGGCACGGTCATCAACCCCATGCTGGTCGACGGCCAGGTCCAGGGCGGGGTCGCCCACGGCATCGGCAACGCGCTGTTGGAACGCATGGTGTTCGACGCCGACGCCAATCCCCTGACCACCACCTTCGCCGACTACCTGATGCCAACGGCGGAAATCGTACCGACCTGCGACATCGTGCATATGGAAAGCCCGACGCCTCTGAATCCGCTGGGTGCCAAGGGGGCCGGCGAGGGCGGCACCATCCCCGCCCCCGCCGCCATCGTCGCGGCGGTGGAGAACGCCTTATCGCCCTTCGACATCCGCATCACCGATTGCCCCATCACCCCGCAGCGTATCATCGAGCTGATCAACGCCGCGCAAGAGCCCATTCAGGAGGACTGCTGATGAGCACCAGCGACCGTTTCCGCGTTTCCCGCGACGGCCCCGTCGCCCGTGTGACCCTGTGCCAGGGGGCGGAGGGCAACACCCTGGCCCCGCCCGACATGCAGGCCATTGGTGCCGCCATCCGCGCGGAAGGGTCGGACAAGGCCGTGAAGCTTGTGGTGGTGACCGGCGAAGGGGGCGATTTCTGCCTGGGCCGGCGCATCGTGCCGGGCGTGACGCCGCCTGCCAACGCGCGAGCGTTTCGCGAGCGGGTCGCCGATGCCATCTTGGGCGTCTACGAAAACCTGCGCATGACGCCGGTGCCCGTGCTGGCCGCCGTGCAGGGCCGGGCCAAGGGTTTCGGCTGCGCCTTCGCTGCTCAGGCGGATGTGACCATTGCCGAAGAGAGCGCCCGCTTCTCCATGCCGGAAATGGACGGTAACCTGCCACCGACCCTGGCGATTTCCGCCGCCCTGCCGAAAATGCCGGCCAAGGCCGTGCTCGACATGGTGCTGACCCGGGACGAAATCGACGCGCAAACGGCCCACACTTTCGGGCTAATTTCCCGGGTTGCCCTCAAGGGCAGCCTGACGGCGGCGGTCGATGCCTATATTGCCAAATTAGCCGACCGGGACCGCGACGCCCTGGTCGCGATCAAGGAATACATGCGCCTCGCCCCGACCATGGACCTTGCCGGACAGGCGCGTTATGGGGCAAACCTGATTGCGGTCGAGATAACCTCCCAAGACAAAACCTAAGAACAGGACCAATCCATGACCACGATTTCCGTTAACGGCGAAACCCTTCATTACCGCCAGGCCGGCAGCGGCCCGACCCTGCTGATGCTGCACAGCCTGGGCACCAACGGTTATCTGTGGGACGGCCAGATCTCGGCCCTGCAGGATAAGTTCACCTGCGTCGCCCTGGACGCCCGCGGCCATGGCCGTTCGTCCAATCGGGGCGGGGTGAGCATGCAGGCCGTCGCCGAGGATGCCCATGCGTTGCTCAAGGAACTGGGCTTGTTGCCTGCGCACATCATGGGGATTTCCATGGGCGGGCTGCAATGCGCCCGCCTGCACGCCATGGCCCCCGATGATGTTCTGTCCATCGTCTATGCAGACAGCTTCGCTTTCATGGGCGACGCGGGGCCGGACCGGGTCAAAGGCATGGAAGCCAAGATGGCGACCATGACCATGACCGAGTTCGCCAAGGACTATGCCGACAGCACCCTGCTGCCGGCGACCGATGCGGCTCATCATCAGGCCCTGATCGCCGCCATCACCGGCATGACCAAGGACGATTACCTGGACGCCGTGCGCTCCGTCTTTACCGAGGACGTGCGCACGCAGTTGCAGGGCATCGACAAGCCCATGCATATCGTCACCGGCGACCAGGATCAGCGCACCCCCCTGGCGGCGGCGGAAAGCGTCCATGCCCTGGTCACGGGATCGACGCTGGAAGTCATTCCGGACGCGGCCCATCTGTCGAATATCGACAATCCGGCTGGCTTTTTGGCGGCGGTCGGCCCGTTTCTCGACCGGGTTCGGGGATAACGCGGGCCGCTTTCAGAAAGGCCAAAGGAATTTCTCCATTGGCGCGCGGAATTTAGTAATGTGCGGCGCTTCTCGCCCACAGACTAGGTTTCCCCACCCTTGGCCCCACCCATCCTCCACCTTCGCGACATCGATCTGACCTTCGGCGGCACGCCGCTTCTTGGGGGGGCGGAGCTTGCCGTCATGCGCGGCGACCGCCTGTGCCTGGTCGGGCGCAACGGGTCCGGCAAATCAACCCTGCTGAAGATCGCGGGCGGGCTGATCGACCCGGACAAGGGCGAAATTTTCGTACAGCCGGGGCGACCGTACGCTATCTGGCGCAGGAACCGGATCTGTCCGGCCACGCCACGACCCTGGATTATGTCGAGGACGGCCTGGCGCCGGGCGACGATCCCTACCGCGCACAGTATCTTTTGGATGTCCTGGGCCTGACCGGCCAGGAAACCCCCGGCCATCTGTCCGGCGGCGAGGCCCGGCGCGCCGCCCTGGCCCGCGCCTTGGCCCCCAAGCCCGACATTCTGTTGCTGGATGAGCCGACCAACCACCTGGACCTGCCCGCCATCGCCTGGCTGGAACAGGAATTGAAGTCCATGCCGTCGGCCATCGTGATGATCAGCCACGACCGCCGGTTCCTGGAAAACCTGTCACGGGCGACCCTGTGGCTGGACCGGGGCGAGGTCAAGCGCCTGGAACAGGGCTTTGCCGCGTTCGAGGAATGGCGCGACGAATTGCTGGAACAGGAAAGCACCGCCCGCCACAAGCTGGACCGCAAGATCGCCGCCGAAACCCATTGGCTGATCCACGGCGTGTCGGCCCGGCGCAAGCGCAACCAGCGCAGGCTCGGCAATCTGATGGACATGCGCCAGCAGAAACGCGAACTGCGCCAGGTCACCGGCGAGGTGAAACTGGCCGCCGCCCAGAGCGAAACCTCGGGCAAGCTGGTGATCGACGCCGAGGACATCACCAAGGCCTACGGCGACCGCACCCTGATCGACGGATTTTCCACCCGCATCCTGCGCGGCGACCGGGTCGGTATCATCGGCCCCAACGGGGCCGGCAAGACGACCCTGTTGAACATCCTGACGGGCCAGGCCGCCCCCGATACGGGCAAGGTCAAGGTCGGCGTGTCGGTCGAGATGGTGACCCTGGACCAAAAGCGCGAAAGCTTGAACCCCCGGACCAGCCTGTCCGACGCCCTGACCGACGGCAGCGGCGACACGATTTCCGTCGGCGGCGAGCCGCGCCACGTCATCAGCTACATGAAGGACTTCCTGTTCCTGCCGGAACAGGCACCGACCCCGATCGGCGAATTGTCGGGCGGCGAGCGCGGGCGGCTGATGCTGGCCCGTGCCTTGGCCCGCCCGTCCAACCTTCTGGTGCTGGACGAGCCGACCAACGATCTTGACCTGGAAACCCTCGACCTGCTGCAGGAAATGCTGGCCGATTATGAAGGGGCCGTTCTGCTGGTCAGTCACGACCGCGATTTCATCGACCGGGTCGTGACTTCGACCGTCGCTTGGGAAGGCGAAGGCCAATGGCGGGAATATCCCGGCGGTTATTCCGACATGTTGGCGCAGCGCGGCGAGGCGCCACTGCGCGACAAGCCGAAGAAGGATAAGGGCGCGGCAAAGAACGCGGCTTCGTCTTCGCCGGGAGGACCGAAGGAAAAGCGCAAACTGTCCTTCAAGGACAGTCACGCGTTGAAGATTCTGCCCGACCGCATGGCCAAGCTTGAGGAAGAGATCGCGGGCCATAAGAAGGTCCTGTCCGATCCCAACCTGTTCGCCAAGAATGCCACGCGCTTCACCGATACGGCGGCGGCCCTGACCAAGGCCGAAGCGAAACTGGCCACCCTGGAAGAGGAGTGGCTGGCGCTTGAGATGAAACGGGAAGAGATCGAAGGCGGCTGAGCTTGGTACCCGGTCGCCGGTCAGTCGCCGGGGCCGGACTTGGGACGGGGGGCGACGATGCGCTCGACCCCGCCATGCTTCGCTTTCGGTCTCGCGACATTGGCCGCCTTGGCGGCGGCTTCGGCGCGGGGTTCCTCGAAAGTGTACTTTCGGATCGCCCGCTTCAGATCCTGCATCAACTGAATGCCGATCTCACCACCGTCGCCGGTGATCTTGTCACGGAACACACTGCGCATGGTGTCGATATGGGCCTTGATGACCTTGACCGCGCGGTCTTCGGTCGGACAGGGCGCCTGAGTCATCTTGTACAGCATC
This sequence comes from bacterium SCSIO 12827, assembly GCA_024397995.1. NCBI lineage: Bacteria > bacterium SCSIO 12827. The sequence goes on along the minus strand of CP073746.1, from coordinate 637,550 downwards.
TCGCCGACGTTGGTGATGATGGGGTAGCCGAAGGTTCCGCCCTGGCCGCGAAGTTCATGGGCCAGCAGGTTGATGTTCTTGAAATGGCGGGCACGCTGATCCACCGATTGCTGCAGGGCGCGCTCGCAGATGCTCGACAAAGTCGCCAGATAGCCGAGCGCCCAGTCATGGAATTCCAAGCCCTTGCGCTGTAGGTGCTGATCCGCCGCCTGCAGGTGGCGCAACGGCAGTTCGCCCGGCGGGCTCATGCCCAGGCCGCCGACCTTTTCCTTCAGCTTGTTGGGCAGGCGGAACAGGAAGACGTCGCCATCGTTCCTGGGGCGACGCACCCGGTCCGAGGAATAGACGATGGTCGCGTCCTTTTCGTTGATTCGGCGCCGGTCGTGAGGGCACTTCGGGTCGCTCTTGCGGTGCCGGTCGGGACCAAAGTATTCCCGGGTTGCGACGAACTGGCGCGGAAAGTCGACGACCTCAAGCACCCGGTTGCAAACGGTCTGGGCGGAAAACGGCTTGGCCAGAAATTCGCTGGCCCCGCCGTCGCGCGCCTTCTCGACGTTTTCCGCGTCGGCGGCACCGGACATCATGATGAAAGGCATGAAGCGGTTGGGCGATTCCTTGCCCTGGCGGACCCACTTCAGCAGCAGGTGGCCGTCGATCGGCGCCATGACCAGGTCGGAAATGATCATATCCACGGGACAGCCATAAGGGCCGTGATGGGCGCTCAGGAATTCAATTGCTTCGACGCCGTTCTCCGCGGTGATGACCTGACCGGCCCCGAGGGTTTTCAGTACGTCCTGCAAAATCTTGAGTACGAAACGGTTGTCATCGACCAGAAGAAAGGTCAGCCGCTCCAGATTGTATACGCCCATTGCTTCTCAACGGAGGGAGCCAGCCCCCTCTCCACCGTCTAACGTGTTGCTCACCCATGGCGTTTCCCTTGGCGTCTTAAAGTTGCGCCTGTATTCACATTCTACTTAACGTGAATGATTAACAAAGCCAATAGTGTTTAAAATCAGACCATTAGAATAATCTAATGACACAACCGGAACGTCATCCCCAGAGATCCCGTATCGGCGGATGAATGCGCCCGTCCGCGAAATCCAGGCCCGGCACGCGGTCTTCGCGCAGCAACAAGGGACCGTCCAGATCGACGACCCGGGCCCGGCCCATCAAAAGCGTGGCCGGGGCCATGGCCAGGGAGGTCGCGACCATGCAGCCGACCATCAGCCCGAAGCCCTGCGCGCAGGCGGCATCGGCCAGATCGAGGGCCGCCGTCAGGCCGCCGGTCTTGTCCAATTTTACGTTTACCATGTCATAGAGCCCGGCGAGACGCTCCAAATCCTCCGCCGTGTGGCAGCTTTCATCGGCGCAGATTGGGATCGGATAGGACAGGCCGCGCAAAATTTCATCCCCATGGGCGGGCACCGGCTGTTCCAGCATCTCCACGCCCATCTCAGTCAGGAACGGCGCCAGGTTTTCCAGTCGATGCAGGTCCCAACCTTCGTTTGGATCAACGACCAGGCGGGCCTCGGGGGCGGCCTCGCGAACGGCACTTAAGCGCGCACGCACATCGGCGCCGTCCAGTTTGACCTTCAGCAGGGGGGCCTTGGCCAGGCGGCGGGCCTGAACCGCCATTTCCTGGGGGCTGGCAATGCCGATGGTTTCCGCCGTCACCGCAGGCAGCGGTTCCGGCAGGCCCGCCAAGTCCCAGGCACGCTGGCCCGCCTGTTTACATTCCAGATCCCACAGCGCGCAGTCGACGGCATTGCGCGCAGCCCCGGCCGGCAGAAGGTCGAGCAGATCGCGGCGTCCGCCCCCCTCGGCCACGGCATCGGCGACCTCGGCGATCTGGTGGATCACGCTATCAACCGTTTCGCCGTAGCGCGCATAGGGCACGCATTCGCCGCGTCCGGCCCGCCCGTCGGCGTCCTCGACCTCGCAGACGACGACCCGGGCCTCGGTCTTGACGCCGCGCGAAATGGCGAAGGGCCGGGCCAGGGGCCAGCCCTGGTCGACGGCGGACAGGCGGCGCGACCCCGCCACGGTTACAGCTTCTCGATGGCGTCGACGATGGGGGCGACGCCCGTGCGCACCGCATCAACGGCGGGCAGACCCAGGCGCTCGGAAATCTCGGCCAGATAGGCCGTGGCCCGCGCCGCCCCCATGGAACTTGTGTTCACGGACACGCCGACGACCTTGGCGTCGGGCTCGAACATGCGGGCCATGCGCTCGTTGACCGCGATGCAGTCCTCCAACGCGGGCACGGGCACGCCAGGTGTGCCCCGCATTTCCAGCCGCGCCGCGTCGTGGCACAGCACCAGGGCGTGGGGCCTGGCCCCATGGATCAGGCCCAGGGTGACCCCGGAATAAGAGGCATGGAACAGGGAGCCCTGGCCCTCGACCACGTCCCAGTGATCCGGATCGTTGGCGGGTGTCAGCCATTCGGCGGCGCCGGCGATGAAATCGGCGACCACGGCGTCGACGGACGCCCCTTCGCCGGCGATGAAGATGCCGGTCTGGCCGGTGGCGCGGAAATCCGCCTTCATGCCGCGGGTTTTCATCTCCCGCTCGATGGCCAGCGACGTGAACATCTTGCCCACGGACACATCCGTGCCCACGGTCAATATCCGCCGTCCTGCCCTGGCCTGGCCCGAGGCGACGTCGAAATCGCGGGACGGGTGGCGGGCGTCGGTCAGCGTCCGCCCGTGACGGGCCGCCGCCTCGGCGATCGCAGGCACGTCACGCAGCCGCCGGTGCAGCCCCGCGGCCACGTCCATGCCGGCCTCGATGGCCTCGACGATGACGCCGACCCAATTGTCGGGAATCACGCCGCCCCGGTTGGCGACACCGATGACCATGGTCTTGCAGCCGGCCTTGACCGCGTCGGCAATGGTCATGTCGGGAATGCCCAGGTCGGCCTTGCAGCCGGCCAGGCGAAGCTGACCCTTGCACCATTCGGGCCGCCAATGAACGACCCCGATGGCAACCTTTGCCGCGAGTTGGTCCGGCGCATCGCCGACGAACATCAGATAGGGGGTCGCGAGTGCCATGGCAGGTCTCCCGGCTGGTTCATCCAAGCAAGGAGCGTAACACAGCCAGTCGCGGCGGGAAGGGGTCAGCGTCCGGGCGAATAATGGGCCAGGATGAACACGGCGGCGGCATGGGCGGCCAAGGTCACGGCGCGGCGCGCCTTGGCGACTCGGCGCCTGATGGCGGCCTGGCGTTCGGCGCGCTGGGCCTCCAGATGGCTCGTGACCGTGCGCGCGACATCGTAACCTTCGCGGTGGGCCTCCATGTAATGGCGGCGGCTGTGAAGGTCGAAATCTGGGTGGAAGTGGAACACGGTCATGGCCCGGCGCTTGCCGTCATAGGTCGAGAAGGCCAAAACCTCTTCGGTGCCGATGTCGTATTTACGCACGACCAGAAGCGAGGCGTCGAGCCCACGCTTTATAACGTGGATGCCGTCGCCGTAATCCTGATCAAACTCGAAAAACCAGTCGCCGGGAAGGAAGGCATTGGGATTTCCCGCAAAGCCCCCTGCCGTAGTAGAATTTTCTGTCGAGTTGGACATGGCTATCCGTCCTCTGGTGAAGACAATGCCGATCACACGGCACGGCCCTTTGGAAAAGGCTGCCTATCCCAGGTAGTCGCCTGCCAACATTTTGTTATTAGTATATCGTCACGGAACGCGCGCAGCCGCCGCGCGACGTTCCCGCCTGATGTCCTACATACGCCTCCAAGGGGAATCACACAAAACGAAAATATTCCCTTATCGGGTGGTGTGTGGATAACCGGGCGATCCTGGGCGGGCCCAGGCTGGCGCATACATACGAGTTTTCGTAAACTACGGTCGCGGCCAGAACGGCCAGTAAAAGTCTGAAATGCGGGCATAAGAAGGGTGGTTCGGTGCGGGATCCTCAAACCAGCATAACGTTTCGCGATCTGATCGCACCCATGACGCCGGAAACCTTTTTCACCGAGTATTCCGGCCGCCGGGCCGTCCACATTCCGGGCGATGCCGACAAGATCCGCCGCCTGTTCGACTGGTCGTCGTTCAACCGGCTGATCAACATGACCACGGTATGGAACGCCCATACCATGAAAATGGCGCTGGACGGCCGCAATCTGGCCCCCGACGAATTCTGCTCCATGGGCACTCTGCGCGAAGGCGGACGCGCCATGGTGCCGGACTGGCCCCGGGTCGGAGGCCTTCTTGAAGACGGCGCGTCCCTGGTTCTGGACTTGATGGAGATGCTGGATTCCGGGTCGGCGGCGATCGCCACGGCCTTGCAGATGGCGACAGCGTCCCGCGTCACCTGCAATGCCTATTACTCCCGCTGCCAGCGGCCCGCCTTCAAAAGCCATTTCGACACCATGGAGGTGTTCGCCGTCCATATCGAGGGCGAAAAGACCTGGCAACTTTATGAAGGACGGTTTGAAGAACCGATCGAGGCCGACGGCTATCGCTACGCCAGTTTCGATGAAGCCTATCACGCCAAGGCCCGGGGCGCCCTGGCGCAGGAAATCACCATGACGCCGGGGGATATCCTCTATATTCCGCGCGGCCAGTACCACGACGCGCTGGCCGCGTCGGATTCCTGCCTGCATCTGTCGTTCGGGACGGTCAGACCAACCGGCCTGGATTTTCTGCGCACGGTGAGCCGCGCGGCGACTGCCGATCCCCTGTTCCGCCGCGAGATGCCGACCGTGGATGAACCCGAATTGTACCGTGAACGCGTCCGCGACCTTGCCGGGCGACTGATGGATATACTCGACGACCCCCAGGTCACCACCGAATTGTTGGAAGAACAGCGCCGGCGACTGTTCGACATGGTTCCCGGCTTCGATCTTCCCGACCCCGAATTCGCCGGTTTCTTCCGCGTCCAGTCTGCCGGGGTCAAACTGGCGCGGCGGGGCCAAGACTGGCAGGTCAAAACACCGAAGACCCGGGACACCATCACTCCCGCCACCGCGGAACTTGCAGAATGGGTCCTCGACCGGGACGTCGTCACCCGCGCGGAGTTGGAAACGAGCCTGCCAAATCTCAGCGAACCCGAAATCCGCAACGGTGTCTCCCACCTCAGAACCTTGGGAATCCTATTGCGCGCCTGAGACGCATCGCGTAAATCCGAACATACCGATTGGGCGCCGCCGACCGGCGGCCCGCCCCACCACCTTTAAAAATCCGAGGATTCCCGATGGCCTACGTCATTCCCCAGCCGCCCCAGTCATTCCTGCCCGTTGCCGGCACGGACGACCAGTTCCCCGTGCGCCGCGTCTATTGCGTGGGCCGCAACTTCGCCGAGCACGCCATCGAAATGGGCCATGACCCGGATCGCGAGCCGCCGTTCTTTTTCATGAAATGCCCTGACAACCTGATGGTCGGCGGTGGTGAGTGGCCCTATCCGGTCGCCTCGAACGACGTTCATTGGGAGTTGGAGATGGTTCTCGGCCTGAAATCCGGCGGCACCAACATTCCGGCGGCACAGGCGCTCGACCACGTTTTCGGCTATGCCGTGGGCCTGGATATGACGCGCCGCGACCTGCAAGGCGAAGCCAAGAAAATGGGCCGCCCCTGGGACGTGGGCAAGGCGTTCGATCTGGCCGCCCCCTGCACGGCGATCCACCCGGCCGAAAAAACCGGTCACCCGACCTCTGGCCGCATCTGGCTGGAACGCAACGGCGAGGTTCGCCAGGACGGCGACCTGAATCAGATGATCTGGAAAATTCCGGAAATGATCGAATATCTGTCGGGCCTGTTCACCCTGGCCCCCGGCGACTTGATCTTCACCGGCACGCCCGCTGGTGTCGGCGCCGTGCAGCGCGGCGACGTGCTGAAGGGCGGGGTCGACGGCGTGGACGAACTGACCATCAAGGTCGTCTAAGAAAACCGCCCTTTGGGGCGCAACGCATTAGAAAATTTGAAAAAAGCGGGGGATACGCTGGTTCCCCCGCTTTTTTTGATCTTCGCCGCCCCGATATTGCCCTTTTCCCGCCCTTCCCCGGCCCGGGTTCCTTGGTCTTCTTCTCCTTGCTTGGACGGAGAAAGGAGACCTGTCATGGAGACCTTGAAAGCCCCCCTTGCCGCCTTGGCCGTAGCCCTGCCGCTGACGCTCACGGCACTGGCCGCGGAGGCCATGTTCGACCTGCGCGATCTGTTCTGGACGTTTTAGAAAGCGTTGGAAGCCGCTATTTACCGGGCCGTTTAAGGGCCAGATACTGGGCCGCGATGGGCAGCGCCTGATCCGCCTTCATGCCCGGTTTCATGCGCGGATCGTAGAGCATGCGCAGCATCCAGCGGTCGGCATGGGTCAGGTCGACATGGCGGCTGGTGTCCGAGAAGATCGAAAACGTCAGCCCGTCAACGTCGTTGACCAGCCCCATGAGCTGTGTGATTTCCTCGGTCACGCAGGCACGCAGGAAGATTTTGGGATCGACCTGAACATTGCCGTACTGGACCTGGGTCACGATTTCCGCCGGCACCGCCGCATAGCCGAAGGTCAAAGCCCCCGCCTTATTGATACGCAGGCGCCCGTGACAGAAGCCGAGACGCAGCATCCTTTCCGCATCGACGGCTTTGTAGGCGCCCTTGGTGCGCTTTTCGATGACCGCCGGGAGCGACGCCTTGGGCCCGAAGAACACCAGCACGTTGATGGGAATCTTGGACACGTTGGGCGCCAGGCGCTTTTCCTGGCGCATGACCTCGGAATACACCAGCTTCACCGGATGACCGGTTTCCTTGGCGAGATCATCCAGCTGACGGACAACCAATTCCTCGAACAACGGCGGATAGCCCTTGCCGATGATGGCGACGTTGACCGGGGCGACCCATTTGATGATGCGGGGAATGCGCTTTTCGTGTTCGGAGCCAAGGGCGACCCCGGCGAACGCTTTGATCAGGTCGGTGTTGGAAACGTCGTCCTCGGCCCGCGCGGCCGTGACGGCGGCGGCCATCAGGACGCAGGCGATAATCAGGAAGCGTACCGGCAGAAAGCGTTCTGGAAAGCGCATGGCTTATCCTAACAAGGAAACGCCTAGCGCACCATGTCGTCGATCAGGAAGCCCTGGAACATGGTGATACCGCAGGCATGAGCGGTCTTGATCGCCAGTTCGTCGTCGACCCGCGCCATGACCAGGACTGTGCCGCGCTGCTGCAAGCCCTGGATCGTTTCCTTGAACTTGGGCAGGGAATTTTCCGTGCCCGGCCGCCAAAACACCTTGGCCAGCTTGGCGCCCAGACGCGGCAGGTCCATCACGCCCAGGCTTTCCGGAATGATGGCGTCAATGGCGATGGTGCCGCCGTGGGAGGTGATCAGTTCCGACGCGGTCTGGAACTGATCCCAGTTCTGCAGGATGTTTTCGGCGCGAAACTCCAGGACCAAGCTCGACAATGCCTTGCCGCCCTTTTCCAGGAGGTTCTGGAACGAATGGGTGAACACGGTTTCCACGTTCAGATTGAGGGACGCCTTGGCGCGGTCCGGATTCACTTCATCGAAACATTCGATGAGCATCTGATCGAGGGAGCGGGTCAGATGCTGGAACACCAAGCCGGCGCCGCGGAAATCCACGTTGGTCAGAATGTGCTGGCGGATCATCTCGACCGAAATGAAGTATTCCTTCATCACCGGCATGGGCGGCTTGCCCGGGGTGATGAGGACCGTCGCCTGGGATCGGATGAAATTGTCCGTGAACGCCTTCTTACCCATCTTGCGCATGCCGTCACGCACCACCTGGATGTCGCTTTCGCGCAACGGTCGGGTCTCGCCCGTGCCGACGCCGGCTTCCTTGGCGCGGTCATCGAAGGTTTCCAGGAACTTGATGGCGTTGCCGATGCGGCCCTGCAGGTTGATGATGCGGAGCATCCGCGATTGGTCGATCTGACTGAAATATTCCGGGAAATTCTGCTGAATGACACGGATCAGGTCGACCTTCAGCTCCGACGTCCATTCCATCTGGTTATAGTCGTTGAGCTTCATCAGCAGCGCTGTATCGGTGCTGGTCAGCCGGTACACCTCGGCGCCGCGCCGTTCGCGCGAGCGCTCGTAGGATTCATCGGTCTTCTTGCGGAGCTGCTTATCCTCTTCCTCGGTCATGCCGAGGGTGGAAAAACTGACGAGAATCAGATGATTGGGCTCTTCCGCCCCGCCTTTCCAATTCTTCAGTCGTGTCAGCAGCTTAAGATGCTCACCGCCGCCTGGGCTTGAGTCAGCCATGAAATTTCCGGTCCATTTCCGTCAATGGTCTTAAATTCTGGTTCATACGGTGTATTCCAAGCAAGAATAATGCCTGAATTAACGATCCCATATCAGGGAGTAAACTAAGACTGTCTTAACTGCTCCGCCGCCTTATATCAGCATTTCCTCGATATGCAGCCCCTGAAAGGCGGTGATTCCGACCTCTCGGCCGACCCGCAGCCCCAGTTCGGAATCAACCCGGCACAGTACGACGATACACCCCGCGTCCTGGGCCTGCTTGATGACCGAGCGGTTGCGCGCCAATGTCTCCATGCCGCTTTCCCGCCAGGATATTTTCGCGATATTGGCATTGAACCCGGCCAGGTTCAGCACTGCGAGCGAGGCCGGGTCGATGATGTCGACGGCAATGGTCCCGCCCTGGCCACGCACAGCGGTCTGCGCGGCTTCGTACTTGCGCAGGTCGCGCATAATGTCGGCCAGACGCAGTTCGACAATGACGTTGGACAGCTTGGCCGCACCGTTGGCCGCCAGGAATTTCTGATAGGTCGCCCCACCTACCGATTCCAAGGTCAGGTTGAGGGCGCATTTCCCGCCTCCCGGGTTGTAATGGCGGTGCATGCCCAGCATCAGCTGGTCGAGGGTCAGGGTCAACTGCGGAAACAAGGGATCCGATTCATGGATGCTCACGTTCTTGAGCGCGTCCGACCCTAAAAGGTCCATGCGCATGTAGTATTCCCGGGCGATCACCGTCGGCCGCTTGCCCTCGGCGATCAGGGTGATCGATTGTCCCTGGACATAGGTATCGGCGAACACCTTGTCGCCGACCTTGGCGTGGATGGCGCGCACCGCCTGGCTGTCTGTCGCTGTCAACGCCCGCATTCCGTCCGCCCCGGCAATCACCCCCTGTTCCTTGGCCCGTTCCTCGAATGCTTCCAAAAAGCGGATGGCGCCGGCCATCTGGGTCGTCATGTCGATGGTGCGGATGATTTTCGTCTGATCAACGGCAGCAAAGTTTTCCGGGGCTTCTTCCTGCAGGATTTTGAACAGATGCATCTTCAGTTCCTGCGGAACCTCCATCCTGTGCATTTCCGTCAGATTCGCGACCACGGCGATGTTGGTCGGCGACAACTGGTAGGCCCCACCGCCGCGCACGCGGGCGACGCGGGCATGGATTTCGGCGATCTCATCCATCAGGTAATCGCCGTCTTCAGGCAGCCCCAGGTCGGAAAGATCGACCAGCAAAAGGGTGTTCACATCCCCCTTTTTGCCGCCCATGGCGCGAAGTTTCTTGAGCAGATCGGCGGCGTCCCCCGCCATGGATGAAGGCCCAAATGCCATTGTGCGTATCCGTTTCTCTATCCGGCGGGACCGCGTTAGCCGCGGCCCTTTGCGGCCGTTCCCCCGGCCAGAAGTTTGTCCACGTGATAGCCCTGAAACATATTGATGCCAAGGCTCTGGCCGATGGTGATGGCCTGTTCGTCATCGACATGCGCCAGCACCATGACCGTACCGCCTTCCTGCATGGTTCGGATATCGTCCTTGGCCTGGAGGTAGGAGTCCTCGGCGTCGCCCCGCCACATGACCTTAGCCATCTTGACCTTCAGGCGGTGCAGATTGACCACGCCTAAGGTTTCCGGCTGCACATTGTCGATGGCGACGGTGCCGCCGCGCTTATGAATCAAGTCACACGCAGTCTGGAATTGGCTGAAATGCTGGAACATGTTGTCCTGGCGGAATTCGATGATCACACCGGCCAGCCCCGCATCGCCGCCTTCGTTCAGGAAATGGTCGAAGGCATTGGTGAACACGGTTTCCACGTTCATGTTCAGCGACGTCTTGCTTCTGTCGTTGGTCACGGCGCCGATGCAGTACAGCAGCGCCTGATCGAAAGTCAGGGTCAGCTGGTTGAATACGTTGCCGGTGCCGCGGATATCGACCCCGCGCAGGATCGACTGCTTCAGCAGATCAACCCCAACATAATATTCGGTCATCACCGGCTGGGCTGTTTTGCCCGGTACGATCCGGGCCGCTGTCTGCGAGCGGATATAGCGCTTGCCGAATTCCCGCGGGCCCAGTTTGCGCAGCGCGTCGCGCAGTTTCTGGATGTCCTGCATGTTGAGCGGCCGTTCGCCGCTTTCGTCGCCGGCCGTCTCGCGGCGGCGGTCGCCATAGGCATCCAGAAACCGCTTGGCCGCGTCCAGGCGCGCGCCAAGGTCGATGGGCCGGATCAGACGGGCCTGATCGATCTTGGAGAAATGTTCCGGCAGGTGCTGCTGGATGACTCGCATGATGTCGACCTTGAGGTCCATCATCGCTTCCATGCGGTTGAATTCAGCAAGCTTGATCAGGATCGCGGTGTCCAGATCTGACAGCTTGTACACTTGCCCGCCACGGGAATGGACGAAGGTAAGGAAGGCTCCCTCGAGCGCCTGCTGCACCCCGGCCTGCTGATCGGGCATGCCGAGCGTGGTGAAGGACACCAGCAGTAGGTGATTGAGGTCGGACTCGGCCGCTGACCAATGGTCCAGCGTCTCCATCAGATCGTGAATGGTGCCGATCTCGCCGCCCGGTTCGCCGTTTGCGCCCGCATTCAGGGTTTCCACGATCTGCCTCCTCTGCGGGCAGCTGCCGGTCCCCGTCCGGCAGCGCCGAGCGGCAGTATAGCCTTAAAATAAAACCCTTTGCCAACAAGGCTTTAGTTATAGTCGCCCAGCCTGTTGTCCTGGGCCTTTAATCGCCGTCATTTGGCAGCGGCAGGGACACGGTCACCCGCAGTCCCCGGGGCGTCAGATTTTCCAGGCGAATGTCGCCGCCATGGGCCCGCACGATGTTGCGGGTGATCGCCAAACCCAGCCCAACCCCGCCCGTTTCATGGCTGCGCGAGGTTTCCAGCCGGGTAAAGGGTTCGAACACGCTGTCGTGGTCGGCTTCGGGAATACCGGGGCCGTCGTCCTCGACCGTGATCAGGATTTCATTGTTTTCAAGACGTGCCGCCAGGCGCGCACGGCCGCCGTAATGAACGGCGTTCTGGGCCAAATTGCGAATGGCCCGCTTGATCGCCGTCGGCTGACAGATCATGACGGCCGGCCCCGCCGGTGTGAACGTGACGTCCAGGCCCATGTCGCCCAGTTCCTGGGCGACGTCGGCGCAAAGTGCCGCGATGTCCGTGGCTTCCGACTGACCACCCGCCTGTTCGTCGCGGGCGAAGGCAAGCGTGGCTTCGGTGATGCGTTCCATCTCGTCCAGGATGTTCAGGATCTTCTGCTTGTTTTCCGCGTCATCGGTGATGAATTCGGCGCGCAGGCGCAGCGACGTCAGCGGGGTGCGCAGATCGTGGCTGATGGCGGCCAGCATGCGCGTGCGATCGGCGACGAAGCGGTGCAGGCGTTCCTGCATAGTGTTGAAGGCGGCGGTCGTACGGCGGATTTCGCCGGGCCCCCGGGGTGTCAGCGGCGGCGGCACGTCGCCGCGGCCAAGCGCATCGGCGGCAGCGGTCAGTTCGCGCAGCGGACGGGTCAGGCGTCGCACGATCAGGAAACTGACGGCGGATACCGCCAGCACCATCAGCGCCATGGCGATCAAGGCGCGGATGCCCCACACGCGCGGCGGCGGGGCTGCCCATTCCCCGTTCAGCCATTCACCGCCGCCCAACGACACGGACAGCGCCAGGCCCACGGGGCGATGGGGCGGGGCGCCCGCATCCACCGCAGGCGACCCGGCGGCTTTGGCGTCCTCTCCATGCCACTTACGGTGCAGTCGGTGAATGAACGGGGGCATGGACAGCAGCCGGTGGTCGTCATGATCGGCCACCATAATGAGAATCCGCCGCCGGTCATCGTCGCCCAGGCGATCTGACAGGGAGCGGACATAATCATTGTCGACCACCTCCGCCCGATCCGCCGGCACCGCATTGGTCGGCGCGATCCAGAACCGCACACGGGTCGAGGTCGCCGCCGTCAGGATCGTCTCGGTCAGGGCCGCGTCGCGTTGCGTCCCCAGGCGGTCAAGCATCTTTACCAGCGAAGCCGCGCGCTGCATCACCTGTTCGCGCCGCGCGTTGGCAATGTCCTCGCGACGTTCCGACGTGAACACGACGAAACTGACGACCTGGGCGACGGTGATCGCGACCAGCAACGACGCAATCAACTGCGCCGCCAGGGACCGCGGCCAGGGCAATCTGAACGACGGCGCCGTCATGGCCGGATGACCTCCACAGGGGCGGCAAAGCTGTAACCGCCGCCCCAATGGGTCTTGATGTATTCGGGATTGCGCGCGTCGCGTTCAACCTTCTTGCGCAGGCGGCTGACCTGATTGTCGATGGCACGGTCGAACAACTGCGCCGTGCGCCCGCGGGTCAGGTCCAACAGCTGGTCGCGGTTCAGAACCCGGCCCGGGTGGCGCACGAACACGCCCAACAAAAGACTTTCCCCCGTCGACAGGGTGATGGGCTCGCCGCCCGGGCCGCTCAGCACCTGGGCGCCCGGATCGAAGGTCCAGGGACCGAAGCGATAGCAGGTGCCGGGGGGCTCGGCCTCGACCGGCGGCATGGCGGTGGCGCGGCGCAACACGGCCTTGATGCGGGCCAGCAGTTCACGCGGATTGAACGGCTTGGTCACGTAATCGTCGGCCCCCATTTCCAGGCCGATGATGCGGTCCGTATCGTCGGCCATGGCGGTCAACAGGATCACCGGCAGAGATGTGGTGGCGCGCAGGTGACGGCACAGCGACAGGCCGTCCTCGCCCGGCATCATGATGTCCAGAACCACCAGGTCGATGGCGCTGGTGTCCAGCACCTGACGCGCCGATTGGGCACGGTCGGCCGTGGTCACCCGATAGCCGTGCTCTTTCAGATAGCGCGCCAGGGCGTCCCGGATGTCCGGGTGGTCGTCGACGACCAGGATGTGTTCGCTGTCAGCCATGGTTTCATTCTTTCCTGGACGCCACTATGCCAAAGGCCCGCGGGGCGGCGGGCAAAAATTTGTAACCAACTGTGTCATGTCGGCGGGGCGCCACGTTTTGCGACAATAGCCGCGTTTTCCGCCATATTTGAGCGACGTTTGCGGGGTCTCTTGGGGGGCATCGAAAGCCACGAAACAAGGAGACAACCGATGGCACGCACCCACCGTATGAAGACCCGCACCAAGATCATCCTCGGCGCCCTGGCCGTCGCCACGGCCATTGGCGGGACCGCCGTCGCGGTCCAGGCCGAAGCCCGTGGCCCCCACGGCAAGCCCGGCGACCGGGCGGAATGGCTGTTCGAACGCTATGACGCCAACAACGACGGCAAGATCACCAAGGACGAGATCACGGCCGCCCGCAAGGCGTCCATCACCAAGTACGACGCCAACAAGGATGGCCAGTTGTCGCTGGACGAATTCCAGGGCCTGTTCAACGAGATCATGCGCCAGCGCATGGTCCGCATGTTCCAGAATCTTGATCGTGACGGCGACGCCAAGGTTTCGGAAGCCGAGATCGCCCGCCGGGTCGACCGCATGATGGCGCACCTCGACCGTAACGACGACGGCGAGATCGAACGCAGCGAACTGAAGCGCAAGCACAAGCATAAGGGTCATGACCGTGACCACGACCGCGACGAACGCGGACATCACGGCGAGCGCAAGTAACCCTCCCCCGCCGCCGCCCGCCCCAGCGGCGGCACCACGGAAACGCCGCGTCCCTGCAAAAGGGCGCGGCGTTTTCTTTGTGCCTAGTCGGAATCCATCCAGATCGTGAACGGCCCGTCGTTGGTCAGGGTCACCCGCATGTGCGACCGGAACTGCCCCGTCACCACTTCCACGCCCTCGGCCTTGAGATTCTCCACGAAGGCAAGGTAGAGGCGTTCCGCCGTCTCCGGGTCGGCGGCGCCAGAAAATCCGGGACGATTGCCCCGCTTCCAATCGGCGGCCAGGGTGAACTGGCTGACCACCAGGGCCTGACCGCCCACGTCCTGGATGGACAGGTTGGTCTTGCCCTCGGCATCCTCGAACATCCGCATGTTGGCGATCTTGCGCGCGAAAAACTGCGCCGTCTCATCCGTATCCTTCGGTTCGGCGCAGACCAGGACCACCAGACCAGGACCGATCGTGGCCAGCGGCGTTTCCGCCCCCGCATCATCGACCAGGGAAACCCCGGCCGCCGTCACCCGTTGCAGCAATGCCCGCATGTGCGCCTCCATTTCCTGCTGCGAACTATGAGGCGGTGAATTTCCATGGGCAAGCGGCAGGCGGTTGATTTCCCTCGGGCCAGCGGGTTAAGTGGGCCCGATAACGACACCATCGGTTGGGAGCCGGCCTTATGAAATTCTTCGTCGATACGGCGGACGTCGCCGAAATCAAGCGCCTGAACGACACCGGCCTGGTGGACGGCGTGACCACCAACCCGTCCCTGATCGCCAAATCGGGGCGCGACTTCATCGACGTGATCAAGGAAATCTGCGCCTTGGTCGACGGCCCCGTATCGGCCGAGGTCACGGCGACGGATGCCGCCGGCATGATCGAAGAAGGCCGCAAGCTGGCCAAGGTCGCGAAGAACGTGGCGGTCAAGGTGCCCTTGACCGAAGCCGGGCTGGTCGCCTGCAAAACCTTGAGCGAGGCCGGCACGCCGGTCAACGTGACCCTGTGCTTTTCCCCGGCGCAGGCACTGTTAGCGGCCAAGGCGGGGGCGGCCTTCATTTCGCCCTTCGTCGGCCGGCTTGACGACATCGGCCAGGACGGCATGAGCCTGATCGGCGAGATCGCCGAAATTTATTCCAACTACGACTTCCAGACGGAAATCCTGGTCGCCTCCGTACGTTCGCCGCAGCACGTGGTCGACGCCGCGCGCATCGGCGCCGACGTCTGCACCCTGCCGCCGGGGGTGATCTGGCAGTTGTTCAAGCATCCGCTGACGGATAAGGGCTTGGAAGCCTTCCTCAAGGACTGGGAAAAGACCGGCCAGTCCATTCTTTGATCCGGACGCCCGGGGTCGGCGCCCGTCAGCCGTTGGCGGATATCCTTGCGTCGCCGCCGGCGTTTAGCGCCCGGCGATAGATATCGGCCCAGGTTTTCCGGTCTTCCACGTAGTTCGAATAAGACACGACCCTGTCGATGGCCCTGCCGTCTTCGGACATGGGGACGCGCACCGCAACCTGGATGTCCGTCTTCCAGGGGTTATAGGGCGTGAGCGTATGAACGAAGACCAGCGGCCGGCGCGCCGCCACCACCATCTCGTATTGACGCTGGCCAATGCGGGCCATGGCCGAGGCCGCAATTTCGGAAACCTTCCGACCGGTCATATCGACGCCCTTTAAGGCCGTATGGCCGGTTCCCCAGAACCGATAGGTGAACGACCCATCCGCCCCGTTGATATCGACCACGGCCATGTAGGGAATGACGTCGGTCGGCAATACGTGGAGCTTGAAATCCGACCAACGGGGCAACGCCCGGCCGGCCTGCAGGGCACGGCAATGATTAAGGAACGCCACCGATTTGGCCGACCGCACGTCTTGCGGCTCGACCACGGCGAAAACACTTTCCCCGTCTGCCAAAGAATCATCCACGGTATTTCGGCCTCAAACGCACGCATATGCCCATATGATGATCTCATACTACCCGCCCTGCCTTGCAGGCCCCTGACGACTGGCACCGTGAATAATAAAAACTGGTGCTGGCAATGACTTCATAGGCGGGGATAATGGAACATTGATCCATCAGTATTGAGATCGCCGTCCATGGGCCGTAAGCCCCAACAAAAAACATCCGATTCCGCTGGCACCTTTGCCGGAGAGACCGCGCGCCTGGCGCGCGCCTTCACGCGACGTACGTTGCTGGGCAATGGCGCGGCGCTTGCCGCCGGGGGCATTGGCATGGCGTTGGCGCCGATGCTGATCCGGCCCGCCAACGCCAAGGGCGAAACGGTCAACGTTCTGACCTGGACCGGCTACGTCCCCGCCCGCTTCGCCAAGACCTTCAAGAAGAAAACGGGCATCACCGCCAACATCACCACCGTCGGCTCCAACGAGGAAATGCTGACCCAGGTCACCGCGACCCATGGCCGCGCCTGGGACGTGATTTCCCCCTCCGCCCATCGCAAGAGCCAGTGGCTGGCCCTCAACATGACCCAGGCCTGGGACATGAAGAAGATCCCGAACCTGGCCAACGTGCAGCCTGCGTTCCTGAAAATTTCCGAAAGCTGGTCCTGGAACAAGGGCCAGCATCATCTGCCCCATATCTGGGGGACGGAAGGCATCGCTTGGCGCACGGACCGCTTCATGGGCGTCTACGGCAACCTGTCCCTGGCCGACCTGTGGCTGCCGGAAATGAAGGGGCTGATCCAAGGTCGAGCCCATTCGCTGATGTCCGGGATCGGGCGCATGCTGGCCGAACAGGGGAAACTGCCCCCGCTGCAGGACGCCTACAAGGACGAAGGCACCATGCGCAGCATCTGGGGCGACATCCTTAAATTCGCCATCGCGCACAAGCCCTGGCTACGCGCCCTGTGGCATGATCACGAAAGCCAGAAGACCAACTTCACCCGCAACGGCGTGGTGATCGGCCAGACCTGGGACGGCCCGGCCATCGAACTGACCAAGGCCGGCCAGCCGATCGCCTACATGGCGCCGAAGGAAGGGGCCTTTGCCTGGATGGACGGGCTGTCGCTGACGGCGGCGGCCAAGAACGTCGACGCCGCCCATGCCTTTGTCGACGCACTCTACACCGCCCGCGCCGGCGCGCAGATGAGCAATGCCTCGGGCTACAACTCCGTGGTCCAGGGGGTCGAAGGCCTGCTGACCAAGAAGGCCCGTCAGGCGTTTCAGGACGCCTACCCTGGGGACGCGCTGGAGAAGTTGTGGTGGTGGCCGGACGAACCCGTGTGGTTCGCGGGCCTGCGCAACGCCTACCGCGACCGCTACCTGGCGGCGAAATAATAAAGCCGGGACCGCCCAGCGGCCCCGGCCTTTAATTCACCAACCCGACCCTAATCAGATTTCTTCGAGCGCTTCCCGAAGCAGGCCGATCATCGCGTCGATGTCCGCCTCACTCGCGACGAAGGCCGGCGCCACGACGCCGCAGTCGCCCGTGAATTTCACGTGCAGACCGCGCCAGAACAGGTCTTTCTGGAATTGGGTGCCGAGCGCCCCCGGATTGCCCTTGGGCTTCAGTTCGATGGCGCCCATCATGCCGTAGCCGCGGATGTCGGCCAGACAGTCAAGCCCTTCGAGGGAATACAGCGCGTTCTGGAAATAATCGACCATGCCGGCCGCCTTCTCGAAGGTGTTGTCGGCTTCGTAGATCTTCTGCACGGCGACGCCGGCGGCGCAGGCTGCCGGATGCGACGAATAAGTATAGCCGTGGAACAGCTCGATCGCGTTCTCGGGCGCCGCGTTGATGATGGTCTCGTAGATCTCGTCCTTCACGGCGATGGCGCCCATGGGCTGACAGCCGTTGGTGATCGCTTTGGCCATGGTCATCAGGTCCGGCGTGACGCCGAAGGCCTGGGCCGCGAAGGGCGCACCCGTGCGGCCGAAACCGGTGATGACCTCGTCGAACACCAGCAGGATGCCGTGGGCGTCGCAGATTTCGCGCAGCCGTTCCAGGTATCCCTTGGGCGGCACCAGGCAGCCCGTGGACCCGGCGATGGGTTCAACGAAGCAGGCGGCGATGGTCGACCCACCGACGTTTTCGCAGATGCGCTGCAGGTCGTCGGCAAGGTCGGCGCCGGTTTCCGGCTGGCCCCGGGTGAAGGCCTGCTTGGGGTCCCAGGTATGGCGCATGTGCACGACGCCCGGCATGGTGCCGGAAAACGTCTCGCGGTTCTTGACCATACCCGACAAGGACGTGCCGCCGATGTTGACGCCGTGGTAGGCGCGCTCGCGGCTGACGAAACGGGTGCGGTGGCCCTGGCCTTTGACGCGGTGATAGGCCATGGCGATCTTCAGCGCCGTGTCGATGGCTTCCGAGCCCGAGTTGGCGAAGAAGATATGGTTCATGGGCTCGGGCGTGATGCGGGCGACCCGCTGGGCCAGATCGAAAGCCCCCGGATGGCCAAGCTGGAACGGCGGGGTGTAGTCGTTTTCCAACAGCTGCTCGTAAACCGCCTGGGCGATTTCCTTGCGGCCATGGCCGAGCGGGCAGCAGAACAGACCCGACGAGCCGTCGAGAATCTTACCCCCCTTGTGATCGTAGTAATGCACCCCTTCGCCGCGCACGACGATGCGCGGACTTTTCTTGAAGTCCCGATTGCCGGTGAAGGGCATCCAGTTCTCTTCAAGGGAATTGGTATTGTATTCCATGGTCGATCCTCCTCGGGGGCGCCGCAGGTCGGTTCCTGGCGGCGGAAATGCCGTGCGGCCCATCGGAATTCTTCGGGAATTCTCTGAACCGTCGGGGTTGTCAGTTGATTGGCGCCATCGTAATCTGCGCCTCTGGCACCATGTTAGAGCCAGACTCGGCGATTCCCTGGACCACTTTTCGCACTTGTGCAGACCAACGGAGCAACATGCGCGACGGCATATTTCACCTGGACCGGCGGCCCAACATTTCGATCCAAGGCCAGATCCGCGAGATGCTGGTCTCGGCCATCCTCGGCCGCCAGTTGCCGGCCGGCGACCCTCTGCCGTCGTCACGTAAATTGGCGAAAAGCCTGGGCGTATCGCGCAATACGGTGGTCCTGGCCTATCAGGGACTGGTCGACGACGGTTATCTGGAATCCCGCGAACGGTCCGGCTTCTACGTCACCGACGACATCATGGAGGGTCGCGCCGACGAACCCGCGGCCCTGCCGCCCACGCCTGACCCACGGCCCAGCAATGGCCCCGATTGGGCCGCGCGGTTCCAGGTCCATCCATCCGATCAAGCCAATATCGAAAAGCCGGGCAACTGGCTGACCTATCCCTATCCGTTCATTTACGGCCAGGTGGACCAATCCCTGTTTCCCATCGCGCAGTGGCGGGAATGCTCGCGCCAGGCGCTCGGCCGCAAGGGCATGGACGTGTGGACCGGCGACGCCCTCGCCGCCGACGATCCCATGCTGGTGGAACAGATTCAGACGCGCCTGCTGCCGCGCCGGGGCATTCTGGCCCGCGACGATGAAATCCTGGTGACGTTGGGCGCGCAAAACGCGCTCTATATCCTGGCCGCCCTTTTGGTCCGCGAAGACACCCGCGTCGCCATCGAAGATCCGGGGTATCCCGACGTGCGAAACATCTTCGGGCTGAAGACCGACCACATCCTGCCGGTCCCGGTCGACGCCCACGGCCTGCCCGTGGACAAACAGTTGGACGGCGCCGACATCGTGTTCGTGACGCCGTCGCATCAGGCCCCGACCACGGTCACCATGCCCAAGGCCCGGCGTCAGGGCCTGCTGACCCGCGCCGGAGAAAAGGACTTCGTGATCATCGAAGACGATTACGAATGGGAAACCAATTACGTGTCCGAGCCGACGCCGGCCCTGAAATCCATGGATACGGCCGGTCGGGTGATCTACGTGGGATCGCTGTCCAAGACCCTGTTCCCCGGCCTACGCCTGGGCTATCTGGTCGGCCCGGCGCCGCTGATCAAGGAAGCCCGCGCCTTGCGCCGGCTGATGCTGCGCCACGCGCCCAACAACAACCAGCGCACGGCGGCATTGTTCCTCGCCCTCGGCCATCACGACAGCTTGGTCCACAAGCTGCAGAAGGCTTACCGCGAACGCTGGAAGATCATGGGCCGGGCACTCGCCGACCACCTGCCCGGCTGGTCCAAGGCGCCGACCTTCGGGGGCACCAGCTACTGGGTCAGCGGGCCAACCGGCTTCGACGCCGGAAAGCTGGCCGACCGCGCCCTCGACGACGGTGTCATCATCGAACCGGGCCGCGTCACCTTCGCCCAACCCAGCCC